>NZ_JONS01000020.1 GCF_000711965.1 Actinomyces israelii DSM 43320
GTCCGAGTTCGCGCTTCTCGGTCCCGGTGGCGCGCACATGGCCGGTCGGCTCTTCGAGTCGCTCGTGGCGCTCGGAGTCAGGGCCGTGGCACAGGCGGCCGAGGTGACCGTGGGCCGTACTGAGGACCGACGGCGCTGCCGTCGTAGCCTTGGAGCGAATGGGTCGGCGGGATGCGCGGTTAGCGCCTGCTGCACAGCCGGGCGGCCGACGGCGGGAGGGAAAGATGGTCGATGACGAAGACGAGGATGTGCTGAAGGCGGCCGGACTGGTATTCGATGAGGGATTCGACTTTTTCTATTCAGGGCAGTCTGATAAGGCTCTTACGGCTTTTCGCGAGGCCTATGGGATCTACCGGCGGGCTGGTGTGAAGGAAGGCCAGACTGACTGCCTTCTATGGCTGGGATTAAACAAGATGGTATTCTGGGGCGGTTGCTGTGGGATTCCTGGCTGGCGTCTGCGGAGCATCTGGCGCAGGACTGCCTCGTGCAGATCGACATGATGGACGAGGAGCGGGATATCCTCATCGGGTGGAAGAAGCGTTCGGGCACCCTGCAGGCTTGTGAGAATTGAGGGCGGAGGCGGTTGTGCGCGCTGCCCGCGGTGTCGGCCTGGATACTGTCGCGGAGGTGGTCGGGTGGGCCGAGGCGGTGCGCGAGTGGCTGTCGCGGTGGCGGCAGGGGCGGGCTGAGTCCTCGTGGTGGTCGGGCGTGCCGTGGGCGAGAGCGCGGCAAAGCTCAAGCGGGCGCAGAAGGGACGAGGTGGAGGAGGTTCCTGGTGAGCCGCCATCGAAGCCGCTCTCGGGGGCGGGCGCCGGGGCCGGCTTCTGGGGCGCCCACGGCTTCTTGAGGATGTCGCGTCCGATCAGGTTCGGTGCCCGGTACAGGTCGGACTCCTCCTGACCTGCTGCTCATGTGCCTTGTCGGGCATGAGCCTCAGGCTCCCCGACCCGTCCAGGGGGCGCCGCGACAAGAGAGGGGCGCCGCCAGGCGGATGGCCGAGGTCCGAGGCCAGGTCAACGATCTGCTCCAGGACGGCTGGGAAGCCTGGTGCCGTCGACGAGGTCCGCGTGGAGCACGAGGCCGCGACAAGACGCATGTGGCTTCCCAGGGGGAAGAGGACAAGGCTGTCCGTGGACCGGGCGAAGGCGAGCAGGTCGTTCCTCGGGGCACCGGGCCTGACGACCAGGAAGATGGAGAACACCTTCGCGGCCTTCACCGCCTACATCACCAACCGCACCTTCGACTACGACTTCGAGCACATCCCAGTCACACCACCACACACCGATCTTGTTTAACTCCAGCCATACCAAGATGGCCGGGTGCCACGTTAATGCCGGCTGGGCGCTGGGGGTACTGGGGCGGTTCGAAGAGGCTCTGACCGAGTACCGGGAGGCGCTGGACATCTACCGCAAATTGCCGAACGTCGATCAGGACCGGGGTGACTGCCTGCTCCGTGTCGGCAGCGTCCTGTATCGGGACGGCCGATTCGAGGGGGCACGTGAGTCGTATTGCAAGGCTCTCGAGGTTTACCGGCGGCTCAAAGGGGCTGAGGGCCGACAAGTTGTCTGCCTGGTCAATATCGGCACAGTTCAGGTGATGCTGGACCGATACGCGGAGGCGCTCGCTTCATGGGGAGAGGCCCTGGAGGTCTACCGGCGGGTCGGAGATGGTCAAGAGGACCAGGGCGACTGCCTGGAGGAGGGCATGAGAGAGCTTCGGGACGCGATGAGGTCGCATGAAGAGGATGCGCGGTAATCGGCTGCCCGCAGCGGTCTCTCCAGAGATGCCGGGTGCTAGGGCCTCCCGATAGGCTTCCAGGTGCTCGGTGTCGTCCGCCTCGGGCAAGAATCCCACTGCTTCCTGGGATGGTGGCGCTTCGTCTTGCCGATCTGGAGAACGGTTGGACTAACGATGGTGATCTTGTGCCTGTTGATAGGCGTCCTGGGCCTCCTTGTGGCGCCCCATATGGTTCAGGAGGTCGCCGATGAGATTCAGGCAGTCAGCCTGATCCTGCTCGGTGCCGTCCGCCTGCCGATAGACCCCGAGTGCCTCTCGAAGAGAGGCGAGCGATCCTTCGTGCCGTCCCGCCGCGTACAAGGCATTGGCAATATTGATCAGACAGATGGCCTGGTGCGGGGTGTCGCCCACCTGGCGAAAGAGGGTGAACGCATCTTGATAGGAGGCCAGGGCCTCCTCGTGGCGTTCCATCGCGTACAGGGAGTTGCCGATATTAAAAAGGCACTCTGCTTGCTGCTACTCATTGTCCGGCAGGCTGCGGTCGAGTTTTAAGGCGCTGTGATAGGCGGTCAGGGCCTCTTCGTGGCGTTCCGTCTTGTGTAGAACGTTGCCAGTGTTGTACAGGCAGTTGGCCTGCTGCTGCTCGCTGTCCGGCAGGCTGCGATAGAGGTCCAGGGCCTGCCGGTAGATCGCCAGAGCCTCTTTACGCTGCCCTGCCTTTTCCAGGAGACTGACGATATTGGCCAGGCAGTCGGCCTGGTCCTGCTCGCTGTCCGGCAGGCCACGATAGAGGCTCAGGGCCTTCCGGTAAGCGGCCACGGCCTCCTCATCATCTCCCATCGTGCGGAGGATGACTGCGGTATTGCGCAGGCAGTTGGCCTGCTGCTCGCCGTCCTGCAGACCGCGGTAGAGATCCAGCTCCTGCTGGTTGGCGGTCATAGCGTCCTCATAGCGTCCTGCTGCATACAGGGCGACGCCGATGTTGTACAGGCAGCTGGCCTGCTGCTGCTCGCTGTCCGGCAGGCCGCGATAGAGGTCCCGGGCCTGCCGGCAGGCGGTTAGCGCTTCCTCCTCGCGGTCGGTATCTCCCAGAACGAGGCCAACATTGAACAGGGTGTTGGCCTGCTGCTGCTCGGTGCCCGGCAGGCTGCGATAGAGGTCCAGGGCCTGCCGGCAGGCGGCCACGGCCTCCTCGTGCTGCTCTGTCTTCCTGAGGATATTGGCGATGTCGTTCAGGCAGTCGGCCTGATCGTACTCGGTATCCGGCAGGCCGCGATAGAGGTCCAGGGCCCGCCGGTAGGCGGCCACGGCCTCCTCGTGCCGGCCCATGTCGCCCAGGGTTATGGCGATGTTGTACAGGCAGCTGGCCTGCTGCTCGCTGTCCGGCAGGCCGCGATAAAGATCCAGCTCCTCCCGGTAAGCGGTCATAGCGTCCTCATAGTGTCCTGCTGCATACAGGGCGACGCCGATGTTGCGCAGGCATCTGGCCTGATTGTGCTCGCAGTCCGGCAGGCCGCGATAGAGATCCAGGGCCCGCCGGTAATCGGACGCAGCCTCTTCTTGTCGCCCTGTCGTGTCCAGGATATCGGCGACGTGGTACAGGCAGTCGGCCTGGTCGCGCTCGTTGCCCGACAGGCAGCGGTAAAGGTCCGCGGCCTGCCGGTAGGCGGCCACAGCCTCTTCGTCGTTTCCCATCGCGCGGAGGGCGACGCCGATGTCGTGCAGGCAGTTGGCCTGCTGCTGCTCGCTGTCCGGCAGACCGTGATAAAGATCCAGGGCCCGCCGGTAGGCGGTCACGGCCTCCTCGTGACGCCCCTCGGCTCCAAGGCTGTGGGCCGCGGTGAACGCGTCGTACGCCGCGCGCCGTGGCTCTTCGTCCTGCTCACCCGTCATCGTCGCCTCCCCACGGTGGTCACCTGCTGAGCCGTATTTCAGCACATTGTGCGCGACCGAGGCAGCCCCCTGCACCGGTCGGATGCTGCTGGCACGGCTGCACCCGGTCAGGGCGCCGGGCGGGCCGGGCACAGGGAAGAAGGTTCCGCGCCGGACGGGCCGGGCGCAGGGAAGGAAGTTCCGCGCCGGGCAGGCCGGGCGTGCGGAGGACCTGGGGCGGCGGGGTGATCTACGGCGACGGTGGGGACCGCTTCCGTCAGATGTAGTGAGGCCCGTCGCCGGGGCGGGCCGTCACCGCAAGGAGTGCTGCCATGCGCACGGTCCCCGTTGACGAGGACGACCTGATGATCCCAGGGGCGTCCCACCTCGCCGAGTCCTTTCTCGGCACGGTCCTGGAGCTGGAGCGCCGCAGCGGGCTCGGCCTGGGCTTCGACGTCGTCGACTCGGGCGGCCGGCTGCGGCTCCAGGCCCCCGTCCGGTTCCGCGACGGCGGGCGGCGCCGCCCGCCCCATGTCTTCGAGGTCCGCGCCGACCCCGTCGGGTCGAGGCTCAACACGGGGTGGATGCTGGCCGTGAAGGAGCACGGTCCTCTCAGCCGCCTTGCCTCCCTGCTCGGTGGCGGACCGGGGCGGGGGCGAGGGCCGGGACGCGCCGACGCCGGATCGGAGGCCGCCCGGGCCCGGCTGACCCTGATCCGCTCCTTCCACGACCTGGTTCTCCTGCCGGCTGTGGAGATCCTCGTGGCCGAGGTCGACAACGGGCCGACGTGCAGGAGGCCGCGATGATGGATCTTCCCACGGCCCTCCGGGCGGGGCTGTGCATTCTCCAGCTGGTCCTGGTCCTGGCTCTGGCGCGGTTTCCGCTTGAGCGGGCCGGAGGCCATGATGGGCTCAGGCTCGCCCGCGACGCGGCCGTCGGGGTCTCTCTCCTGCCGGTGCCGGTCCTGGGGCCGGTCCTCGGGGCTGCGACCCTGATCGCCCTGGTCATCCTGCGCAGACGGGCCGACGACGGCGCCCGCGCGGCCCTCTCACGGCTCGCCTCCTCCGCGCTGCTGCCGGGCCGGACCGCCTGGTGGGGTCGGGACGACAAGGCGTCCGATAGGCGGGTCCGCTCGACTCTGTCGGCTCGGCCGCCGGTGCAGAGCCTGCCTGAGCGGCCGAAGGCAACGGGTCTGGCGAGCTCGCCGCCCCTCTCAAGGCCCAATGGTCGGAGGCCGGCCTGTCAGGCATCCCCGCACCTGATTAAGGCATTCGCGATCGCCCGCCTGCTGCCCAGGCGCCCGGCCGCCAGAAAGCCTGCGTGAGAGCCGCCTTTCGGCAGAGCCCTTGCACCCCTCAGGCGGGATCTCGGCCCGCTCGCGTCACCGCCTGACCAGGAGCGCCCCGGCCCCTGTCCGTCAAACAGACGCGCGGGGCTCCTCGTTGACTGGCTCCAGCGTCACCGTCCCGACTACCGCGACGTCGTCAGCTACGTCAGCCAGATCAGTGTCGACGACCACGACCCGGCTCTCAGCGAGAATGTCGTCACCCAGTCCCTCGGCGGCCCTCCCCGGGCGCTCGACATCCACTGGCTGGAGCTCCCGCACGCGGAGACGGTGATGACCCGGTACATGCTGTGCTCGGACGGAGTCCACGGGGCCGTTGACTCTCAGGAGATGCGCGCGATACTCCTGCGCGAGGACGAGGCGGGCGTCACGGCTCGGCGCCTCGCGGACGCGGTCCACGAGTCCTGCCGCGACAACTATTCGGTTCGGTCGTGATCGTGGACATCCGCCCCGGCGCGCCCGCGCCTCCCAGAGGAGCCGCATGACTCCGACGGTTGCCCTGGGGTCCGGCCTTCTCGCGCTGTGAGCGCCTGCCGGCGCGCGCCGCGGCCAGTCGTGCGCCAGCATGACGCGCGTGCAACTTGTTGCCAACGCCCCACACCTCCGGGCGTGAGGACCATTGTCGTTATCGTCTTTGTGCGGCTAAGGTTGCCCTCGCTTTACTTCACGACTACTCGGAGGACCTCAATGCTGATCTCTCGTCGTTCCGCAATCGTCTCGGCCACCGCCCTGGCCGGGGCTGCCCTCGCCGCCTGCTCCACGAGCGGCTCGAAGGGCGGCGCCAAGGACTCCGGGGGCCTGACGATCGTGGCCACCACCGGCTACCTCGGCGACGCGGCGAAGAACATCGCCCCCGACGCAACCATCACCGTGCTCGTCGGCCCCGGAGGGGACCCCCACACCCAGGAGCTGACCACCAGCGACACCCAGGCTATTGAGCAGGCCGACGTCGTGCTGTGGACCGGCCACGACATGGAGCACAAGATGATGGACCAGCTCGACCAGCTCGGCGACAAGCAGGTCGCCGCCGCCGAGGCCATCCCCGAGGACATGCTCCTGCCCTGGGAGGAGGATGGCAAGATCGCGGGCCACGACCCGCACGTGTGGAACTCGCCCGACAACTGGAAGTACGTCGTCACCGCCTGCGCGGAGAAGATCGCCGAGATCGACTCGGCCAACGCCGACACCTACAAGGCCAACGGCGAGTCCTACAACGCGCAGATCGACCAGGCCAAGACCGACGCCCAGACCAAGTTCGACACCATTCCCAAGGAGCGGCGCGTGCTGGTCACCGGCCACGACGCCTTCAACTACCTGGGGAAGACCTATGACATCGAGATTCGCGCCACCGATTTCGTCTCCTCGGAGTCCGAGATCTCCGCCAGCGAGATCGATGAGCTCGCCGCCTTCATCGCGGAGAAGAAGGTCCCCACCATCTTCCAGGACAACCTCAAAAACCCCGAGGCCATCAACCACCTCAAGGAGGCGGTGGTGGCCAAGGGCTGGAACGTGGAGGTCTCCGACAAGCCGCTGTACGCCGACTCCCTGGGCGAGCAGGCCCCCGTGGACACCTACCTGGGCGTCTTCGCGTACAACGCCGAGGCCATCGTCGCCGCCCTGGCCACCAAGTGAGCCGGTGATCGACCCGCGCACTCCGCTGAGCATCTCCATGCACGACGAGAACATCCCCTGCCAGGTGACCGGCCTGAGTGTGGCCTACCACGACCGCCTGGCGGTGAAGAACGTCACCGTGAGCGTGCCACCCGGCGCCGTCATGGCGATCCTGGGGCCCAACGGCGCCGGGAAGTCCACGCTCCTGAAGGCGGTCATGGGGCTGGTCCCCACCCTGTCGGGCGACGTCAGCCTTTTCGGCCGGGACCTCGCGCGCTCCCGTCGCCGCGTGGCCTATATGCCCCAGACCGCCGAGGTCGACTGGGACTTCCCCACCACGGTGCGTGACGTCGTCTCCATGGGCACCTACGGGCGCCTCGGCTGGTGGCGCCGCCCCGGGGCGGCCCAGCGCGCCGTCGTCGATAAGGCCCTGGAGGCGGCCGGCATCCCCGACCTGGCCGAACGGCAGATCTCCCAGCTCTCCGGAGGGCAGAAGCAGCGCACCTTCGTGGCGCGCACCCTTGCCCAGGAGCCCGACCTCTACCTTATGGACGAGCCTTTCGCCGGTGTCGACGTCGCCTCGGAGCGGGCCATCGCCGGCGTGCTGGACTCCCTGCGGCAGGAGGGCAAGACCATTGTCATCGTCCACCACGACCTGTCCACGGTGCGGCGCCTGTGCACCCACTCTCTGCTCCTGTCAGAGGGGTCCCTGGTCAGTGCGGGGACGCTGGAGGAGTCCTTCACCACTGAGCACCTGCACCGGGCCTACGGGCTGGTCGACGAGGCCCTGAACCCTCAGGAGGACGAGTGAGCGCTACCGCCGTTCTGCCCGAGGCGGTCGGGCTCGGCCAGATGCTGTCGAGCTACACCTTCCGCACCATGCTCATGGGGACCGCCGCGGTTGGCGCTGCCTCCGGGGCCCTGGGCTCATTCCTCTACCTGCACAAGCAGTCCCTGGTCTCCGACATTATTGGCCACGCGGCGACCCTGGGGGTGGCCGGCTCCTTCATCGTGGCCACCGCCGTGCTGAGCGTGGACGGTCGATCCATACTGGTGCTGACCATCGGCTCGATCATCGCCTCGACCTGCGCCGTCCTGCTGGCCAACTGGATCGCCCGCCACTCGCGGGTGGGCATGGACGCCGCCATGACCATCTGCCTGGCGCTGTTCTACGGCTCCGGCATGGTGCTGCTGCGCATTATCGTCCACTCCTCCCTGCCCAACCGGGGCGGCATCAGCCACTACATGTTCGGCAATGCCTCCACCCTCACCAGCGCCGACCTGGCGACCATCGGCGGTTTCGGCACTGCGGCCCTGCTGGTGGTCCTCCTGGCCTGGAAGGAGCTCAAGGTCTTCACCTTCGACCCGACCCTGTGCCGCACCATGGGGTTCTCCCCCTCCGTCCTCAGCCCCCTGCTCCTGGGCACGGCCACGGTCGCCGTGGTGATCGGCATTAAGGCCGTCGGGCTCATCCTCATGATCGCCTTCGCCATTATGCCCGCGGCCGCGGCCCGCCAGTGGACGCACCGGCTGTGGTCGATGGTGACCCTCTCCGGCGTGATCGGCGCCCTGTCCGGGGCTGTGGGCTCCGGCCTGGCGGTCAACCTCGGCAAGGTTCCCACCGGCCCTGTCGTCGTGCTGGTGCTGGCGGCGGTGCTCGCCGTCTCGCTGCTGGCCGCCCCGGAGCGCTCCGTGCTGCAGCGGCGCCGGGCCCTGCGTGCCCAGCGCCGTCGGCTCCTGGCTCAGGCGAAGGGGGAGGTGGCCTGATGCCGTTCATCGCCGCTGTCGCGCTCCTGGCGGTCGTCACCGCCGTCACCTGCGCCCTTCCCGGAACCTTCCTGGTGCTGCGCCACCAGGCGATGCTCGTGGAGGCCATGTCGCACGCGGTCCTGCCCGGGATCGTCATCGGGGCGATCCTGTCGGGCACCACCCACTCGCCCCTCATGGTGGTGGCGGCCTCCGCCACGGGGCTGCTCGTGGTCCTGGGCGCCGAGCGCCTGCGGGCCGGCGGGCTGGTCACCGGCGACGCCGACCAGGGGCTGGTCTTCCCGGCACTGTTCGCACTGGGGGTCATCCTGCTGTCCACCACCCTGTCCAAGGTGCACATCAGCGAGGACACGGTGCTGACCGGGGACCTCAACCTCATGGCGCTGGCCCCCGAGCACGTGCTGGTCGCCGACGGCGCCGTCGACCTGGGGCCGCGCACCATGTGGCGGCTGCTGGCCGTGCTCGCCGTCACCGCCGTCTACGTGCTGGTCTGCTTCCGCACCCTCAAGCTCTCCACCTTCGACCGCGTCACCGCCCGCACCATGGGGCTGCCGGTGCGGAGCACGGACCTGGGGCTCATGGCGCTGGTCTCCCTGACGGTGGTGGTCGCCTTCGACGCGGCCGGGGCGATCCTGGTGGTGGCCCTCATGACAATCCCCCCGGCGACGGCGCTGCTGCTGGCCCGCACCCTGCCCGGGACGATCCTCCTGAGCCTGGTGATCGCGGCACTCTCGGCGCTGCTGGGCTTCTGGGTGGCGCTCCAGGCGGACCTGGCGACATCCTCGACCATGGCCGTCGTGGACGCCCTGGTGTTCCTCGCGGTCATGCTGGTCACCAGGCGCCGCCCTCGGCTCGCGGCGGGAGCGGGGGAGGGGGCCGCGGAACCGGGGTCCGGGGCGCCGTCGTCTCCCGCGGCCTCCTGGGAGGGCTGAGCGGGTGCGGTGCCATTGCGCGGGGCCGGGCCTCGCGCCTCTCGCCGAGATCGAGGCCTACGAGGCCGGCCGCCGAGTCCACGATCAGGGCGCGCAGCCGCCGAGCCCGCTCGCCGCTCTTCCTCTGCGCGGAGACGAGGGAGCCCACGCCCTGCCATCCTACCGGGGCGATCTCTTCCCGGCCGGATCGGACTTGCCCGCCCGGGACAACCGCCCTACCGCCTCCCGGGCCAGCCTCACCGCCTCAGAGCTCCCGGGGCACTCGGTGACCGCCCGGAGCCCAGGCTGCTCCGGTGCCGTGGCCGGGGCCTCCCCGGGCTCGACGGCGGCCATGCCGTGGCGGGGCTGGAGGCCGGCCCCACGCTGGGGGCCTCCCCGGGCTCGACGGCGGCCAGCACTGAGCCCGCCAGGTATGACGACGCCGCCACCGGCTCCTTGGCGCCCGCGGGAATCCAGATCCGGGAGAAGACGCCCCCAGCCGGTGCGCTCGGTGAATTGCGGTGCGGACTCCAGCCCGGCCAGGCAGAGCCCGATGCGGTGTTCGCGGGGAAGCGAGGCTGCCTTGTCCCACTCCTTCCAGGGGGTGCGCCCCAGTGCGGTGTTCGCGGGGAAGCAGGGGCAGGCGCAGTGGGCCGCCGAGAGACCCCTGCGGGGCCAGGAGCAACTCGACGGCGAGATCCAGATGTCCCTCCAGTTCGGCTTTGAAGGGTTCCGGGTCCCGGCTCTCTTCCCCGGTACCGGTTAGGGCGGATAGCGCCAGCAGCCATCCATATGACGACGTAGTCCGGCTGGCGGGGCGGCTCCCCGGCTCGCGGACGACCCGGATCCAGAGGCCGCCGCGCCGCCGCCCGACGGCGCCGTGGCCGTTGGGCTCCCGGCCGATGTACTCGGCGGCGAATCTCGCCCCGCGCTCGGCGAGGAGCTGCGCCAGCAGGTCGTCGCCGAGGTGCCCGACGGCCTGGCACAGCGATACTGCCCAACGGGCCGTAATGCCGCACCGGATGGCGAAGGCCAGCAGCGCGCCGCGCAGCACCAGGGCCAGGGCCCGCCGCATGGTCGGGCCGATGTCGACATTGGCGGTGCCGTGCCCGATGTTCCCGCCATCGAGCCCGGTGACCAGGAGATCGAGGCGGGCCAGCACCCCGTTGCAGGCGGAGAAGCGTCGCGCGGCGTGGCAGCTGTTCTTCCTCGTCGTGCCGATGGTTCCGACGGCCCCGCGGGTCCGAGAATCGCGCCGAGCCAGTGGTGCGACGAGTCTGCGCCGAGAAATGGGACCCACCTTCAGGAGAACCAGGTCGAACGGCTGAAATAGAGGTTCGGTTATCTTCGGGGTCAGAGCATCTCGTTGTCCGATGTCGTTGCGACCTCGCCTTTCCGTCCGGTTGCGGATGCGCTCAAAGGCTGTCGGAGGAATGCCCTGGGCTCCGCGCCGGCACGATCCACACGGCGCAGGGGCGCGAGGCATCCGTCGTCCTCCTCGTGCTCGGCGGCGCTCCCGACAGGCCCGGCGCCAAGGCCTGGGCGTCGGAGACCGTCAACCTCGTCAATGTCGCCGCCAGCCGTGCCAGGCGCCGCCTCTATGTGATCGGCGATCGCGGATCATGGGCCCGGTACAACTACTTCCGCCAGCTCGCCGGGGCCCTGACTCCAGCAGGACGCCGAGGAGATATCGGCCACTGACCCGCCCGCGCCTCAGGGGTCGCGCGGCCGGGCGGCCGCTTCCGACTGCCGATCGCACGTCGAGGGTGAGACTGCGGCGATCAGGGAACAGTAGACTTCGCCCGTGAGCGTTGAAGCAACTGAACAACTGGCGCCGGTTGAGGCCGCATGGATTGCGGTCGTGCGTGCTGCTCTGCCCGCGGACCTCAGAGGGCTCTGCCTGGCACCCGATGACTGGTACCAGGGCATGGACAGCCCCTCTGCGGATGGGCGGTGCCTGGCCTGGTTCGACCTGATCGCGGACGAGTGCGTGGTGCTGACCGTCGGCGCCTACTTCGATGGGGCGCGCACCACCGTCGGTCGTCTCCACAACCAGCTCTTCAACCTTGAGTCCCGCAGCCGCACGATCTTGCGGAGGACGTTCACCGGTCCGCTCACGGAGCAGGCCGTCAGAGCCTGCGAGTGGCTCACGCAGATCAGGCGGCGACCGGTGGAGCGGTGGGACTGGTCGCGCACCGCTCACGAGTACCGGTTCGCCGACGACGGCGCCGGGCTGGTGGCCTCGGGGAGCACCGCTCAGCGTCAGGGACCGCCGCGCCAGGTCACCAGGATCGTCACGACGGTGGGCTGACCGCTCGCGCCTGCGCGCCCAGCCCTGGGACAGTCACCGAGATGACCGGCTCCGGGGCGCCAGAGGCGACCGGCGGGCGCCCGCAAGGCCTCGCGGACCGATCTCAACGCGGAAGTGAACCGATCTCGGCGCGGAAGTGAACCGATCTCGACGAAGGGGAGCCGCTGGAGCCGCGGAGGCTGCCGGGCCCGGGCGAGGTGCAGTCTTCAGCCCTGGGGTGGGTTGCCGGGCGTGACAGGATCAACCGTCCCGAGGCCCAGCTGATGGGCGACAGATGTCATCGTCTTGTCGTGGGTGGCGATGGTGAGAGGCGTATCCAGAGTCTCTTTCAGCGTCACCGCGGTCGCCAGGTGCAGGGCGTCGAGGGTCTTGACGTGAGGCCTGATGTCTTCGGCGACGCGGTGAACCTCTCGTGTGACATCCAGCAGGCCGACTCGATCGAGCAGAGGGGCGGCCTGGGACACAGGAATGTCCTCGCGACGCAGGACCCGGACGACCTCGGTGCGCAGCAGACGTGATGACACGTGGAGCGCTCCCGACGTCGCCATCCAGCTGTGGAGCGCCGACCGCTGGGGAACGTCGAGAACCGCGTACAGGGCGACCGAGGAGTCCAGGTAGATGATCCCCACTGTTCAGTGGTCCCCTCGCGAGTCCTCGAGCAGGGCGGCCACCTGGTCCGCGGTGTAGGACGGTCCGGCCGGTGCGGCGGGCCAGGGCGTTGGCTCCGTTGCCGGGGGCGTGTACAGGCCGGCTCGCTCCAGGCGGGACAGAGGACCGTCGTCGGTGAAGATGCTGAGTCGCCAACGAGGCACTCCCCGCTCGGTGACGATGACGTCCCCAGCAGCCGTGACCTGCCGGAGGACGGAAGCCGTGTTCTGGTTGAGCTCCCGCTTGGTCACTGTACGCATGGCTCGAGTGTACTACTCGTGTCCGACATCGTGGATGGTGCGGTCCAGCGCATTCCTGTCATGAAAGATCCGCCGCCCGCCCCGCCGTCCCGTCCACGCTGATCCGTGCGCCGTCGGCGATGCGCGCGCTCACCCCCGGCGCCCCCAGCACGGCCGGGACCCCGTACTCCCTGGCGACAACGGCCGCGTGCGAGAGGCGGCCGCCGGTCTCGGCCACAACCCCCGTGGCCAGGGCGAACAGCGGGGTCCAGGCCGGGTCGGTCGCCCGGCACACCAGGATGTCTCCCTCCCTCAGCCGCTTGAGGTCGGCGGGCCCGGCGACCACCCGTGCCGGGCTGGTCACCGCGCCTGGGCTGGCTGCGGCCCCCATCAGCCCGTCGCCGGGGGCGGACTCGGTCTGCCGGCCCTCGTTCCACACCGTCTGCGCGCGCGGCCGGGCCCGGACGCGCCTCTCGACGTCGACGGCACCCGTGCGCAGCCAGTCCAGCAGCTCGTCGAGGGTGAGGCAGCGGACCTGCCGAGGCTCGGCGATCAGCCCGGCCCCCGCCATGCGCCGCCCCGCCCCCAGCGCCAGCCGGCGGACGCCGGCGCCCAGCTCTTCGAACTCGACCACCGAGGCCTACCGGAACGTGCTGACATCACTGTGTCTGTTCGACCCGGTCCCGGCGTGGGAGTCGGGCGGCAGCCTGCTGACTCGCCTCGGACGCGCTCCCAAGCACCACCTCGCCGATCCGGCGCTCGCCGCAGGACTGCTCGGTCTCACCCCTGCCTCGCTCCTTGACGGCGACGGAGCGCCATTGGGGTCTCGGACCGATGGCATGCTGGGGGCGCTGCTCGAGTCGCGCTCCTGGGCCCCTGACAGGCCCCGTTCTGAGATAACTGGACACGGGTGGCGCCCACAGCGCCCACCTTGTTCTTCTGACACCCATCTCCAGAAGAGCAGGAGAAAAGCACATTCACGTGACGAGCCTCCGCTGACATTGAGGCGTCCGGCACGCCCGGCAGCCCAACCGGGCTCGAGGCGATCACGGCCCGAGTCCATGTTGACGACACCACGAGTCAGCGCGTGCTGGAGGCCGCGGGATTCCGACTGGTCGGAGACACGCGCAACCGGGAGACCGATCACCTCGACAGGCACTTCCGGCTGGAGCGGCCCGCTCGCACCTGATCGGGACCGTCCCCGCCGCGCTCCTCGTCCCGCCGATCTGGTGCGGGAGCACCTCACCGCGGGACTCGCGGGGGACAATCATCCCGTGCGCGTCACCGGCATCGACCACCTCGTCCTCACCGTCGCCTCCATCGAGGCCGCCGTCGACTTCTACTCGCGCGTCCTGGGGATGGAGGTCATCGCCTTCGGTCAGGGGCGGACCGCGCTGCGGCTGGGCGACCAGAAGATCGACCTCCACGCCGCCCGGGCCCCGATCGCCCCGCACGCCGACCGCCCCGTGCCCGGCAGCGCGGACCTGTGCCTGGTCGCCGTCGGCGGGATCGACGCCGCGGCCGCGCACCTGGCGGCCTGCGGCGTGCCCGTCGAGCTCGGCCCCGTGGAACGCGCCGGCGCTCGCGGGCCCGTCCGGAGCCTCTACGTGCGCGACCCCGACCGGAACCTCGTCGAGCTCGCCTTCTACGACGGGGCCGCCGGAACCTGAGGCCGCCCAAGAGGGTGGTTTCCCGCTCCTCCGCCACACGCCGGCGGATGGCGCGGGCGCGGCCCCGCTCAGTCGGTGATGACCGCGTCCCGGCAGATCCACTCGGGATCGTGAGCCGCCTTGCGCATGAAGCGGCCGACGTCGGCCCGGCTGATGCGCGGCATCCCCCTCATGGGGATGCTCTCGGCCGCGCGGTAGGCGCCCTTCGCCGGGTCGTTCGTCAGGGTGGTGGGATAGACGATCGTCAGCTCCAGGTCGCTGGCTCGCAGGATCTGCTCGGACGCCGCCTTGTCCGCATAGATGTCGCGCAGGATGGTGCGGTATATGAGGCGCTGCGGCAGCGACGCGGTCCGGATCGTCTCGCCAACGCCGTAGGAGGACAGCCAGACCAGCCGCTTCACGCCCGCCCGGCCCATCGCCTCGGCGACGGCCCTGGCGGCGCTTGTGAAAAGACCCTCCGCGCGCAGCGAGCCCCCGCGCCCGAGGGCGGCGATGACCGCGTCCCGGCCCTCCACGGCGCGGGCGACGTCGTCGACCGAGGTGGCGTCCCCCTGGAGGACCGTGATCCGGTCCCCGACCTCGGTCAGCGCCTCGGGGCGGCGCGCCAGGACGGACACGGCGTCACCCGCCTCCAGGGCGCTTGCCAGGACGTGGCCGCCGGTCGGGCCGGTGGCGCCGAGGATCAGCACCTTCATAATCATGCTCCTTAGCCGGATGCGAGCCGTGCCCAGTCTAAATGATCGTCCCTGGGGGCGAGCGGTTGTCCGACGGCGCCCGCCCTCGCCAGGCGCGCACGTCCGCAGCAGGGCTCAGCGCTCGTCGTCGAGCACCTCGACCTCCGTCACCCCCTCCACCATGGACAGGGCGGCCACGAGTAAGGAGATGTCCTTCCTGCCGCTGACCCGCAGGTCGATGACGGCGCCCCTCCAGTCCCTGCGCACGATCTGACGGCTGGCCGTCACCATGGTCTCGAAGTCCAGGTCGGTGGCCCTGAGCAGGAGCGTCCGCAGGATTCCCCTCCCGTCGGTGTAGGTGATCCGCAGCCGGCCCTCGGCTCCCCGGTGGAGCAGCCGGCGGGTGATGGGCGCCAGCGCGAGGGTGGTGACGAAGTACAGCCCGACGATCAGGGCGGCGACGGCGATCATCCCGGCCCCGCACGACATCCCGACGGCGGCCGCCACCCAGATGGCGCTCGCCGTCGTCAGGCCCCGCACGCTGTCGTGCTCGAAGAAGATGACTCCCGCCCCGATGAAGCCGATCCCCGAGACCACCTGGGCCGCGATGCGCGACGCGTCCCAGCGCATATTGCCCGTGAGCGCCGCCGGGACGCCGTACAGCGACACCAGGGTGAACAGGCAGCTCCCCAGCCCGACGAGAATATGGGTCCGGATGCCCGCGTCCTTGCGGTGCACCTCCCGCTCCAGCCCGATGAGGCCGCACAGGAGCACAACGAAGAGGGCGGGAACGATCTCCCTGGCGGACGGCACGGCGAACAGCTCCATCTGGGCCTACTCTCGCGGCTTTATGACAACGCTCAATATGACGAGCCTACGCGCACGGGCTCCGGTCCGCTGCCGCTCGGCGGGCCGGGGGAGGCCGGTAGCGGCCGCGGCGGCGCATACGGGTGGTGTCCGACGACGGCGCCGCGGCTACCGGTCCAGCCCGGGCAGGCGCCGGGCCAGGCGCAGCCAGGCGGTCAGCGCCGCCGCCCACCGCTCCCCGCCGACGCCCGGCGGCGCCTGGAGGGGCATGAGGCGCTGGACGGCGATCGTCTGGGACTGGGTGTACTTGAGGATGCCCTCGGGGCCGTGGCGGCGCCCGAGCCCCGAGGCGCCCATCCCGCCCATGGGGGCGGCCGTGGAGCCCCACGCCGCCGCGTAGCCCTCGTTGACGTTGACGGTCCCGGCGCGGATGCGTCCGGCCAGCGCGGCGCCGGCGCGCGGGTCGGCGGTCCACACCGAGGCGTTGAGCCCGTAGGGGGAGGCGTTGGCCGCCCACACGGCCTCCTCGTCCCCGCTCACGCGGTACAGCGCCGCCACCGGCCCGAAGGTCTCGGCGGAGTGGACCTCCATGTCCCCGGTGACGCCGGCCAGGAGCGTGGGGGCATAGGCGGTGGGGCCGATCTCCTCCAGGGCGCGCCCGCCGGTGAGGACCGTGGCGCCCCTGGCGACGGCGTCGTCCACGTGCGCCGCGACCCTGGCCCGGTGCTCGGCGCTGATGAGCGGGCCCATGTCGGTCTCCCAGCCCATGGTGGCGCCCACGCGCAGGGCGCCAGTGGCCCGCACGAGGGCGGGGACGAACCGGTCCCACACGTCCCGGTGGACGTAGACGCGCTCGATGGAGACGCACAGCTGGCCGGCGTTGGAGAAGCAGGCCCTGACGGTGCCGCGCACGGTGCGGGCCAGGGGGGCGTCGGCGCGCACAATGAGCGGGTTCTTCCCGCCGAGCTCGGCGGAGACGGGTATGAGGCGCGCCCCAGCCCGGGAGACCACCGCCGAGCCGGTGTCCGCGGAGCCGGTGAACATGAGGGCGTCGACGGCGTCGATGAGCGGGGCCCCGAGCGCGGTGCCCGCCCCGGTGACGACCTGGAGGAGGCCTGGGTCGGCCCCGGCGCGCACGAGCAGGGAGCGCACGGCCAGGGCCGTGAACGGGGTGGCCGAGTCCGGTTTGAGGACGACGGCGTTGCCCGCCATGAGCGCCGCGACGGCGTCGGAGGCGGCCAGGGTCAGGGGGTAGTTCCACGGCGAGATCATGCCGACGACGCCCACGGGCCGGTGGTGGACGGCCACCCCGGTCAGCCCCGGCACCGCCCCGCGGCGCCGCTCGGCGGCGAGGTGGCGGGCGCCGGTGCGGGCGTAGTAGCGGGCCGTCATGGCGGTGTCGGCCAGCTCCTCGAAGGCGTGGGCGCGGGCCTTGCCCGACTCCCACTGGACGAGGTCGAGGAGCGGGCCGCGCAGCCTCAGGACCAGGTCGTGGAGGGCGAGCAGCACCTGGGAGCGCTCGCGCACGGGCGTGCGCGCCCACTGCTCCTGGGCGGCGCGGGCCCGCCGGGCGGCCCGGACGACGTCGTCGGGGCCGAGACGGGGGACTCGGCCGATGGGCGAGCCGGTCAGGGGTGAGACGACGTCGATGACGTCCCCGGCGAGGGCCGCACCGTCGTCCAGCCCGAGGGCCCGCAGCGCCGCCCTGCCGCGGGCGTCGCAGTCCCGACGGCCGCCGTCCGCGGCCCTGGGCGGACGCGCTGCTGGCACTGTCACGGGCGCCTCCTTCCTCCGGGTATTGTCCTGGCTCCACTGTAGGCGACCGGCTCTTCAGGGGCGCGGTCGCGCCGCATTCGCTCGATGCTTGGTCCCGATGGCCCAGGGCGCGCCGGGCGGGCCCGCGATCCTTCCCCCCTCGTCGAGATCGGTTCGCTTCCGCGTCGAGATCGGTCCGGTGAGTCCGGCGGAGCGCGAACCGGGCGCCTCCGACTGCCCCGGAGCCAGTCATCTCGGCGACCGGCTCGGGCACGGGAGAAGTGACGGCTCCATGCGCCTCCAGGGCGGCCGACTCCCACGGCGCCGTGGGAGTCGGCGCGATTCCGCGGTTCTGTCATGGGCGGGAGTGAGGTGCGAGCGTTGAAAGCGCGTGGGAGCCACCTTCTTGAGAGCCCCGGCGCACAGCAGGCGCCAGGCGGGCGCCGAACGACCGCCTCGAACCGATCTCGATGAGAGGGACACCGCCACCGGTGCGGCCCTCTCCCGTACTCCGTCGTCAATCACCTAAGGTGCGGGCATGATTGACGCCGGCGTCCAGGAGACGCTCTTCCTCCCCCTGCTGGGGCGCGCCCGGGCCGCGCGCACCTGGCCGACCTGCTTCCGCGACCCGTGGTCCGAGCGGGCCGTCTCACTGGCCGCGGCGGTCCGTCCCGACATTCAGGACAGGGACATGGGGGAGATGCCCGCGTCCATCTACGCCCTGCGCCACCTGGCCGCCGTCACCGAGATCCGCCGCTACCTGCAGGACCGCCCGGCGGCCGCTGTCGTTGACCTGGGCTGCGGGCTCGACCGCCTCATCGACGACGTCGACAACGGCGGCGCGACCGTCTACAACCTCGACTTCCCCGAGGTCCTTCGGCTCCGCTCCACCTGGATGGAGCCCCACGAGCGCGAGCGCGACCTGCCGGCCTCCCTGACCGACCACGCCTGGATGGACCGGGTCGACGCCGGCGGCGGACTGATCGCCGTCGCCTCCGGGGTCTTCTACTTCCTGGAGAACGCCCAGGTGGCCGGGCTCGTCGATGCCATGGCCCGGCGCTTCCCGGGCGGGCGCCTCGTCTACGACGCCGAGTCCCCCGAGCTCGTCGCCGCCAGCGAGCAGGCTGTGCGGGAACGCGGGATCGACGCCGCCCCCATGCCCTTCCGCGTGGCCGACCCGTACGCGCCGCAGACCTGGAGCCGGGCCGTCGCCGACGTCCGGGTCGACTTCGACCTGTCCTCCTACGCCCCCGACCCGGGTGCGCTGCCGCAGGAGGTGCGCGACGGCTTCGCCGGCCTGAGGGCGAGCAGGGGCCTGTACGAGGTCGTCGTCGACTTCGCCCCGGCCGCGACGGGCTGACGCCCCCATGCGCGGGGGCCGGGTGCGGCGGTGCGTTGAGGCTGCGCACGCGCGCCTCCGCCTGTGCTGCCGGCGTCTCGGTGGCTGCGCCCAGAGCCAGGGGGGATGCCGGTCAGGGGAGCGGGCGGGTGGTGCGGGTGCTCCTGGCCCTCCTGCTGCCCTTGGCCGATCTCGGTGCGGAGACCTGCCGGTCTCGAGCCGGAGTACGACCGATCTCGGTGAGGGGTGCGGGGAGGCCGGCGCCGGTCGGGCGGGACGGCGGCGGGGCCTCGCCGCGAATCGCCTGATTGCAGAGTGCTAGCATGGAGGCGTGGCGACGCTTTACGTTCGGGACGTGCCCGAGGACGTGACCGAGGAGCTCAAGGCGCGGGCGGCCGCCGAGGGAGTCTCCCTGTCCGCCTACGTCGCCGCGCAGCTCGCCCTCATCGTGTCGCGCCCCACGAACGCGCAGGTCGTGCAGCGCCTGCGGACGCAGAACCGAGCCGATGGCCCCAGCACGGCTCAGGTCGTGGCGGCGGTGAGGGTGGGGCGCGGATGATCGTCGTCGATGCCTCCGCGGTGGTGGAGGCGCTGGTCGGCCGTGAGGTCGATCCGACGCTTCTGGACGCCATGGCGGGAGACCTGGCCGCACCGCACCTGCTGGACGTCGAGGTGCTCTCCGCCCTGCGCGGCATGGTCCTGGGAGGGGCCCTGGCTCTCGCCGACGCGGAGGAGGCCTGTCGCCTCTACGCGGACCTGACCATCACGCGGTACGAGGCGGCGCTCCTGTCCGACCGGGTGTGGGCGCTGCGCAATCGGTACACCAGCTACGACGCCACCTACCTGGCGCTCGCGGAGGGCCTGGGCGTCCCGGTCGTCACCTGCGACAAGAAGCTGGACGCCGGCGGGCACCACGCCACGATCCTGGTGTACCCCAACCATGGTCAGTGAGGGTGGCGCTGCTGCGGGCGCGATGCTCGGGCTTGCCGCCGCCAGCGGCGTCAGTAGGTGAGGGCGGTGCTGCTACGGGTGCGACGCTCGGCGCCCCGGGCGCGGAGGCGCGGAGACGAGCGCGGGTGGCTCCGACGATCGGTCGCCGCGTGACCGACCTCTCGGTAGGTGCACTTGGTGCAAGTGTGCACTCAGTGCATGATTGAGGTCGTGACTCGAACCGACCTGCGCGCCGCCCGTGCCCGGCGCACCCGCGCCGCCATCCGGGCGGCCGCACTCGCCCTGGTCCGTGAGTGCGGCTACACCGCCATGACGGTCGATGACGTCGCCGCCCTCGCCGGGGTCTCACGGCGCACCGTCTTCAACCACTTCTCCTCCAAGGCCGACCTGCTCCTCATCGGCCCGGACGCCCCCGAGCCCGAGGCGGTCGAGGCCTTCGCGAGCGGGGACGGGCCGCTGCTGGAGGACCTTGCCGACCTCCTGACCTCAGGGGCGCAGTCCCTGGAGCCCGACCAGGACTGGCTCCTGGCCTTCCCCGAGGTCGTGCGCGACAACCCGGAGGTCGAGCGCGCCGTTCAAGAGCGCTTCGAGGCGGTCGAGCGCGTCCTGGAGGAGGCCGCCGGCCGGCGCCTCGGCCTGCCGGTCACCGACGCCCGGGTGATCGCCGTCGTCGGCCTGTGCGTCGCGGTGCAGAAGGGCGCGGTCCGCCTGTGGGCCTCCGCCTGCGGAGCCCCCGCCTGCGGCGGTCCTGGTGGCCCGGGCGGCGCCGACGGCGTTTCGGGCGCCGAGCCGCGGCCCCCTGCCGGTGCGGACGACGGGGCGCGCCCCGGCCTGGCCGACGCCGTCCGCGCCGTGACTGCGGCCATGGGCGAGGTCCTGGCCGTGTCCGGGGCCGAGGGCCGGATGCCGAGCCCGCCCGGGTGACCGCCGTCGTCCCCCGCCCTCCAGACCCTCTCAACTCTCCTCAACCCGAAAAGGCACTACCCGTGACTCACACCGCTACGGCGCCGGAGACCGGCGCGAACCCCGCCAGCCCGGGAAGCGACTTCCGCCCCGACCGCCGCTTCTGGGCGGTCTACTCCTCCCTCCTGGTCGTCATGTTCCTGTCCGCCATGGACCAGACCATCGTCGGCACCGCCCTGCCCACCATCGTGGGCGACCTCGGCGGCGCCGCCCACATGGCCTGGATCCTGACCGCCTACACCCTGGCCATCACCGTGGCCATGCCCGTCTACGGCAAGCTCGGCGACCTCGTGGGGCGCAAGAGCCTCTTCCTGGTGGCCATCGGACTGTTCCTGGTCGGCTCGGCCCTGTGCGGCACCGCCGCCTCGATGACCCAGCTCATCGTCTACCGCGCCCTCCAGGGCCTGGGCGGCGGCGGCCTCATGATCTCCTCCCAGGCGATCACCGGCGACATCATCCCGCCGCGCGTGCGCGGCACCTACATGGCCCCCATGGGCGCCATGTTCGGCATCGCCTCCATCCTGGGCCCGATCGTGGGCGGCTGGCTCACCGACTCGGTCTCCTGGCGGTGGACCTTCTGGATCAACCTGCCGCTGGGCGTCCTGGCCTTCGCCGCCGTCGCCCTCGTGCTGCGCCTGCCCGCCCGCCCGCTGACGGAGAGGATCGACTGGTGGGGCCTGGCCCTCATGAACGCCGGCGCCGTGGCCATCGTCCTCATGGCCACCTGGGGCGGCAACCAGCTCGAATGGACCAGCCCGGTCATTATCGCCCTGGGAGCGGCGGGCCTGGCCTGCTGGGCGCTCTTCGCTCTGGTGGAGACGCGCGCCGCCGAGCCGATCCTGCCGTGGGCGATCCTGAGCAACAGGACCTTCGTCGTGGCCACGGTCGTGGGCATGCTCGCCATGGGCGGGATGATCGGCGTCATGAGCTATCTGCCCACCTACCTGCAGATGGTCTACGGCTACTCGGCCACCGCCTCCGGGCTGCTCCTGGTGCCCATGACCATCGGCATGCTGGCGGCCTCGATTCTCTCCGGCGTCCTGGTGGCGCGCCGCAACCGCTACCGGGTCTACCCCGTGGCCGGCGCGCTCATCGCGGCCGGAGCCGTCTTCTGGCTCTCCAGGCTGACGACGTCGACCCCCGTGTGGCAGGTCTCGGCCGCCACCCTCGTCATGGGCGCGGGCATTGGCCTGTTCTTCCAGCTCCTGATCACCGTCGTCCAGAACGCCGTCCCCGCCCGGCACCTGGGCACAGCGACCAGCGGCAACAACTTCTTCCGCGAGGTGGCGGTGGCGCTGGGCGCCTCGATCATCGGCGCGGCCTTCTCCTCGGGACTGACGGCCGGCCTGACCGAACAGATCGGGGCGCTGGCCCGCAGCTCGGACCCGGCGGTGGTCGCGGCGCTGGCCCAGTTCCAGGGGCAGGACACCTCCTCTCTCACGCCCGCCCTGGTGGGCCAGCTGCCGGCAGCGCTGCACGACGCCGTCGCGAGCTCCTACGCGGACGCCCTGCTGCCGATCTTCGGCTGGATGATCCCCCTGTTCGTGGCCACCGCGGTCATCGCGCTCCTCCTGCCGGAGGTGCCGCTGTCCCGCAAGACCGGAATGGAGCAGGTCGCCGAGGCCGAGGCGGCCGTGGCGACGGCCCGCAGTTCGAAGGAGCTGCCGTAGCAGGGCTGAGGAGGCGGAGGCGAGCACGGATGGCGCCGCCTCCCGGCAGTCCAGTGTGCGCACCGCCCCCTCCGACGTCACAAGTACCCCGAACCGCCTCCCCAACACCATCGCACGCACCACACCCCAGGGGCGGCAGCTCAGGGCCCTCGCGGAAGCGGCGGCCGGCGCCAGCACACGAGCCACGGCCCACGTCGCCGAGCGGCCGGTCGCCCAGCGCGGGGACTCGAGGCGCTCGGCGTCTTCCCGTCCAGCCTCATCGACTTCCGGGTCGAGCGGCTCACCGCCCCGGGTGACGAGGTGCGGCGCGAGGAGACCGCCGGGCCCGCGCCCGGGTCGAGGACCTGGTGGCCCGGTACTTCCACGTGGGGTGACCGGACCGGGGCTCGGGCTGCGGGCGTGTCAGGGGCAGGTGATCGTCACGTCGAAGGGCTTGCTCCCGGAGGCTGTGGGGTCATCCAGGTCCACGTACCGGGCCTCGCCCGTGATGGTGTAGGTCGAGCCGCTGACCGTGGCGCTGACGCTGCCGGGGCCCCCGTCGAGGTACCTGATCCCCCGACCGCTCGTCGCGCCCATGGTGACCAGGCTGACGGAGCCGTCGTCGATGACCACCATGATGTCCCCGGCGCCACCGGGGTACCGGGAGCTGACATCAAGGACCATGGCGTCGCCGTCCTTGTCGCAGGTGATGATGGGGTTGTCGACGGTGTAGGGCTCGCCGTCGATCGAGGCGCTGTAGGAGCCGCTCTCGGCCCCCGCGGGCCCGCCGGCGCTCGGCGCGCTGCCGGCCGTGGCGCCCGTCGCGGAGGAGGAGTCGCCGGCCCGCCCCCTGTCGTGATGGCTGCAGGCGCCCAGGCCGAGCGTGAGAGCGGCCGCGGCGGACAGGGTCGTGATGGTCTTGACCGTCATGATGTTCATGGTGGCTGTTTCCTCATCCGGGGCCCGGTTCCAGTGGTGGCAGGACCGATGATCGGCGGTGCGCGCGCCCGGGCTCAATGGGTACTTCTGTCCGCACCCGGTCAACCAGCACTGATTGTTATCTCGCCGTGACCGGTGAGCCCCGAATGGGCTACCGCAACTAGGCTCCGACTCGAGAGAACGACCGATGAGGGCCCCAGCCCGCTGGCGCTGGCCGCCGCTGCCGTGCCCCTGGTGGCAGCCTCTGCGGTTCCCGCGCAGCAGGGTCTGGTCGTCATGGTCGGCACCGCGGTCAGCCCGGCCGCGATCAGCGCGGACGGGGCTGCCTACGCCGATGCCATCCTGGCTAGGGTCAACGAGCTGCGCGCCGGGCTGGGGCTCGCCCCCTCACCCGGTACGCCCGGATCGACGCCGTCGCCTGGGCGTGGTCCGAGTAGATGGCCACCGCCGGCCTCACCCCGACGGGCAGCACGACCTCCACTTCGCAGGCGCCGTCCGCCACCTCCGCGGCGAAGCCGACCGCGCCCGCCTCCTCCGCCCCCGCGGCCCCGAGCCCTCCGCCGCCCCGGTGACCGGCGTGCCGACGCCGCCCACGGCGCAGCGGCCGACGGCGCCGGTGTCCCGGGCCGCCGAGGCCGAGGCGGCCGTGGGACCCGACGGCGGGGACGCGCCCGCGGCCGGGGACGGGGCCCACCGAGCCCGCCGGGGGGCGGGGGCAGCGAGGACGACGCCGGTGATGCCGGGAGCGCCGACTCCGAGCAGCCCCGCAGCGCCATGGAGGTTCCGGCCGACGCGTGATCCCAGGCGCGTGGGCCCGCCGTGACCGAGTGACGGGAACCCGTGCTCGCCGGCGTTTCTCTCGCAGCGCGCCGGTGCGGTGCCATGGTCGCGGGCAGGGCCCGCCGCGAGTCGCCGACGTCGGGGCCCCTCCGGCGCGCCCGATGGGGCGCGCCTGGCCCGCGGCGGCGGATCCCGTCGGCGCGAGCGCCCTCGCGGCCCGATGCCCATGACCTGAGCGCGGCCGGGCCGCTGTCCGTCGCGCCGGACCGTTGGACCGGCCTACGGCCGGGCCGATGCGTCTGCGCGGGCGGGGCGCGACGCGCGCCGGCACACGATCATGAGCCCGCCGACCAGGGGAACAATCGCCAGGGCGGGGAGGGCGGGCATCGCCAGCGCCACGCAGGTCGGTCCCGCGACCACCCCCAGGGCGATGCGCGGCGCCGCGGGCAGGGGCGCCCTGCGGATGATCACCCAGGTGACTGCGGCCCCGACGCAGACGGCCGAGACGGCCGCCGTCGGGGCGGGCCGGTCGAGGAGGGGCGCACCCCGGAAAGCGGTTGCCGCCACGGCGGCGGCCAAGCCCGCCAGCGCGACCGGCCCCCAGGTGTGTACGGGCGCGTACGGCGAGCGCCCCGAGAGGCGCAGCCCGACCGCTGCGAGCAGCGGCAGGAAGGCGAGGAGCCCGATCCTCATGGCCGCTGCCAGAAGGCGCGACCCCTCTCCTGACGTCGCGATCAGGTCCTTGAGGACGCAGCCGACCGCCACCAGCCCGAGAACGGCTGCGCAGGCGCCCAGCGCCCGCACGAATCGACGCGTCGCGGGGGACTCGGGGCCCGCGGGGCTCGCGGCGCGGACCATCCGCAGCCGTCCTGTGGGCCGCAGCGCACAGGACGACGGGGACGGCGCCGTCCCGACGGGCGACGCTGGCAACGGGGCGGGCGGTGCGGCCGGCGGGAAGGGCGGGCGCGGCCTGTAGAGGGTGGCGAGGACCACGAGTGTGGCGGAGGCGCCCGTGACCGCGAACGGGGTCATCATTATTGTGATCCCGACGAGCGGCACCATGGCCAGGCCCGCTCCGATCCCAATGACCGTGCGCGCTACCAGACGCAGCTGCTCGCCGATGAGGCCGTCAAGGGCGATTGCGACCGCGATCGCCCCCGCCGCGCAGGACGCCAGGAAGAGCGCCAGGAAGAGGCGGCTGAGGGCCGGGGCGGGTTGGCCGATGTCGGCGGCATCGAAGCCGGCCAGCCATGCGGCTCGCGCGGCGGCGCCGAGGCCCAGCGCGGCCGCCGCGGCCACGGCCGTCAGAAACGTGTGGACTCTCGGCAGCGGGCCGTACTCGAGCGCGAAGGCGAGGACGCCGATCACCATGAGCATCGGGGCGAGGTATGTCAGCCCGACCGCCGCCCACCCGAGGACGTCGCTGCCGGGTATTGCCGAACCGATGAGGACCGAGGCGAAGGGCGCCAGACTCAGCGGGATCGCGATGATCCCGCACCACAGGGCGATCCTGATGTTGGGACGCATCTCTGCGTGGCGGACGCGGAGTCCGCTGCGAGGCGCGGAGCTCCCCGGCCGGGGACTGCCCGCTGCGACCGCCGGGGACTCGCCCATGCTGTCGGTGCCACTGGTTTCTCGCTGACTAGGTGGAAGCATGAAACTCGCCTCGTTAGGAGCATGCGTCGGCCGATTCCGTCTTGTCAGTCTAGTAAAGATCGTCGTAGGCGCCGAGGGGCAGAGTGTTCCCGGGGACGCGGTGATCCCTGACGTGCCGCCGTTCCGGTCGCGGCGCTGCCGGGCCCGGCCGCATATGGGGGGCACTATCCTTGACGCGCATGCTTTCTATAGCGTGATCGGGCTGGTCGAGGGGTATCTCGATCACAACGGCACGTAGAACTCGAGATAGGAAAGGGAGTGGCCGTGAGCGGCGGGCGAGTCCGGCGGCCCAGCCCCCGGCACCTACCACCGGGAACCACCAACAAGGTAACGGGCGCCGCTGAGCGGGCCGCGGCCTTACTGCGTGGTCCCGACTCCGGACCGATGGGCTCGGAATGGATGAGGGTGTGGTCAAGTGTCAGGAGGGGCTGGGTTTGTCGACCACAAGGGAGGAGCGTGAGGTCCTGGTCTCCGCGGGGCGCATGGTCTCGGATCGGGAGGACGACGGCGCGGGCGAGTCGGGAAAGATGATGTGGGACGCTGATATCGGAGGTGAGGAATGGCGGGCGAAGTGCGGCGTCGTCATGCTCCGCGGCGCCGATGGGCGGGTGGCCGCCAGGAGCGTGGATAAGGGGGAAGAGCTGTGGAGCCTGGAGGCTCCCGCGGACATGCGCTGGGACAATAAGTCGATGAGAAGAAGGGCGTCGAGGGAGGCTGCTGGAAGGACAGCATCTCCCTGGTCCTTTACTCGGAGTCGCGGGTTCTCATTTACGGGAGAAAGAGGGCTGACGGAGCCAGGTGATTGATTCCGGGGCGGTGGGCGGGCTGGGCGCTCCTCGCCTGGCGCCAGCGGCCCCCGCCCCCTCGCCAAGATCGGTTCGCTTCCGCGGCGAGATCGGTAGTACTCCGACTCGAGATCGGTCCACGGGGCCTGGCGGGCCCCTGCTGGATCGGAGTCAGCCGTCGAGATGACTGATTCCGGGGTGGGACAAGTGGTTGCCCTACACGCTTTTATACCGTTCGGCGGTCTCGGACATGACGGGAATCGGCGTGATTCCGTGGTTCCGCAGTACCGGCTGGGCGGTGCGGGGAGTTAAGAGCGCACAGGACGATCACTGTCCGGGTGCAGCGGCGCCCGGCGGCCCCGGCGGGCGGCTCGAACCGATCTCGATGAAGGAGGCGGAGAGCGCAGGGCCGGAGCGCCATCCGACTCCCGACGGGCGGTCCGCGCCGCAGAACAGGAGGCGCGGCCGGGCGAGAGCGGCTCTGAGGAGGCTTGGCCTGGTGGGGCATTGCTGGCAGAAGCGGGCCTTTTTCGCCGCTGCGGCCGACGTCGTCGCCTCCGGCGCCCCGGCGCGATCGACACCGTTCTCCTATTCGTCACTGAGCAGGGCATCCCCATGCTCAACTGGTCAGCGCCCCGCAGCGTCTCCTGCGCAAGGCGCAGGAGACGCTGCGCGCCGAGACCGGCTGCCGCCTGGAGACGCTCGGCGAGCCTGGGTACTACCCGTTCTCGTCGGTCGACGAGCTCTTCGAGGTCGAGGAGCAGCGCTGCTACCACGAGGTCGCCCGCGCTCACGGCATCGAGGTGTCCTTCTCCCCGAAGATCGCCGTCGCCCAGGCCGGCTCAGGCATGCACTTCCACACCCGCCTCATGAAGGACGGCGTCAACCAGTTCTCGCAGGGAGCGGGACTGACCGGTACCGCCCGCCGCGTCATCGGCGGCTACCTGTCCCACGCCGCGTCGCTGACCGCCTTCGGCAACACCGCGCCCGTCTCCTTCCTGCGGCTGGTCCCGCACCAGGAGGCGCCGACGTCGATCTGCTGGGGGAGGGGCAACCGCTCGGTGCTGGTGCGGGTACCGCTGGACTGTGGGCGGGTTGCTGCTCGCGCACGCGGTTGCGCGGCGGAGCCTGCCCGCCGTCGAGGTCGCACCGGCCATGCGGGCCTTTCCCGACGGCGGCCGCGGCGCTGCCCGCCCACGGACCCGCTGCTCGCCTCGATCACCGCCATCCCCATCACCCGCCCCCGCGGCGCTGCCCGCCCACGGGCCGCCCGGCCGGAGCTGCCGAGGACCCGGAGGAGCGATGAGCCTCGCGCACCGCCGTCGGGAATGCTGGCGCCACCCAGATAGTTGAACGCTGTATGAAGGCATTTGGATTCCTCAGCTTCGGACACTACGGGCACGGTCGCGGTCCCGGCGACCCGGACGCGCGCCGAGCGCTCCACGACGCCGTCGAGATCGCCGTCGGCGCCGACGAGATCGGCGTCAACGGCGCCTACTGGCGCGTCCACCACTTCGCCCGCCAGGCCGCCTCGCCCGTGCCGCTGCTGGCGGCGGCCGGCGCCCGCACCGGGCGCATCGAGGTCGGCACCGGCGTCATCGACATGCGCTACGAGAACCCGCTCCACCTGGCCGAGGAGATCGCCTCCCTCGACCTGCTCACCGACCGACGCATCGCCATCGGCATCTCGCGCGGATCGCCGGAGCAGGCCAGGCGCGGCTGGGAGGCCTTCGGCTACGCCGCCGGCAGCGACGAGCGCGGGACCGACCTCGCCCACGCCCACACCGCCCAGCTCCTCGACGCCGTGCGCGGCGTCCCGCAGGCCGACCTCGACACAAGCAACGGGATGGCGCCAGGCGCCTCCGCCCGCCTGCGTATCGAGCCGCACTCGCCCGGCGTGGACCGCCGTCTGTGGTGGGGGGCGGGATCGCGCGAGACGGCCGAGTGGACGGCCCGTCAGGGACTGAACCTCATGAGCTCCACCCTGCTGACCGAGGCCACCGGCGAGGGTCTGGCCGCGCTCCAGGCCGAGCAGATCCGCCGCTACCGCGAGGCATGGCGTCGGGCGGGCCACGACTGGACCCCGCGCGTGAGCGTCTCCCGCTCGATCTTCCCGGTCGTCTCCGAGACCGACCGCAAGCTCTTCGCCCTGCGTGGGAAGGACTCCCGCGACTACGTCGGCGTCATCGACGGCCTGCGGTCGACCTTCGGGCGCACCTACGCCGCCGAGCCCGACGTCCTCATCGAGCAGCTGGCGCACGACGAGGCCCTGCAGGCCGCCGATACCCTCATGCTCACCATCCCCAGCCAACTCGGCGTGGACTACAACCTCCACATCCTCCAGTCCTTCGCCGAGCACGTCGCACCGGCCCTGGGCTGGCAGCCCAGCACAGCCGGGCCGGTGACGGGCTACGCGCTGGAGGGCTGAGCCTCGAGGATCGCGTCGAAACGGGGTGCCGGCAGGGACAGGATCGTTCGCGTCCCGTCCTCGGGCACCTCGGCCAGCTCGGGCAGCGCGACCGCCTCGACCTCGCCGTCGGGGGCGCGGTAGAAGATGAACGCGGACAGCAGCGGATCGATGTGCTGGGCGACCTCGTCGTAGATGAACAGCGCCATCGACCGCAGCGCCCACTCCGGGTCCTGCCGGTCCACCGGGTGCAGCCCCAGCGCGTGCTTGTGCGGGACGGCGAAGAGCGCTCCGGCGCTCGTGTCGACGTCGATCTCCTCCAGGACCCTTCCCAGGTTCGCCGCCTTGGACGCCGTGAAGAAGCCCTCGCCGTGCAGGGCCCACGCCCCGGCGCCGATCGGACCGGAGTGGACCAGCGGCGCCTCGTCCGTGTTGCGCTGGCCGGTCTCGAACAGCTCGTCGGTACTCAGTGGGCAGTCCTCCAGGAGCCCGGGGAAGATCGGCGCGACCCCATGGGAGAAGCGCCGGTACAGGCCCAGGACGAGGTTCCCGGCGAAGGGGCGCTGGACAGGCTCCCCCCAGGGGGACGCCTTGGCCGGGTCGACCAGCCGGGTGCGCACGGCGGCGCGCCACTCCTCGGGCGTGCTCAGCGGCTTCTTGACGCTGCTGGTCATGGTGACCGCCTGGGCGACCCGCACGTCCAGGATCTCGTCCCAGGCCGACCTGTCGTGACTCGCCAGCTCGAAGGCCGTCATGTCCAGGTACAGGATCATGCCCTCGTAGGCGCCGGTGCCGTGCAGCTCCGGGCCGGCCGCGCCGCCGGCCAGCTCGGTGGTGATTCCGCGGGCTGCGAGCTTGCCCCGCATCGCCAGGGCGATCTCGAGCAGGGTGGTCTCCTCGAAGGTGTTCTCCGTGGCGCCGGGGGCGTTGGCCGGCCCGAAGGCCGCGCCGGTGTGAAGCCTCTGGGCCGGGGTGGTCGGGCGGGGGTGGGAGCGGGAACGGGGACGACGGCGGTTGGTGGTGGGCATGGTGACTCCTCGGCAGGGCTGCGCGACCAGATGCGCAGCATGTGATTGCACGCTAACGACCGGTCCGCTCGGTGCGCGACGAGGCGGTTCGAGTCCTGTGGGCAACGGCTGCCCAGCTGCCCCTGTGGAGCCCCGGGAGAGGCTCCTGACCGCAGGCGCCGCGGGCCCCGTCCTCTTTCCCCTTTCGTCGAGATCGGTTCGTGGACCGATCTCGACGTCACAGCCTGGACTGCTCGCCTGCTGGACGATTGATTCCGACGGGGCCGCGAGCGGGTGCAGTCGGACGCGCAATCGGCCCGACCTGCCCCGCGCCCCCGGGCTCAAGCGTCTGGATGATCGAGCCCGGGCGCTCGTCTCTGTACGGCCGCGCCTGGAGCGGCGGGGCCCGGTCGGCCCTGAGGGCTCGTGCGACCGGCGTCGCCCAGCTCGCGTCCCAGGATCTCCCGCTCAGGGGTGGGCGCGGCGGAGGGCAGCGGCTCCCGAGAGTCCCGCGAGGTCCCCGGAGAGCCGACGGGGGAGGCCGCCCGCCCCCTTGAACCGGTCCGACGAAAAAGACGCTCCCCGGCGGCACGGACATGAGAACCGCATGAGGACCGGACAGAGCCACCACCCCTGGAATCACTCATCTGGTGTCCCAGCGCTTGCTACGCCTCTTTCCCCGCAGTCTCGCAGCTGGATCTAGGCGAGCCCCGCGGCCAGGGCGGTGCCCGTCCTGAGCCAGGCGCGGCGGGTGGTCGGGTTGAGCGAGTCGAGGATGAGGGGCCTGCCGGCCATGGAGGGGTCGTAGGGGATGCCGACAGCGGCGCGCGCGATCCCCTGGAAGGTCGAGACGAGATGGGCGGGAGAGGGCTCGGCCTTGGAGCCCTGGGAGACGACGACCAGGGCGTTCTCGGCCAGGAGGGCGGCGTGGTCGTCGGTGCCGGCGAGCTCGGCCAGCAGGAGGCGGGCGGACTCGGCGTGGTCGGGGCGCGTGGTGGTGGGCACGACAATAGCGTCGGCCCGCGCGATCATGGCGCGCCACTGCGGGCTGGACTCGTCGTTGCCGGAGTCGACGACCACGAGGCGGTAGTACTTGGTCAGGACTGCGTGGACGGCGTCGAAGGTGTCCGCGTCCCCGGGCTTGGCGTCCGCGAGGACCTCGGGCCGGCTGCGCAGGACGTCATAGCGGTCCTCGCGCTGGTGGTGGACGAACCCGGATATCTCGGCGGCCTGGGCCTGGGGGGACAGGAGGTGGTCCACGTGGGGCAGCAGGTCGATGACGGTGGCGTCGTGCGGGCCCTGCTGGGTGCGCCACCCCAGCGTGCCGCGCGTGGAGTTGTTGTCGTAGGCGACCACCCCGGCGCCGCCGTAGCGGGCGAAGACCGCGGACAGCAGGATCGCCGTCGGCGTCTTGCCGGCGCCGCCCTTGCCGTTGACGACGGCGATGGTGCGCGGCCCCGCCCAGTGCTGGGCGACGGCGGCGGCGTCGGCCCGCTCGGCGCGCTCCCGCGAGGCGGGCGCCAGGTGCAGCCCGAGCTGGTTGAGGGCCCCGCGCAGGCCGGTGGCGGCGGGCGCCTCATTGGTGGCCTCGGTGAGCAGCGACATTGAGCGCGCCTGCCCGCGCGCGTCCGGTGGTGCGGCGGAGGGCGAGGCCGGCGTCGCCGCCATCGGGGGCTGCATGGCCGCCGCGGCCGATGCCGGTGACGCCAGCGATGCGGAGTACGGCGTCGCCAGGGTCTCGGGTGAGACCGCCGATGTCTCCGGCGGAGCGATCGAGGGCGACGGCGGTACGGCCAAATTGGAGTAGGGCGTGTCCAGCATCGCGGACGACGACGGCGACGTCTCCGACCGGGTGGGGGGCGAGGGCGAGGGCGCCGAGCGCGTCGGCAGGGGCGCCACCACGGGCCGCGCCGGCGGGGGCGCCACAGGCCGGGAGGGCGAGGGCGCCGAGCGCGTCGGCAGGGGCGCCACCACGGGCCGCGCGGAGGGCGCGGCCGCTCGGGAGCGCGACGTGATCGGCGGCGAGGGGGACTCGGCCGGCGCATCCGGTGACGGGGCCGACACCGCGGGCGGCTCGGGCGCAGGCGCGGCGCGGTGTCGGCGCGGCGCGGTACGGCCCTCGGCGGAGGCGGCCCGGGGCAGAAGCCCGGGGGGCAGCCGGATGCCCGCGGTCGCGGGGGTGTCGGACTCCGGAGCGGGTGCGGCCCGCTGCCTGCGGCGCACCGGCGGCGGGGAGGAGGACCTCGTCGTGACCGACGGCCTGACCCTCGTCTGGGCCGGCGTCGGAGTCGGGGTCAGCGCGCCCTCGGTGATGATGGTGCCGTCCGGGTAGACGGCAATGCGCCAGCTTCCCGCGGGCTCGGTGATGGTGGTGGAGATCGGGTGCCCGAGCGTCCTGGCGCGATGGGACAGGTGCGTGACAACGGCGGCACGGGCCTCTTTCGGGGTCGACTTGCTCAGGTCCGCCTCGATGCCCTCGAAAATGACGTGCGCGTGGCCCTCGGCGCTCAGCAAGACCTCGGCTCGAGGCCACTCTGTTGCGGTGCTCATGTGCGTGTCCTTCGTAGCGGGCGCTACCTGTAAGCGCGTGATGGTGCGTGATTGTGGAGGCCTCAGGGGAGCCGAGTTCCTTGCTGCGACGGCGCGGCAGCGAGGACGGGCGCCCGGCGGTCCGATCAGTGCTGGAGCGCTGCGGGGACCCTGCGCCTGCCCTTACTCACGGTCGTCACGAGTGGAGCGTACCGCGAGGAATACAAAAGTAACGATTTTGTCTCCTTGATGACACCCGCGAGTCTCGGCGCGCCCCGATCGAAATGGTTAGTCGCGCCCGGTGATCGCCGGTGCTCCGATGATCGTCCCGGGCGGCGCCCGGCCGGAGGCCTGCGGCACTCCGGTGCTCTCACCCGGACGGGCCGATGACGGTCGGAAGCGGGTGCGGACCGGCTGGAGGAGCGTTGGCGCCCTCAAGATGACTGCGCTCGCCGGCACCGGGGCCGGCTACGCCATCTCCCAGTCCCCCTCGCTGCGGCGCTTCGACGGGCCCCGGCCCGAAAACCCCTGGGCGGCGGTCGGGGTCAGCCAGGGCCCCGGCGGCCGACGGGCGCCAGCTCACCGCGCAAAGATCCTCGTCGGGACCTTCGAGGGCCTGATGTCGACGCGCGCCCGCGAGCCTGCGCGGACCCTGAGGGGGAGCGAGGTGATAGTCACCCCCGTCGGCGGCGGAGGCGACCGGGCGCGGCGGCCGGTTCGTCTGGCCGCCGGGCTGATCGGCCTGCTGCCCGCGCGCAGCGGCGCCGATTCGGGGCGCTGCCGGCGCCGGCGACGCAGTCGGCACGGCCGTCGTCGTACGCCGCATCCACGGCATGTAAGACAAATCGATTTCTAACATAGGTATATGCTCTCAGTGAACAAGAGAGCAGTTACATAGTCGTGATTCGGGTGCCGTGATGAGGTTGGAGGCGTCGTCACGCCTCTGACTGACAGGAGACAGTTCCATGAAGACCCCACGTTCCCTCGCCTTCGTGATGCTCGCCGTCATACCCCTCGTCGCCGTGCCGGCCGCGCAGGCCGCCCCTGCGGCCGCCGGGGCTGCACAGGAGCCCGCCGTCGTGGCGGCGCCGGCGGAGGCCACCGCGGAGGGAGCCGGCTACGCGGACACGATCCTGCGCAGGATCAACGAGCTGCGGGCCCAGCAGGGCCTGTCGCCCGTGACCCGCTACACCCAGCTCGACTCGGTCGCCCAGAGGTGGTCCGAGCAAATGGCGGCGCAAAGGTCCATGACCCACAACGCGGCCTTCGCCGACCAGTACCCGGCCGGGTGGACCTCGGCCTCGGAGAACGTCGCCGTGCTGGGCGACCTCGACGGCAGCGACATCGGGGACCAGCTGTTCGCGCTGTGGCGCGACTCCCCGAGCCACTACGCCAACATGGTCGAGCCCGCCGTCAACGCCGTGGGCATCGGCGTCGCCTACGACTCGGAGACGGGCTCCTGGTACGCCACCCAGGACTTCGCCGTCTACCCTGACCCGGCCGCCGTCGGCCTGACCCCGACGGACGGCGCGGCGAGCCCGGCCCCGTCCGCGCAGCCCGGCGGTGAGTCCGCCGCGCCCACGCCGACCGCCGCGAACGACGGGGCCGTCGAGCCGTCGTCCGCCCCGGCCGAGCCGGGGGCCGAGGAGCAGTCCCCGCAGGCCGATCCCGCCGTCCCCTCCGAGGAGGCCGCCCCGGCGCCCGGGGCCGAGGAGGATCCCGCCGGCGCCGCGGACGCGAGCGCCCCCGCCGCCGACCCGGTCATCGCGGTCGCCGCGACGACGCCCGCCGTCGCCAAGCCGGCCCTGCTGACCCTGCCGGTCACCGGAGCCAGCCTGATCGGCGGCGTGGTCGCCCTGATCGCCATCGTGGCCGGACTGGTGCTGCTCTTCCTGCGCCGGCGGCGCCGCTGACCGCGCACATGCGCAAGACTGGGCCGGTGAACGACTTCGCACCCACGCCGCCGCACGGCGCGTCTGCCGCTGGAGTCCTCGTCCGCCCGGCCGAGCCGGGCGACGCCGCACGCGTCGCCCGGCTCCTGACGCTGCGGGGAACCTCGGTGGAGGAGGCCCGGGAGCGGGCGCCCCACATGATCGCCTCCCTCCCGGTGCTCCTCCTGGCCCTCCTTCCCGCCGCGGAGGCCGCGGGCGAGGAGGGCCCTACGGGCGAGGAGGGCCCCGCGCACGGCCAGGTGGCGGGCCCTGGGGACCTCGACGACGACCTGCTCGCGCCCGTCGCGCTGTCGGGCGCCTTCCCGCTGCCCGAGAGGCTGCGCGCCTCGCTGCCGGAGCCGGACGATGACACTGAGGCTTGGATGGTCTCGGGACTCGTCGTCGACTCCGTGGCGCGCTGTCGTGGCGTCGGGCGCGTGCTCCTGACCGCGGTGGCCGGCGCCGTGCGGGCCCGAGGGCCCGCCGCGGACCTGTACAGCGTCGTCAACGCCTCCAACCACGCCTCCATCGGCCTGCACCTGGTGGTCGGCTTCGAGAAGGTTGCTCAGCTGAGGGCCTTCGGCGCTGTCACCTTCGAGGGCGGGAGGGGCGTCCTGCTGCGCCGGGCGGGGTGAGCGGGCGGCGGGTCACCGCTCCGCCCGCCCCTCGTCAGCCGACCGGTCCGTCGGCCCCGGCCCCGGCCCCGGCGGGACCGGGGCGGGGCGGCCCGGACGGGGTCGGGTCCGCCAGGCGCAGCTCGTCGCGGCCCACGGCGTAGGACAGGCCTGGGTATCGGCCGAACTGCTCCTCGGCGCCCGGCACCCGCAGGCCGCTGCCGTCGTCCATGCGGGCGAGCACCTCGGCGGGGGCGGGCCAGCTCCGGCTGCGGTCCCGGCCCACCGGGCTGATCGGCGGGTACCAGGCCGTCTTGGGGCGCACCATGAGGCGCCCCGGGCGGCTGCGGTCCCGCAGCGCGTGCGCTCTCCAGGTCAGGGTCGGGTGGGTCGAGGTCCACTGCACGGCGTGCACCCAGAGCCCCCTCTCGTGTGCGGCGCGGTCCGCGGTCGCGTGCAGGTTGACCTGCGCGCCCAGGTACTTGCCGGCGCCGAGCAGCCCCATGACGCCCGGCACGCCGGCGGGGGCGGCGTCGTAGCCGTGGTTGTCCGCCGTGTACTCCTGGGCGCGCGACAGCGCCTTGCCCAGCAGCGGCACGGAGTAGACGACCTGGAAGACCAGGACGCGCCAGAAGGAGACGTGTCCGGCGGCGAGGTGGCCGACCTCGTGGGAGATGACGAAGCGCAGGGCCTCCGGGTCGCGCGCCGACCCGCCGACCTCGAACAGGTCGGAGTAGACGGCCACGAAGCGGCGGAAGCCGTGCCCGGCGGCGAAGGCGTTGATCCTGCCGTTGCCCAGGACCACATAGGCGTCGGGGACGCGGCGCAGCCCGAAGCGCTCGGCGGCCTCCACCACCATCCGGTAGCCCTCGGGGAACTGGGTCGGGCTCATCTGCACCGAGGAGGCGCGCATCCGCGCGTACAGGAGCGCACGTGCGCCCCACACGCCCAGCGGCAGCAGCGGGACGGCCAGCAGCACCTGGGCGCCCGTCATCGCGTTCCCGCCGACGAAGAAGTCGCGCACCTGCTTGGCCGCCCCGGTCGGGGCGGGCACGACAGCGAGCCAGATCACCAGCGCCAGCCAGGCGGCGAGTGCCGCGGCGCTGACGGCCGCGCTCGCCCACAGCAGGGGCATCTCGGCGCGGTGGCGCAGGCGGCGTATGCCGGCCGGGCCGTGGACGGTGGCGCCGTTGAGCAGCCGGGGGCGCCCGGGGGCGGGGAGCGAAGACGTCATGGGCCCGACCATAGGGGTGCCGGCCGCGACGGGCGTGCGTCGGAGGGATGACGCCCCCGGCCGGCGGCTCCTCCCCGCGGATGAGGCCCGGGTCGCCGGCCTTTGGCGGTGGGCGCGGAGAGCACGGCCGGGCGGGTCGGTAGGGTCGGGGCGTGAGCGACCACGAGACCCCCTGGGGCATGCAGATCGCCGTCCGCTACGACAAGGTCCGCCCGCCGCGCCGCATCGACGTCGCCGAGGCCGCGGCCCGCGCCGTCGTCGCCCTGCTCGCCTCGCCGCCCGCCGCGCCCGGCGGGGCCTGGCACGACGCCGTCGAGCGCTGGAGGAGCAGGCGCATCCGCAAGCTCGTGCGCCGCGCCCGCGGGCGGCGCTGGGAGGAGGTCCAGGAGCTGGCGGGTGTCACCGTCTTCCAGGACGGCCCCGCCGGCTGGGGCACTGCCGCCGCCCGCGCCTTCGTCCCCGGCCCGGTGCGGCCGCTGCCCCCGCCGCTGGCCAAGACGCAGGTCGAGGGCACCCACTTCCCCCACGGCGACGAGCTGCCGCCCCCGCCGGCCGCCATCGCCGAGGCCGCCCGCCGCGACGATGGGGCGGCGACGGGCATCGAGCTGACCGGGGAGTCCGTCTCCTCCTCGGCGCTGGTGACGGTCGAGGTCACGTCCCTGGAGGAGATGACCAGCGGCAAGCTGTGCGCGCAGGTCGCCCACGCCGCCCAGCTCGCCTGGCAGAGCCCGGCCATGCCCGAGGCGGTCCGCTCCGCCTGGGCGGCGCATGACTACCGGGTACGGGTCTCCTTCCCGCCGTCGGAGGCCTGGGAGGCCGCGTCCCGGCCGGTCTCGGTCGTGGACGCCGGCTTCACCGAGCTCGACGGGCCGCGGGAGACGGCGCGGGCCCGGTGGTGAGGCTGGGCCGGCCGGTTGTGCCGAGATCGGTCCGCGCCCGGGCGGGGCTCAGGCGGGCTCGGGGGCTCCGGGCTCGTCGTCGGGCTCGGGAGTGCCCCGGAAGACCCAGAGCTTCATGAGGGTGTAGAGATAGACGCCCTCGCAGCAGGCCGAGATGACGCGGGCCAGCTCGGCGTTCACCCCGATCCAGTGCAGGAAGGAGGACAGGCCGAGGATGAAGATGACGTACTGGCTCGCGAGCCCGATCATGTAGCGCGAGCCCTGCGCGGCGAGATGGCCGTGGGCCTGGAAGTTCAGCCACCGGTTGAGCAGCAGCGAGTACGCCCCGGCGATCATGTATCCCAGGGTGACGGCCAGCGGGTAGAACCAGTGAAGCTTGTCGAAGAAGAGCCACAGGAAACTGATGTCGATGAGGAAGGCCGAGCCGTTGATGAGGGCGTAGCCGATGAAGGTCACGGGCACGCGTCCGCGCAGCCTGCGGGGGAGGAGCCTGTGGATGCGGCTGATGACGTGGAGGAAGGCTCGCGGGGCGCGGCGCGAGGGGTTGTTGAAGCGCTCGTCGAGCCTGTCGGAGATGCGTTCTCGGGCGGATGCGGCGGAGCGTGCAGGCATTGTGACCCTGCGCTTCGGGGCGCAGAACCGGGCTGCGGGTCCAGCTGCATCCTGTGTGGTCATATTGTCCTCTCGGGGTGTCTTATGAGTCGAGTACACCTATGAGTCGAGTCTTTCGCGACAAGACGTGCCGTACAAGTTTCTACAGGATGAGAAAGACGTCGTGTTGGTCTCCTTCCTCAGAAGGAGGCCGGCGCCCGGTGACCGTCCCGTCAGGCGCTCAGCGCCTCGACCACCCCGCGTCGCAGCACCCGGCCGCCGGCGTCGGTGGGGTGGTGCAGGGTGCGCAGGCCCAGCGCCGCGGCCGCGGCGATGTTCTCGGCGCTGTCGTCCACGAAGAGCGCCTCGCCGGTGCTGACGCCCGCCATCGCCAGGGCGGCGCGGAAGTAATCCGGGTCGGGCTTGGCCGCGCCCAGGAGGCAGGAGTAGGCGTCCACGTCGCACAGGCCGTCGTATCCCAGCGCGGTGCGCATCCACTCGCGGCGCTCCTCGTGCTGGTTGGTGGCCAGGACGGTGAGGTAGCCCGCGGCCCGCAGCTCGCGGACCAGCTGCCAGGCGGGCGGGTCCGGCGTCGCCTGGCGCCACAGGGCCATGAGCTCGTCAGCGCCCCTGGCCAGGTCCAGCTCGACGACCAGCCGTTCCAGCAGGTCCCGCAGGCTCTCCCTGCCCGACAGCGCCGGCCCCTCCCGGGACAGGAGCGCCTTGGCGAAGGGCTCCCCGCCGCCGGCGGACAGCGCCCGGTACCAGGGGGTGCCGATGAGCTGGAGGACGCCGTCGGCGTCCAGGAGCACGGCGCGCACCGCCGTCGTGCCCGACGGCGGCAGGGGCGGTGCGGGCGGGGGCTCGGAAGCGGCGTCGGTACTCACGCGCCCATCCTGCCCTACTGCGGGCGGCCGGCGCCCCAGCCCGCCTTCCTGCGGCGCGCCGGGCCCCTCAGCGCTGCCTGCTCGCCGAGCGGCGGGGGATGAGCGTGGGAATCGCCGTGCGGGGGCCGGGCCTGGCCGGTGCGGCGCCCTGCGTCTGCGCGACGAGCAGGTCGAGCGCGCCAGAGGCGATGATGTCGAAGGGCACGCGGACCGTGGTCAGGGGCACGGGGAGCTGCGAGGCCAGGGGCGTGTCGTTGTAGCCGACGACGCTGAGGCCCTCCGGCACGCGGCGGCCCAGCGCGTCCGCCGCCGCCAGCGCGCCCAGGGCCAGCTGGTCGTTGGCGGCGAAGATCGCGGTGGTCCCCGGCGAGGCCGACAGGATCTCGGAGGCGGTGCGGCGCCCCTCCTGGAAGCCGAAGCCGCAGTGGCGGATGCGGTCCGCGGGCGCCTCCAGCCCCTCGTCGGCCATGGCCCGGCCGAATCCGGCCAGGCGGCGCCGGGAGGTCGAGGCGAAGTCCGGTCCGGGCATGACGGCGATCTCGGTGTGGCCCAGGTCGATCAGGTGCCGGGTGGCGAGGTAGCCGCCGAGCTCGTCGTCGCAGACCGAGGAGGGGGACTCGGCGTCGGTGCGCACGGCCAGGACGTGGGGGACCTGCTGGTCCCGCAGGGAGGCGGGCAGCGGGTCGTCCAGGCGGGCAGTGGCCAGGACCAGGCCGTCGACGCGCCGCGCCAGGAGGGAGTCGACGGCGGCGCGCTCCCGGTCGGGGTCGTCGCCGCACACCGACACCAGGGCGAACAGGCCGCGGGAGGCGGCGTCGGCGAAGACCGCCTCGAAGAGCATCGCCATGACGGTGTCGGACAGCCGGGGGACGAGCACCCCGACCGTGCCCGTGTCCCCGCGGCGCAGCGCCGAGGCCGCGGCGTCCCGCCGGTAGCCGAGCCTGGCGGCCGCCTCGCGCACACGCACCGCGGTAGCCGACCGGGAGGCGGGGAGCCGCTCGTCCAGGACCCGCGAGGCCGTGGACACCGAGACACCGGCCGCTGCGGCGACGTCCTTGAGCGTCGTGGCCTTCACGGGCGAGCACCTCCATCCGGACCGGCGGCGGTCCACGGGCGGCACTGTATCGTGCGGCAGTGCGCGATTGCGTCCGGAGGCGGCGCGGGCGGAGGTCCGGGTCCTCGGACGCGCCGCGCCCGAGGACCCGGACCGCTTCCCGCGGGGGTGGTGCCGATCGAGGTACTGGTATCGCTCCGCCTCACTATCCGGACCGCTTCCCGTGGGGGCGGTGCGCTCACATGAGGAGTGCCGCCAGGAGGAAGCCGAAGACGACGCTCAGCCCGGTGGCCACGAGGCCCGGGATGAGGAAGGGGTGGTCGAAGAACCTCGTGCCCAGCCGGGTGGAGCCGGTGTCGTCGAGCTCGACGGCGGCCAGCAGGGTCGGGTAGGTCGGCAGTATGAACAGGGCGGAGGTGGCGGGGAAGCAGGCGATGACAGTGGCGGGGGCCACGCCGATGGCCAGCGCCGTCGGGAACAGCGCCTTGGTGGAGGCCGCCTGCGAGTACAGCAGGGAGGAGGCGACGACGACCAGGATGGCGAACAGCCACGGCTTGCCGGACAGGGCCTGGCCGAGGTGGGCCTGGATCCAGTCCTTGTTGGCGGTCATGAAGGTCGTGCTGAGCCAGGCGACCCCCAGGATGCAGGCGCAGGCGTTCATGCCGGTCCTGAAGATCGAGGCGGAGGGGATGGCCTTGGGGCTGGCGCGGCACAGGACGAGGATCGCCCCGGCGGCGGCGAGCATGACCGAGATGCGGCACTGCCCGGCGTCCATGACCGGGTCGGCGATGACCCCGATCTTCTCCGAGGTGAGGATCGAGTAGGACAGGACGATCAGCAGGGCGATGACGAAGATGAGGACCGAGAGCCTGGCGCCCGGGCGCAGCTCGCGCACCTCGTGCCTGGGGGCCGTGACCTCTCCCGCGTCCAGGCGCCGCCGGTACTCCTCGACGGAGTCCAGCCTGTCGTTGCCGCGGGCCTTGTCCCACAGCATGAAGAGCACGGCGGTCGTCATGGTTCCCAGGAAGGTCGCGGGGATCGACACGGCGATCAGGTCGATGAAGGTCCAGCCGGTGCCGTCCTCCTCGAGCTCGGTGGACAGGAAGACGACGGCGGCCGAGATCGGCGAGGCGGTGATGCCCAGGAGGGACCCGGCCACGCCCACCGACAGGGAGCGCGTGGGGCGGATGTTGTTCTCCTTGGCGACCTCGACGATGACCGGCATGGTGGCGAAGGAGACCTGGCCGGTGGAGGCGGCCAGGGTGAGCAGGTAGGTCACCAGCGGGGCCAGGACGGCGAGGTACTTGGGGTGGGCGCGCAGGAGGCGGTCGGTGAGGTTGACGAGGTGGTCCAGGCCGCCCGCGACCTGCATCGCCGAGGCGGCGTAGATGACCACCATGATGAAGACGATGACCTGCATTGGCAGGTCTCCGGGCGCGGCCCCCAGCAGTCCGAGGACGACGACCCCGGCGCCTCCCGCGAAGGCGACGCCGATCCCGCCCAGACGGGCTCCGAGAATGATGAACAGGAGGAAGACGAGGAACTGGATGAGAATCACGGCCGACTCCGTTGTGGGGCGTGGTGGTCAGGTGGTTGAGAGGCGGGTCCCGCGCGACTGCGGAGTCCCGGGGCGCGGGCCCGGCGGGGCGGCGCGATCCTCGCGCGCCGCCCCGGGCGGGCCCGCGTGCGGGCCGCGGCCGCGAGACCGGACCGGCCCCGGGCGGGGTCAGGCGGGCACCTGCGCCTCGCCCAGACCGGCGGAGGCCAGGGCGGCGGCGATCTCCTCGTGGGCGCCGGCGGCGAGCGGGCGCAGCGGAGAGCGGACGGTGGCGGTGTCCAGCACGCCCCGTGCGACGAGCGCCTCCTTGAGGGCGACGGTGCCCTCCATGTGCGAGCCGCGGTGGTACACGGTCCTGGTGACCGGGAAGAGCTGGTTGTGGACGGCCCGGGCGGCGTCGTAGTCGTGCGCCTGACCCGCCTTGAGCAGCTTGACGAGCAGCTCGGGGGCGATGTTGCCGTAGCCGACCAGGAGGCCGTCGACGTCGAAGACGGTGTGGAGCAGGTACTCGTCGTGGCAGCTCATGATGGTCAGCTCCGGGAAGGCCTCGCGCAGGGCGGGGATCTCGGTGTCCCAGCGCTTCATGTTGCGCACGCCGTTCTTCGTGTAGTGCACGCCGGGCAGGGCGGCGATGGCGAGCTGGGTGTCCAGGTCGTAGGAGCACTTGGTGACGTCCGGGTACTGGAAGAGGATCTCGTTGAGGCCGGTCTCCTCGTAGATCGCCCTGTAGCGGTCCTGCGGGGCGCCGGGCTGGAAGCCGAAGCGCAGCCACCCGTGCGAGGGGTAGATGAGGCCGGCGGTGGCGCCGGCGTCGACGGCGCGCTGGGCCTCCTCGACGGCGACCCGGGTGCCTTCCCCGGTGATGCCGGCGACGACGGGGACGCGCCCGTCGGTCGAGGCGACGAAGGCCTCGATGACGGCGACCTGCTCGGCCTGGGTGAGGAAGGTGCCCTCACCTGCGTGCCCGAGGACGACCAGGGAGGTGACCTCGGGGAAGGTGCCGAGCCAGGAGCCCAGCCGCTTGATGGCGGCGAAGTCGATCTCGCCGTCGGGGGTGAAGGGGGTGACGGGGGCCGGGTTGAGGCCGCGGAGGTCGGGGGCGGGGACGGTCATGGCTGTCTCGCTTCCTTGCAATCGGTGGCGGTGCGGGGTCCGAGAAGTTGTGCGAACGTTCCCGGGAACGATTGCAAGTCTAGGGTGCATCCGTTGGGCAGTCCATAGGACCCAGGTCCTTGTTGTTGGGAGCACGGGTGCGGCCGGCGCGGGACGCGACCGATCTCGGCGCGGAGATCTACCGATCTCGACGCGGAATGCGACCGATCTCGACGAGGGGAGACGTCGGGCCCGTCCCGCCCCCGGTCAGGGGCGGGCGGCGAAGCCCCGGAGGACCTCGTGGACCGCTCCGGCCGGGTCCGGCGCGTTCATAATGGCCCGCACCAGCGCCACCCCGGCGACGCCGGTACCCGCCAGGGCCCGGGCGTCCGCAGGCCTGACGTCACCGATGGCCACCACGGGCAGGCTCGTGGCCGCCACCAGCGGCGGGTAGCCCGCCGCGCCCAGGGCGGGGCGGCCCGAGTCCTTCGTCGGCGTGGGGCGGAAGGGGCCGGCCCCCACGTAGTCGATGAGGCCTGCGACCTCCTGGGCGGCGCGCACCAGCTCCAGGGTCCCGGTGGTCAGCCCGATCACGGCCCGCGGGCCGAGCAGGGCCCGCGCGTCGGCCACCGGCAGGTCGTCCTGGCCCAGGTGCACGCCGTGGACGTTGGCCCCGGCGCGCATGGCCGCGAAGGCGATGTCGCAGCGGTCGTCCACGACCACGCGCGTGGCCGCGCTCGCCCGCCCGACCGCCCGCGCCACCGCCAGGGTCAGCTCCAGGAGGCCGGCGGCGCTGAGGTCCTTGGCCCGCACCTGCACGATCCCCGCCCCTGCGCCCGCCGCTGCCGCCGCCACCTCGACCGTGCGACGCGAGCTCCCGGCGGTCACCAGGTAGCAGCGCAGGTCCAGCGCCCCGGCTGCCCGCGGGCCGCTCACCGCCCCACCTCGTCCAGGGCGTCGGCGAGCGCCACCCGGAAGCTGCCGGGCCGCGGCGCCCGCTCCTCAGCGAGCTCACCGGCCGCCCCCATCCACACGGCGGCAGCGCGGGCGGCCTCCAGGGGCGCCGACCCGGCCCCCAGGCAGGCCGCCGTCAGCGCGCCCAGCAGGCAGCCCGTCCCGGTCACCCGGGTCAGCAGCGGCGTGCCGCGCGCCACGCGCAGCTCGCGACGGGTGTCGAGCAGCAGGTCGGCGGCGCCGGAGACCGCCACGGCCCCACCGGTGAGGGCGCTGATCTGGCGAGCGGCCTGCGCCGCGTCCTCGGGGGCGGCGGTCGAGTCCGCCCCGCGCCCGCCGGCCCCGCCCGCCAGGGACAGCACCTCCGAGGCGTTGGCGCGCACCACGGCGGGCCGCCGCCCCAGCAGCCGGCGGGCCAGCGCGGTGCGCACCGGCGCGGCCCCGACGGCGGCCGGGTCCAGCACCCACGGCAGGCCGAGCCCCCGTGCCGCCTCGACGGTTGCCGGGATGCCCTCCGCGCCGTCGGTGGACAGGGTGCCCAGGTTGATCAGCAGGGCGTCCGCCAGGGGCACCATGTGGGGCGCTTCGGCGGCCGTCTCGGTCATCATGGGGCGGGCCCCCGCCGCCAGCAGCCCGTCGGCCACGATCTCCATGGACACCGCCGCGCTCAGGCAGTGGACCAGCGGCGCGCGCCCACGCACGGCGTCCAGGACGGGGCGCACCCGCTCCAGGTCCGGATCATTCGCGGGACTGCTCACCGGCCGCCCCCCGCCACGTCGTCGAGCTCACGGGACACCGCGCCCGGCCCCAGGGCCGGGCCGAGGGCGGCCCCCACGACCACCAGGAGGCCGCCGCACACCACGAGGACCAGCACCGCTCCGGTGCGACCCGCCAGGTGCTCCAGAAGCGGCAGGTAGAAGGGGTAGAGCGCCGGCGCCACCAGGGACAGGCTGTAGGCGCTGCCGTAGCCGGTCGAGCGCACCTGGACGGGGAAGCGCTCGGACAGGTAGGCCGCCACCGGGCCGTAGGCGGACACCGTGATCACCTGGAGCAGCGCGGCCAGCAGCGCCGCTCGCCCGGCACCGGGGGCGCCGAGGACGGCCCGCCACACCCAGGGGGCGACGGCGGCCGCCACCAGCCCCCACGCGATCAGGAGCCGACGGCGCCCCACCAGCGTGGACAGGTGGCCGGCCCCGGCCATGGCGGCCGCCTGAGCCAGCGAGGCCACCCCCATGACCAGACCGACCGTTCTGGTCGGCAGGCCGGCGTCGGAGGCCAGGCGCGCGGTGAGGATGAGGACGGTGGCGCTGGTGAGCAGCCACAGCCCGCTCATCATGGTGAAGGCCTGCCAGAAGGAGCGCCGCCAGGCCCCCGCCAGCAGGGAGCGCAGGCGCCGGCCGCCCGCCTCCGCGCTCCGACGCCGGTGGAAGCAGGGGGCGTCGACGACCTGGCGGGAGTAGTACAGGAGCATGCCCGCCGACAGCAGGGCCCCGAGGGCGAACAGCGCCCGCCAGCCCCAGGCGGCGTAGCGCTCGGGTCCCAGGAGGATCAGCAGGCCCATGGTCCCGAAGGCGATGGAGGCCTGGGCTAGAGGAGCCATGGACAGGATGAGCCCGCTCATCAGGCCCCGTCGCCGGGGCGCGGACCACTCCATGGCCAGGGGGATCGCCGCCGAGTACTCCCCGGCCACGAGCACGCCGCCCGCCAGGCGCAGCAGCAGGATGAGAACCAGGGTCGCCGCGCCGAGCGCCTCATGGGTGGGCACGCACGCGATGGCCAGGCTGCACCCGGCCGTCCCGGCGATGGCCAGGCGAGTGGTGCGGGTGCGCCCCAGGCGGTCGGCGACCCTGCCGAGCACCACCCCGCCCACGGGGCGCCCCAGGAGCATGGCGATGACCACGAGCGCCCCCGCGGAGGCTCCCGCCGTCGGGCCCGCCACCTTCTCCAGGGCCGGGGACAGGGCGACCAGCGGCAGGAAGACGTGGATGTTGTCGATCCAGTTGCCCACCACGCCCGCCCGCAGCGCGGCGCGGCCCTCGGGCGGCAGGTGCGCAGGGGGCGCACCGGGCCCGACGTCGTCAGCATCGTCAGCGCTGGCGGTGCCGGCGGCACCGGCGGCATCGGCGGCACCGGCGGTGCCGGTAGTGCCGGTCCCGACGACGGCGCTGGTCGCGCCGGGGGCCCGGGCGCTCACCGCGAGCCGCCCGCCCTCAGGCGCAGGGCCTGGTCGAAGAACTCCAGCTCGTGCCGGCTCGCCAGCAGGTAGGCCCGCGCCGCCCGGGCGCGCTCGGCGGGCGTGGCCGCCTCCATCGCGGCCTCCACCGCCGCAACGGCCTGTGCCGCGGCCGCGGCGAAGGCGGGGTCGTGGTAGGTCGACAGCCAGGCTGCGAACCGGTGACCGGGGTCGACCTGCGGCACCGCGGCGCCGATCTCGGCGTACAGCCAGTGGCAGGGGAGTACCGCGCCGGCGCCCACCACGTAGGGGGACACGGCGGCGCGGGCGACGAGGAAGTCGGTGTAGGCGCGGGTGACCGGGCCGGCCTCGGCGCGGGGGCGCCCGGCCAGCCAGGTGCGGTGCAGCTCGCTCTCCGCGCTGAGGACCGTGTCGGCGGCGCGGACCCAGAAGATCGCGTCCTGCGTGCGCTGGGCGCGCGCGGCCAGCAGGGCCAGGGCCCGGGAGTACTCCTCCAGGTAGAGGGCGTCCTGGGCCAGGTAGTGGTCGAACGCGGCGACCGGCAGGGTGGCGTCCACCAGGCCCGCCACGAAGTCACCGGCGCTGATGTCCCGGGCGATGTCGCTGGAGGCCCGCCACAGCGCCTCGGTCCACGGCCCGGCGGCGGCGATGCGCAGCGGCGCCGGGACGATCCCGGGCGCGAGGTCCCCGGGGCTGTGCAGCTCGGCCGGCACCTCGCCGACCTCCGCCCAGGGGTCGGCCAGGCCGGCGTCCGCCAGGCGGCGGGCGCGGTGGAAGTGGTCGACCGGGCCGTGCCCGGCGCCGACCCGCAGGGCGGCCCCGTGGGCGACGGCCTCGTGGAGCCACTGCGTGGTCCAGGTCAGCGCGTCCTCGGGGCTATCCCCGGCGCCCAGGCGGGTGGCCAGCGCCGAGGCCAGGGAGCACCCGGTCCCGTGGGTGGAGGCGGTCCGGACCCGGGGCGCGCTCGCGGTCGCGCGCACGCCGTCGTCGTCGACCCACATGTTGAGGACCTCCTCGCCGCCCAGGTGGCCGGTCTTGACCACGACCGGCACACCCGTGCGCCGCGCCCACCCCAGGGCCTGGTCGACCGCCTCCTGCGGGGTGCGGGCCTGCTCGGCGTCCAGCAGCACGGCCAGCTCGGGGACGTTGGGGGTGATGACGGTGGCGCGCTCGCAGAAGCGGCGCATCGCCTCCTTGGCCTCGGGCTCCAGGAGGCGGTCGCCGGAGGTGGCCACCATGACGGGGTCGACGACGAGCACGGCCGGCGGGTGCTCGTCGAGCCAGGCGCAGACCGTCGCGATGATCTCGGTGGTGCCCAGCATGCCGGTCTTGACGGCGTCGAGCTCGACGTCGTCGGACACGGATCGCAGCTGCCGGCTCAGGAAGTCGGCCGGCGGGGTGTGGATGGCCTGGACCCCGGTGGTGTTCTGGGCGACCAGGCAGGTCACGGCGGTCATGGCGAATCCGCCGGCGGCACTGATCGACTTGGTGTCGGCGGCGGTTCCGGCGCCGCCGGAGGGGTCGGTGCCGGCGATGGACAGGACCCTGGGCAGGGCGGGGCGCGTTGGTGTCATGCGGACATCCCTTCGCTAGTGCGAACTAGATCAGGTTCCACGGGTGTGATCTCAGCGCCGGACGGCGCACCCCGTGTCCACCGCCGATTGTGGCACACCCGGGCGGGCTCGCGCGCGGGACTGACGGGCTCATGAGCCCGAGTGCCACACTGGGCCCATGCCGACCACATCGCCCCGCCCCGCCGCCCCGGATGACACCCTGTGCGACGACGACGCCTACACCGCCGGCCTGGCTGACTTCGTCACCGCCTCCCCGACCAGCTACCACGCGGCCGCCGAGGCGGCTGCGCGCCTGGGCGCCGTCGGCCTGGACGCCGTCGACGAGACCCGGCCCTGGGACGCCGGGCCGCCGCGCCGCGGCTACGTCGTGCGCGACGGCGCGATCATCGCCTGGATCCTGCCCGAGCGGTGCGGGGGGCGTGCGGGCTTCCGGATCATCGGCGCCCACACCGACTCCCCGGCCCTGAGGCTCAAGCCAGGGGCCGCCATGGTGCGCGACGGCCTCCAGGTCCTCAACGTCGAGGTCTACGGCGGCCCGCTGCTCAACTCCTTCCTGGACCGCGAGCTCGGCCTGGCCGGGCGGCTGGTCACCCGCGACGGCGCCGTCCACCTGGTGCGCACCGGCCCGGTCGCGCGCGTGGCCCAGGTCGCCCCGCACCTGGACCGCAGCGTCAACGACTCCCTCCGCCTCGACAGGCAGGCCCACCTGCTGCCGCTGTGGGGCCTGGCCGACGACGGCGCCCGCCCCGACGACCCGGAGCGCTACCTGTGCGGGCTCGCCGGAATCGACCCCGACCAGCTCGCCTTCCACGACGTCCTCACCTTCCCCACCGAGCCGCCCGCCCGCTTCGGGCGCCACGGCGAGCTCCTCGCCTCCTCGCGGCTGGACAACCTCTCCTCCGTCCACGCGGCCCTGGCGGCCCTGGAGGCCGTCGCCCGCGGCGGCGAGACCGGCGAGCCGATCGTCCTGGTCGCCAACGACCACGAGGAGGTCGGCTCCCAGACCCGCTCGGGGGCGGGCGGCCCCTTCCTCGAGACGGTCCTGGGGCGCCTGGCCGGGGCGCTCGGCGTTGACGGCGACGCCCGGGCGGCTATGCTCGCCCGCTCGGTCTGCGTGTCGGCCGACGCCGGGCACGCCGTCCACCCCGGCTACCCCCACCTGCACGACCCGGCGGTCAGGCCCGCCCTCAACCGGGGGCCGCTGATCAAGATCAACGCCCAGCAGCGCTACGCCACCGACGCCGTCGGCACCGCCGTGTGGCTTCGCGCCTGCGACGCCGCAGGCGTGCCCGTGCAGAACTTCGTGTCCAACAACGCCGTCCCCTGCGGGACGACCATCGGCCCCATCACCGCCACGCGGCTGGGGATCACCACGGTGGACGTCGGCCAGGCCCTGCTGTCCATGCACTCCCAGCGGGAGATGTGCGGCGTCGCCGACGGCCCCTGGCTGGCCCGGGCCATGCGGGCCTTCTGGCTGGGGGCGTGAGCCGGCCCTCCCCGCCCTGTTCTCGCCTCGGCCCCCTTCGCCGAGATCGGTCGTACTCCGGCTCGAGATCGGTCCGTGAACCGATCTCAGTGCGGAACTGAACCGATCTCGGCGAAGGGGGCGACGGGTGTCAGCGCCAGGCGCCGCGCCAGTACTGCACCGGCAGCCCGGCCGCCTTCCAGTCGTTGACGCCCAGGTCGTGGGCCCAGCGCACCGGCAGGTACGGCTCGCGCAGGGCCGGGCGGCCCACGGCGACGGCGTCGGCCTGCCCGGTGCCGACGATCTGCTCGGCCTGGGCGGCCTCGGTGATGACGCCGACCGTCACGACCACCGGCTCGCCGCCGCCCGGTGTCGTCGTCCCCGCCACGGCCGCCTTGACCTGCGCGGCCAGGGGCACCTGGTAGCCGGGCCCCACGGGCACCCGGGCCGGCACGTTCGCCCCGCTCGAGACGTGCAGAACGTCCACGCCCGCTGCCACGAGCAGGGGCGCGAGGGCGGCGGTGTCCTCGCCGGTCAGGCCGCCCTCGGTCCAGTCGGTCGCTGACAGGCGGATGTCCAGGACCGCGTCCTCCCCGACCGCCTCGCGCACGGCGGCCGCGGTCTCGAGGGCGAAGCGGCGCCGGCCCTCGGCGGACCCGCCGTAGGCGTCGTCGCGGGTGTTGGACAGCGGGGAGAGGAACTCGTGGATGAGGTAGCCGTGGGCCCCGTGCAGCTCGACGACGTCGTAGCCGGCTGCGACGGCGCGGCGCGCGGCCGCGGCGAAGGCGGCCGTCGTCGCGCGGACCTCCTCCTCGGTGAGCGCGTGCGGCTCGGCGTGCTTCGGGTAGGCGATGGCGCTGGGGCCCACCAGGTCCCAGCCCTCGATGGTGGCGGTGCGCGCCCCCGAGCCGCCGCCGGGGCGCCACGGGGGAGTGCCCGCCTTGCGCCCGCCGTGGCCGAGCTGGACGCCGGCCAGGGCGCCGGCGGCGTGGACTGCCTCGACGATGCGGCGGTGCCCGGCGACCTGAGCGTCGTCCCACAGCCCCAGGTCGAAGGGCGACAGGCGGCCGTTGGGGGTCACCGCCGTGGCCTCCACGATCACGGTGCCGAAGCCTCCCGTGGCGCGCGTGGCGTAGTGCAGGACGTGCCAGTCGGTGGCGACGCCGTCGCGGGCGTCGACGGAGTACATGCACATGGGTGGCAGCCACAGGCGGTTGCGCGCGGTCAGGCCGCGCATGGTCAGAGGCGTCAGGATGGTCGGCGTCGTTGACGGTGTCATGAGAGGCACGCTACGCGCCGGGAGCCCCGCGCGGTACCCCGCGCCGCCCCTTCTCCCCGCCGACGACGGCGCCCGTCCGCGGGGGCGACGAGTGCTGGACGGCCCGGCCGTGACCGGGCCGGCGGCGATAGCCTGAGCCCACCATGACTACCGCGCCGCTACGCCTTCGCCCCGTCCCCTACGGACAGCCCGGCCACGCCCCGGCCCCGATCACCCGCCGCGTGAACGGCGTCGCCCTCGTCTTCGAGGGGGGCGGCATGCGGGGGACCTACACCGCCGCCCTCGTCCAGGTCCTGCTGGAGGCGGGCCTGTTCTTCCCGTGGGTCGGCGGGATCTCGGCGGGCTGCACCAACACCGTCAACATGGTCTCGCGGGACCTGTGGCGCACGCGCGAGGCCTTCGTCGGGCTGACCACGGACCCGCGCACCGGCGGGTGGGGCAGCTTCGTCCGCCGCCAGGGCTACTTCAACTCCGAGTACATCTACCGGCACACCTCCGCCCCCGACGAGACCATCCCCTTCGACTGGCCCGCCTTCAGCAGCACCGAGGCGACCGTGCGCATCGGCTCCTTCCGCTGCGACACCGGCGAGGAGGTCTACTGGGGGCTGGAGGACATGGACGAGATGGCCGATCTCCTGCCGCGCTGCCAGGCGTCGTCGTCCATGCCCGTGCTCATGCCGATCGTCCACATCGACGGCGCCCCCTACCTCGACGGCGCCCTGGGGCCCACGGGCGGCTTCGCCACCGACGCCGCCGCGGCGGACGGATACGAGCGCATGCTGGTGGTCTCCACCCGCCCGGCCGGGTACCGCAAGCCCGAGGAGAAGCGCCCCGGCACCTACCGGCGGCTCTTCCGCCGCTACCCGGCGGTGGCCGAGGGGATCATCTCCCGCCCGTCGAACTACAACCGGACCATGGAGGAGCTCGAGGCGGCGCGCAGCGAGGGCCGCGTCCACCTCTTCCAGCCCGACCGCATGGCGATCGCCAACGGCGAGCTGCGCTACGACCGGGTCGTGGGCGCCTACGAGGCCGGACTCGTCCAGGCGCGCCGGGAGCTGCCGCGCATCCTGGACTTCCTCGGCCTCTGAGCGCCGGGCGCCGCGGTCCGCGGGACAGACATCTTCGGACGAAACAGACGGTGACACCGCCTTCCTCGCCCGAAAATGCCTATCCCGACGAGGCAGGGGCGAAGCCGAAGGCCGTGATCGCCGGGACCGGCCGGCCGCCGTCGAGCTGGGCGGCGAGCAGGTCCATAACGGCCCGCTCGTGCGGGGGCACCCGCTCAGGCAGCTCGTCGAGCGCGAACCAGCGCAGCCCCGCGTTCCTCTCCGGCTCGGCCGCCGCCGGCTCCCCGCTCCAGCGGCGGGCCGTGAAGAAGAAGTCGACCCGCTGCTCCAGGGCGGCCCCGCCGACGTCGTTGGAGCGGTGCACAACTGTCAGCGGCCACAGGTCCCCGGGCGCGACGCCGACACCGACCTCCTCGGCCGCCTCGCGCACGACGGCCTGCACCACCGACTCCCCGGCCTCGACGTGCCCGGCCGCCCCGCAGGCCCAGTGGCCGTCCATGTAGCCGGTGTTGCGCCGCAGCTGGAGGAGCACCCTGGTGCGCCGCCGACCGCCCTCCCGCACGTGACGCAGCATGAGCAGGTAGGCGGCCGGGACGAGGGCGAAGGCGGCGGCGGTCATGGGGCCACGCTAGCGCCTCGCGCGCCGTGCCCCGGGCCGGGCTCAGTCCTCGTCCAGCGCCGCGCCGACCAGACCGGCCAGCTCCTCGACCCGCCCCGGCTCGTCGGTCGGCACGGTGACGACGCTCGGCCACGCGCGAGCGCCCGCGTCCGGGTCGGACCAGCTCACCGGCCCCCACAGCCCCGCGCGCGCCAGAGCCTCCTCGACCGCGCCGAGCGCGCCCGCCGGCCCGCCGTCCGGGCCCGCCGCACCCAGGGCCACGCAGCCCGCCGACACCGGGTTGACGACCCGCAGGCCCCGCGCCCGCAGGCCCGCGCCCAGGCGCTCCCGCAGACGGCGGGCCGCCCGCGCCCGCGGTCGCAGGCCCCGCGGTCCCAGCCCCTCCAGCAGCGCGACCGTCCGCGCGCTCGCGGGCACGGGGGTCAGCGCGGACTCAATGGCCGCCTCGTGCCGGGCGGCGATCCGGCAGGCCTCCAGGCGCAGCTCCTCGCGGCGCCCGCCGCGGGCGGCGCGCATGGCCTCCAGGGTGCGGCCGAGCCCGGCCCCGAGCGCTGCGGCGCGCTCGTCCGCCGGCCGCCGCCCGGGCAGGGTCGCGACGGCGCGCGCCAGGCGCGCCGCCAGCGGGGAGGCGTCCGGCCAGGCCAGCCAGGCGCCGTCGGGCACGGGCAGCAGCTTGCGGGCGCTGGCCACGACGGCGTCCCAGCCCGGGGCCCCGGCGCCCGGCCCCGCCCCGCCCCCGGCCGGCGACCCGTTGGCCGGGGGCGGGGCGCCGATCAGCCGGTCCACCACCGAGTGCGTCGCGTCCAGCACCACCGGGTGGCCGAGCCCCCTGGCGGCGCCGAGCACCGACGTCAGCTCCCGCCCGCCGCGGTTGCCGTAGGTCTCGCAGTGCAGCACGGCCGCGCCGGGCTCCCGGGCCAGGGCCTCGCGCAGCGCGCGCGGGTCGGCCAGCAGGTCCGCGCCGACGTCGACCGGGCGCGCCCTCATCCCCTCCAGCGCGAAGGGCAGCACCATGGTCTCGCAGCGGTAGCGCGGCACCAGGACGGTGCCGACCCCGCCCGCCCGCAGCGCGCGGGCGATGAGCGCCAGGGCCTGCTTCCCGTTGCCCACGAAGGTACGCACCCCGGCAGGCTACCCGCGCCCGCCCGGCCCCGGGCCGCGGAGCCCCGGCTCCCCGCTACCCTGGCGCCGTGCAGACCGCCCTGACCCACATGACCGCCGACGACGGCGCCCGCCTGGCCGTGCGCACCTGGCTGCCCGACGGCGCCGCCCGGCTGCGCACGGACGCCGGCGCCAGGGGCGGCGCGGGCGCCGGCTCGCCGCCCGCCGAGCCGGCGGACCCGCCCCGCGGCGAGCCGCCGAGGGTCGTCATCCAGGTCGTCCACGGCATGACCGAGCACTCGGCGCGCTACGAGCGCCTCGCGACCGCGGCGGTTGCGGCCGGCTACGGCGTGGTCGCCGACGACCACCGCGGCCACGGCCTGACCGCCCCGCCCGGCGGCCTCGGGCACGTCGCCGACCGCGGCGGCTGGGGGCGCGTCCTGGCCGACATATCCGCCGTCCTCGACGCGGTGCGCGCCTCGTGGCCCGGCGCGCCCGTCGTCCTGCTGGGCCACTCCTGGGGCTCCTTCCTGGTACGGCTGCTCGCCGCGCGCCGGGGCCGGGACCTGGCGGGACTGATCGTCATGGGCACGGGCGGGGACCCGGGAGCCGCCGGCCGGCTCGGAGGCGCACTGGGCGCGCTGCTGTGCCGCCTGCGAGGGCCCGCCACCCCCGGCAGGCTGCTGCACGCCCTGGCCTTCGGAGGATTCAGCGGGTTCAACAGGCCCTTCGCCCCGGCTCGCACCGAGGTCGACTGGCTCAGCCGGGACGAGGCCGAGGTGGACGCCTACGTGGCCGACCCGCTGTGCGGCTTCGTGTGCTCCAACGCCTTCTTCCGCGACCTCGCGGCCGGGCCGGGCGCGGCGGCCAGGCCCGCCGTCTACCGGGCGACGCCGAGGGACCTGCCCGTCCTGGTCGCCTCCGGGGACCGGGACCCGGTCGGCGCGGCCGGGAGGGGGCCGCGCCAGGTGGCCGACGCCTACCGGCGCGCGGGCGTGCACGACGTCGTCCTGAGGCTGTACCCCGGCGCGCGCCACGAGGTGCTCAACGAGACCAACCGCGAGGAGGTCACCCGGGACCTGCTCGACTGGATCTCCGCCCGCCTCTGAGGAAACCTACAAGAGCCGTCAGCCGGAACCGGCGCGCATCGGGGATGCTGCGGCGATGGTGCTCACCTACGGTTGTGGCATGGCAATGAACACATCCTCCTTCGCTGACCTGGACGCCGAGAGTGCCCCTGGCGCTGAGAGCACCGCGGGCGCAGCGGCCCGCCCGCTCCCCGCGACCCTCGCCCGCGAGGCCGGGCTCGTCGCGGCAGGCGCCCTCGCGCTCACCCTCATCGGCCAGATCTCGCTGCCGCTTCCCTTCACGCCCGTGCCGGTCACGCTCGGCACCCTCGCCGCGCTCGGGGTCGGCGGCCTGCTCGGCGCGCGCCGGGCACTCGGGTCGGTCGCCCTGTACGCCGCCGCGGGCGCTGCCGGCGCGCCGGTCCTGGCGGGGTGGAGCAGCGGCGCGACCGCGTCCTTCGGGTACGTGCTGGGCTACGCCCTGGCCGCCGTCATCGCCGGGTACGCCCTGACCCGCACCGCCGACGGCGCCCGGCGCCCGCTCCCGGCGCGCATCGGCCTCATGCTGCTCGCCTCCGCGGCCGTCTACGTCCCCGGCCTGGTCTGGCTCAAGATCGCCACCGGCGTCGCCTGGGGCTCCGCCGTCGCGCTGGGCCTGGCGCCCTTCATCGTCGGCGACGCCCTGAAGTCGCTCGTGGCCGCCCTGCTGCCCTCGCGCCGCTGACCGGCGGCTGCGCGCAGTCTGGCCCCGCCGGCCGCGCGCCCGGGCCGCCCCCGCCGGCCCGACAGGCTCGACAGGTTCGACAGGTTCGACTGCCAAGACGGATCATCCGCGCGAGCGGCGTGCGAAGTAAGACAGGGCCATGACATCCCCGACATCCCCGACATCCCCCGAGTCCCCGAGCGCCGAGGACCGCTCCGCCCGCATCGCCGTCACCGTCTTCCCCGTCCTCATCCTGGCGGCGTTCGCGGTCTCCCTGGTCGCGCCCGCGCGGCTCTCCCCGCTGTCGGCGTGGACCAGCATCGCCCTGGGCATCATCATGTTCGGCATGGGCCTGACCCTGACCCCGCCGGACTTCGCGCTCGTCGCCAGGCGGCCGCTGCCGGTCCTGGTCGGCGTCGTCGCCCAGTTCGTCATCATGCCGACGCTCGCCTGGATCCTGGCCAAGGTCTTCGGGCTCGACCCGGCGCTCGCCGCCGGCGTCATCCTCGTCGGCTGCGCGCCGGGCGGCACCTCCTCCAACGTCATCTCCTACCTCGCCAAGGGCGATGTCGCCCTCAGCGTCACCATGACCTCCATCTCCACCCTGCTCGCCCCGCTCATGACGCCGCTGCTCACCAGCTGGCTCGCCGGCCAGTACATGCCGGTCGACGCCGGGGCCATGACCATGAGCATTGTCAAGATGGTCCTGGTCCCCGTCGTCGGCGGCCTGGTCGTCCGCATCCTGTTCGCCAGGGCGGTGGAGAGGGTCCTGCCGGCCATGCCCTGGGTCTCGGTGCTCGGCATCTGCTACGTGGTGCTCGCCGTCGTGTCCAAGTCCGCCGAGAAGATCCTGTCCGCCGGGCTGCTGATCCTCCTCGTCGTCGCCTGCCACAACGTGCTGGGCTACCTGCTCGGCTACGGCGCCGGCCGGATGCTCGGCCGCGACGCCCGGGTGTGCCGGACCATCTCCATCGAGGTCGGCATGCAGAACTCGGGCCTGGCCGCCACCCTGGCGGTGGCCTACTTCTCGCCCGCGGCCGCCCTGCCCGGCGCCGTCTTCTCCACCTGGCACAACCTGTCCGGGGCCGTGCTCGCCGCGATCTACCGCCGCCTGGACGGCCGGTCGCCCGCGGCCGCCCGGGCGGGCGCGCTGTCCGCCCCGCTGCCCTCGCGACGCTGAGGCGGGGCGGAAGGCGGGCCGCGACCGGCGGGGGCGCGCGCGACGGGCCGTAAAGTGCCTCCATGAACGCCGCGCGCCCCGTGCTGTCCGTCCTCGACCTCGTGCCCGCCTCGGCCGGGCGCACCCGCGCCGACGCCCTGCGGGAGATGGTGGACCTGGCCCGCGCCGCCGACGGGGCCGGCTACGCCCGCTACTGGCTCGCCGAGCACCACGGCTCCACCACCTACCTCGCCTCGGCGACCACCATCCTCATGGGGCAGGTCCTGGCCGCCACCGGCCGCATCGGGGTCGCCAGCGGCGGCATTATGCTGCCCAACCACGCGCCCCTGGCCATCGCCGAGCAGATCGGCACGCTGGCCACGCTCTACCCCGGGCGGGTGTGCCTGGGGCTGGGGCGGGCGCCGCGCACCGACCGCATGACCGCGGCGGCCCTGCGCCGTCGCCGGGCCGATCCCGCCAGCTTCGCCGACGAGGTCCTGGAGACCCTGGCCTATCTCGGCGCGATCCCCGACCGCGCGCTGGCGCCGGTCCCGGGCGCGGGCGGGGACGGGCCGGCGGCGCCCGCCCGCCCCGCCGGCCCGGAGCCCCGCGTGCGCGCCATCCCGGGCGAGGGCACCGACCCGGCCGCATGGATCCTCGGCTCGTCGGTCAACGGCGCGCGCGTCGCCGGCACGCTCGGCCTGCCCTTCGCGGTCGCCTCGCACTTCGCGCCCGCCCAGGCGGAGGCCGCCATCACCACCTATCGCGGCCACTTCGGGGGCGACGCCGCCGCCCGCCCGCTGTCCCGGGACGGGAGGCCGCACGTGGCCGCGGGCGTCAACGCCGTCGTCGCCCCGAGTCGGGAGGAGGCCGAGCGGCTGTTCACCACCGCCATGGCGGCCGCCGCGCGCGTCGTCGGCGGCCGGCCCGGGCCGCTGGACGCGCCCGACGACGATCCGCGGGCATGGCGGGCCCTGGCGCCGGGGCGCGAGGACGCGGTGGAGGCGTCCATGGGCCTGTCCTTCGTCGGCACCCCCGACGCCGTCGCCTCCGGCGTCCGCGAGCTGGCCGCGCGCTGGGGCCTGGAGGAGGTCCTGGTGGTCACCTACGTCCACGACGCCGCCGCACGCCGCCGCTCCTACGAGCTGCTCGCCGCCGCCTGGTGAGGCCGGCCCGGGGGCGGGGTGATCGATTCGGCGAAGTATTCGGTCAGGCATTTATGTCCGCAAGGTTACCGAATGGTGTTTAGTATCACTGTTGCGCTGTCAGCGCATCCCCGCCCGGGATACAGCTCGGCTGCTGCTGACAGTGCCGTACGGAGGTAGTTCCCTTGAGCAATCCCAAGATCTCGCGCCGTCACTTCGGCCTGGGGGCCGCAACGGTCGCGGTGCTGTTCGCCGCCGCCTGTGGATCTGACGCGCCCGACGGCGACGCCACCGCCGGCTCGGACGGCCAGGCCGCCGCGAGCGGCGGCAGGCTGACGCTCGCCTACAACTCGGACGGACCGCACAAGGCCTGGGTCGAGGCCGTGTGCAACTCTGTCAGCAACACGCTGGGCATCTCCATGGAGCCGCTGCCCTACGCGCAGTTCTCCGAGCTGCGCCAGCAGATCACCGACCACACGCTCATCGGCGCCTTCCGCTCCGGTTGGCAGGGCGACTACCCCTCCATGGGGAACTTCCTCGGCAGCGTCTACCAGACAGGCGCCGGCTCGAACGACGCCCAGTACTCCGATGCCAACTTCGACGATCTCCTGGCCAAGGCCGCGGCCGCCAAGGACGACAAGACGGCGCTCGGCTTCTACGAGCAGGCCCAGCAGCAGCTCTTCGCGGACCTTCCTGCCGTCCCCCTGTGGTACCAGAACGGCTTCGGCGGGTACTCCAAGAACGTCAGCGGCGTGGCCTTCGACTGGCACGCCGTGCCCCGCTACGAGGCCATCACCACCACTGCCTCCGACGGCATTGTGCGCGCCAATGACACCGAGCCCCAGAACCCCCTGGTCCCCTCCAACACGAATGAGGTGGGCGGGGGCCGTGTTGTCGATCTGCTCTTCGCCGGGCTGGTCGCCTACGAGGCCGACGGCAGCGTGAAGAACGAGGTCGCCGAGTCCATCGAGACGTCCGACAACCAGAGCTTCACGGTCAAGCTCAAGGACGGCTGGACCTTCTCCGACGGCACCCCCGTCACCTCCGACTCCTTCATCAAGGCCTGGAACTACGGCGCCCTGGCGTCCAACACCCAGCTGTCCAACTATTTCTACGAGCTCATCGAGGGCTATTCCGATGAGAAGGACTCCGAGCTCTCCGGGCTGAAGAAGGTCGACGACCTGACATTCACGATCAAGCTCACCGCCCCGGCCTCCGACTTCAAGCTGCGCCTGGGCTACTCCGCCTTCTACCCACTGCCCGAGTCCGCCTATGAGGACATGGCGGCCTTCGGTCAGAAGCCCATCGGCAACGGCCCCTACACCCTGACCAGCTGGGAGCACGACTCCCAGATCGAGCTCGCCGCTAATCCCTCCTACCAGGGCGTCCGCCCGGCCAAGAACAAGGGCATCACCTTCACCATCTACACCGATTACGACTCGGCGTACAACGACCTGCTTGCCGATACCCTCGACGTGCTCGACGCGATTCCGGACTCGGCCCTGTCCTCCTTCAAGGACGAGCTCGGCGAGCGGGCCATCAACCAGCCCGGCGCCGTCATCCAGTGCTTCGCCATCGACGTCAACACCGAGCACTGGAAGATGGACGACGAGGGCCGGGCCCGCCGAGCCGCCCTGTCCCGCGCCATCGACCGCAAGCAGATCTGCGACACCCTGTACTACGAGACCCGCACCCCCGCGTCGGACTTCACCAGCCCCGTCATCGCCGGATGGAAGGACAAGGTGACCGGCAACGAGGTCCTCCAGTTCGATGAGGCCGAGGCCAAGAGCCTGTGGGACAAGGCGGAGGCAATCTCCTCGTACTGATCGACCGCCGGCCGGGCATTGTGCCCGGAGGCTCCGCACACCCGTACGCCCTCCCGCTCTAAGGAGATGCCGATGCTCCGCTACGCCGGGCGCAGGCTCCTGCAGATGATCCCCGTGTTCTTCGGGGCCACGCTGCTCATCTACGCCATGGTCTTCGCGCTGCCGGGCGACCCCGTCGCCGCCCTGGGCGGAGACCGTGCGCTTTCCCCCGCCCTCCAGGCCCAGATCCGCGCCCAGTACAACCTGGACCAGCCCTTCTTCGTCCAGTACCTCCTGTTCCTCAAGGGGATCGCGACCTTCGACCTGGGCACCACCATCCGTGGCTCCAGACCGATTGTCGACGTGCTCGCGGGCGCCTACCCGGTCACGGTCAAGCTCTCGCTCATGGCGCTCGCCTTCGAGGCTGTGGCGGGTATCGCCATTGGCCTGCTCGCCGGAGTGCGCAAGGGCGGGATCTTCGACGCCACGGTCCTGGTCCTGTCTCTCGTGGTCATCGCCGTGCCGACCTTCGTCATCGGCTTCCTCCTGCAGTTCTTCATCGGCGTCAAGCTCGGGTGGCTGCCGGTGACCGTGGGGAGCACCCCGGGATTCAAAGAGCTGCTCATGCCCGCGATCGTGCTCGGGGCGGTCTCCTTCGCCTACGTCCTGCGGCTGACGCGCACGGAGGTCGGGGAGAACCTCTCGGCGGACCACGTCCGCACGGCGCGCGCCAAGGGCCTGTCGGGCGCTCGGGTCATGATCGTGCACGTCCTGCGCAACTCGCTGGTGCCGGTCGTCACCTTCCTCGGCGCGGACCTGGGCTCGCTCATGGGCGGCGCCATCGTGACTGAGGGGATCTTCAACATCAACGGCGTGGGCGGCACGCTCTACCGGGCCATTCTCAATGGAGAGGGCCCCACGGTCGTCGCCTTCACGACGGTGCTCATCCTGGTGTTCATCATCTCCAACCTCCTTGTCGACCTCCTGTACGCAGCCCTCGACCCGAGGATCCGCTATGCCTGACAGCACCGTGAACCAGACTCAGGGCCTGCCCGGGGACCGCCATCGGACCGGGGCGGCCGTCGCCCGCCCGGGCCAGGAGCACTTCGTGGCCGAGACCGACGAGCAGGGCCTGGGCGCCGTCGACGCCGTCGATGACGACTCGGCGCCGGCCTCGATGTGGGGAGAGGCCTGGAAGCAGCTGCGCCGTCGGCCCATCTTCTGGGTCTCCGCCCTGCTCATCGCCGTCGCGGTCCTGCTCGCCGTGGCCCCCGGGCTGATCGCCCGCGCCACCCCCACCTACTGCCAGCTGTCCAACTCCTACGGCCCGCCCACCGCCCAGCACCCCTTCGGCTTCAACCAGCAGGGCTGCGACATCTTCGCCAGGACCGTGTACGGCGCCCGCGCCTCGGTGACCGTGGGTGTGCTCACAACGCTCCTGGTCACCCTGCTGGGTGGGCTCATCGGTGCGCTCGCGGGGTTCTTCGGGGGATTCTTCGACGCGCTGCTCTCGCGCATCACCGACGTGTTCTTCGCCGTGCCCTTCGTGCTGGCCGCCATCGTCGTCATGCAGATGTTCAAGGGCCGGTCATCGGTCATCACCGTCGTCATCGTGCTGGCGATGTTCGGGTGGCCGCAGATCGCCCGCATCACCCGGGGCGCGGTCATGAGCGTGAAGAACGAGGACTTCATCACCGCCTCGGTCTCGCTGGGCAGCGGACGGCTCGCCATCCTGGTGCGCCACGTCCTGCCCAACGCCGCCGCGCCGATCATCGTCACCGCCACCGTCGAGCTCGGCGTCTTCATCGTTGCCGAGGCGACCCTGTCCTTCCTGGGGATCGGGCTGCCCGCCACCATGGTCTCCTGGGGCGCCGACATCGCCGCGGCCAATGCGGCGCTGCGCGACCACATCTCCGTCCTGCTGTACCCCGCGGGCGCCCTCGCGCTCACCGTGCTCGGCTTCGTCATGATGGGCGACGCGGTGCGCGACGCCCTCGATCCGAAGGCTCGCAAGTGACTACTGACAACAACACCGCCGACGGCGCATCCGCCGTGTCCGCCGACGCGTCTGCTGGGGCCGCCGCGTCCGCGGGCGCGCCGTTGCTGCGCGTCGAGGACCTCGAGGTGGCCTTCCGCTCCTCCACCGGGATGGTCCCGGCCGTTCGCCGGGCGAACCTGACGATCTACCCGGGGCAGAGCGTGGCCATCGTCGGGGAGTCCGGCTCGGGGAAGACCACCCTGGCCAATGCCGTCATCGGCCTGCTGCCGGGGACCGGGCGGGTGACCGGGGGCCGCATTCTGTTCGACGGCGAGGACATTGCGCACGCCTCCGACAAGCAGATGCAGCGTCTGCGCGGAAGCCAGATCGGGCTGGTCCCCCAGGACCCCATGACCAACCTCAACCCGGTGTGGTCCATCGGCTTCCAGGTGCGCGAGGCGCTGCGGGCCAACGGGCTGGCGGGCGTGGCGGACGACCGCCTCGCCAAGTTCGCCCCCAGGGAGGCGGGCCCGAGCCAGCCGGGCGAGGACGGGCGGGCGTCCCGGGCTCAGGGCAGGATCGCCGTCTCCGAGCAGGTGGCCCTCCTGCTCGAGGACGCCGGGCTTCCCGACGCCGCCCGCCGCGCCGGGCAGTACCCGCATGAGTTCTCCGGGGGCATGCGCCAGCGCGCCCTGATCGCCATCGGCCTGGCGGCGCGCCCCCGCCTGCTCATTGCCGACGAGCCCACCAGCGCCCTGGACGTGACCGTCCAGCGCCGCATCCTGGACCACCTCGGGCGCCTCACCCACGAGCTGGGCGCGGCGATGCTCTTCGTCACCCACGACCTCGGCCTTGCCGCGGAGCGGGCCGCGCACGTCGTCGTCATGCACCGCGGCCGCGTCGTGGAGTCCGGCCCGAGCCTGGACGTGCTCCAGAACCCGCGCCACCCCTACACCCGCCGACTCGTCGAGGCGGCGCCCTCGCTGGCCTCCCACCGCATCGAGGCCGCGCACGCCGAAGGCATCCAGGTCGCCTCCGACGAGCTGGGCGTCCACGAGATCGCGGAGGACGCCCCGGAGATCCTCCGGGTGGAGCACCTGACCAAGGTCTTCGACGTGCGCGGGGCCAAGGGCGCGGACGCGCATGTGAAGGCCGTCGATGACGTCACCTTCGGGGTGCGCCGCGGCACGACGACGGCTCTGGTCGGGGAGTCCGGCTCGGGCAAGTCCACGGTGGCGAACATCATCCTCAACCTGATCGACCCCACCGAGGGCAAGGTCTTCCACGACGGCGTCGACCTGTCGACCCTGAGGGGCAAGCAGCTCTTCGAGCTGCGGCGCATTATGCAGCCCGTCTTCCAGAACCCCTACGGCTCTCTGGACCCGATGTACTCCATCTACCGGATCGTCGAGGAGCCGCTGCGGGTGCACGGCGTGGGCGGTCGCAAGGAGCGCAACGAGCGCATCGCCGAGCTGCTCGACATGGTCGCCCTGCCGCGCTCGGTCATGCGGCGCTATCCCAATGAGCTCTCCGGCGGCCAGCGCCAGCGCGTGGCCATCGCCCGGGCCCTGGCCCTGCGACCCGAGATCGTCGTGCTGGACGAGGCCGTCTCGGCTCTCGACGTGCTCGTCCAGGCGCAGATTCTGCGGCTGCTGGCCGATCTGCAGGGAGAGCTGGACCTGACCTACCTGTTCATCACCCACGACCTGGCGGTCGTGCGCCAGATCGCCGACGACATCGTGGTCATGGAGAAGGGGCGCGTGGTCGAGACCGGGCACGCGGACGACCTGTTCGCCCGCCCGCGCGAGGCCTACACGCGCGAGCTGATCGACGCCGTCCCGGGCGCCCGGATCGCCCTGTACGGGGCGGCGGACTGACGCCCGGCACGGGACCCGCCGGCGGCGGGCACCGCCGTGGGGCCCGCCGCCTGTGAGATGTGCATCACGCGGAGTGTGTACGCCTGGTTTCGCGATGCGGGTACCCTGTCCCAGAACCGTCAGGACATGACGCCTGGTCCTCATCAGGGCTGGGTGCGGTGCTGGCGGGGATGTCCGCAACACCGGCCGGACGGTCACTCGTCGCCCGTCCGAACCCCGTCGGTATCCCGGAAGAGAAGACCGAATGCTCCCGTATCTAGCGAGAAGGATCGCGAACTACGCGCTCCTGCTGTTCATCGCGACATCCTTGGCGTACATCCTCGCCTCGGCCTCCCTGGACCCCGCGAATAACTGGAACCGCGAGGACACCACCCTCAACTGGGAGGCGATCAACGCCAACCTCATCCAGTACAACATCAGCTCCGAGCTGCCCGTATGGGGGCGCTACGTCACCTGGCTCAAGACCGTGGTCACGTCATGGGACTGGGGAGTGACTCCCAAGGGCGAGTCGATCAACGGCCTGATCGGCACCAAGATCGCGGTGTCTGTCCGCCTGGTCTTCCTCGGTGCCGCCATCGGCATGATCGGCGGCGTGGCGCTGGGCGCGTGGACCGCTACCCGCCAGTACCGGTTCTCGGACCGCGTCGTGTCCCTCATCGCCATGATCGTCATCTCCACCCCGGCCATGGTCATCGCCATCATGCTGCAGGTCATCGCCGTACAGATCAACCAGCGCACCGGCTACCGGATCTTCGAGTTCACCGGTGAGGGGGAGGGAGTCGCGGGCAGGCTTCAGCACCTGCTGCTGCCGACCCTGTCGATGTCCTTGGGGGCGGTCGCCTCCTACTCCCGCTACCAGCGCAATCTCATGCTCGACACCCTGGGCGCCGACTACGTGCGCACCGCGCGGGCCAAGGGACTCGTCAAGCGCAAGGCCGTCACCCGGCACGCCCTGCGCACCGCCCTGATCCCCATGGCCACCTACTTCGCCTTCGCCCTGGCGGCCCTGTTCACCGGGGCCGCGATCACCGAACGCGTCTACGGCTGGCACGGCATGGGCGAGTACTCCATCAACTCCATCTCCCAGTACGACATCAACGGCATCACGGCTGTGGTCGCTTTCTCCGGCTTGTGCACGCTCACCGGCGCGCTCCTGTCCGACGTCTTCGTCGCCATCGTCGATCCGCGAGTGAGGGTGAGCTGACCGTGACGACCACCAGGAACCCCAACGGCATGGACTCGATCGGCAAGCCCGGCACGGTTGGCGCCGCCGCATCACCGGCTGCCGAGCAGCTGGGGGAGTCCCCCCTGACCGGTCACGAGGCGGGCGAGGGCACCAAGGACAACCCTCGGGAGTCCAAGCGCCTGACGCGCGGCCAGATCACCGTGCGCCGCTTCCTGCGCAACAGGACCGCGGTCATGGGCGTGATCGGCTTCGCAGTGATCGCCCTCATGGCGCTCTTCGGCAATCACATCGGCCAGTGGGGGTACACCGACGTCGACAACACCGCCTTCCTGGCCCCGCCCGGGCCGAGGCACTGGTTCGGCACCACCCAGGGGGGGCGAGACGTTTTCGCTCTGGTGGTCGAGGGCACCCGCAAGTCAATGCTCATCGGCGTGTGCGTCGCCCTCCTCCAGACCGGCATCGCGGCGATCATCGGATCCTCAGCCGCCTACTTCGGCGGCTGGTGGGAGCGGATCGCCCTGTGGTTCACCGACATGCTTCTGGTGGTGCCCTCCTTCCTCATTATCGCCATCCTGTCCCAGCGGGCCGGCGCGGCGAGGGGGTCGATCGTCCTGTTCATTGTGCTCCTGGCGGGATTCGGGTGGATGCTCACCGCGCGCGTGGTGCGCTCCCTGACTCTGAGCGTGAAGAACCTCGACTACGTGAACGCTGCTCGCTTCATGAACGTGCGCAGCCCCATTATTATCGCCCGTCACATTATCCCGAACATCGCATCACTGCTCATTATCGACGCCACCGTCAATGTTGCTTACGCCGTCATCAGTGAGACCACACTGTCCTACTTCGGCTTCGGTGTCCAGGCGCCCAACACCTCGCTGGGCACCCTCATCGCCGAGGGCCAGCGTTCGGCGACCACTTACCCGTGGATCTTCCTGGCTCCCGCTTTCGTCCTGGTGGTGATGCTCGTGTGCGTCAATTTCATGGGCGATGGCCTGCGGGACGCTATTGACCCCTCGTCCAAGTCCGGAGGCAAGGCATGAGCCGTACCCGAACCGCCGCCAAGGCCAAGAACGCAGCCCCGGAGGCTCTGCCCGACCCGACGGCGGACGCCCCTCTGCTGGAGGTGAAGGACCTGGCGGTCTCCTTCCCCTCCGAGGACGGGCGCGTCAACGCCGTGCGCGGGGTCAGTATCTCGGTGGCTCGCGGCGAGGTCCTCGCACTGGTGGGCGAGTCCGGCTCAGGCAAGTCGGTCACCTCGACCGCGGTCATGGGTCTGCTCGATGAGTCCGCCGAGGTCTCCGGATCGGTGCGCCTGCACGGGACCGAGCTGCTGGGGCGCTCGGACGCCTACATGTCGAAGATTCGCGGCGTTCAGCTCTCCATGGTCTTCCAGGACCCTCTCAGCGCCCTGACGCCCGTCTACACGGTCGGGGACCAGATCGTCGAGGCGCTCAAGATCCACAGCTCGGACATGTCCGACGCCGACGCCGGCGCCCGCGCCGTCGAGCTGCTCGACCTGGTGGGCATCCCCAACCCCGAGGTGCGCGCCAAGGCCTATCCGCACGAGTTCTCGGGCGGGATGCGCCAGCGCGCCATTATCGCTATTGCGATCGCCAACGACCCCGACCTGATCATCGCCGATGAGCCCACCACCGCTCTGGACGTCACCATCCAGGCCCAGATCCTCGACGTGCTGCGCACCGCCCAGAGGGAGACGGGCGCCGGCGTCATTATGATCACCCACGACCTGGGAGTTGTGGCCGGCATGGCGGACCGGGTCGCGGTCATGTACGCCGGACGGATTGTGGAGACCGGGGACGTCGATGACATCTTCTACCGCTCCCGGATGCCCTACACGATCGGCCTGCTCGGCTCGCTGCCGCGCCTGGACGCCCGCAAGGACTCGGCCCTGGCCACGCTGGACGGCAATCCGCCCTCCCTGCTCGAGCTGCCCGAGGGGTGCCCCTTCGCGCCCCGCTGCCCCATGTCCACAGCGGAGTGCCTCGACGGCGAGCCCGAACTCGTACCTGTGCGGGAAACGAGTACCGACGCCTTGGGCGACCCGGCGGCCGAGACGCAGCGCAGCGCCTGCCGCCGCTTCGCCGAGATCGAGGCGCGCGGCCTGGACTACACCGACATCTTCCCGGTGCCCGAGCTCAAAACCGCCGAGGTCATGGACCTGCCGCACGCCAAGCGCCCGGAGGTGCTGCGAGTGACGGACATGGTCAAGGAGTTCCCGCTCATGAAGGGAGCGGTGTTCAAGCGGCGCGTGGGCACCGTCCACGCCGTGGACGGCATCTCCTTCGATGTCCGCAAGGGCGAGACCCTGGCGATCGTCGGCGAATCAGGATGCGGCAAGACGACAACCCTTATGGAGGTTCTGGGCCTTCAGGCCCCCCAGAAGGGTAAGATCGTCGTCCTGGGAAAGGACACCTCCGGGCTCCGGCGCTCGGGACGCAAGGCGGTGCGGCGCGATCTGCAGATCGTCTTCCAGGACCCCATGGCCTCCCTGGACCCCCGGTTGCCGATCTACGACATCATTGCCGAGCCGCTGCGCGCCAACGGCTGGAAGAAGGAGACTATTGGACCGCGGGTCGATGAGCTCATGAAGCTCGTGGGCCTGGAGCCGAGCCACGCCAATCGCTACCCGCGCAACTTCTCCGGAGGCCAGCGTCAACGCATCGGCATTGCTCGGGCGCTCGCCCTGGAGCCCAAGATCCTGGTGCTGGACGAGCCGGTCTCGGCCCTGGACGTGTCCATCCAGGCCGGTGTCATCAACCTGCTTGACGAGTTGCGTGCGACGCTGGGGCTGAGCTACCTCTTTGTGGCCCACGACCTGTCGGTTGTGCGGCACATCGCCGATCGGGTCGCCGTGATGTACCTGGGGCGGATCGTGGAGATCGGGGACGTCGACACGGTCTTCGAGGCCCCCGCCCATCCGTACACCCAGGCGCTGCTCTCCGCGATCCCCATCCCGGATCCCGCCAAGGAACGCGACCGCAGCCGCATTATTCTCCAGGGAGACCTGCCCAACCCCGCGAACCCGCCCTCAGGATGCCGCTTCCGCACGCGCTGCCAGAAGTTCGCCAACGAGCTCTCCGACGACCAGCGGCTGGCCTGCGTGGAGGCCATGCCGCGTTTCACCGGGCTCGGAGAGGATCACAGGGTGGCCTGCCACTACTCGGAGCAGGCGAATGTGTTCTGAGTCGTGGGGCGCCTGCAGCCCGGCACCTGGGGGAGGGCCTCGTTGTCCCGGGAAGGCGGACGCCGGTCAGCCGCGGCCTGGCGCGGGTGTTGACTGCGGTGCCTCCCCATTGTATGAGATATTTGACATTGTCCCCGACGGCGGGGACATCCTCCGGAGGTCTCCTCCCCGAGACCCGACCCGCGTAATGGCACACGGGTCGTCTTCCGCCAACCCCATATGAACGGAGTTCCCATGATGATCAATCGACGACTCTTCCTCGGAGGGTCCGCTTCCGCGGCCGCCCTCGCTGTTCTCGCGGCATGCGCGAAGACTGACTCGGGGGAGAGCTCCGGAGGCGGCGCTTCCGGCTTCAACCCTCAGGATCGTTCGGCTCTCAAGCAGGGCGGCGAGCTGAGGTTCTCGATCACCTCGACGATCGCCAACTGGAACCGGTCCACGGTGGACGGCAACAGCGTCAACCTGGACAATATCTATGCCTTCGTCATGCCCTACGCCGTTCTGTGGACGGAGGACGGCTCTCCTTCTCCCAACCCCAACTTCTTCACCACCCTGGAGGCGGAGGACGCCGGCGGCAAGACGGTGGTGACCGCGACTGTCAATGACAAGGCCGTATGGGGCAACGGGCGCCCCATGGACTCCGAGGACATTCGCGAGAGCTTGATTCACGGCACGGACGAGAACTATGCCTGGGCCTCCACCGACAACTACGACCAGATCGAGAAGATTGACATCGTCGACAAGCTCACGGCGAAGATCACCTTCAAGACGATCTTCCCCGACTGGACGAACATGGTGGCCTCTCTCGCCCCCAAGGAGCTCATGGCCAAGGCTGACACCTTCAACAAGTCCATGGCGGGCAACGGGGCCTTCAACAACGACTACTTCGCCGGGCCCTTCAAGATCGATTCCTATGATGAGTCCCAGCAGCTGGTCACCCTCGTTCCCAATGACAAGTGGTGGGGAGACGCCCCACTCCTGGACAAGGTGACCTTCCGCGTTCTCGACTCCGCAGCCGAGGCCACGTCCTTCGCGAACAGCGCCATCGACGTCATCTCCTACATCATCTCCGCCGACGTCTACAACCAGGCCAGCGGCCGTTCTGATGCCGAGATTCGTCAGAACGTCGGCCGTCAGTGGCGCCACTTCACCATTAACGCCTCCTCCGGCCCTCTGGCCGAGGAACCCGTTCGCCAGGCCATCCTGCGCGCCTGCGACCGCGAGGCGATCGCCGCCTCCGACCTGGCCGGGCTGCCGGTGGAGGTCGATAAGCTGCTGCTGGGCAACCGCTTCTTCCTCACCGTCCAGGAGGGCTACCAGGACAACTCCGGGGACTGGAGCCACGACCCCGAGGCGGCCAAGAAGCTCCTCGACGAGGCGGGCTGGAAGGAGGGCTCCGACGGCATCCGTGTGAAGAACGGCCAGCGACTCACCTTCGCCTTCACCCTTCCATCGGGGACGCCGACCAGCGAGAACGAGGGCAACCTCCTGCAGTCGCAGCTCAAGGACGTGGGCATTGAGATGACGATGCAGACCGTGGAGACGAACAAGTACTTCACTGACTACGTGAACCCGAAGAACTATGGGATCACCGCCTTCACCTGGCAGAAGACCCAGTACCCGATGGCCAATATCAAGCAGATCTACGGCACGGGCAGCGAGTCCAACTTCACCGGCCAGTCGGTCCCCGAGATTGACAGCTACATTGTCAAGATCTCTACCACGAACGATGCGCAGGAGCGCTACCGGATGACCAACGAGGTCGACAAGCTCGTCTGGCAGCATGTCATGAATATCCCGATCTATGAGCGCCGCGAGCTCACCGCCGTGCCCAAGAACCTGGCGAACTACGGCGCCATGGGCCTGTCCTCGGTGTACGCCGAGAACATCGGCTACATGGCCGACTGAGCAGGCCGCGCCCCGAGCGCCACCGGCCCGGGCCGTATCCCGTATAATCCCGCGCACGCATGGCGGGGAGCGGCCCGGGCCGGTTCGCGTGGACGGCGGTGCTCGGGTCGCCGGTGGGGGAACCGTGACAGAGAGGTTACTGCGGGTGGGAGCGCAGGTCGCTCGTGCGGCTGGGAGACGGCCGACTGAGTAGGATCGGGGAGTGCCCACCATTATTGTCCGTTCGCTGCTCGGCCGTCTGGGAACGCTCGTTGTGGGCGTGGGAATCGTTTACGTGGTCGCCGCGGTCTGGCTGTCAGGCGGTGCCGTCCCCGGACTTAGGGCGCTGGCCTGGGGCGGCCTGCTGCTCCTGGCGGTGTGGGCGCTGTGGTGGGCGCCGCAGCTGCGTCTGGACGACGACGCCCTGACCGTGCGCAATGCCTGGCGCAGCCACAGTCTCGCCTGGGAGAGTGTGAAGACCTGCCATACCCGCTGGATCCTGGAGGTGGTCACCCATGATGGGACGATCGTCAGGGCCTCGGCGGCTCAGCGCGCCGGTGGGCTGAGCGCCTCGATGCGCGGACGGCGGGAGATGCTCCGCAGAGCTGGGAAGGGGACGCGGGGTACTGTCGGTACTGTCGATGCTGTCGCCGGCGCTCTGGGGCACCGCCCGATCCGCGACGAGTACCTCGATCCGGGTGAGTCGATCTATTGCACGCGCCTGGACGCCGACGCGGCCGGTGACCTCATCAGCGCCTACGCTGCCAGGCGCGCCGACCATCAGCGCCTTCAGGCGCGTCAGGCGCGCCGACGGGCGAGGATGGGCAGGCGACGGGACCCAGAAGGCGCACGCGCCGGCAGCGGCTCCCCTCAGAGGGCCGGGGACGGCAATGTCGAAGATAGCAGCGCCGCCGGCGCGGTGGACGGGGGCGTCACCCAGGGCGGCTGGGTCCGCTCCCGGATCAATCTGCTACCCATCGTCGTCGGCTGTGGGCTTCTGCTCCTGCTCGCCTGCACGCAGATTGTCGCGGCCTGAGAGGGGGGAGTGAGAGGGCGCACAGTGCCCGTGTCATCCCCGTCATGGCGGCCGCCGCGCCGCGACCTCTACCCTTGGCCCGCTGTGCGCCAGCGGCGGGCCCGCGCCCTGACCGCGCCCCGGCGCCCCTCGGACGGAAGAAGTGCCTTACATGACAGTGCGCCAGGACCTGCGCAACGTCGCCATCGTCGCCCATGTCGACCACGGCAAGACGACCCTCGTCGACGCCATGCTCTGGGAGGCCGGGGCCTTCGGCGCCCGCGCCACCGAGGAGAACACGACCGAGCGCGTCATGGACTCCGGCGAGCTCGAGCGCGAGAAGGGCATCACCATCCTGGCCAAGAACACGGCCGTCCACTACCGCGGTCCCGCCGCCGTCGCCGCCGGGCTTCCCGAGGGCATCACCATTAACGTCATCGACACCCCCGGGCACGCCGACTTCGGCGGCGAGGTCGAGCGCGGCCTGTCCATGGTCGACGGCGTCGTCCTGCTCGTGGACGCCTCGGAGGGGCCACTGCCGCAGACCCGCTTCGTGCTGCGCAAGGCGCTGGCCGCGAGCCTGCCGGTCATCCTCGTGGTCAACAAGGTTGACCGCCCCGACTCGCGCATCGGCGAGGTCGTCTCTGAGTCCACCGACCTGCTGCTCTCGCTGGCCTCCGACCTGGCCGACGAGCACCCCGACATCGACCTGGACGCCGTCCTCGACCTTCCCGTCATCTACGCCTCCGCCAAGGCGCGCCGCGCCGACACCGTCCAGCCCGCCGACGGCGATCTGCCCGCCAGCAAGAACCTCGAGCCGCTCTTCCGCACCATTATCGAGCGCATCCCCGGCCCCTCCTACGACGAGGGCGCCCCCCTCCAGGCGCACGTGACCAACCTGGACGCCTCGCCATTCCTCGGCCGCCTCGCCCTGCTGCGCATCCGGGGCGGGTCCCTGCGCAAGGGGCAGGTCGTGGCCTGGGCAAGGCACGACGGCTCCCTGTCCACCGCCCGGGTCTCCGAGCTGCTCGTCACCGAGGGCCTGGACCGCAGGCCCGCCGAGGAGGCCCACGCGGGCGACATCGTCGCCGTTGCCGGCATTGAGGACATCACCATCGGCGAGTCCCTCGTCGATCCCGACGACCCGCGCCCTCTCCCGCTGATCACGGTGGACGACCCGGCCATCTCCATGACCATCGGCATCAACACCTCTCCCATGGCCGGCCGCACCAAGGGCGCCAAGGTCACGGCCCGCCAGGTCAAGGACCGCCTGGACCGCGAGCTGGTCGGTAACGTCTCTCTGCGCGTGCTGCCCGCCGGGCGCCCCGACGCCTGGGAGGTCCAGGGGCGCGGCGAGCTGGCGCTGGCGATCCTGGTGGAGCAGATGCGCCGCGAGGGCTTCGAGCTGACCGTCGGCAAGCCGCAGGTCGTCACCCGCACCATCGACGGCAGGCGCCACGAGCCGGTCGAGCGCACGACCATTGACGTCCCCGAGGAGTACCTGGGTGCCGTCACCCAGCTCATGGCCGCCCGCAAGGGCCGTATGGAGACCATGATCAACCACGGCACCGGCTGGATCCGCATGGAGTTCCTGGTGCCGGCGCGCGGGCTCATCGGCTTCCGCACCCAGTTCCTCACCGAGACCCGCGGCACGGGCATCGCCTCGTCCATCGCCGAGGGCTACGAGCCCTGGGCCGGGCAGATCGTGGCCCGCACCACCGGCTCGCTCGTCTCCGACCGCGCCGGGGCCGTCACCGCCTACGCCCTCATCCGCCTGGCGGACCGCGGCACCTTCTTCGTCGAGCCCGGGCAGGAGACCTATGAGGGCCAGGTCGTCGGCGAGAACCCGCGCAACGAGGACATGGACGTCAATGTGGTCCGCGAGAAGCAGCAGACCAACATGCGCTCGTCCACGGCCGACTCTTTCGAGGGCCTTGTGCCGCCGCGCAGGCTGTCCCTGGAGGAGGCCCTTGAGTTCGCCTCCGACGACGAGTGCGTCGAGGTCACCCCGGAGGCCGTGCGCATCCGCAAGGTCATCCTCAATTCCCAGGAGCGGTTCAAGGACGCCGCTCGCCGCCGCCGTGCCAACGCTTGAGTAAGAATGCGACCATGACCGACGACGTCACCCCTCCCGCCGGCACCCGTCACAACGAGGATGCCGTGGCCGCCCCGCAGACGGCCGACGCCCGCATCTCCTCTCCGGAGGAGATCTCCCACGACCTCAGCGCCACAACGCCGGATATTGCGGGCGAGCCGCACCCGGAGGACGGCGGTGCTGGTGGTGTGGAATCCGACGACGATCCCACGGCCCAGGCCGACGCCGTCGAGCCTGCTGAGCCTGCCGGCGACGGGGACTCGGCGCCCGGGCCCGGTGAGGCCGGGAGTGCGGACGTTGAGTCCGAGGAGCCCGGGCCCGCTGAGGGTGCTGAGGCCGAGGTCTCGGAGGAGCCGGAGGCTTCCCAGGCTGAGTCCGACGCCGGGGCTGAGTCGGGTGCTGACGCCGTTGAGTC
>NZ_JONS01000021.1 GCF_000711965.1 Actinomyces israelii DSM 43320
CCCATCCTGTATCTCCGCCATTCCGACAGCCACTCACGTACCGTCCCCTCGGCCCGCTCGACCATCTCCGCGATAATATCCAGGCCGACGCCGCGGGCAGCGTACACAATCGCCTCCGCCTTCATTCTCACCAGCCTGTAGGTGTCTGAACGCTTCTTCCACCTGATGAGGATGTCCCGTTCCTCGTCCGTCATGCCGATCCGCATGAGACTATCCTATACCAGGTGCTCCGCAGACGCCAACCAGGAATCCCGCAGCAGTTGCCCCAGAATGCCATTTTGTTTAATTCCGGCCATCGTCACCAACGAGTTCGTCGCCATGGGGCAGATCAGCGGTGAGGTGACGGGCTACGCGCGCCACTACCAGGCCGTCCTGACCGTGTTCCTGACGTCCTTCGCCAACTTCGGCACGCTGGGCATGATCATCGGCTGCTTCAAGGGGCTCGTCGACAAGGAGCGCAACGACCTGGTCGCCAAGAACGTCGGCCGCATGCTTCTGTCCGGAATCCTCGTGTCCCTCATGTCCGCCGGCATTGTCGGCATCTTCGTCTGGTGAACGACGAGAGATAAGGAGAAACGCTCATGACCAAGAAACTCATCCTCGACCTGGACACCGGCATCGACGACGCCCTCGCAATCGCCTACGCGCTCGGCAGCCCCGAGGCCGAGCTCATCGGCATCACCGCCACCTACGGCAACGTCCTCATGAAGGACTCGGTGCGCAACTCCCTGGCGGTCCTCGACGCCCTCGGCGCGGGCTCCGTGCCGGTCTACCCGGGCCTGCCCCACTCCTCGGCCACCGAGGACTTCGCCGTCATGGAGATCTCCGCCTTCATCCACGGCCGCAACGGGGTCGGCGAGGTCGACGTCGCCCCCTCCAGGCGCAGCGCCGCCGCCACAGGCGCCGTCGACTTCATGATCGAGGCCTCGCGCCGCTACGGCGAGGAGCTCGTCTACGTCCCCACCGGACCGCTGACCAACCTCGCCGCCGCCCTGGAGCGCGACCCGGGCCTGGCCGACCGCCTTCGGGTCGTCCTCATGGGCGGCGCCCTGACCGTGTCCGGGAACGTCAGCCCCTGGGCCGAGGCCAACATCAACCAGGACCCCGACGCCGCCGACGTCGTGTTCCGCTCCGGCATCGACGCCACCATGATCGGCCTGGACGTGACCCTGCAGACCCTGCTCACCTACGAGCACACGCGCCGCTGGCGCGACCTGGGGACGCCGGCCGGCACGTTCCTGGCCGACATGACCGACTACTACATCAAGGCCTACGAGACCACAGCCCCGGGCCTGGGCGGCTGCGGCCTGCACGACCCGCTCGCCGTCGGCGTCGCCATCGACCCCGGCCTCGTCACCACCCTGCCCATCAACCTCCAGGTTGACGTCGAGGGCCCGACCCGCGGGCGGACCATCGGGGACGTGGCCCGCCTCAACGACCCCCGCAAGACCAGCCGCGTCGCCGTCGGCGTCGACGTCGACCGCTTCCTGGAGGAGTTCATGACCCGGATCACCTCACTGGTCCAGGGCCGCTGACGCGTACCGATGCGCATCAGGGCCGCGCGCCCCGCCGGGACCACTCCGGCGGGGCGCGCGGCCCTCTGTTCTTCCGTATATCTATGGGCCGCGCCCGATCGCGGCCGGGCCGGGGGCGGGGCCCTCCGCCGTGCTGACGCCGCGCCGGCGGGCGGGGCGCCGGTCACCAGCGGGCCGGCGCCCCGCCCTTGTCGCCGCTCGTGGCGGAGGCCGTCGTTCGAGGCTCCTGACGGCGCTGCTGCGCGCACTTCTCGTCGGCGATTATGCGCTCGGCCTCCTCGTGAGCGGCCTCGGAGGCGAGGGCGAAGAGCTTCTCGAGAAACATGGAGCCTCCTTCTGGATCGAGTCCCCGGAGCATTCCCGCCCCGGGGCCGCAACAGGGGAAACGCACGAGCGACGGTGCCCCGTCGTCGTGCGTCACCGGCGAGTCTAGTGCCATGACGCGCCTGACGGCGCCGTCGAGCCCCGGCCGGAACCGATCTCGAGCCGGAACTGGACCGATCTCGGCACGGAATACGACCGATCTCGGCGAAGGGGGAGGGAAGACGCCGGACGGGCCGTCAGAGGGCTGCGGGGTGGGCGCCCAGGTCGATGAGCGGCAGGACCAGCTCGCTGGGGTGCTCGGCGTCGTGCAGGACGGTGAGGCGGACGGGCGCTCCGCCGGCCGGGTCGGCGACGGCGTAGCGCGGCCAGCACGAGCCCGCCAGGTCCAGGCGCAGCCGGTGGCCGGCCGGGACGTGCACCCCGGTGGCCCACATGTCGATCTCGACCTCGACGGGTTCGCCCGGGACGAGCGGGTCGCGGCGGTCCGGTCCGCCGCGTGCCGACAGGCGCAGCGCCCCGTCGGTCAGCAGGACCGACGTGCCGTCCGGGAGGACCTCGGCCAGGGCGGCGTGCAGGTGGGCGTCCTCGGCGTCGGCGGCGACCTGGGCGCGCAGGCGCACCGGCCCGAGCACCGTGACCGGCTCGGCCAGCACCGGGGTGGTGAATACGACGACGTCGTCGCGCGCCTCGATGCCGCGCTGGTCGTGCGGGCCCGCGTTCTCGGCAGGGCCCATGAGCATCTGGCCGCCCTCGGCGGGCACCGGGTCGGCCGGGTTGTGGGTCCAGGACGTGCTCCCCGCGGCGGGCCGCCCGTCGTCGGGCGCGAGCAGGGCGCCGTCGTCGGCGAGCCGCCAGACGCCGGCGACGGCGTCCGGCGCCGGCCAGGCGGGCAGGTCGATCCAGCGGTCGGCGCCCATGATGTAGACGCGCACGGGATCGCGGGGCAGACGGGCGGCGGCCGCGGCGTCCCCGATACTCGCCTTCCAGAAGTCCAGGGTCAGCTCGCCCAGGCCCAGCTCGCGCGTCCCTCCGCCGGGGAAGGAGCGCCCGGCGAGGCGGCCGTCGAAGGCCAGGTGCGTCCACGGGCCGATGACGAGCCGCTGGCGCTTGCCGGCCGGGCCCGCGGCCATGGCCCGGTAGCTGCGCAGGGTGCCGCCGAGGAACAGGTCGTACCAGCCCGCCAGGTGGAGGGCCGGCACGTCGAGGCCGGCGAGCCCCTCCCGGGGGTAGGCGACGGACCTCCAGTAGGCGTCGCGCAGCGGGTGGGCGAGCCAGTCGGCGACGTGCGTGCCGGCGCCGTGGGCCCGGGCGAGCCGTCGGGCGGCCTCGGCGATGCCGACGCGCTCCAGGAAGGGGGTGAAGTCCTCCAACGGCTCGGGCAGGGAGTCCTGGGGCGCGTCCGGCTCCCCGTCGTGCGCCAGGCCCGTGCGCACCTGCTGACGGGCCCACTCGTAGGCGGGGCCCTCCAGGAGGATGCCGCCGCGCATGGCGAGGTCGTCGTCGTAGGTGGAGGGGGCGACCCACGGCGCCATGGCCGCCAGGTGCTCGGTGGAGGCCAGGGCCGCGGTCAGCTGGGTGGTGGACACGTAGGACTGGCCGAAGGTGAGGACTCGCCCGTCGCACCAGGGCAGGGCTGCCAGGGCCTCGCGGGTGGCGACGCCGTCGGAGGCCTCGTCGGCGTAGAAGCGGAAGCCGCCCTCGGAGATGTCCGTGCCGCGGCAGGCCTGGGCGACGACCGCGAAACCCTCCTCGATGGCCCGGTCCAGGCCCACCGAGGCCTGCATGCCGACGGCGGCGGCCATGAGCCCGGGCTCGTGCGGGTCCGCGCCGGCGGCCGCGGCGATCATGGGCCGCCACGCCCCCAGGTAGGGGCAGCGGGCGAGCAGGACCGGGTGGGCGGCGCCGTCGTCGGGGCGCACGACGTCGGCCCGCAGGACTGTGCCGTCCGGAGCGGGGACCTCGAGGACCTCGTGGACGGCGCGCGAGGCCGCGCCACCGGGAGCGGGCAGCATGAGGGCCGCGCGGAAGGAGTCGGGGACGTCCGGGATCTCGGGGGCGGACTGGTCGGTGCTGGTCATGCGGGGCTCCTGTCCTCCGGTCGGTAGCGGGGGTGCGGCGGTGCAGGCCGCCGCACCCCTCGATTATCGGGCTGCCGGCCGGGGCGCCGCCCGGCTCGCCCGTCGTCCGGGAGCCCGCTCAGCCCGCCAGGTGGTGGCGGCCGTGGCCGAGCACGACCGGTCCGGCGGGAGGTTCGCCGGACCGACCCGGCAGCGTCACCCGCGCCGTGGCCCCCACCGGCACGACCACGTCCAGCTCCAGGCGCCCGTCGTCGTCGAGCCTCCAGGACGAGGCCGCCCAGCCGTAGGGCGTGCGGTGGACGGACTCGGCCGCCCTCAGCCCGCCGCCGGGGACGGGGGCGACGTCAATGACGCGGTAGCCGGGCTCGGCCGGGGCCAGGCCGCCCACCGTCCGCTGCAGCCAGGCGGCCACGGCGCCCAGGGCGTAGTGGTTGAAGCTCGTCATGCCGCCGGGGTTGATCGACCCGTCCGGGAGCATGGAGTCCCAGCGCTCCCACGTCGTGGTCGCCCCCATGGTCACCGCGTAGAGCCAGGACGGGCAGGAGGTCTCCATGAGCAGCCGGTAGGCGGCCTCGGCGTGACCGGTCGCCGACAGGGCCGCGGTGAGCACCGGGGTGCCCGCGAAACCCGTGGCGACGTTCCCGCCCGAGGCCTCCACCAGGTCCGCCAGGTGCCGCCCGGCGGCGGCGCGGCGCTGCTCGTCCCCACACAGGTCGAAGGCGATGGCCAGGGCGTAGGCGCACTGCGAGTGCGAGGTCATGCGCCCAGCGCCGTCGGTGAAGCGGGTCCGGAAGGCCTCGCCGACGGCGTCCGCCAGCTCGCCGTAGCGCGCGGCGTCGTCCGCTCTGCCGAGCTCGGCCGCCCACTGCGAGACGATGCGGGCGGAGCGGGCGAAGAAGGCCGTGGCCACCAGGTGGGGGTCGGTCATGGCCCGCATGGGGTTGTCCGGCGGGGCCGAGGGGTCGAGCCAGTCGCCCAGCTGGAGGCCGGTCTCCCACACGTGGTCGTCGCCGGCCAGGGAGTCCACCAGGTCCACCCAGGCGCGCGCCGAGTCGTACTGGGCGGCCAGCAGGCCCAGGTCGCCGGTGGCGCGGTACAGCTCCCAGGGCACCACCGTGGCGGCGTCGCCCCACACGGCCGCTGGCCGCGGCGGGGTCCACAGGCCCCCCGGGATGACGGGCACGTACCACGGGACGGTGCCGTGGGCCTCCTGCTCGATGGCCAGGTCCGTCAGCCAGGAGGTGAGCAGGCCCGCGCAGCTGTAGTGGAAGGCGGCGGCGGGCGCGAAGGCCTGGATGTCGCCCGTCCAGCCCAGGCGCTCGTCGCGTTGCGGGCAGTCGGTGGGGATGGCCACGAAGTTGTCGCGCATGGACCAGCGCGAGTTCTCGTGCAGGCGGGTCACGCGCTCATCGGAGCAGGCGAAGGCGCCCAGGCGCTCCATGTCGGTGTGGACGACGACGGCGCGCACCGCCCCGTCCGCGATCGCGGCGGCGGCCGCCCGGGCGCCGCCGGGCCAGCCGGCGACGTCGGCGTAGCGGAAGCCGTGGATGGTGAAGGCCGGCTCTCACTCCTCCACGCCGTCGCCGGCGAGCGTGTAGGTGTCGGTCGCGGCGGCCCCGCGCAGGGGGCGGGTGCCCAGAGCCCCGTCCTCCAGGACCTCGGCGTGGCGCAGGGTGACGGTGGCGCCCGCGGGTCCGGCCACGCGGATGCGCAGGCGCCCGGAGATGTTCTGCCCGAAGTCGATGAGCACTCGTTCGGGGGCGGTCTCGACCTCGACCTCGCCCAGGCGCAGGAGGTGGCGCTCCTGGACGGCGACGGCGACCGGCCGGAGGGTCTCGGCGGTGCGCACGGGCGCGTCGACGGGCATGACCAGGCGCCCGGCGTCGGAGTCGCCGACGGCGACCGGGGACCAGCCGGAGTCGTCGAAGCCGGGGGAGGACCAGCCGGGGGAGGCGAGGCGGGCGTCGACGGTCTCGCCCTCGTACAGGCCGGTGAAGAGGATCTCGCCCGCGCCCGCCCGCCAGGAGGCGTCGGTGGCGACCACCGACCGCGAGCCGTCGGCGTGGGTGAGCTCGAGCTGGACAATGGCGGCGACGTCCTCGCCGTATAGGTTGCGGTAGCCGCCGTCGAAGCCGATGTGACCGCGGTACCAGCCGTCGGCGAGCTGGGCGCCCAGGGCGTGGCGGCCGGCGCCGGCCCCGCGGGCGGGGTCGGGGGCGCCGGTTGAGCCTGCCGAGTCGGACGGGGCGCCGGCCCCGCGAGGGGCCAGGAGCGTCTCGGTCACGTCGTAGGCGCGGGCCACGAGCCGCTCGCCGTAGACGGTCCAGCCGGGGACGAGCTCGTCGGCGCCGATGCGCACGCCGTCGAGCTCGGCGCGGATGAGGCCGTGGGCGCTGACGTAGGCGCGGGCGGCGACGACCGGCGAGGTCACCTCGAACTCGCGGCGCACGCGCGGCGGACGGCGGTCGGAGCCAGGGTTCTCCGGCCAGGCGGGGCCCACGGGCAAGGCCCGCCAGTCCTCGGGGGCGAGGAGCCCGGTCTCGTAGACGACCGGGGCGGACCAGCCGGTGGCGACGGGGGCGCCGCCCCCGGGGGCGCCGGCGGCACCGGCGGCGGGGGCGTCGCCGGGGGCCTCGCCGGATGGAACGTCAGCGGCACCGAGGGCGGTCGTTCCGTCGGGCGCGCCGGCTTCGGCTGCGCCGCAGGGGCCGGGGGCGGTGTCGGGCGACGTCGTGGCGCCGGGCGCGGCGGGCGCCACGACGATCCGGCCCGTCACGCGCACGCGCAGGACGACGCGCTCGCGGGAGCCCAGCGGGGCGGCGGGCCAGGCGACCAGGACGCCGTCGGCGGCCGCCAGGGGGAGGCGCTCGGGGGCGGCGAGCGGGGTGCCGGCCAGGTCGGTGCGGGTGATCTCGAGCTCGGCGGCGGCGGGCCGCCAGCCGGCCGGGGCGGAGGCGATCTCCCAGGAGATGCGCGGCGCGGGGCGGGCGCCGCCCAGGACGTCACCGGGCAGGTACTGCTCCAGACGCAGATGGTCGGGGGCGGCGAGGGGGCCGACGGGGTCGGGCAGGGCTGCGGCGGTGATCTCGGGCTCGGGGACGGTCGGGCGGATGGTCGTGAGAATCGGGCGCTGGGTGCTGGAGTCGGTGTCCACGGAGTCTCCGGTTGCTCGTCATTGAAACGTCTCAATAATAGGTTCTCGCGACCGCCCGGTCAATAGCTTGCTTCAGTCAATAGGTAGCTCCGCGGTCTGCGTCCCGCGCCCGCCCTTTCGTCGAGATCGGTTCAGTTCCGCACCGGGATCGGTTCAGGACGCCCACCGGGTGCCTGCTCGGGCGCCGTCGCCCTGCGGGGAGTAAGGGTCCCGCGCGCTTTCGGCGCTGGGCCCTGCCCGGACGTGGACTGCTTGGTGTTTTTCAGCCTCCCGCTCCCCGCCGACTGCCCCGCGCTCACCTCTGCCTCAGCGGACCCCGAGTGGTCCTTCCCCCTGTTTCCTGACTCAGCCCCCACCGCCTGCGGCACCGGGCCGCAGGATCTCGTCACCTCCGCGACAGTCCGGTCCTTCGCAGGCCACCTCAAGGGCCACCTGCCCCCTTGAACCCACTGCCGAGTCCCTGCGCAGCCACGAGCCGATCCCGCCTCTCCCGCGCGCGACCCTCTTCTCCGGGCAGCCTCAGTGCTTACTACGCTCCTTTGTCCCTTACTGTACGAGGAAAAGGAGCGTAGTAAGGGACAAAGAAGCGTAGTAAGCGCCAGCGGTCCACAGGAAGGGGCGGATCACGACCCGGGCTTTCAGCGTCGTCAGCCGGCGGTCTGGCGTCTCCTGACCCTGAGGATCGCGCCTTCGAGCGTCTGGCGCACCGGCGCGGTCAGGCGATGCGCCCGTACTCCTAGGCCATCGAAGACGGCACGAAGAACCGTCTCCTCGTCTGCGTCCGGCGGTGTTCGCAAGAGGACGCTGCGAATGTAGTTCTCGAGCTCGTGCGGGTGGATCTCCTTAAGAGACAGGTAGTCGAATGCGTCACGTCGGTAGCCGGTCAGCAGAGACTGATCCGTGTTCTCGGGCCAGACGAATCCATAGTCGTCCACGGAGCAGCCCGATCCTCGCAGAAGGGCGCGAACCTTCTTCTCGCGCGACGCCGTCATCCTCCTCAGCCCGAAGGCGGCGCACACGAGGGACAGGAATCGGCGCTGCTCGATCGGGAACTCGGCTTCGCATATCTCGCGCGCAGCGGCGTGAAGGAGCTCCACGGACTCCCTGTCCGTGCTCGCCGCGTCGAGAACCTCGCGCGGGCCCCGCGGAGTCGGCGAAGCGGGGACGAAGTCGGTGACCGCGGTGAGGTCCCGACCGGTTCGGACGCCTGGGTCGGGAGAACAGGCCGGGCCGGTTCGCCGGGGCCCGCCGGTGTCAGGGCTCGTGGTGCCTGGGCTTGCAGCTTCCTCTGGCGGCGGGGCCGACTGCAACGGCGCAGCCATGGCGGGCCGGAGTGCGGCGATATGCTCGCCGCCACGGCTCTCCTCGACCGCTCCGTCGTCTCCGCCCGCCGCCGGAGACGGGCTTTCCGTCTTCGGGCGCTTGGCGGCGTCGTCTGGCGCGATCTCCTCCGACCGGCGCCGGCCCGTGACCTTCTCCGCCGCTCTGTCGACCGCCTGGCACAGATGCGCGATGACACCGTCGCGGTCCTGCAGCCACTGCGGAAGCCACAGCCGTTCGACGCACGGCCAATCGAGCATCTGGCTGAGCACCCTGACCGGCAGAACGTCGCGGTCGTACACCGTACGGCGCTCGCTCCAGCCGAGGCCGTCGAGAAGGACGGCGACCAGCGGCACATGCGGCTCCTCCGCCCGGGCCAGGACGAGATCAATCCGGAAGTCGGACAGGCCCACGTCGGTGGTGACCGTCATCCCAGCCTCGCGCAGCGCCTGAGCCACGTCTTCGCGATGACGGTCGGGTACACCTGCGCCGAAGGTCTTCCCCACCAGGGTCCGAGTGCCCTGCTCGGCGAGGACGAGGTACCTCTTGAGGTCCTGGAGGCCCCTGGACTCGCTTCGCTCCGCCTGGAGCTGTGCGGGCGCGAAGGAGCAGAAGACGATGACCTGCCTCCTGGCCCGTGTGATCGCCACATTGAGGCGGCGCTCGCCGCCCTGACGATTGAGCGGTCCGAAATTCAGTGGAATATCGCCGCGCTCATTGGCCGAGAACGCGACAGAGAAGAGGATCGTGTCCCGCTCGTCTCCCTGAACATTCTCGAGGTTCTTGACAAAGATGCCCTCGTCGGCGTCCAAGGATGCCGTGATCTTCTGGTCGTCGAGGTCGCGCAGGCGGGTCTCGATGAGATCGCGCTGCTGCGTATTGAACGTGATCACACCCAGCGAGGGGGTCGATCCGCCCGCCTGCGCGAAACGCCGCCGGATCTCGTCGACGATCGCCTCCGCCTCGGCGGAGTTGGTCCGGAAGAAGCGCCTGGACTGCCCTCTCGGAACCGAGCGGATGAATTGCCCATTGACGCGGCGCAGGCTGATTCCGAAGCCTGTCTGTCCGGGATCCCTCTCGGCGGCGACCGGGCTCGGGAAGGAGGAGAGCCTGCCCTGGTAGTAGGACTTGTTGGAGAAGGCGATCAGACCCTCGACCCGACTGCGGTAGTGCCAGGAGAGCCATAGCCGCGGGACGTGAGCGGCCACGCACTCGCTGAGTATGGATTCCTCGTCCAGCGGCTCGTCGTCGGGATCCTCATCGCGGGAGAGCTCGGCAAACGAGGTGGGCGGCATCTGCCGCGAGTCTCCGCAGACGACGACGGAACGCCCGCGGCCCATCGCTCCGACAGCGGCTGCGACCGTGATCTGGGAGGCCTCGTCGAAGACGACGAGATCGAAGTCCTGCCTGTCGGCCGGGAAGAATCTCGCGACGGAATCGGGCGACATGAGGACGCAGGGCGTGAGCGCGGTGATGAGGTCGCCGAACTCCCCGACCAGGTCGCGGATCCTGCGCTTTCCCCGCTTGCGCTCGAGCGCGCGACGCAGCGCGGCCATTCGGGCTCTTTCCTCGGTCGCGATGCGCGCCCGCGCCGCCAGCGCATCGGAGACGAGGACTGGGGGGAGCAGTGGGCGCATCTCGTCGAGTGTTCTGGCGTAGCTGCGGACGTATCCGTATTGGTTGTCGGCGGAGAAGGAGCGCAGGGCGCCCCTGGCGCCCTGCAGCTCGAGAGACGCGTGCACAAGACCCAGGTCGAGCGCACTGGGGAGCTCGGTCGCGACCTGCCCGCGCAGCATCTGGTTCAGGCATCCGTCCAGGCCGACGCGTCGGAACTCCGCTCCGGCGGTGAGAAAAACGTTGTGCCCGCGCAGATGGCGCTCACGCGCGGAGGCCGAGCCGAGACCACGCAGCGAGTCGAGCACTGGCGATGCTGTGAGAATGCGCGAGTCCCGCGCAAGTGCCCGGAAGGCGGCGGTGTAGTTGCGCAGCCACGTTGCCGTTGCGCGCCTGTCGGGGACTGCGAGCAGCGAGGCGACCGTCTCCTGGGCGGGCCCCGCCTGCCTCTCCGGCGGCGTCCCGAGCTCGGACATCCCCAGAAGTCGATCGAGGACGCCGATGGCGCCCTGGCACGCGGACCGGTCGAAGGGCGTCCACTGCCCGATCCATGCGGCCTCTTCGGGAAGAAGCTCGGTGCGGCATCGGCTCAGCGCGTCTTTGCGGGCTGCCAGACGGATGAGCTCGTCGACGACGGCGAGCAGCTCCGCTCCGTTCTGCGGCATCGGGACGGCGGTCCGATGAGCGGCGAGTGCGCCGAGCGCCCTCTCGGACTTTCTCGTCTTGCCGAAGAACGAATTCTTTGCATCAATGAGCGAGCTGCGCACCGACTGAAGATCCTCATTCAGGACGCTGGGCAGGTAGTACCGGAGCGCCGGGTGCGCGGCGGACAGCTCCGCCGTCAGCTCTCCCATGAGCCACCGTGCCGCCCTCTGCCAGTCCGGCTGGGCGACCATGTTGAGCCGGGCGGTATTGAGCGACGGGTCCTCCAGGGCGGCGGCTGCCTTGTCCCAGTAGCTGTCCGGAAGAGTCCGGACCGCGGCGAGCAGCTTCCCGTCATCCTGCTCCATCACTCCCATGAGCGCCTCGACGCGGCCGAGAATGTCCCCGAGCGCGGCATCGGGAACCGGATTGTTGAGCGGAGAGGGTTCGGGACCCAGGACATCGCCGTAGTCCTGGAGACACTCCATGAGGCGCGGTACGGAATTGTGCAGGGAGGCGACGTCGTCGCGCGTCAGCCTGCCGAGCACCGCGGGCTCGATGGCCAGGGCCGTGCGTCCCAGACCGTAGGCGAGCTCGGATGCGTGGGCGTCGTAGAACGAGAGGCCGGCCGAGTTGCGGCGGTGAAGGGCCTCCCAGTAGCCGGAGAGCCGACGCCGGTAGCTGTCGGCGACACCGGATTTTGCCGTGAGACTGATCCGGTCGGGATGGGTTTCCATGTCCATCGCCCGCAGGATCTTTCGGCGCACGGCGTCGGGGGCCTGACGGCGGCTGTGGAGGTCGAGGACGAGATCGCCGATGTCAGCCTTCTGGAGCCGCCTGGAGACGACGTCGAGGGCGGCCCGCTTCTCCGCGACGAACAGGACGCGGCGCCCCTGCGCGACCGCGCTGACGATGACGTTGGTGATCGTCTGCGACTTGCCCGTGCCGGGAGGCCCTTCGACGACGAGGGTCCTTCCGGCCAGGGCCCTGGCGACAACCTCTGTTTGAGACGCGTCGGCGGGAACCGGGAGCCTGGGGATCAGCTCCTCAAGACCCGGGACGGGTGTATTCGCCGCGGGGTCGTGGAACTCCGTGTTCGGAGAATCAATGAGGTGGCCGACCAGGGGGTTCCGGGCGATGGACTCCCAGGACTCCTCGAGGTCCTTCCACAGCCGGAAGGTGCCGAACTGGAAGATTCCGAGATAGGTCGTGGCCTCGATATGGAAAGGCAGCTTGTCCTCCGCCAGAACCCGCCGGACGACGCCGAACAGCCCCTTGAGGTCAATTCCGGCCCCGTCCTCCTCCGGCTCGCTGAGCTCGGTCAGGTCCAGGTTGAGGTCGGCGCGCAGCCTCTCGATGAGAGAGTAGTTCGGCACCGTGGACCCGGACGGGTCGATTCTCAGGCGGAAGGGGCTGCGGGCCGAGCGCCTTTCAAGATCCACGGGGATGAACACGAGAGGGGAGCGCACCCGCCGCCCCTTGCTCTCCCAGACGAGTGAGCCGAGGGCGAGATAGAGATTGTTGGCGCCGGTCTCCTCGGCCAGGGTCCGCGCCGTGGAGCGCAGGCGTCGCAGTATCGTGTCGTAGACGTCCTCGGAGAGATCGACCTCGACCTCCCTGTGATCACTGAGCCTTGGAGCGAGCCGGGGCGGGTCGAGCTCATCGCGGAACAGCCCTCCGGCGTTGCGCACGAGCGCCGCCCTTTCGCCCGCCTGCCGCAGAGTGATGACCCGGTCGGCGTTGACGAGGTCCTCGAAGTCGCCGATGACCGCCTCGGGCACGGCCAGCTCGACGATCTTGTGGTTCCTGATGGCGGAGTCGGAGCAGTTGATGAGGCGGTTGCGAAGGCTGAGGTCCAGCAGCCGGGCTTTCCACTCCTCGACCCGGTCGGGGGCCTTCCTGCGTGCCGGTCTGCGCCGGGCCCGAGCCGGCGCCTCGTCGGGAATGACGAGAACATCGGGCCGCGGCGCCGCGACGTACTCGATCTCGGTGACGCCGCCGTCCTCGGAACGGCTGCGCAGGGGCATGGGGATAATGCCGCGGTTGCGGGCCTCGCGGACCGGAATGATGACATCGACGGCCGCCGCATCCGCCCCGATCCTCTGTCGGGCCGCCGAGTGCATCTGCGCGAGGGAGGATCGACGCCGTTCTGTCAGCATTGTGGTCTCGATAAGACCGATCTCGCCACGGTCGATCTGGTTGAGCAGCTCCCAGCCGGGCATCGCCAGATCCTCGGATATGTGCTTTTCCGCCCTCCAGTAGCCGATGAGCGCATGCCCGGGCAGGACCACAATGAGCGGCTCGATGCTGAGATACTCCAGCACGCTCGCCATGAGGATCGTCGTGTCCAGGCAGGTGCCCAGGCGTCCTTCGAGGACGTCCTCGGCGGTGCGCACTCGCTGTCCGTGCTCTCCCCAGCTGGTGGGAGGCACCGCGTAGGCGATGTCGTCGTCGTGGATGGCGTCGCACAGCGCCTCGACGATCTGCGGGATCCGTTCGGGGGAGCCCTGGTATCCCTCCAGCGAGCTGGATCCTGTGCGCCCTCCCAGAATCGTGGCGGCGCTGCGGCTGAGCGCGGCCAGGACCGGCTGCTGCGGCTGGACGAAGGCCGCAAGGGTGGCGGCGTCGTCGCTGTACCGGCCGCTGAGGATCCACTGCCTCGGCGAGAGGACGGTGGGCCCCTCGACCAGCACCTCCCGGCTCTCGTCTCCGCACCTCAGCGTCAGGCGCAGGCTGGAGGTCGTCTGGGTCTCGATCTGAAGAAGAGCGGAGCGGTCGGGCTCGAGTGCCGCGGACGCCTTTGCGCCGTCCGGGGTGAGGCGGGCGATGCCGAGCACGACGGGCCGGGTGAGCGCCTCGCCGTCGCTCTCGACGACGGCGGTCACCCCCACATCCGTCAGGCACCGGGAGCCCGATGACGGGCTGAGGGCGGGAACGAGACGGGTTCGCTGCGTGTGGGCCTCTTCGCCGGCCTCCCCCTCACCGTCGACAGGATCGCCCGACGGGCGCGGGGCTGCGATGGACAGGCGCAGGCGGAGCGGAAGAGCCAGCCCCGCCACGGCATGGGCGTAGGAGATGATGGGCGGTACGTCGAGCTCGAGCTCCACCGCGTCCAGAGCGGATGCCGCCGCCGGGGCCGGTGCGGACGGCACTGCGGCTCCGGCGGCGGGACCCGCTGCCGTCTCCGCGGCTGCGCCCTTGGTGCTCTCAACGGCGCCGTCGTCGGGTTGCACAGGGCTCTCGGCGGGCTCCGGGGAGCGGGGGGCTGGTCCTGCAACGGCGGTGAGGCGCGCGGTGACCTCGGCGGCGGCCTGTGCGGTGCCGATCAGCCGGAGGACCTCGGCGGCGGCCTGTGCGGCGCCGATCAGCCGGAGGACCTCGGCGACCTCGCTGAGGACGAGGGGCACCTCCGATGGTTCGAAGCGCGAACCGCGGACGAGTCTGTCGCGCACGACTCGGATGTCGGTCAGCCTGCTGCACAGGCCGGGGTCGGCCTCGAGAATGGGCCGGCCGTCGCGTCCGTGTCCGGTGAGCGCGTAGATCTGAGACAAGAGGTCGTCCAGGTCGAGCTGCCCGGGGGCTTCCCCGTCCCCTGCTGAAAGGGGCTGCTCATGCTCGGGGCGCTCATTGCGCAGGCGTGCGCGCACGTACCGTCCGAGATGCACCGGCAGCGTCTCAAGGACGACCTGGGAGATGAGCTGTTGACTGCCGGGCATGAGGGCCTCTTTCAACTCCGAGGGGAAGGGAGGGCATGGCAAGTCTGCCACGTCATGGTCGGGGACGGTCGCGAGAGCGCCTCCCGCGATGTCTTGCCACTGGCCGTCAGCCGTTGGGGGCGGGGCGCCGGGGTGGAGCCGTACCGCGGTCTTGGGCGGTGCCGGCGGAATGCGGCCGCCTGCCCCCGGAGGCGGTGCGCTCCATTATGCGTGCCTAGGGGCCGCCAGGCTGCGGACCCGGCGCCACCACCCCCGGGCCGTCGGGCTCGGGCCCGCGCCCCGACCTGGTCCGGGCCGTCGGGCCCCCGCCGCCAGTGGGCCCGGGAACGAGGCGGGTGGGTGATATCACGTACATCCGCACCTGGGAGGGACTCGATCTGCCTGGCGACTGTTGCCGGGCTGCTGCGCCCAGGAAGGTCGTGGGCTGTGCTACTGGGGTGACCGCACGCGGCACCGACCTCCGTCGTGCGAGGCGATCGATATGGCGGTCCGCAGGTGCCCGTACGCGACAGGGGGAGACGGTATTCCACTCGATTCCACTCGGACCGGGGGTGCCAGTACACCTCTGAGCAGCTCGCCCAGCATCTGGGGAGATATGAGATCATCGCTTCCACGGGCAGGACCGGGGTGCGCTGGGCGGGTGCCCGGGCGGAAGCCGGCAGGCGCCACGCTGAAGAATGAGAGGGTCTATCAGATGGTCCACCGTCGCAAGAAGCAAGGCCGTCCGGGATACTGCCTTCCAGGTCGAGCTGGAATACACGATCAGAAATGACTCCACTCCACCCTGGGGCGCAGGACGCAGGGCGAGGCCGACCAGGAGCACCGGGCAACAAGACAAGCAGCCTGAGGCACAGATTTCAAGGCTGTCCGAGACGCGCCCGGCAGTCCAATCCCGACGGCACAACGTGGTCGTGGCAGGCGCTGTAGTACCAGGCGATGCACGACGCCGAGTACGCTCGCGACTGGGAAGAGTCTGTTATACTCCGCCGAACGTCAGCATAAGGAGATGATCGTAGATGGCGAGCGAGTTGCACTCGATCCGGTGCTCAAGACTTACGAAGCGGTATCGAATCAAGCAGCGGGAAGAGGGGACTTTGTCGGCGGTGGCGTCCCTATTCAAAAGCCATTATAAAACGGTGACCGCAATTCGAGACGTGGATTTTACCGTCGCAGCGGGTGAGAGCGTAGGCCTCCTCGGTGGAAATGGTGCCGGAAAGACTACCCTCCTCCGAATGCTGGCCGGAGTTATCGCTCCAACCCGTGGCAGCATTAATGCTGCCGGCTATGTTCCTAGCGATCATAGATACGCGTACCTGCAGGATATTTCACTGATGATGGGACAGAAGAGTCAACTGCAGTGGGATATTCCGGTGGTCGAGTCCTTCCGTCTCCATCAAGCGATCTACAATGTGACTGATAGTGACTACCGGTCACGCTTGGCCAGTCTCATCGATGCCCTCGGCATCGAGCCCTATCTGTCCAAGCCGACGCGGAGCCTGTCATTGGGCGAGCGTATGCGCTGCGAGGTGGCGAAGGCACTGCTTCACGCTCCTCGGATGCTATTCCTCGACGAGCCTACAATCGGCCTCGACCCGGATGTGCAACGTCAGTTGAGAACATACCTGCGTCGCTACTGTCAGGAGCGGGGGCATCGCTCCTTCTTACCAGCCACAATATACGTGACATTGAGGAGCTGTGTCCGCGTGTGATTGCGCTAGGCGAGGGTGCTATAATATATGATGGTTCCTTCCGCGGATTGATCGAGCGACACAGACCCGGTGGTAAACTTAATGTAAGCGTTGCCGCTGCGGACGCTTCCACTCTCGAAGCCTGTTGTTCAGCAAGGGGACTTGCTCTCGAGAACGCGGGTGAGGGCGAGTATATGATCGTGATTCCCGAGACCGAGTTCGGCCCTGTTCTGCATTGGCTGTCGGAGCAAGTCACATTGCTCAAGATGAGCCGAGGTGAGCCTCGCACCGAAGACGTGGTCGCCGACCTGTACCAGCAGAGCGGCATGTGAGTGATCCGATGGCTAATGCAAAGAGACTGATTCGGTTTTACCGCGCTCAATTCCGACTTTCGGTCTCTTCTGAACTCGAGTACAAGGGCGCTGTGTGGCTGTGGGCTCTCGTTGGCATGTTGCAACCTCTGGTTACCGGATTCGTCTGGATCGCGACTTCGGAGTCTGCCCAAGAGCGCTCCTTCTATGCTCTGTATTTTACTGCCGGTGCGGTTTTCGCCAACCTGACCTCGGTATGGGTGATGTGGGACTACCGGCAACGCATCACTTCGGGTACATTCTCCTCGTATCTTCTGACGCCTGTTCACCCCTTCCATCGGGATCTCTGTGCGATGCTTGCCAGCAAGGTTGTGGGTCTTCCAATTGTCCTTACCGGCGCTGTTCTTACTGGTGCCGCAATGGGTGCCAGTCTCCCTCCGAGCATTTCGGGTGCGCTGCTCGGTCTGGTTGTCCTCGCCCTTGCTGTTGCTCTTCGTTTTGTAGTGGAGTGGGTCTTGGCGTTGGCGGCGTTCTGGATGGTCCGGACGGATGGACTGAACTCGCTCTACTTTGCAGTCGCCACCCTTCTAAGTGGAGCCTTCGCGCCGCCGGACCGGTTGCCCGCATGGATGCGTGCGGCGAGCGAATTTACCCCTTTTCCTTACTTCTTAGGGTACCCTCTGGAGATATTTACTGCGCGGACTACATCAAGGGATGGACTGCGTGTTATCATGGTCCAACTCGTTATGATCTTGATCTTCGGGGTGCTAGGCCGTCTGATCTATAAGCGTGCAGTCCGCCACTACGAAGGAGTGAGCTCGTGATGAAGTCAGTGGCTGCTACTGCTGTGCGGTGGACGCGTATCAATCGCGCTTTGGCTCGAGCTGCGCTGCACACGTTGGTGCAATACAGATCAGATCTGTTGGCTGCGTTGTTCGCATCGATCCTCTCGGTGGCGACAGCACTCGTTGGAATTCTGATCATAGCGTTGAATACTGAGTCACTCAACGGCTGGGACTCGGCGGGGCTCGTTGTGCTTCTGGGCGTGCACCACATTATCGGGGGTGTGGTGGGGTGTAGTCTGATGCCTTCTCTGCAAGACGTTGTCGGTATGATCCGTGACGGCTCGTTCGACTATATCGTGGTCCAGCCTATTGATGCTCAGTTCCATTCCGGGGCTCGCGTGTTCCGGGTCGATGCGGTCGCGGGCGTGATTACCGGTGTGGTTCTTGTCCTTGCTGTTTCGCCGCAACTTGATATCACTCTGGTGAGCGTGATGATGTTCCTGGCGACGCTCGTCGCCGCGTCACTGTGCGTGGCAGGTTGGCAGTACGCGGTGGCTGGCCTCGCATTCACGCTTATCCGTGTCGACGCGCTGTTCACTGCCTTCGACCAGCTCTACGAGCAAGCCGGCCGCTGGCCGGTGAATGTGTTCCCATCTTACCTGCGGGACATATTGACCCTCGCATTCCCCATCCTGCTCTGCGTCTCGGTGCCTGCTGCGAGCCTGTCGGCCAGAGGCACCATGGTGCAGGGGGTGCGGTCGTCACGCTGCTGGTCGCTGCTGTCGGATTCTTGGCGCTCTCGCGATTGATCTGGAAGTGCGGACTTAAAAGATACGTCGGAGGGGCGAGCTAATGATGAGTGATATGCGCATGCTTTTGAGCGGTATGGCTGAAGCTAAACAAGGTCGGTGGACTGCCGGGTGTGTCTCGGGCAGCTTTGAAGGCGGTGTCTCGGGCTGGTTGTCTTGTTGCTCGGTGGTCCTGGTCGGCCTCGCCGGGTGTCCTGTGCCTCGGGGCGGGGTGGAGCTGTTTCTGATCGTGTGTTCCGGGCTTGTTCCGGGCTCGGCCTGAGGGGGGGCGGTGTCCCGGATGGTCTTGCTTCTGCGCGCTCGCCCGGAGAACACCTCCGCGGCCTTCACGGCCTACATCACCAACCGCACCTTCGACTACGACTTCGAGCACACCCCAGTCACACCACCAAACACCGATCTTGTTTAACTCCAGCCATAGTAAGATCGACAGTCATATCGACAGAATCGACAGAGTGTGGCGATGTGGCTGTTGATGCGGGCGACGACGTCAGCGCGCCCCGGCCGGGTGGGGCCGGGGCCTCGGCAAGCGCGCAGCCGCGGTCCTGACGCGGAAGTGAACCGATCTCGAGCCGGAATACGACCGATCTCGGCGAAGGGGGCTGCGGGGCCAGCCGGACGGACGGGCCAGCCGGACGGGCCGGCCGTCCGGTCGGGCGACCGGCGCGGCGGCCCCGGCCCTGCCCGGCCCGCTCAGCTCCTGAGGTAGGCGGGGACCTCGGCGGCGTGCGGGGCGACCTCGACGACGATCTCGGCGAGCCGGCCGCGCAGTCCCTCCAGCCCCGGGATGAAGCCGTAGGTCGTCGCCGCCCCTGGGAGGATCCGGGCCGTCGAGTCGAGGTCGTGGGCCAGGCTCCTCATCAGGGCGCCGGCCGGGTCGTCCCCGTAGACCGGGTGGCCGCAGGCGCGGACCGCCTCAACGACGCGCTCCCAGGCGGGAGCGTCGTCGATGAGGTCGCGCACGGTCAGGACCTCGCGGCGATCGGCCCCGAGCATCTCCGCGGGCGCGCTCACCGTCCGCTCGTGCAGGCCGTGGCCCACGACCTCCGGCTCGGCCCCGGGCAGCACGAGCTCCGCCGTCGCCCCCACGGGCACCGCTACGCGCACGGTCAGGCGGTCCCCGTCGAGCGACCACGACGCCGACGCCGTCCCCAGCGGCAGGCGCCGCACGACGCTCGCCGAGGCGAAGCCGTGGCCCACCTGCGGGGCCACCCGCAGCGTCCGGCCCCCGGCGCCCATGAGACCGAGCCCGCCGACGTCGGTGAGCAGCCACTGCGTGACCGCCCCGAGGGCGTAGTGGTTGAAGGACGTCATTTCGCCGGGGTTGATGGAGCCGTCCGGGAGCATGGAGTCCCAGCGCTCCCAGATCGTCGTCGCCCCCATGGTCACCGGGTACAGCCAGCTCGGGCAGCCCCGCTCCAGCACCAGGCGCGCGGCCGTGGCCGCCTGCCCGCCCCTGACCAGGGCCTCCGGCACGAGCGGGGTGCCCACGAAGCCGGTGGAGATGCGGAAGGCGCGCAGGCGCACCAGGTCCGCCAGCCGCCGGCCCGCGCCGGCCACACGCCGGGGCGTGTCCAGCAGGTCCCAGGCCAGCGCCTGGGCGTAGACGGTCGCGCAGTCCGACAGGATGAGGCCGTCGGCCGTGACGTAGGCGTCCAGGTAGGCGGCGCGCACGCTCGCGGCCAGGGCCTCGTAGCGGGCGGCGCGCTCGTCCTCGCCCAGGACCGCCCAGGCGCGGGCGGTGATGTCGGCGCTGCGGGCGAAGTAGGCGGTGGCGACGACGTCGGGGTCCGCCTTGGCGGCGCCCGGGTTCTCCGGCGGGGCGTCGGGGTCGAGCCAGTCGCCGAACTGGAAGCCGCCGCGCCACAGGTGCGAGGGCCCGGCCGCGGCGTCCACGCCGTCGACGAAGCGCGCCATGGCCTCCACCGCGCCGGCGAGGACGGAGGCGTCGCCGGTGGCCTCGAAGACGGCCCACGGCACGAGCGTGATCGCATCCCCCCACGCGCAGGTGAGCTTCGTCCCGCCCAGCACGTCGGGGAAGACGACCGGCAGGGCGCCGTCGGGGGACTGCGCGGCGGCCAGGTCCCTCGTCCAGGAGGCGAGGAAGGCGGCGGCGTCGTACAGGGACAGGGCGGTGGGGGCGAAGGCGCCGATGTCGCCGGTCCAGCCCAGCCGCTCGTCGCGCTGCGGGCAGTCGGTGGGCACGGTGATGAAGTTGTCGATGGTGGACCAGCGCGTGTTCTCCACCAGCTTGTCGATGAGCGGCTGGTCCGACTCGAACCAGGCCGCCCGCTCCATGCCCGCCGAGACGACGCGCGCGGTCGCCGCGCCCAGCAGCGCGGCGTCATCGCCGTCGAAGCCGTCCACCTCGACGTAGCGGAACCCGTGCTGGGTGAGCGTGGGGGCGAACACCTCCGGGGACTCGGGCCCGCTGTCCCCGGACAGAGTGACGCGGTCGGTGCATTCGGCCGCGCGCAAGGGGCGGGTGCCGAGCTCGCCTGCTTCCAGGACCTCGGCGTGGCGCAGCGTGATCGTGCGCCCGGCCTCGCCGCGGGCGGTCAGGCGCACGTGGCCGGTGAGGTTCTGGCCGAAGTCGACCACCCGTCTGCCCGACGGCGTCGTGATGACCTCGACGGGCGCGACCTCGCCGACGACGGTGGGCAGCGGCAGGGCGGTGGGCTCCAGTGCGGCGGTGCCGAGGGCGTCCTGCCGGGCCAGGACCTCCACCGGCGCCTCGGCCTCGTGCGCGCCGAGGGCGGGCAGGCGCAGGTCGGTGGACTGGCCGTTGTAGAGGTCGTTGGCGGTGATATTGGAGGGGCGCCAGGCCCACTGCGCGTCCGTGCCGACGGTGGTGCGCGCACCGTCCGGCCCGCTCAGCTCGACCTGGGCCAGAAGCCACAGGGCCCGCCCGTAGACGCACTCGCGCATCTCCCAGGTCAGGTGCCCGCGGTACCAGCCGTTGCCCAGGACGACGGCGATCTCGTGCTCGCCGGGAGTCAGGGCGGCGGTGACGTCGTGGGTCTGGACGAGGAAGCGGTCGCGGTACTCGGTCCAGCCCGGCGCGAGCTCATCGGTGCCGACCCTGACGCCGTCGATGAAGGCCTCGTAGACGCCGGCCGCGGTCAGGTGCAGGCGGGCGGCGGCCGTGCCGGCCGGGACGCTCAGGCGGCGCACGAGGACGGGGGCGGCGTCGGTGCGCGTGTTCCCAGGGGCGGCAATGGGCCGGGCGGCCCAGTCGGCGCGCTCCAGCAGCCCGGTCTCGACGACGGCGGGGGCGGACCAGGGCGAGAAGGCGCCGTCGGCCCCGGCCACGCGCACCCGCCAGGTGGCGCGCTCGCGGGAGGCGAGGGGGGAGGCGGGCCAGGGGACGAAGGTCGAGGCCGGGCCGTCGAGGGCGATGGTCCCGGTGGTGGCGCTGGTCGCTGGGGTGCCGGCCGGGGCGCGCGTGATCTCGACCTCGGCGCGCTCCTGCGTCCAGCCCGCCGGGGCGCTGGGGATCTCCCAGGACAGGGCGGGCGCGGCGCCGGTGCCGCCGAGCACGTCGGCGCCGGCGCGGTGGTGGTCGGCGCGCAGGCGCTCCGGGGCGGACAGCGGGCCGACGGGGTCCGTCGGGGGCGGGGGCGCGGCGTCGAGAAGAGTGGCGGGGCCGGTGCCGGTGGACGTGTGGTCGGTCATGTGGGTGGGCATATAGTGTCTCCGGGTCGTCGTTGAATCGTTTCATAGGCGGTATGGGGTCAGCATAGATGATTGGCTCCAGAGCCGCTGGTCCTGTCGGACCCTTGCGGTCTGCCTCAGGCGCCGCGGTCGCATGTCTAAGGCATGACGGCGCGAGCGGAGGGCCGCGCCGCCCGGGTGCGTCTGAACGTGAACGTTTCGGCCGAGAGCCCGCGTGCCCGGCCCGCTCGCGGCCTCCGCCCTCCCCCGAACCGGTCTCGAGCCGGAGACCTGCCGATCTCGGCGAGAGGGGCGGGCAGCACCGGCCCTCGCCGTAATCAGTCATCCAGCGGCTCCTCCCCGCTGCGCCGTCAGGTCGCACGCAGGTCCTCGGCGAAGGAGCGGACGACGGCGGCCATGTCGACGCTGCGATCGAGGAGCCACTCGCTCTGAACCCCCTCGATGAGGGCGACGAGCTGCGTCGCCGTCAGCTCGAGGTCGAGATCCTCCCGGATCCGCCCCGCGGCCTGCTCCGCCGCGAGGTCGGCGCGCAGCTGGGCGCGGAAGCGCCGGGCCAGGCCGACGGCGTACTCGTGCGCGGGGTGGTCGGGGTTGACGGCCTCGGCGCGCATGAGCGAGTCGAGCTGGATCAGGCCCGGGATCGCGGCGTTGTGCTCCATGATCCTGGGCAGGGCCTCGAGCAGCCCGTGCTCGGCGAACAGGTCGGCGCGCCACCGGGCCTCGGTCTCCTCGCGGCGGGTGAGCACCGCCTGGAGGATGGTGTCCTTGGTGCCGAAGTGGTGGCGCAGCAGCGTGTGGCTGACCCCGACGGCCTCGGCGATCTGGCGCAGGGAGAGGCTGTTGAAGCCCTGCTCGGCGAAGACCTTCATGGCGGCGTCGATGATCTCGGCGCGGCGGCGCTCGCCGTTGGCGTAGCGGGTGCGGCCGTCCGGCGGGGCGATGGCGGCGCTCGACCCTGCGGCGGGAGCGGACAGCCTTCCACGGGTCGGGGTCGGCGAGGCTGTCGGTTCCGCGGCTGCGCCTCTCCGGGCCCGATCCGTTGCGGTGCTGCGTCTTCCGCTCGGCATGGCGTTCTCGCCCCTTCTCGCGTGGCCGTCGGCTGAGCTCCTGGGGGCAGCCTATCTGCCGAGACGCGGGACGCGCGACCTGAATAGTGATATAGATCTCTTACAGGTTGGGCAACTTATGACTAGGGTGAAACGTGTCAACAGGTCCGGCCCTTCCCGCCGGCCTCCACCGTCGGCCCAGGCGCCGACCTCATCTCAAGGACGATCGATGAGCACTCCCACCGATGCCCCGCCCTCCGAGGGCGCCGAGGCCGCCCCGACCCTCGCCGTCGAGGAAGTCCCGACCGAGGCCGACGAGGCCGTCGTCGAGCCTGACAACGATGCTGAGCACGGCGCAGCCGGCACAGCCGGCACAGCCGACACTGACGACGTTGAGGCCATCACCCGCACCTACGGCAGGCCCTCGCGCACCATCCCACTGGTCCTCCTGGCCGCCGTGGGCGGCTACATCATGATGCTCACCCTGGGCACGGCCCTCCAGCTGCGGCTGTCGGCCATGGACGAGGCGACCGCCACCACCGTCTACTCGCGCATCACGACCGTGTCGGGCATCCTGATGCTCTTCGCGATCCCGCTGATCGGGGCCCTGTCCGACCGCACGACCAGCCGTTTCGGGCGCCGCCGCCCCTGGATCCTCGGCGGCTACCTCGTCAGCCTCGCCTGCATGGCCGCCATCGGGACCATGACCAGCCACCTCGTCATCGGCGCCGCCTACGTCGTGGGCATTACCGCCGCCCAGGCCGGCTTCAACGCCTACTCCGTCATCCCCGTCGAGGGCGTGCCCAACAAGATGCGCGCCCGGGTCATGGGCTTCATGGGCATGATGGGCGCGCTCGCCATGAGCGCCGGCGCGGCCATTGCGGGCAGGCTCGTCGGCACGCCGGCCCTTATGATGACCGTCCCCGTGCTGCTGGCCCTGGCCACCACCTTCCCCCTCATTCTGCTCTACAAGGACCCCCAGCGGGACAAGGACGACGTCCCGGCCCTGGACCTGCGCGGCCTGTTCGCCGGCTTCTTCGTCAACCCCCGCAAGCACCCGAACTTCGGGTGGGTGTGGCTCTCCCGCTTCCTGGCCGGCGTCGCCATGACCGCCTTCCTGGCCTTCTTCGTCCTCTACCTCATCACGAACCTCCACTTCTCCCCGGCCGAGGCCGGAGCCAAGGCCGGCCTGCTGTCCCTGTACTCCGCGCCCGTGTCGATCGTCCTGTTCACCGGGTCGGGGTGGCTGTCGGACAAGATGGGGCGGCGCAAGCCCTTCGTCATCGGCTCGGCCCTCGTCATGGCGCTCGCTCTGGTCATCGGCGGCCAGGCGGGCAGCTTCAACCAGTTCATCGTCGCCTGGATGGTCTTCGCCGTCGGCCAGGCCATGTACCTCACCGTCGACCTGGCCCTGTGCGCCCAGGTCCTGCCCAATGAGGCGGACACCGGCAAGGACATGGCGGTCTTCGGCCTGGCCCTCAACCTGCCCAATATCCTCGTGCCCGCCGTCGCCCCCACCATCCTGGGGCCGGGGAACAACTACACGCTCCTGTGGGGCGTCGCCGCCGCCCTGTGCGCGCTGGGCGCCGTCGTCATCCCCCTGGTCAAGGGCGTGAAATAGCCCGACGACGACGGTCCACCCGGCCCGGCACCTTCCGGCCGGCCGGGCGGGGCCCGGCCGGCCGCCGTCGCGCCCCGCCCAGACCTCTGGAGCCCGAGAACCCGCTGAGAACCACATGACCGAGACGATCCGAGGAGTCATCCCATGACGACGAACGCCCCAGCCCCCGCCACCCCCTTCCCCGAGGACTTCCTGTGGGGGACCGCCACCGCATCCCACCAGGTCGAGGGCGGCAATACCAACAACGACGTCTGGCTCTACGAGCACGTCCCCGGCACCATGTACGCCGAGTCCTCCGGCGACGCCTGCGACCACTTCAACCGCTACCGCGACGACATCGCCCTGCTCGCCTCGCTCGGACTGAACGCCTACCGCTTCTCCCTGGAGTGGAGCCGCATCGAGCCGGCGCCCGGCGAGTTCTCCGCCGTCGCCATCGAGCACTACCGCGACATGCTGCGCGCCTGCCACGAGCACGGCCTGACCCCGATCGTCACCTACCACCACTTCACCTCCCCGACCTGGCTCATCGCCCGCGGCGGCTGGGAGGACGCCGGCACCCCCGGGCTCTTCGCCCGCTACTGCCGCCGCGTCACCGCCGAGCTCGGCGACCTGTTCGAGATCGCCTGCACCATGAACGAGCCCAACCTCGCCATCCTCCTGGGCGAGATGGGCCTGTGCGAGGCGACCCCCGCCCAGCGCCTGGGCAACCCCACCTGGGAGGGGGCCGCCCGGGCGCTCGGGACGACGGCGGACAGGGTCGCCGGCTTCCAGCTGAGCGCTACCGAGGAGGCCTTCGAGATCAAGGTCGCCGCCCACAGGGCGGCCGTCGAGGCCATCAAGGGCGTCAAGCCCTCGATGAGGGTCGGCTGGACGCTCGCCAACTCCGACTTCCACGCCGCCCCCGGGGGCGAGGAGCGCGCGGCGCGCATGATTGAGGACAACAACCTGCGCTACCTGCGCGTGAGCGAGGGCGACGACTTCGTCGGCCTGCAGACCTACAACCGCACCGTGCTCGGCCCCGACGGCCCGGTGCCGCCGGCCGCCGGCGCCGTCGTCAACCCGGCCGGCGAGGAGATCTGGCCCTGGGCGATCGGCGCCGTCGTGCGTCAGGCCTGGGAGACCGTCAAGGTGCCGATCATCGTCACCGAGAACGGGCTCAACACGGAGGATGACACCCAGCGCGTAGACTTCCTGCGCACCGCCATCGCGGAGGTCGGCGCGGCAATCGCCGACGGCGTGCCGGTGGGCGGCTACATGTGCTGGTCGGCCATGGACAACTTCGAGTGGGTCTTCGGCTACGGCCCCAAGTTCGGGATTATCGCCGTGGACCGGGACACTCAGGAGCGCACGGTCAAGGAGTCCGGCCGCGTCTACGGCGAGATCGCCCGGACCAACGGCGCGTCCCTGGCCTGACCCTTTTTTCGCCGAGATCGGTTCACTTCCGCACCGAGATCGGTTCAGTTCCGCGTCGAGATCGGTTCAGTTCCGCGTCGAGATCGGTCGTATTCCGCGTCGAGATCGGTCCGACGGACCGATCTCGACGTCTTGGAGCCGTGGCCTCTGGCCTGAGACCTGCAGACAGCAGGAAGGGCGAGGACCTCGTTGTCCCCGCCCTGTTCGGCGTGCGGGCTGGTTCCCGCGTGGCTCCGGCTGACAGCGCCCGGAGATCTGTCGGTGCCCGGCTCGGTGGCTCAGCGCTGCTCGCCCTGGGCCTGCTCGGCGGCGAGGGTGCGCTGGAGCTCGCGCTCGCGGGCCACGGCGGCGCGGATGGTGAGGTCGATGTCGAAGAACATGGGGTCTTCCTCTCCTGGGTGTTCCTGATCGGTTCCCGCTCCTTGCGGAACGAGAAGACGCACGTCCGACGGGGCTCCGTCGTCGTGCGTCTTAAGAAGACTAGCCACCGAGGAAGCGGGTTTCCATCCGCCCGGCGCTGTGAGGTTCGAGACGGGCTACGGCCTCGCCCGATGGCCGTGGCCCTCGCGGTCGCAGGCCGGGCGCCGCTCCCGTCCCGCCCAGGGCGTCGCGGGTCCGGGTGGAGCCGGGCGCGGCCACACCGTCGTCCGCGTCCCGTTACGGCCGGAGCCGACTGGGCGGGAGCGCGAGCCGGACGGCGGCGGGCGCCCGCCCTTTGAGCCGGTCGTCTGGATGACTGGCACCAAGGCTCGAGCGGCGGTGCTGCGGTACAAGGCGACAGCCGCGCTGCGGGCACCCCGGACCGATCTCGAGCCGGAAGTGAACCGATCTCGGTGCGGAAGTGAACCGATCTCGGCACGGAACTCGACCGATCTCGACGCGGAAGTGAACCGATCTCGGCGAAAGGGCGGGCTCACAGCGAGACGACGGTACGGCCGGCGGCCAGATCGCGGGCCGCGCCGTCGGGGCCGACGAGCTCGCCGCCCACCCCGGCGGGCAGCTCGACCTCGTAGCGCACCGCCGCACCCGGTCCGCCCTGCCGGGCCCAGGACACGGCCACGCGCCCGAACGGCGTGTCGCGGCTGGCCCGGCCCCAGGAGACGGGGCCGCCGGTCAGCGGCGCCACGCGCACCCGCCGGAAGCCCGGCTCGGCCGCCTCGATGCCGCCCACGCGGCGGAACAGCCAGTCGTCCACGCAGCCGAAGGCGTAGTGGTTGAAGCTCATCGCCCCCACGGTGCCGTCCGGGGCGACGGCCGTCCACGACTCCCAGATCGTCGTCGCCCCCCGGGCGACCTCGTAGAGCCAGGAGGGTGCGGTGTCCCGGGTGAGCACCGCCCAGGCCAGGTCCTCCCGGCCGGCATCCACCAGGACGTCCAGCAGGAAGGGCACTGAGAGGAACCCGGTGTCCAGGTGCCGCTCGGCGGCCTCGACCAGCGCCGCGAGCCGGTCGGCCGCGGCCCGGCGCCGCCCGGCGTCGGGGATGAGGTCGAAGGCGAGCGCCAGGACGTAGACGCCCTGCAGGTCCGGCTCCATGGCGCCGTCGTCGCCGACGTACTCCGCGGCGAAGGCGCGGCGCACCGCCTCCCAGCGCTCGGCGTAGGAGCTGGCCTCCGCCTCCCGTCCCAGGGCCCGGGCGACCAGCGCCATGGTCCGCAGGGCCTCGGCGTGGAAGGCCGAGCCGACGATCTCGCTGGTGAGCCGGGGCGCTACCATGACGGCGTCGAGTGAGCCGTCGGCCAGGGTCGAGGGCGCCAGCCAGTCCCCGAAGTGGAGGCGCGAGCTCCACAGCAGCCGCTGGCGGGCGGCCTCGTCGTCGCTCAATGCCTCCCAGCCGGCGGTCCGGTCCGGACCGTCCCAGTCCTCCGTGTCCCCGCCGCCCGCGCCGCGCAGCCGCGGGGGCAGCTCGGCGGCGGCCTGGCGGGCCTGCATGTCCACCCAGGCCCGCATGGCCGGGTAGCACGCCGCCAGCGTGTCGGCGTCCCCGTAGCGCTCCCACAGCGCCAGCGGCACCCGGATGATCGCGTCCCCCCAGCCGGCCGCGGCCGTGATCCCCCCGATGCCGCCCTGGCCCTCCATGGCCTCCTGGCGTGGGGCGAAGGGTGAGATGATGACGACGCGCCCGTCGTCCTTCTGGTCGGCGCGCACGTTGCGCAGCCAGCGGGCCAGGAAGGTGTGGACCTCGGCGTTGTTGGTGGCCGCGGGCGCGAAGATCTGGATGTCCCCGGTCCAGCCCACGCGCTCGCGCTGGGGGCAGTCGGTGGGGATCGACAGGAAGTTGGCGCGCTGGGACCACACGGTGTTGGCGTGCAGCCGGGTCAGACGAGGATCGGAGCACTCCAGGTCCCCGGCGGGCTCCAGGTCCGAGCCGATGACGACGGCGGTGGCGGCGCCCTCGGCGAGCTCGCCCGGGTAGCCGGTCACCCGCGCGTAGCGGAAGCCGTGGAAGGTGAAGGCGGGCTCGAAGACCTCGGGGGAGTCGGGCGTCCCCGTGCCGGCCAGGACCCACACGTCGCGCTGGTCCTTGTTGGGGCCCTGCACGTTGGAGAAGAAGGTGCCGTCGGCCGCCAGGTGCTCGGAGTGCTCCAGGACGATCTCGGTGCCGGCCGGCCCGACGGCGGACAGCCGCACCCGCCCGGCGATCACCTGGCCGAAGTCCAGCACGGTCTCACCCGCTGGGGTGGTCAGCACCCGGGCGACGGGCAGCTCCATGAGGCGGCGCACGGGCTCGCCGCGGAAGGGCTCCAGGGCGGTGGCCGGGTCGAGCTCGGCGGCCGGGATGATGCGGACCGGGTCCCAGGCGCCGTCGTCGAAGCCGGGGGTCTCCCAACCCGCGACGGCGGTGGCGAGGCGGTCGTCGCGCCTCTCGCCGATCATGATGTCGCTGTAGCGGATGGGGCCGGCCTGGCTGGAGCGGGCGGAGGCGTCGGGGCCGTAGACGGCGCGGGTGCCGTCGGCGCGGGTGACGGACAACTGCCACCAGCCGCGCAGGAGGGCGCCGTACTGGGCGGACTCGCCGGTGACGGTCATGCGCCCGGCGAACCAGCCGTCGCCCAGTCGCAGCCCCAGCGTGTGGCGGCTCTCGTCGGCTCCCGCCGGGCCGCCCGGGCCGGCCAGGAGGCGGGTGACGTCGTGGACCTCGAGCTCGGTGTAGGTGTGGTAGCTGGTCCAGCCCGGGGCCAGGACCGTGTCGCCCACCGGGACGCCGTCGATGAAGACGTCGATAACGCCCTGGGCGCTCACGTAGAGGCGGGCGCGGGTGATCGGCGCGGCAGAGGCCGAGGATGCCGGAGAGGCGCCCGGCCCCGCCTCCCGGTCCGCGTGGCCCAGGTCGAGGTCCTGGCGCACGAGCTTGACCGGGTGGAGGCGCTCGCCTGCGGGGGCGCGGTCCTGGGGGATGAAGAGGGTCTCGAAGTCGGCCGGTGGCTCGGGCTCCACCGGCGTCTGGGCGGGCTCCACCCAGGGGGAGACGACGTCGGCGGGGTCCAGGAGCGAGGTGGAGAAGGCCGAGACGGCCCACTGCGAGGGGGCTGCGGCCGGGCCGGGGCGGGCGGTGCCGCCAGAGTCGGCCGGGGCGCCATCCGGAGCGGCCGCGTCGGGCCCGGTGATCTCGCCGGGCCCAGCGTCGTCGTCGGGCCCGACGGCGGGGGCGCCGCCCGCCGTCCACACGCGCACGCGCCAGGTGTAGTCGGCGTCCGAGACCAGGGGCTCCCCCGCGTAGGGGACCCACGGGCTCATGGGAGGATCGTCCACATCCACGCGGCCGGTGGCCCAGACGGCTGGCTCGACGGGAGCCCCAGTGGCCGCGTCGAGGCGGCGGACCTCCACCTCGTAGGCGACGGCGGCCTCGGTGCCGGGCACCTGCCAGGCGAGCACGGGCCCGCGCACGGCGACGCCGAGGGGCTCTCGCTGGTGGTCCACCGTGAGACGGGTCGGCGCTGGTGCGGGGGCGGCGGCGCGGGGTGCGGTGCTGGCGGGGGCGCTCATGGCGAACTCCTTCGTCCTTAAGGTCGGGCGGTGGTGACGGGCGGGCCGGTCCCGCGTCTCAGAACAGGTCGGTGGGGACGTCGAAGGCCTCGACGACGGCGCGCAGCTCGGCGTCGGTCACCCCCTCGCCCAGGCCGCCGGCCATCATGTCGCGGACCTCGTACATGGCGCCGGTCTCGGCGTACTCGACCTTGTCGACCGCGGCCAGCGGCGAGTCGTCGGAGCGCACCATAATGCCGTGCTTGGACCACAGGACGATGACGTGGTCGCGCAGGGCCCGCACATTGCTCTCCATGAGCTCCTGCGAGCCCGGCACCATGAAGTCGAGCACCTCGATGCCCGCGGGGATCTGGACGATGGTCTCGGGCTCCCAGCGCAGGATGCGGCGGTTGAACGCCTTCGTGCTGCGCAGGTCCCTCACGTGGGAGAGCTGGACCAGGTACGGGGGCTGGGCGTGGATGACGGCCTGGAACCCCGCGCCGCGCCGCTCCACCTGGTCGTTGTGCACGGCCAGGTGGGAGTTGAACTCGCTGGTTGGGCGCTCGTAGGCCCGCTGCGGGTGGGTGTACCAGGTGCCGGTGGCCCCGCCGTCGTCGACGACGAAGGCCGAGACGTTCGCCTCGGGCGAGGCGGCGACGTCGCGCAGGCGGCAGCCCGAGCCGGTCACCAGGACGGTGCGGCCGGCCAGCGCAGGGGCGGGCAGCGGCAGCTCGGTGCCGGGGCGGACCTGCGGGAAGCGGTCGGCGAGGCCGAGCTGGTCGGCGCCGGCGGCGACGGATACGGAGATGTTGCCGGCGCCGGCCTCGACGGCGCTCATGTGGTCCAGGCGGCGCCCGGCGGCGCCCATCTGGGCGAGGATGTCACTGAGAGCGGGAGTGGTGGACATGAAACTCCTTTTCGGTTCCGGTGGCGGGTGTTTGAGGGGTCTGGCTGAGGCCTGCGGGAGGTCATCGTGCGCGCGCCAGGCGGGCGGCGAAGCGGTCGAGCGACCGGGCGGTCAGCGGGCTGCCGACGGCGTTGAGGTGACCGTGCGGGACACCCGCGCAGGTGACGCACTCGACGTCGGCGCCAGCCGCCGCCAGCCGGCGGGCGAAGGCCTCTCCGGAGGCGCGCAGGTCGTCGTTCTCGCAGTTCTCGATGTAGGTCGGCGGGTAGCCAGCCAGGTCGGCGGCCTCGCCCGGGAAGGCATGGGCGGGCACGTCCCGGACCGGTCCGCCGAGCAGGTTGGTGTTCAGGGCGGCCATGACGTCGGCGGGGAAGCGCAGGACCTGCGGCATCTCCTCCAGGCGGTCGGCCAGCTCTTCCGAGGGGGCGGGCCAGTGCTCGGCGTGGAGGACGGGGTAGGCGAGCAGCGCCTGCCAGGGGGCGGCGCCGTCGTCTCGGCCGCGCAGGGCGACGCCGGCCGCGAGGCATCCGCCCGCACTGGCCCCGCCGACGGCCAGACGCGCGGGGTCGACGCCGAGCCCGGCGGCGTGGGCGGACGTCCAGCGGAAGGCGGCGCAGGCGTCGTCGTGCGGCACGGGGTGGTGGGTGGCCCCGTCATTGCACAGCCGGTAGAAGACCGAGACGACGGTCGTCCCCGTGCGGGTGACGATGCCGCGGGCCACGGCGTCGGCCTCCGGCATGTCCAGGTCGCCGGCCACGAAGGCGCCGCCGTGGTACCACACCAGGCCGGCGCGCCGGCCGTCGTCGTCGGCGGGGGAGGGGACCGGTGCGATCCAGCCCGGCTCGGGGCGGTAGATCCGCAGGGGGATCGGCCCGTGAGGCCCCTCGATCAGGCGCTCCTCGGCGGTCGAGTGGGTTTCCTCCGGGTCCCCGAAGGGAGCCGACCAGGCGTCCATGGCCCTCGTGGCCTCCAGGGCTGCCGCTGCCCCGCCGTCGGAGGGCGCGCCCGTCTCGGCCCGGCCGGGAGTCTCCCGCGCCGTTGCGCCCGCGGCTGCCATCGCCATGGCCGCGGCCAGGGACTCCGGAGAGGGTGCCGGCAGGCCCGCCAGGAGGGGCAGCCGCTCGGTGTAGGGCGGCAGGAAGCCGCCGGCGAGCGGAGCCAGCGGAACGCCGTCGCGGGTGGCGGCGGGTTGCGGCGCCGTAGGCGCGTACTGCGCGTCATCGATCATCAGGGTGTCCTCTCAAACGGCGGGATAGGGCGACGGCGGACGGCTTCAGCCGAAGAGCCGGTGCTCGACGGCGTCCCAGCCGGCGGCGGCGTCGGCCTCTGGCGTGTACCGCGCGATCCGGCTGGAGTCGCGGATGAGGCGGCGCAGGTCGCCCAGGTCGCCCTCGATGAGCCCGGCGCCGCGGGCGGCCACGACCATGTTGCCCAGGGCGGTGCCCTCGGCGGGGCCGGCCAGGACCGGCAGCCCGGTGGCGTCGGCGGCCAGCTGGCACAGGAGCCGGTTGTTGACGCCGCCGCCGACCATGTGCACGACCCTCACCTCCCGCCCGGACAGCTCGGCCGCCCGACGCACGGCGCGCCGGTAGGCCAGGGCCAGGGAGTCGTTGATGCAGCGCACGTACTCCCCGGCGCTGCGGGGCCGGGGCTGGCCGGTGGCGCGGGCGGCGTCGTCGATGCGGGCCGCCATGTCCCCGGGGGCGTAGAAGGCGGCGTCGTTGATGTCGACGACGGTGCGCAGCGGCTCGGCGGCGGCCGCGGCGGCGTCGAGGTCGGGCAGGGAGGTCTCCAGGCCCTGGCTCCGCCAGGTGCGCACGGCCTCGTTGAGGACCCACAGGCCCATGACGTTCCTCAGGTAGCGGACCGTGTGGTCCACGCCGAGCTCGTTGGTGAAGTTGGCCCTCTGCGAGGCCAGGGTGAGCACCGGCTCGTCCAGCTCCAGGCCGACCAGGGACCAGGTCCCGCAGGAGATGTAGGCGAAGTCGGGCTCGGCGGCGGGCACGGCGACGACGGCGGAGGCCGTGTCGTGGCTGCCGACGGCGACCACGGGCGTGGGCTCGCCGTCGGGGCCGAAGACCTCCAGCGCCTCGCGCCGCACCGGCCCGATGACGGTGCCCGGCTCGATGATCTCGGGCAGGACGCCGTCCAGGTCGAGGCCGAGCTCGGTGCGCAGGCGCTCCAGCAGGGGCCGCGACCAGGTGCGCAGGCGCGCGTCCACCAGGCCGGTGGTCGAGGCGTTGGTGACCTCGGCGACCCGCTGGCCGGTGAGGAAGCAGGCCAGGAGGTCGGGCAGGAGCAGCAGGGTGCGGGCGTAGGCGCCGTTGGAGGCCCGGGGGATGCCGTTGTCGCGCGCCTGGGCCACGAGCTGGAACATGGTGTTGAAGTCCTGCACCTGCAGCCCGTTGACCGCGTAGATCTCGCGCGCCGGGATCCTGGCGAAGACCTGCTCGGGGATGCCGCGGGTGCGCGCCGAGCGGTAGGCGTGGACCTGCGCGGACAGGGTGCCCGAGCCGTTGACCAGGCCGTAGTCCACCCCCCAGGTGTCGATGCCGATGGCCGACAGGGGGCCGACGTCGCGCACGGCCGCGAGCAGCCCCTCGCGCACCTCGTCCCACAGGCGGAGCATGTCCCAGAACAGGCGCTCGCCCTCGCGGGTGGGCAGGGGGATGACGCCGTTGGCGAAGCGGCGCGTCTCGGTCAGGGCGATGCGTCCGTCGGCGATGGTGCCGACCATGACGCGTCCGGAGGAGGCGCCGAGGTCGACGGCGCCGATGTGGACGGGGGTGGCGGTCATGAGGGTTCCTTTCGGACGACGACGTCGGGTGCGCGGCTCGGGGCCCGGGCGGGGCGCGGCTGAGGGCGGGGAGGGTCAGGCGCCCCAGCCCGCCGCGTTGCCGCCGACGCGCTCGGCGCGCACCCGCTCAAGGTAGCCGGAGTCCAGGAAGGCCCGCATGGGGTCGGGGGCCAGGCCCTGGGACTCGCGCAGCTCGGCCAGCAGGGGGCGCACGTCGGTACTGAAGGCGTCGACGAAGACGTCGTTGGCGGCGAGCACGTCACCGGCGGTCTGGGCCGCCTTCAGGGCCTCGCGGTCCACAAGGAGCGCCTTGGCGGTGGCCTCCTGGACGTTGGTAGCCGAGCGGATCTCGCCGGGGATCTTCTCCTCCAGGTTGTGGCACTGGTCGAGCATGAAGTTCACCCCCGAGTCGGGGGCCAGCGCCCCGGCGTCGACGATCTCATTCATAATGCGGAAGAGCTGGTAGGGGTCGGCCGCCCCCACGATGAGGTCGTCGTCGGCGTAGAAGCGGGAGTTGAAGTCGAAGGCGCCGAGCCGCCCCAGGCGGATGAGCTGGGCGACGATGAACTCGATGTTGGTCCCCGGGGCGTGGTGGCCGGTATCCAGGACGACCTTGGCCCGCTCGCCCAGCGCCAGGCAGTGGACCAGGGAGGTGCCCCAGTCCGGCACGTCGGTGTGGTAGAAGGCCGGCTCGAAGAACTTGTACTCCAGGACGAGGCCCTGGTCCTCGTCCAGGGCCGCGTAGATCTGGGCCAGGGAGTCGGCCAGGCGGTCCTGGCGCTCGCGGATGGAGTCCTGGCCGGGGTAGTTCGTGCCGTCGGCCAGCCAGATCTTCAGGGCCGGCGAGCCGGTGGCCCGCATAATGTCGATGCACTCCAGGTGGTGGGCGACCGCCTTGGCGCGGATGCGCTCGTCGGGGTTGCACAGGGAGCCCAGCTTGTAGTCCTCGTCCTGGAAGACGTTGGAGTTGATGGTGCCGATGGAGATGCCCTGGTCCTCGGCGTGGCGGCGCAGGGCGTCGTAGTCCTCGACCCTGTCCCACGGGATGTGCAGGGAGACGCGCGGGGTGATGCCGGTCAGGCGGTTGACCTCGGCGACGTCGTCGATCTTCTCGAAGGGGTTGCGGGGCACGCCCGCGGTGGTGAAGACCCGGAAGCGGGTGCCGGAGTTGCCGAAGGCCCAGCTGGGCAACTCGATGGTCTGGCTCTCCAGCAGGCTGCGCGCCTCGGGGCTCAGGTCGGACAGGGTCGGGGTGGTCATGTGGTTCTCCTGGTCGTCAGTGACTGGGGGGCGGACCTGGAGGCGGGCCGCGGCCCGCCCCGGTAGGGATTGCGACGGGGGTAGCATAACTGGGATTGAACCGTTTCACAAAGGTGTTTGCCCCTCTGCGCCCGCGCTCCCGATGCTGGGCGACGCCTGCGCCGAGGGGCGCGCGTTCACCCCGTCGGCGCCGTCCTCCTGCGTGCCGCGCGCCGTCCTCCTGCGCGCTGCGTCCGTCGGCGGGCGCGATTCAGGGCGCTCCCGGGCGCTCCCGGTGCTTCGGGCGGGCCGGGCTCCTCAGCGTCAACGGAAGTTCGTCGCGTGAACGTACTTTTCTCCCACCTTACTGAGCTCTATCCCCAGTAGGATGGGAGAAAGGTACGTTCACGCGGGAAAGGTACGTTCACGTTCCCGGGCGCTCGGACCCTGGGCGCTCGGACCCCGGCGCCGTGGCCCCGCTCGTGCGTGCGCGCACCACCCCGGGACCCGGACGGGACGGGGCTCAGGCGTGCGAGGCCGTGGAGCGGGGCGCCTACGCATGGCCCGGCCGGGGCGGGGTGGCGGGCGGGTCTCAGTCGGAGTGCGCGGGCTCGGCCGGGACGGTGAAGTCGACGTCGGCCTCCTCGGCGGCGGCGACGTCCGCCTCCGCGTGGCCCTCGACCTGGAACTCGTTGCGCTGCTTGCCCCGGAATCCCCAGATCGCGAACGCGTAGCCGACGACGGCGATGGCGGCGAGCGCCAGGTAGGCCATCTGCGGGCTCAGGCGCAGCAGGATCGGGGTGAAGGCCGCCGTCAGCGCCGCGATGACGCGGGCGACGGAGATGATGGCGCCCTGCGCCGTCGTGCGCAGAAGGGTGGGGAAGGACTCCTGCGTCCAGACCTTCATGATGCCCTCGAAGGCGAAGCCGCTGCCGAGCCCGTTGACGACGGTGACCGCGACGTAGCTCCAGACGTGGAAGCCGCCCAGGATGTAGATGAAGTAGGAGCCGGCGTAGCAGGCCGCGCCGAGGTAGAAGTAGGGCATGCGCCTGGGGGTGTCGACGATCCTCATGAACCAGATGCCCCAGAGGAATCCCAGGGGCATGAGGAGCAGTCCGATCTGGCTTGAGAAGGCGACGTCCATGCCGATGATGTTGACGTTGATCCAGGTGGTGAACTGGCCGCCGGTGTTGGCCGGGATGTTGACGAGGGAGTAGAAGAGGATGAGTGCGAGGAAGGGCTTGAGGTAGGGGCGCCTCAGGAGCATCGACAGCTGCGCGCGCTCGGCCCGGACGGTCTCCTTGCCGGCCTTCTTCTCCGCCTGGGCCTCCAGCCAGACGTGCGACTCGGGAATGGGCAGGCGCGCGAGCAGGACGATGATCGCGATGACGCCGACCTGCCCGTAGAGGATCTGCCCGCCCAGCTTTCCCCAGTTGCCGACGACCGAGGCGCAGGCGATGGCGCCGACGATGCCCACGGTCCACAGGATGTTGGACAGGCCGATGATCTTGCCGCGGTTGGAGTCGGTCGAGGTCTCGGCGATATTCGCCAGCGAGACGGGCAGGTCGGCGCCGGTGCCCAGGCCGACGAGGATCGTGCCCGTCAGGAGCATGCCGAAGTTGGCTGCGAAGACCTGGCACAGCGCTCCGACGGCGATGATGAGCATGGTCGCGGAGAAGACCGGCTTGCGGCCGAAGCGGTCGCCGAGGCGGCCGCCGAACAGGGCGCCGCAGGCGATGGCGAGAGTGATCGCCATGGAGGCGATGCCGTACTGGCCGTCGCCGAATCCCATGGCCATCTGGTAGATGACCAGGGCGGTTCCGGACGACACGATGGCGCAGGAGTCGATGTAGGACGCCATGCCGGAGACGACGCCGACGACCCAGGGGTTGGGTGGCGTCGCGGAGCGGGTTTGCGAGGGCACGTGTTCTCCTTTGAACAGGTAGGGCGGCGGGAGGGTCGGCGCCTCCCCCGGGGGCTCGTGGCGGAGCCACGGTGTTGAAACGTATCAATCCGGAACGTTAGCACGTGCGTATGAGGGCGGCAACCTCGTTCCGAGATGTTTTGAATCGTTTCTTCGGGTCGCGACCGCCGGGAGGCGTCTGCCTGCGGCGGGCCGGACGACGTGCCCGCGGATGGTGCTCTTGAAGACACTGCCCGCCGGGCGACGGTGCCGTACCCTGCGGGGGAGGGCCGCTCGACGAGGCGGGAGTGCGAGACTGGACTGTGAGTCGGGATTAAGGAGGGGTGCCGTGGCTCATCCGTCAGTGCGCGACGTCGCCGAGAGGGCCGGCGTCTCCGTGGGCACGGTCTCGCACGCGCTCAACCACCCCGAGCGCGTGGCCGACTCGACCCTGGAGCGGGTCCGCGCGGCCATCGCCGAGCTCGGCTTCGTGCGCTCCGAGACCGCCCGGCGCCTGCGCCACGGCGGCTCCTCGCTGGTCGGGGTGCTCGTCCACGACATCTCCAACCCCTTCTTCACCGAGGCCGCCCGCGGGATCGAGGACCGCCTGCGCGAGGACAACCGGGTCCCCATGCTGGGCTCGACCGACTCCGACCCCGACCGCGAGCGCGAGCTCATGAGCCTGCTGGCGGGCCTGGACGTGCGCGGCGTCATCGTGACGCCCTCGACCTCCACCCTGGACAACCTCGCGGTCCTGGCCGGGCGCGGCATCCGGGTCGTCCTCATGGACCACCCGCCGATCTCGGAGGAGCTGCCCACCGTCTCCGGCGACGACGTCGCGGGCGCGCGCGCCGCCGTCGACCACCTGGTCGATCTCGGCCACCGCTGCATCGGCTTCGTCAACGGGCCGCTGTCGGTGCGCCAGTCCATCGACCGCCGTGACGGCGTGCTGGCGGCGCTGTCGGAGGCCGGGCTCGACCCCGCCGAGGTCCTCCGGGAGGTCGAGGCGGTCAGCGGCGGGCAGGGCTACACGGCCGACGCCGGGGCCGCGGGGGCCGCCGAGCTCCTCCGGGCCGACCCTCCGCCGTCGGCGCTGTTCTGCGCCAACGACCAGCTGGCCATCGGCGCCATGCGCGAGATCCGTCGTCGCGGACTGGCCATCCCCGACGACGTCGCCATCGTCGGCTACGACGACGTGGCCGTCGCCTCCGAGCTCATCACGCCGCTGACCAGCGTCCACGTGCCCATGCGCGACATCGGCCGGGCCGCCGCCGACCTCCTGCTCGCCGACGGCTCCCAGGTGCGGCACGTGTCCTTCGCCCCCGAGCTCGTCGTGCGGGCCTCGACGGCGGGGGCGCCGGGCCGGGCCGGTCCCGGTGCGGAGGCGGACCGGCCTCGGTGAAGGTGGCCGAGGGCGTATGGTGCACGTGCTCGAGCGGGTTTGCCAATATTTGGCGAATTATCGGACGAATATTATGCTGTCTGCGGTTTTCTTCCAAGATGAGTCGCTTGACGTCGTAGGCTGGCCGCGTCCGTTCGCACTCGGGGCCTTCCCCGGTGCCCTGTCGAAGGAGTCTCGTCGTGTCGGAGCCCCAGAAACCGCAGACCAACGCCCCCTCGACCCATGCGTCGGGCGCGGCTTGGCCCTCAATGACGCCTGCCGCCCAGAGCGGGCAACCGGGCCAGGCGGCGGAGGATGAGATGTCTGACGCCGCGCACTCGATGGAGACCGTGAGGGTCGACCCCCGCACCCTGGAGATGCTGCGCGGCAACGGGCAGTCCCGGTCGTCCGCGCAGCCGACTTCCGGGCAGGCCTCGTCCTCCTCTTCCTTTTCGCAGCCGACTTCCGGGCAGTCGCCCGCAGCGGGGTCGGGCGCCGGCGGTGCGGCCTACGGCGCTCCCGCTGCCGGAGGCCGGACGCTCGGGGCCTCCGAACGCGATCTGGCCGCCCGGTCGCTCGAGGGCTCCGCGGCGACAGTCGCCCTTCCCTCGGGAGGATTCCGGCCTCCCGCGGGGAGTCCCGCCCCCGGCTCCCAGCCGACGCCGTCCGGTGGGCCCCGGCCGGCGTCCCAGGGCGGGGCCCAGCAGGCCGCGCCGGGCGGGGCCGCAGGATATGGGGCATACGGAGGGTATGGAGGATATGGGGCGGGTGCTGCTGGTTCCGCTTACGGGCAGCCGACGCCAGCGGCCGGTCCGGCGGCCCCAGGGCAGTCGGCGCCTGCGAACCCCTCTGACGCCGTGGCCGCCACCGTTCAGGCTCCCTTCCCCTCGGCGGCGCCTGGCATGTCCGGCTCCGCGCCCACGGGATCGTCGCAGGCCGCTCCGTCTGCGACTCCGCCGATGGGATCCCCGCAGAGCGGCAGGTTCTCCGCCCCGCAGAGCGGCGGGCTCGGCGGGCAGCAGAGTAGTGATGTCGGCACTGCGCCGGGCGGGGCATTCGCCGCTCCCGGTTCATCAGTTGCCTCGGACGAGGCCGTGCCCATGTCGGCCGCCTCGGGGCCTGGTCCCGTGTCGGCGCCGTCGGGATCAGCTCCGGCCGCCGGATCCACCTCCGCGCCGTCGGGATCGGCTCCAGCCGCCGGGTCCGCGGCCTTCGGCTCGCCCTACTCCGGCTACTCGGCTACTGGCCAGGCCCCTGCGCAGCCCGGGGCGTCCGCCATGTCGGTGCCATTGGCCAGCGGCTCGGCCCCGGTGGGGGCGGGCGCCAGCGCGTCCGGCCCTGCCTACTCGGCGCCGCCGACGGGGAATCTGAACGACTACTTCACAGGGGCTGCCGCCCCTGCGCCTGATGCTCAGTCGGCTGGGCTGTCCGCTGCGCCGTCGGACTCCGCGTTCGCCGAGGAGCTGGAGGACGACGTCCCACCGCCCGGCGGCTCCTTCGGCAAGTGGATGCTGACGCTTCTCCTGGCGGGGCTGCCACTGATCGGCATCGTCTACCTGTGCGTCCTGTCCTTCGGCGGATCGGCGCCGGCCTGGCGCCGCAACTGGGCGCGCGCCATGCTCGCCTGGGTGCTGATCGTCGCCGTGCTGTCCGGGATCCTCTTCGCCGTCGCCGGCTCGGCGCTGTTCCAGATGCTGGGCGGGTGAGGGCGGCCTGCGGGCCGGATGGTCGATTCCCGGGGTTCGGGGTGTGTCCGGGCCCCTGGCCGTGGTCGGGGTGCTCGGGGCGGGAGGCGCGAGCGGGCTGGGGCGGATACAGAGATACAGAGGCGGTTCGCGCATGGGGGAGAGGCGGCTCGATGGGACAGATACTGTTTTTCGTTGAGATTCCGCGATTCTGCTCAGATCGTCAAGGTTGGCTGACGTGCTCCCACGTGCACGGACCCTCTGGGCGCACGCGGGAGCACGTCAGCTCATCTTGACGGACGTCCGTGAGTCGCGAAATCATGCCGAAAACCGGCGTCCACCCCGGCAAGGCGCTCCTTTTCCATGTGCGACCCTCCCCGAAGCCCTTCAAGGCGCCCCGCAGCCCACCCGCTCCGCGCCTATCCCGCCCTAGATGATGGTTGATTCCGCGAGAAGAGGCGCGGTCCTCGCGGTCGTACGTTGGTTCGCGTGGTCGTACCTTAAGCGTACGGCCGCGAGGGGTTCAGACCGTGCACCGGTCCAGGTCGGCCTCCCGGGGTCCCGAAGAGCCGGTGGAGGCCCGGCGGCGGGCGCCCCAGGTCTCCTTGAACCGATCTCGAGCCGGAAGTGAACCGATCTCGGCGAAGAGGTCGCCGGGGACCGCCGGCATGGGCGCAGCGCCTGTGACGTTGAGGCTTGCCGCACCCCGGAATCAATCATCTAGAAGCGTCGGGGAGCGGGTGAGGATGCGGCGGTCGCACAGCCCACCCTGCTGGCCCGACAGGAGCGGATCTTGGCGGCCGGGGTGCCTTCTGAGGGTGCCATCGTCATGCTGCCCGCCGGCTGCGAGCCGAGCCCCGGCCCGGCCTACTGCACGGGGGAGAAGCGCACGGCGGTGCCGGAGGCCGTCACCATGAGCATGTTGTTGTCCGTGCCGAGGACCTCGTAGTCGATGTCGACACCGACCACGCCCTCGGCGCCGAGCTCCTGGGCGCGTGCGGTCATCTCGGCCAGCGCTGTCTCGCGGGCCTGGATGAGCTCGCGCTCGTAGGCTTCCGAGCGCCCGCCGACCACGTTGCGGAAACCGGCGGCGATGTCCTTGAACATGTTGACTCCGGCGACGGTCTCGCCGCAGACGACGCGCAGGTACTGGGTGACGGGGTAGCCCTCGACGGTGGGCGTGGTGGTGACGATCATGACACGCTCCTTCACAACGGTTGGTCACAGCCGCGCGGAGCGGCTGTGCGAAGGCTCCCACGGCGCCGTGCCCACGGCATCGTCCTCGCGCCGGAAGCGTGGTCGCCGTCGTGTCATCCCACGGCATGAGGGCTCGGGGCCAGGGCGGGCGAGGATCGGATGGACGCGGGGACCCGCGCAGGGCCGGCCGTGGCCGGCCGCGAGCGAGGTGCAGACCATAAAGTGAGTGATCCCAGGGCTGAGCGGCCCCGGGCGACGGAGAAAAAGGTGGCTCCTACGCACTTTTAAGGTGCTCGACGGCCTCGGACGCGATTAGGATCGGCGTGATTCCGCGGTTCTGTGGCGAGGGCGGGGCGGGGGCCGGTGTTAAAAGTGCGTAGGAGCCACCTTTTCCGGTTGATATCGGTCTCCTGGGGGCCCGGAGGGCTGGTGAAGACCCGACGGCGGGCCCCGCTGAACTCCCTGAGCCGATCTCGATCCGGACTACGACCGATCTCGACGAAGGCGGGCGACCGCGGAGCGAGCGGGAGGCGGCGGGGTGCGGACCACTAGCCGCGTATCCGGTATCCTCGGTATCTTCGACTATCTCGCAACTGTCCTCACACTCCCTCTCTAAGGAGCTCCCATGGCACAGCAGCCGTACTACTCCCCGGCGGGCGGCACCGTTCCCCAGCCCGCGTACATCGCGCCCGGCCCGCCGCCGGAGCATCCCGCGGACTCCGTGGGCTCGTGGATGCTGGCGCTGCTGCTCACCGCTCTTCCCGTGATCGGTTTCATCTACGTGCTCGTGCTCGCCTTCGGCGGCTCGGCCTCCGCCTCGCGCTGCAACTGGGCGCGGGCGATGCTCATATGGCAGATCATCGCCCTGGTCGGCGTTATCGCCTTCTTCGTCCTGGGCGGCTGGGCACTGCTCGAGAGCCAGCGCTGACGTTCCGGCACTGCGGCCCGGCCGGGAGCGCCGCGACTCGGGCCGGGCCGGTGCTTTCCGGCTGGGTCGTCGGCCCGGTCATCTCCGCCCTCGCGACCGGAGCCGGGCGAGGGCGCGGGCGTAGCGCGGCCCGATCTGCTCGGGTGTGACGGCGACGCCGTCATGCTCCCATCCGAGCAGGTTCTCGATCCGGAACGAGCGCGAGCACGTGGCGCACGCCAGCGGGACCGACGGGCGCCGCATGCGGGTCACCGTGTGGCCCGCCGGGCACGTCCCCCGCCACCGCCCCTCCACGCGCGGCGCCTGCGGGTCGACCAGGCGCCGGCCGGTGGAGCCGATGCGCCGGGCCTCCGCGCGCCATACGGCGTCGTGCCCGTGGCTGGCGCCGACGCGCGCGTGCGCGATCTCGTGGAGGATCGTCTCGCGGACCTCGGCCTCGTCGTACAGGCTCATCAGGTGGCGCGAGAGCGTGATCCGACGGCACGCGTGGTCGGTCTGCCCGGCACGTCGGCGGGCGCGGTCCAGACCCAGGTCCCAGTCCCCGACGCCGTGGGTCGTCATGAGGGAGCGGGCCAGGGCCAGGACGTCGGGCAGGTGCACGGCCCAGAGCGTAGCGGGCCGCGCCCGGGCGTCGCGGTCCTCGGTCCACCTCTCGACAGCGGGGTGCGACCGCGCGACGGAGCCGGGGAGCCTCTGGCTCGCCCGTCCCCTGCGCGCCGCTGACTCGATGACCTTGATGACGGCGCGTACCGGGCCGGCAGACAACGGCCCGGCGGCGCCCCTTCGATGAGCCTCGGCGCCGACCGGGCGCCCCGCGACACCCTGTCCCGGCCCGCCCGAAGGGCGCTGCGCCGTCGTCGGGCAAGAGACACATCGCGGCCCGATGGCGGCAACGGCTCGGCCCAGGGCTCCGACTGTGGCAGCATGGCGCCGATGCCTCAACGTCCCGCTCCCTCCGCGCGCCGCCGTCCGTCCCGGAGCCACCAGGGCTCTGCGACGGCGCGGTCTGCGTCTGCGCGCTCGAAGCGCCCGTCGGGCTCCTCCGGCACCAGAGGGAGGACCCGACGCGGCCCGGGCCCGCTGGCGCGCCTGCTCCGCTCTCCGCTGGGCTTCCTGCTGGGCGCGTTCGTGCTCACCGTCGCGGTGGGGCTGCTCGTGGCCAGGTTCCTCGATTCCGCACCGTTGCGGGGTATGGCGCCGGTCCCCTCCCGGATCGGGCCGGCTCCTGTGACGACCGACATGACCGGCTTCGATGCGGCGCGCATTATCGACGACGAGGTCTTCTACGACTCGACCACCATGACCGCCCAGGGGGTCGCCGACTTCATCGAGCAGATCAACGCGGGCTGCCAGACGGGCGATGACGGCACGCTCTGCCTGGCGGAGGCGACTTTCGACACCGAGGACCGCGAGGTGACCACCGCCTGCCCTGGCGGGTACAAGGGCGTGGCCGCGGAGAGCGCCGCGCAGATCATCTCCAAGGTGGCGACCTCCTGCGACATCAATCCCCAGGTGCTGCTGGTGCTGATCCAGAAGGAGCAGGGGCTGCTCACCGCCTCGGGCGAGACTCTGACCGCCCGCGTCTACGAGGCCGCCGCGGGCTACGCCTGCCCCGACGGCGCACAGTGCGACTCCAAGTACGCGGGCTTCTTCCGCCAGATCTACGGGGCCGCCATGCAGTTCCAGACCTACCGTCTGAATCCCAAGGCCTACCAGGTGGTCGCGGGCGTCCCCGTGCAGCTGGCCTACTCCCCGGACTCCGCGTGCGGCACCGCCGAGCTGACGGTGGCCAACCAGGCGACCGCGGGCCTGTACGACTACACCCCCTACCAGCCCAATGCCGTCGCGGCCCACGGCGGGAATGACTGCACCAGCTGGGGGAACTGGAACTTCTACGGGTACTTCCGCAGCTTCTTCGGGGATCCGACGCCCTCCACCGCCGACAGCTGAGCCGCCGACTGCGCCGCGGGGCGGGCGGACCGACCTCGCCGCGGAACTGGACCGGTCTCGACGGGAGGGGGAGGGGGCACGGCTCGGCGCTCGCTGAGCGGCTTGCGGGGCCGCCGTGCAAGGATTCGGGTATGGAGTGGCAGCCGGTTCTGGCGACGACCTGGGTCGTCGTGGAGTACGCGATCAAGATCGTCGCACTCGGGACCGTTCCGGAGAACCGCCGCCCGTCGTCGTCGACGGCGTGGCTGCTGCTCATCTTCCTGCTGCCGGTTGTGGGCCTGCCGCTCTACATCTTCCTGGGCAGCCCGTGGATCCACGGCAAGCGCCGCGAGCAGCAGATCGCCGTCAACGAGATCGCCCTGGAGTCCACCAAGGACGTGCCTTACGCACCCGAGGGCACCGAGCGCTCGCCGTACCTGGACTCGGTCCTGCGGATGAACCGCGCCCTGACGGGCCTGCCGTGCGTGACCGGCGAGGTCATCTCCCTGCACGGCGACTCGGCGACCACCTACGCCGAGATGGCCCGCGCCATTGACGCCGCCACCCACCACGTTCACGTCGAGTTCTACATCCAGTCCTGGGACCCGGTCACTGACGTCTTCTACTCCGCGCTGGAGCGGGCCGCCGCCCGCGGTGTGGCCGTGCGCCTGCTGGTGGACCACCTCGGGTCGCGCAAGTACCCCGGCTGGCGGAGCCTGGGCAGCCGCTTCGCCGCCGCCGGCATCCAGTGGCGGCTCATGATGCCGCTGCTGCCGCACAAGCGGCGCTTCCGCCGCCCCGACCTGCGCAACCACCGCAAGCTCCTCGTCATCGACGGCGAGCGCGCCTTCATCGGCTCCCACAACATTATCGACCCGACCTACCGGCTGCGCTCCAACGTCCGGGCGGGGCGCACCTGGGCGGACCTGAGCGTGGAGGTCACCGGGGACATCGTCGTCGAGGCCGAGGCGGTCTTCGGCATGGACTGGTACTTCGAGTCCGGCGAGGTGCTCGACATCTCAGACATCCTGCCGCAGGCCGGCGGGTCCGGCTCGGTGTCGCAGGTGCTTCGGGAGGCCGAGCCCGTCGGCACCCCGGCGCCCCAGCCGGGGCGCCCCGACGCCGTGGTCAATGCCATGCAGCTGGTGCCCTCGGGGCCCGGCTACCCCACCGAGCCGAACCTGCGGATGGTCCTGTCCCTCATCCAGAACGCCACCGAGCGGGTGTCCATCACGAGCCCCTACTTCGTGCCCGACGAGGCGCTGCTGGCGGCGATGACGACGGCGGCCTACCGCGGCATCGAGGTCGAGCTCTTCGTGGGGCTGGAGTCCGACCACCTCATTGTCAACCACGCGCAGCGCTCCTACTACCAGGTGCTGCTCGCCGCCGGGGTGCGCATCTACCGGTATCCGGCGCCGACCGTGCTGCACGCCAAGTACATGACGGTCGACGACGAGATCGCGGTGATCGGCAGCGCGAACATGGACTTCCGGTCCTTCGCCCTGAACTACGAGGTCATGCTGCTGGCCTTCGGCGGCGACCTCGACGACATGCTGCGCGCCAACGACGCCTACTACCGCGCCGTCTCCGCCGAGCTCACCGCCGAGCAGTGGGCGGCCGAGCCCTGGTGGCGCCGCTATATCGACAATGTCTGCCGGCTGCTGTCCGCTGTTCTGTGAGGCGTGGGGCGGGTGAGCATGGGTGCGCATGGGTGAGCATGGTGGGGTTCTGAACCGGTCTCGGTGCGGAAGTGAACCGATCTCGCGGTGGAATACGACCGATCTCGGCGTCAGGACGGGCCGTTGATGACCGCCTCGAACAGGGCGACGCCGGTGGACAGGTCCCGCAGCCGCATGACGTAGGGGTGGTCGACGTGGAAGTCCGTGATGGGGCCGAGGTTCGGGGCGGTGGCCGCGTCGCCGTGCTCGGAGACGGCGGCCGCGACCGTGCCGTCCTCGCGCACAATGAGCCTCACCTGCTGCCGGTAGGCCGTCGTCTCGAGCTGGGGGCTGATGCGCCCCATCGGGCGGATGTCGGCGCCCAGGGACTCCAGGACGGGGAGGATGTCGATGCCTCCGTCCGGGCTCGTCAGGTCGATGCGCGGCAGCCACAGGTTCACCTCGGGGGACAGGCCCTCGCGCTCCGCCTCGTCGAGCAGGGCGCTGGCCGCCGCCCACGTGTCGGCGGGAAGCGCCTCGGGCAGGGTGCCCTTGTCCGGCAGCACGATGTCCAGGGCGAAGTCCTCCGAGTAGGGCACGCGCAGGACCTTCCAGGTCACAGAGCCGGTGGTCCCCTCGGTGCAGACCATGCTGCTCTGCTGCCTCATCATGGGGACCTGGATGACGCTGCCGTCCGCGCGGGTGAAGTCCTCGTCCTGGGTGCTCTTCTTGTCGAAGAGCTCTTTCCACTGCGCGGCGAAGAGGACGGCGTTCTGCAGCGCGACATCGATCTTGGTGGCGTCCAGCGCCGATGACTTGATGAGGCCCGCCGTGTTCTGCTTGACCCACTCGTCGAGCACGTCCTGGGCCTTGCCGACGTCGGCGCGCCGCAGGTCCGCGGAGAACCAGCGGCGGACGCCGTCGACGAAGTCCTGGCCGACCTCCGCGGGCTTGCCGTGGTCGACGACGACGATCTGGTCGGCGACGTGCACCAGCGGATGCTCGGGGGCCTTGCTGTCGGGCTTGAAGCCGGAGACGTCGCCGTCGTGGGCGAGCAGCGCGGTCTGGATCGCCGACCAGGTCGTGTTGCGGGCCTCCTCGTCCGCGGCGCCGAGGAGCTCGTTGAGCCCCTGGGCCGCCGGGTCCGTGGCGCCGAGCGAGGCCGCCGCCAGGTTGAGGGCGAGGGAGGCCGGGCTCGCCAGGGCGTTGGCGTGCGCGCCGTCGGCGAGCTGGGCCGACAGGAGCGCCGCGCCCAGGGCGTCGCAGGCGCCGACGGCGGCCCTCAGACCGGGCGCCTCCGCCAGGGTCAGCTCGGCGCGGGTCTGGTCGCTTGTCAGCACGGTGCCGCCGATGTCGCGCTTCCAGAGGCCGCAGCCGGCGAGGGCGCCCGCGGCGACGGCGGACAGGAGCAGCGCGGTGCGGCGGCTCGGAGCGGCTGCAGCCCGCGCGGGCGGGCAGCGGGTGTCAGGGGCCGGGGCGGGGCGGCGGTCAGCAGGGCCGGTGGTGCTCATAGGAGGAAGTCTGCCCCTGCTGGGCGCCCTCGGGGAGGGGGGCGCGGAAGAATCCTCCGGTGCGCGAGCGCCTCGGCTCCCCGGATGCCCGAGCTCGAGCCCCGGCCGGGCGGGGAACCGGTGGCCTAGGGTTGGGGCATGATCCCCAAGGGCCCCGAGAGTACTGAGAACCCCGTGTGCGCCGAGAAGGCCGGTTGCGCTGACGACGCCGGGGGCCTCCCGGTTCCCGAGGGCCCCGCGGGCTCCGAGGGCGCTGAGCACCGGCCGCTGCGGCGGGTCGTCTTCCTCATGAACGACATGCACCGCCCCAACGGCATTGTCAGTGCCACCGACCTGCTCGCCACCGAGATGAGGGCGCGCGGCCTCGCCGTCGACATCTGGTGCTTCGGTGCCTGCGACCCTGAGCTGCGCGAACGCCACCACGTCATCGACGTCGTGCCCGGCCGCCGCCTGACCACCAAGATGCCCGGCTTCGCCAGCTCCAAAGCCGTCCTCAAACCACTGCGCCATCTCATCACCCTGGGGTGGTGGCCCTGGACGGTGGCCCGCCTGCGCCGCCTGGCGAGCCGCTGGGAGGAGGAGACCCTGGTCATCGGCGCGGGCCTGGAGTCGGTGCGGCTGCTCGACCAGGCCGGTATCCGCCCGGCTCGCCTTGTTTCCCAGGTGCATACCGATGTGCCCGCCCTGACCGCCGTCCAGCGCGCCCTGGTGCGGGGAGCCGCGACCGTGTCGGCTGCCGTGACCGCCCTGACCCCCGAAGGCGCCCAGGAGCTGCGCTCCTGGGACATGCGCGCCGTCCCCATGACCAATCCGTGCCCGGACCTGGGGGGAGTGGCTGATCCGGCGCACTCGCGCACCGTCGTCTTCCTGGGGCGTCTGTCGGAGGGCAAGCAGGTCGACCATCTCATCCGGGCCTTCGAGGCCGCCGCCCGGCCCGGCTGGCGCCTGCGGATCTACGGCTCCGGCCCCCAGGAGGAGCGCCTGCGGGGCCTGGCGGAGGGCGCCGACGCCGACATCGAGCTGTGCGGGTCCGTCGATGACGTCGGCCCGGTCCTGGCCGGCGCCGCGATCCACGCCCTGCCCTCCCGCTTCGAGGGACTGAGCATGTGCATCCTGGAGGCGAACACCGCCGGCGTGCCCTCCGTGGTGTACGACTGCTCGCCCGGGATGCGCCTGGCCGGCGGGCCGGCCGCCTCGCTCGTGCCCAACGGGGACGTCGAGGCGTTCGGGGCCGCTCTGAGCGTCCTCATGGAGGATGACGCCGCGCGCGCCGACGCCGGGCGGCGCGCCCGCGAGTACGGGCGGCGCTTCAGCACGCCCGCCGTCGTCGATCGGTGGCTCAGCCTGTGGGACGACCTCGCCGCCGGCCCGGCGTGACCATTCTGTGACCACTGGGTGGACGCGCCGGGGCAGAATCTTGGCCAATGCGGCGCGCGCTGCCACGATGGCCCCATGGCACGCCGCTGGCAGATCATCTCCGTTGAACTTGTCTCCGGGCGCGGGCAGATCTTCGCGCCTCCTCCCGGTCGGGACCTCATTGTGCCGCCGTCGACGACCTTCGAGCAGCTCGGCGTCGCGATCGACCTCGCCCTGGCCCGCTGGGACCTGGGGCACCTGCGCGACTTCACGCTCGCCGACGGCACCCGCGTCATCGACGACACCACCGATCTCGAGCTCGGCTTCGGCGGGTTCAGCGGCGGCGCCCTCATCGACAAGGTCCTTCGCCACAACGCCAGGGTCAAGGACTACGTCAATGTCGGCGAGGTCTTCCGGTACGTCTTCGACTTCGGGGACGACTGGACCTGCCGGTGCACCGTCACGAGGTTCGGGGACCCCGAGCAGGAGGTCGGCGTCGTCGTGCAGGAGCCCACCGCGATCTGGGGCTGGGGGGCCCTGCCCGACCAGTACGGGCGTATGCGCCACGACGACGAGGACTTCCCCGGCGACGACGCGGCGCTGACGGCCAAGCAGATGCGCGCCGAGGAGAGCGAGGTGAGCACCTTCCTCATGACCTTCGGCCAGGTCGAGCCCGAGCGGCTGGACCTGCGGGCCGTCCGCGTGGCCCGGGCCGCCGGCGATCCCAACGCGCTGATCGCGGCGCTGACCGGCGTCAACGCCGACCATGCGCTCCAGCAGATCGGCCAGGCTCTCATTGAGGCCTGGGACGGGATTCACAGCCCCGGGCGCGCGCGGGGGCGCAGCGCCGTGCGCGGGCAGCTCGCCTCGGTCATGGCGACCCTGAGCAACCGGCTCCAGTGGCGCGACGAGGACGGCGACGCGATCCTCAGCGCCGAGCTCATTGCCCGGATCCAGGGCGAGGAGCCTGTCGGGCGGCCGCTGTCGGTCGATCTCGAGGAGCTCGCCGACACCATGGCCTCCTACGGCGACGTCAACGGCGGCTACCTCGACCTGGACACCGGGCAGGTGCTGCTGGCCGCCATGGTCTCGGCGCGCGGGATCGACCTCGATGCGGGCAACGAGGAGTTCGGGATCGAGCCGGGGCGCCGGTGGGTCGTGGTCGATGACAGCGCCAAGGCGATCACCACCGCGGACCGGCGCGGCTTCATCCGCCACCTGCAGAGCAGCGGGCGGCAGGACGAGCGGGCCGCCGCGAGCACGTTGTCGTCGGCGATGCAGTCGCAGTCCGCCCGCGGCTTCGACGACGCCATCGACGAGCTCGGTCTGGCCCCGGTGTGGGTCGGGTACCGGGACGACCGCCGCTGGGGCAGGGCCCGCGAGGCGCTCGCGGCGCACGGGGTGCGTCCGACCGTGGTGCGCCCCATCAGCGAGGTCGTGAAGTAGCGCGGCGGCCGGCGGCGCGTGGTCGCCGGCGGTGTGCCGCCCACTCGCTCCCTCCTTTCGCCGAGATCGGTCGTATTCCGGCTCGAGATCGGTTCGTTTCCGCGTCGCGATCGGTTCGCACCATGGTTTGTGCCAGGGCTTGGTGAAGGCGGCCGCACGGAGGGCGCTCGATGCTCGACGGCGAGAGGAGGCGGCTGCTGAGCCCGGACCATCCGGCGGGACCTGGATCCCAGTTTTGCCCCCGACTTTTCCGCATGGTGTCGTCGGGAGCTGTTTGTCGGGGTGCGCGCTGGGTCTGATCCCCGATTCGGGGCTTCCGATGCGGGCAGGGCGGCTCGGGGTGTCCGTCAGAATGACATTGGGTGCCCGGAGCCCGGGCCGGGGGCTGGGGACCCGCATGATTGCGCGGGTCTCGCCGTGTTGCGCTGTCCCTTGAAGTTTTAATGTCATTCTGACGGACATCCGGGCCTCCTGCGCCGCATGTCGAGCGGTCGCCGGCTTTGCTGCTCGACACGGACGATGGGGACGGGCGTCGTTGGAAGCTGTTCGCTGGACGGGACGGGCCTGTCGGCGGCGGGCCGCGCCCGGTCAGGGGGCCTCCACGTCTCCGAGGACGCCGTGCGCCGCCCGGATGACAGGTGCGGCCGGTGAGCGCGCCGGCGCGTCAGCTCGACGGGTCGGCGCCCAGCCTGCGGGCGAGATCCTCTGCGGGGAACCAGACCACGCGGCGTCCCTGTTTCGCCGAGGCCAGGTACCCGCGCCTCTCGAGGTCCTGCAGATCGGTGCGCGCCGTCTGGGCGACCACATTGTGCCGCGCCTGATGGTCGGCCACCGTGGCCGTCGCCCCCGGATCCCGCAGGAAGCGCTCGATGACTGCGACCTGCCGGTGGTTAAGGCCGCGACCCCGCAGAAAGCGGTTCGCGTCCCGGAGCTCGGCCGTCTTACGCGTCAGGTACTTATCGAGGTCGTCAATGGCGCGGACGATCACGCGGGCCTGCTCCAGGTAGAAGTAAGTCAGGTCGCCGTCGTCGTCCTCGGTGTACAGGAAGGAGCGCGCGTACCGGGCCGGGGCTCGCCTGAGAAGACGCGAGATCGACAGGAACTCCGCCAGGAAGAACCCCTGGCGGAGCATCGACCAGTAGAAGACGGCGCGGGAGGTGCGGCCGTTGCCGTCGGCGAAGTAGTGGTCGTACCCCATCATGAAGTGCAGGGTGATGGCCCGCAGGAGCGGGGGCATGTAGGGGCCCTCGCCTGCGGCGGTGCTGTTGGCGAAAGCGCACAGGGCGGCCATGCGCTCCGGGAGCTCCTCCGCCGGCGGCGGTACGTGAAGAATCTGGTCCTGGTCCTGCGTGCCGTAGATGTGCACTCTCTCGTCGCCCGGGCGCTGGATGCGTCCGGCGTCGGAGGGGTCGTCGAGCGTGTCCGTCGTGACGCGGCGGTGGATCTCGCGAATCAGGCCGGGGCTCAACGGCTCGTCCTTGAGCGCGATGATCTCCTGCATGGCCTCGTAGTTGTTGAGGATCATCTGCTCGCTGCGGTCCTGCGGGCGGCGGCCCTCGCGCAGCATCTCCTTGGCCCGTACCCGGGAGGTGGAGGCGCCCTCCAGCTGGGAGGACGTGATCGCCTCCTCGCTCAGTGAGGAGATGAGGTAGCGGTTCCTCGTCGCGGGGTTGGCGATCGGCTCGGGCAGGGCGATCTCCCCGCGCGCCCGGGTGGAGACCTGCTCGATGAGGCGAAGAAGCGGGTCGGGCAGGTTGTAGGTCAGCGGCGTCCCGTCCCGCAGGGCGAGGGGAGTGGGGCGGGCAGACTGCTCGCGTCGCAGGCGAACCGCGAGCCACCAGTCCTCACGGCTGAATCCCGTGGGCGGCTCGTGACGGACGAACCACTCCCAGGGGTGGTAGTCGGGGTCCCGGCCGAGTGCCGGCTCGCTCAGGAGAGTGGCCAGCGGTGCCGTCGTGCGCAGGAGCGAGTTCCTCGACGGCGGCGGGATCGGTGTCGTCACGTGTCCTCCTCGGCGGACCGTCACCTGCTACCAGCTGCTAATCTAGCCCATATTAGCAGCTGGTAGCAGGTGGGCGCGGGCGGCGTGGGTCATGCGCATGGGCTGATGAGGCGCATGCGAGCAGGTTGGTACGGGCGCGGGCGGCGCCCCTCGCGGCCCCGGCCCCGGGGCCGCAGACCTATCCCCACCGTCGCCATGGACCTACTGCAGCGTACTCCCGGCCCCCGGGGCGCGAACCGATCTCGAGCCGGAGCCGGACCGATCTCGGCGCGGAATACGACCGATCTCGGCGAATTGGGAGGGGAGGGTGGTGCTCCGGTCGAGAGATCGCGTGTCGCCGCCTACCTCATGAAGGAGATCGGGGTCTTGTAGAAGACCGCTAATCGGGCTGGAGCAGGCCCTTGTCTCTGTGCGGCGGCTCTCGCGCGCGATGGCACGATTTAATCGATTTTCGGGCACGGTGACAGGATGATTCTATTATTTAGAGACTTCTACTATTGAAGTCGATCATCGGCGAAACTATCATGATCGTATCGTTCTTCTCGATAATTGGAGGCTATTGCGAAGAACGACACTGTCACGAGGACGCCCAGGCGCTCCTGTCTGGGCGTGAGCAAACCAGAAGGAGGGCTCTCGCTGAACAGGACAAGCACGTTGGGGCGCGTTCTCGCCTCGATGGTCGCCCTGGCGGTGACGAGTGGAATCTCTCTGGGCCTCTCAGGTCAGGCTTCTGCCGCACCTCAGTCGCCCGCCGCGAATCCGGATCAGGCCAAGGTCGCTGAGCTTCAGGAGCAGTACAAGGCCGAGGCGTCTCCCGAGGACTATCAGAGGGCGATTGATGCCTACGATCAGCTGGTTGCGGGGAAGGCGACAGACGTCGCAGCTGCTGAGCAGCCTCAGGGCGCAGCGGCGTCAGGTGAGGAGTACGCCATGTGTGTCAGCATCCCCAAGTGGGCTGTTGTCGCAGTCGCCTGGTATGCCATGGTCGGTGGCGGGGCCACCGCGGTTGTGGGGACGGTTGCTGACGCGACTATCGTTGGTCTCCCGGCAGGTACTGTGCTCGCTGCTATTGGTGCTGGAGAAGGCATCACTGCCAATGCACTTCTGTACTGGTCCGACCGCACTGATTGGCCCAAGGATGCGTGCATCTGATCTGTGACCTGTGCTGCTGGGTGGAGGGAGTTTCGCTGACTTTATGGCGGAATTCTCGCCGCTCTCGGTCTCGATGTGCTGGAATATGCTGGCGGCGGTTGAGTAGTCGGCAGCAAATCTGTCGATTCACGTTATGAGGAGTGTGGAATAATGGGCGTCCCGCAGTGGGTCCTGGGCTGGATTGTGTTCGCGCTGTTTGCGGTGCTGGTGATTTACCTTCACCTCCGGAAGCGGCGCTCCGGGACGCGCAAGTACCGCGACGATCACGATCGCGGCTGATACGACAAGCGGTCGCGTGCACAAATTCGACAGAAGCCGGAGAAGGAGGCAGTGCCCGTGGGCTTTCCGCAGTGGATGTGGGCGCTGGTAGTCGGGTGGAGCGGCGTGGCCATCGGCACTGGGGTCCGTCTGTACCGGACCCGGCGCGACTGGATGCGCAAGTACCGCAACGGTCACGACTGACTCAGAATCGGCCGGCGCGCGCGGCGGACCGGCGCGAGCGGTGGGCCCAGCGGGCGGCTCAGGCGATGCGGGACACGAGCCTGCTGATCCGCTGGAGGCTCACCTTTCGGCTCGTGCCCAGCGTCTGGGCGAACAGGCTCACCCGCAGCTCCTCGAGCATCCAGCGCGCCTCGGTCAGCACCGCCTCGCGCTCGATGTCGGGCGGCGCGGCGGCGGCGCGCTCCCGCGCCCTGTCCACGACGGCGGCCGCCTCCGCCACCTGGTAGGCCAGCGCCGCGTCCTGGCTCGGGGACGCCTCCGCCTTCTCCACGCGCAGCGCCAGCGCCCTGAGGAAGCGCGGCAGGTGAACCAGCTGCTCGGCCGGCGTCGCCGCCACGAACCCGTCGAACACGAGCTCGGCGGCGTGCTCGCGCACCTCCTGGAGCGTGTTCAGCAGCGCCAGGGACGTGTGCGTCCCAACGGTGCGCTCCACCTCCCGCTGGGCGGCGAGCGTGCGCGCAACCGCCTGCGCCACCCGGTAGACCTCGTCCTCGACCTCATCGCGCATGACGGCGACCAGCTCGGCGAAGACGGCGCGCTCCCGCACCGCGGCCAGGTCGCGGCCCGAGGCCCCAGCCCACCGGTCGGCCACCGTGCGCGCCGCCGCCAGCTCCATGTCCTCCACGAGCGCCTCAGTGCTCCGGTAGGGGCTGGCGGCCAGAGTCAGAGACTCACTCCCCGTCCACCGGCTCGTCACCCGACCGGTGGGCAGGAAGGTCCGCGCCAGGGCGAGCGCCGTGACGCCGCCGCCGTGCTCGCGCGCCTGGGCGGTGGCGTCGGGCGCAATGACCAGGTCTGCGCTGCGCGCACCTGAGGCCCGAAGCATCGGGTAGCCGCGCACGACCAGCCCGGCCGTCCCGGTCGACTCCACCGTCGCCGGGATCGTCGAGCGGTCCGGCACCTCCAGGCCCGGCACGCCGCTCGGCCAGTCCGACAGGCCCTTCCTCTCCGCCAGGCCGGCGCGGAGCCCGCCCCCCAGGCTCGGGGCGCCCACCTCGGCACCCGGCGCGGGTGCGGCCCCAGACCGAGAGCCGGCGGCACGGGCCGGGTCGGCAGGGCCGGCCGGGACGCCGTCGGCAGCACCGCCGGACCCGACGACGGCACCCGAACCGCCTGCCCCGACACCGCCGGCCCGCCGGCCCCGGCCCCTACGCCCCTTCCCGCCCCGCTTACGGGCGCGGGCGCTCTCGCGCTCCTGCGCCTCGGCCATCGCCTGCGCCAGCGCCCCGCGCACCACTGATCGCACCGCCTGCTCCGTGCGCCCCGACAGGCGCTGCTGGAGGGCCACGAGGTCCTTGCCGCGCCCGATCTCCCGCCCACGGGCGTCCAGGGCGACGAAGGCCATGCGCAGGTGGTCGGGCAGGCGGTCGGCGGCCTCGGCCCAGTCGGCGTCGGTGATCTCGACATCGCGCAGCCGCGCCACGGCCGCCGCGAAGGCCTCCCTGAAGGAGACTTCCGGCGCGCTGACGCCGACGTCGCCCCCCGGGCTCCCGGCACCGCCAGCGCCGCGGGTGTCTTCGGCACCGCCAGCACCCCCAGCACCCCCGGCGGGCCCGGCGCCCCCGGCGGGCCCAGCACCCCCGGCAGGCCCAGCACCCCCGGCAGGCCCAGCACCCCCGGCAGGCCCGGCACCGCCAGCACCCCCGGCGGACCCGGCGGCGTCGGCATCCCCGCCTACGCCGCCGACCCCCTCAGCGCCCCCGGCCTCCGGGACCTGCTCGCGCACGGTCGCCCACACCTGCGCCCCGACGTCGGGCGCGGGCACGAGCCGACGGCGCACCCGCTTGGGCAGGGCGCGGATGGTCGCGACCACCAGCTCGGGCCGCATCCCCGGCACCAGCCAGTCGAAGCCGTCCGGCACCAGCCGCCCCAGCACCTCCACGGGCACCCGCACGCTCACGCCGTCGTCGGTGGCGCCCGGCTCGAACACGTAGCTCAGGGGCAGGGTGAGGTCGCCCTGGACCCAGGTGTCCGGGTAGCCGGAGGCGTCGTCCCCGCCGGGCAGGAGCAGCTCACGGGTGTAGTCCAGCAGGTCGGGGCGCCGCCGCCGCTCGCGCCTCCACCAGGCGTCGAAGTCGGCGGCCCCGTAGACGTCGTCGGGCAGGCGGTCGTCGTAGAAGTCGAACAGGGCCTCGTCGTCGGCCAGCAGCCCGTGGACCCGGCGCCGCCGCTCGACGTCGCCGAGCTCCTCGACCAGCTCGCGGTTGCGCTCCACGAAGTCGTGCCGCGCGTGCCAGCCGCCCTCGACCAGCCCGGAGCGGATGAACATCTCCCGGGCGACCTCCCGGGCGGCGGGCGTGCCCACGCTCGCCAGGGTCGCGGGCCGGTCGGCCACCAGCGTCATCCCGTACAGCAGGACCTTCTCGTGGACCATGGCGGCCCCGTGGCGCGTGGACCAGTAGGGCTCGCCGTAGACGTGCTTGGTCAGGCCCGCTCGCTCGCCGGCCTCCTCGACCCAGCGCCCGTCGACCCTCGCCACCGTGCGTGCGAACAGCCGGCTCGTCTCCACCAGCTCGGCGGTCATCACCCAGTCGTAGGTCTTGCGGCGCAGGCCCGAGCCCGGCCAGATGGTGAAGCGGGTGCCGCGCGCCCCGGCGTACTCGCGTCGCCGCTGGTCCCAGTTGCCGACGTTCGACAGCAGCCCCACCAGCAGGGAGCGGTGGACGGCGTCGGCGTCGGGCGTGTCCGCGCTGCGGCCCAGGGCCACGACGGCGGCCGCCACGTCCCCGTGCGCGATCGTGGCCGCCTGCGTGCCCGGCTCCAGGGCCGCCCCGGCCGCGCGGATCGACCGCGCCGTGGGCAGCTCGACGGGGGCGGCGCCCAGCCCCAGGGGCCGGGCGAGCTGGCGCAGCTGGGCGTGGACGTCGAACCACTCGCGCACCCGCAGGTAGTGAAGGAACTCGGAGCGGCACATGCGGCGGAAGGCGCTTCCGGACAGCTCGCGCTGCTGGGTGCGCAGGTAGCGCCACAGGTTGAGGTAGGTCAGGAAGTCGCTCGTCGGGTCGGCGAAGCGCCGATGCAGGGCGTCGGCCGCCTCCTGGCGGTCGGCCGGGCGTTCGCGCACGTCCTGGATGGACAGGGCCGCCACGATCACCATGACCTCGCCGGCGCAGCCGAGGTCGCCCGCCTCCAGGAGCATGCGGCCCAGGCGCGGGTCGATGGGCAGGCGGGCCAGGCGGCGGCCGACGGCGGTCAGTCGCGGGCCGCGACGGCGGGCTCGGGCCTGCGGGCGGGCTCGGCCGGGCCCGGTGCCGTGGTCGGGTCCGGCGCCGGCCTGCCCGGCCTGTGCGGCCCGGCCGGGCGCGGGCCCGGTGCCGGCCAGCTCGGCCCGCACAGCCGACTCGGCCCGCACAGCCGGGTCGCCCTGCCCGGCCCGCACAGCCGGCTCGGCGCCAGCCGACTCGGCCCGCCCGGCCTGGATCGCCCCGATCTCGGTGAGCAGCTGCACGCCGTCGCGCACGGCGCGCGGGTCGGGGGAGTCCAGGAAGGGGAAGTCCTCGACCGCACCGAGCCCGAGCGCCGCCATCTGCAGGATGACGCTGGCCAGAGAGGTGCGCAGGATCTCCGGCTCGGTGTACTCCGGACGCGAGAGGTAGTCGGTCCGGGAGTACAGGCGGATGGCGATGCCGTCGGCCAGGCGCCCGCAGCGGCCCGAGCGCTGGTCGGCGCTGGCCCGGCTGACCGGCTCGATCGGCAGGCGCTGGACCTTGGTGCGGTTGGAGTAGCGGGAGATGCGCGCCAGGCCCGGATCGATGACGTAGCGGATGCCGGGCACGGTCAGACTCGTCTCGGCCACGTTGGTGGCCAGCACGATGCGGCGGGTGGAGTGCGCCTCGAAGACGCGGTGCTGCTCGGCGGCGCTCAGGCGCGAGTACAGGGGCACGACCTCGACGGCGCCGGGGGTGCGGGCGCGCCCGTCGGCGGTGTAGCGCGGCCCCAGGTGGTCGACGAGGGCTGACTCGGTGTCCCGGATGTCCCGCTCCCCGGCCAGGAAGACGAGGATGTCGCCGCCGCCCGCGGCCATGAGCTCGTCAACGGCGTCGATAATGCCGGTGACCTGGTCGCGGTCCTCCTGCGGGGGCAGGTCGGTTGGGCCGGCGGCGGGACCGGTGTCGCGGCCGGTGCTGCGGGCCTTCTCGCGCGGGGAGTAGTCCGACGACGGCGAGCGGTGCTCCGCGCCCGAGGGCGACCGGCCCGGCCGTCTGGCGGGGCGCGCGCCCGCAGTGGCCGCGGCGGTTGCGGTGGTTGCAGCGGTCGCAGCGTCGGCGGCGCCCGCGGCATCCGCGGAAGTCGCGGCCCGCCCGCCCCCGGCGGCCGAGCGGATCGCCTCGCGGCGGGCCCGGGCGGCCGCCCGCACCGCTGGGTCGGGGGAGGTCAGGGCGTCGAGCTCGGCGTCGGTGAGCTCGCCCGCAGGGGCGGGGCCCGCGGGCGCGGAGGGGCCGGGGGCCGGAGACGACGAGCCGGCCCGACCGGCCTGCGCGGGCGAGGCAGTCGCGGACCGCTCGCCCTCAGCGGCCCGCCCGCCTCCGGTGGCCCGCGCGGGCGGGGCGTCCGCACCGGGCCCGCCCGCGGTACCGGCGCCGTCGTCGGGGACGTGCCCGCCGGCGCCGTGCGGGGTGTGCCCGGGGCCGGCGTCAAGGCCGTCGTCGGCCAGGAGCGGGCGGTAGCGGATCTCGACCGGGTAGGTGCGCCCCGACACCTCGATGACGGGGGCGGGCACGGTGAGGGGCTCGCCGCCCCCGTCCGTCTCGCGGCGCCCGAAGTGCTCGGCGAAGCGGGCCGAGTCGATGGTGGCGGAGGTGATGACGACTTTCAGGTCCGGGCGGTCGGGCAGGAGGCGTGCCAGGTAGCCGAGGATGAAGTCGATATTGAGGCTGCGCTCGTGGGCCTCGTCGACAATGATCGTGTCGTAGCGGCTGAGCGCCGGGTCGGACTGGATCTCCGCCAGCAGGATGCCGTCGGTCATGAGCTTGACCAGCGTGGTGGGGCCGGTCTCCTCGGTGAAGCGCACCTGGTAGCCGACGACGCCGTCGCGGCCGATGGGGGTGCCCAGCTCGTGGGCAATGCGCTCGGCGACGCTCCGGGCGGCGATGCGGCGCGGCTGGGTGTGCCCGATCATGCCGGTGATGCCGCGGCCCAGCTCCAGGCAGATCTTGGGGATCTGCGTGGTCTTGCCGGAGCCGGTCTCCCCGGCGACGATGACGACCTGGTTGCCCGCGATCGCCTCGGCGATCTCTGTGCGGCGAGCGCTGACCGGCAGCTCGTCAGGGTAGACGAGCGCGGGCACACTCGCGGCCCGGGCGGCGAGCTGGTCGGGGGTGAAGCCCGGCCAGGGGCGACGACGCCGATGCGGGCGGCGGCCGGTCTTCCGGCGGCCGCGGTGGCCGTGGTCGTCATGGCCGCTGGGGTGCCCGCGGTTGTCGTGGTCGCCGTGGTCGCCGTCGTGCCCGTGGTCGCCGTGGTGCCCGCGGCTGCTGTGGCTGCGGTGGCGCAAGCCGCGGGCGAGGTGGGCCGAGGGCGGCGCGCCGGTGCCTGCGCCTGCGCCGGTGTCTGCCTCTGCGGCGTCGTCGAGCTCGCCCGCGATGGCGGGCAGCGGCATGTCCTCGGGGCTCTCGGAGGCGTTCGTGCTCATGGGGTTCGTAGGCTCCATAGGGCGTCCATTGTGCACCTTCGGCGCTTCTGCCCTCCCCGGCGGCGAGATAGACATTTTCGTACGAGGTAGACGGTGACACCGTCTACCTCGTACGAAAATGTCTATCTCGACGGGGCGTGGGACGGGTCCGGCGGGCGGCGCGCAGAAGGAGGGGCGCGGGCACATGGGGGCGAACGCGGCCCGGGGGTCATGCCCGGCGACCACAAGGAGAGGCGCGGGTGCACGCGGGGCGAATGCGGCGTCTTGCGAGCGCCTGCAGAGGCTTGTGGAACCCTGCCGATCGCCCCTGCTGCCACGAAAAGTGATCATCCCACGCAGTATTAAGATGATCGACGGCCTCGGACGCGACAGGAATCGGCATGATTCCGCGGTTTCGTTGCGCGGACCAGGCGATGCAGGACGCTAAAAGTGCGTGGGATGATCACTTTTCGGGACACGGCTGCACCCGGCGGACGCTGGGCCGGCTCCGGACCGGCATCAGGCCGGGCGCCCTCAGCCGCGCCGTTCGCGGTAGGCGTCCAGGAAGACGCCGTCCGCCGTCAGCCGAGTTCTCAGGGCCGTGGCGTCCAGGGTTCGCAGGTCTGTGACGGCGTCGGTGTGCGCCGCCAGGGCGGCGGCGGTTCCCGAGGCCTGACTGAAGCCCATGACGACCGGTGTCACGCGGACGGCCGCCAGGGCGTCCTGGGTCGCCGACAGGCACCGCCCGGCGACGATCAGGTTGCCGAGCTCGCGCGGCACGAGGCTCCGGTAGGGGATCGAGTACCACGAGCCCTCCCGCAGCGACACGTAGTGGGTGGTGGACCTGCCGTCCGGGTCATGGAGGTCGATCGGGTAGCCGCCCATCGACACCGCGTCGTCGAACATCGTGTTCGTCACGAGCTCGCGGGCGGTGAGCTCGTGCATGCCGCGGATCCTCCGGGACTCGCGCACCCCGATGCTCGGGCCCGTGCCCATGAGCCGGCAGTGCTCGAACCCCGGCACGTGCGCGCGCAGGAAGCGGACCGTCTCATCGGCCTGGCGCCGGCCGATGACCTCCGCCCGGGAGCGCTCGAGGGGGTCGGTGGGGTCGAGGCCCGCGATGCGGGACATATTGATGGTGAACTCCCCGGGCACGGCGCCCTCGAAGGCCAGGACGGCCTCGCGCTCGTAGGACAGGTCGCCCCGGGACCTGGCCTCCGCCAGGATCCGGTAGGCGCCGGAGATGCCCGAGCGCGCGGACCTCGCCACGCGGGCGCCGTCGCCCTGGTAGGTCTGGTCGGGATGCAGCCGCTGGAACTCGTCCAGGGCCCGGGAGTCCACCCCGTAGACCTTGAGGTTCATTGTCATCGGCTGAGTGGCCCCGTCCCCGTCCCGGCCCTGGCGCGTCGGCACCCCGGCCGCGGCGGCGAGGTCCGCGTCCCCCGTCGCGTCCACGAACACGTGCGCCCGCAGCGTCATCGGGCCCCGCTTGGACGTGACGCGAATGGCCCGGACCAGCGAGTCGTCGGCGATGCAGTCGATGAGGGTCGAGTGGAACAGGACGGCCACCCCCGACTCCTCGCAGATCTCGTCGAGGACGATCTTGAGCCCCTCGGGGGCGAAGGGCGTCACCGACGAGGCGAACCCCACCGGGTCCTCGATGTGCCCGGGGGACCAGCCCCGGGCGACCAGGCGCTCGACCACCTCGGCCGGGATGCCCCGCACCACCTGGGTGCCCCCGGCGTGGAACGTCATCATGGGGCTGACGCCCATGGCCGTGAGCGCTCCTCCCAGGTACCCGCACTGCTCAATGAGAAGGGTCCTGGCGCCCGTCCTGGCGGCGGCGACCGCCGCGGAGACCCCTCCCGGGCCCCCGCCCACGACGATCACGTCCCAGGTCTCGGACAGCGAGGGCCGCCGCTGCGGGGCGGCGCTGTCCGTCGTCGTACTGGTCAAACCAACCATGTCACCTGCTCCTGAATATCAGCGGGAAGGAATCGTGAGGCGAACCCGTGCGCGGCCGCCTCCGGCAGCGACCGGGGCCGGGCCCCGCGCAGCCGCAGCCATCGCGGAGCCCGCTTGCGCGGCTCGACCTGCGGAAGCTCGACCAGCCCCGCCGCGTCGAGGTGGTGGAGGGTCTCGTGGGCGAGAACGACCAGGGCGGCCTCCTGCGGCGTCAGCCCGTTCCTGCGCGCGTACTCGGTGGTCGTGTCGTCGAAGAGCGTGATTCCGCCCGTGCGCGGCGAGTAGTCGCCGAGGCGCACGACGCCGGCCGCGACGCCGCCGGTGCCGTGCCGTACCCCGCCGCCCGTGCGGCTCAGCAGCTTGCGGAGCGCCTCCTCGGAGGGCTCGTCGCCGAGGAGGTGGAGCGCGGCCCGCTCCCCCAGGTCGAACGCGAGATCGCCCAGGCGGTCGCGGGCGGCGACGCCGGTGCGCCTCAGGGCGGGGTCGGCGCGCACCTCGGCGCGCGCGAGGCGGCGCGAGGGCAGGGGGAAGCGCGAGTCAGGCAGGGCGGCGAGCGGGTCCGCGGCGCCGGGGGCCGCGGCGGGCGGGCCTGCGACGCCGCCAGGGCGCGCGGCGGGAACGCGTGGCGGGGCGGGGGCTGGGCGCATCAGTCCGTGCGTCCCGTGACGATGACGACGACCGGCTCATCGGGGGCCAGGCCCGCGAGCTCGGCGCGGGCGAGCGCAGTCAACTGCTCGACGCTGCGCATTCCCGACAGGTCCACGATCCGCTTGCCGATCAGCACATAGGTGTTGGGGAGGCTCGCGCCGCCGTCGTTGTACTCGACGGCCTCGTCGACCCGGCGCCGGACCACCGGCTCCCAGGCGCCCGCGGTTGTGGGGAACACGCTCCCCCCGCTCTTCTGCAGCCGGATGACGCCGTCGGTGTCGATGACCCGCAGCGGGGTGGTGAACCGCTTGATCAGGCCGAGCAGCCGCGGCCGCGCGACGCGGCCGCGAACCGCCCGCAGGGTGGCGGTCGCGCCCAGGACGGTGCAGGCATCGGGGGCCGCGCCGAGGTTGTCCGCGACCCGGCGCACCAGCTCGGCGTCATCGAGCGCCTGGCGCGAGCGGTCCCCGGACCGCATCTCGGTGGCGCCCACCGCCACGGCGCGGACGAGGTTGCGCTGGGTGTCCACCTCCACGGTGACCTCGATGGTGCCGGGGGCCGCGCCGGAGCGCTCGGCCCGGCCCCGGGCCTCGTTGCGGATGCGGACGATGTCGTCCTCGGTGGGGTCGACGACGGTCCGCTCGACGGTGTCGCGCACCATTGCCAGTGCGACGCCGATCGGGGAGATGACCGCGGCGTTGCGCGCCGTCCGGAACTGGACGCCCATCTCGCCCGCCAGGTGGGGGACCGCGGTCGATGCACCGCCCCCGCCCCCGATGAAGACCGTCGTGCGCGGGTCCATGCCGTACTCGCGCATGAGCGCCTGCGCCACGGCCCGGTTCTTGGCGCTGGCGAGCTCCAGCGCCGTGCGGGCGGCGTCCTCGACGGACACGCCCATGGAGCTGGCCAGCGGCCTCCAGGCGGTGCGGGCGGCCTCGGCGTCGCCGTGCGCGTAGTCGGAGGCCGGGACCAGCCCGGCGATATTGGCGGCGCCCGCGAGCGTGAGCGCCCGTCGCGACCCGTCGGCGCCGCGGACCGCGGCGTAGGCGGGGTCCCCCGCAAGGGGGCGGACCTCGATGAGCACGGGGTCGGTGAGTGGGGGGCTGTAGACCTCGTACTCCAGGCCGGCGATGTGGGCCGAGCGAGGTCCGGTCGCCACAGGCCTCCCGCCGGAGACCTCGACCATGGAGCCGCCCCCGACGCCGACGGTGCGCACGTCCAGGCTCGACAGGTAGGTCTTGTGGCCCCCGACCTGGGAGTAGGCGACCTGGACCCTGCCGTCCTTGACGCAGGAGATGTCCGTCGAGGTGCCGCCGACCTCGAAGAACAGGCCGTCCGTGAGGCGCTCGTACATGAGCGCCCCGGCGACGCCGGCGGCCGGTCCCGACAGGATCGTCAGGATGGGGCGGCGCCGCACCTCGTCCACCGTCATGACGCCCCCGTCGCAGCGCATCACCATGAGCGGCGAGGTGATGCTCGCGGCCTTGATGGCGGACTCGGTCATGGCGGCCGTCTGGAGCATCCGGGGCATGATCGAGGCGTTGACGACGGCGGTGCGCGTGCGCGTCTTGAGCCCGTACAGCTTGGAGATCTCGTTGGTCGCCGTGGACGGCAGCCCGGCCCGGTTGCCGCGCTCGGTGACGAGGCGCTCCCCGGCGCCGTCGTCGACGCTGAACGCCTCGGCGGCCACGATGGAGCTCGCTCCGGCGGAGCACAGGCGCTCGATGGCGGCGTCGATGGCCTCGGGCAGGTCGGTGGCGGCAGACCTGTCGATGTACTCGTTCGAGGTCTTCAGGGTCTTCCCGGGGGCGAGCTCGAGGACCCCCATCTGCGTGTCGGCCCGGGCCTTGACGCCCTCGATCCCCGACCCCAGCGTGATAATGCCGACCGGGGAGACGTCGCCCTCCAGCAGCGCATTGGTCGCCTGGGTCGTGCCGTGGGCGATGAAGACCACCTGGTCGGCGGTCAGGCCCGCGCTGTCCATGAGCCGGTGGAGGGACTCGATGATCCCCGCCGCCACCCCCTCGCGCGCCGTGTGGGTCGTCGGGACCTTGACAGAGCCGACGAGCTCGAATGTCGTGTCGTCTATCGCGACGGCGTCGGTGAACGTGCCGCCGACGTCGATGCCGATGCGCACCTTCATGGATGCATCTCCTTGGTGGGTGCCCCGGCTCGGGGCCCGCCTCGCGGTGGGCGGGCCCCGACCCGCGGAGGGGCAGAGGTGGTTCTAGAGGTATTCGGAGGTTTCAGAGGTACTAGAAGTACAGGGCCGCGGCCGTGATCGAGCCGATGGCCGACGTCGCCCACAGGTAGGGCAGGAGCGTCTTGGTGACCGTGTTGACGTCGACGCCCACGAAGTTCGACACCCACACGTTCTGGGTGTTCGTGGGGTCGCCGACGCCCTGGATGCGCTCCGCCGACAGGAAGCCCCCCATGACCGCCTGGACCGGCAGGAGACCGGAGGCGCTCATGAGCGCGGCGATCCCGGAGCCCAGCCCGAAGAGGTTGAGCGGCCCGCGGTAGAGGGCCAGCGGGGCCAGCACGGCGAAGAAGACGGCGAAGACCACCGCGGAGTGCGGGGTGAGCGTCGTCATCATGGGGGAGAGGACCGCCTTGACGACGGGGTGGGTGACGGACAGGTACAGCATGCCGATGCCGATCATGAGGATGACGGCCGGGGCGGCGTCGGTGATCCCGTCGTAGCAGGTGCGGGTGAGCGTGTTCATCGCCCTGGTGAAGGAGCGCTGGGTCACCAGGAGCACCCAGATGATGGCGACGGTGAATGAGGTCAGGATCGGCACCCCGAGCGCGGCGACCAGGACAATCGGGACGAGGGGCGTCATCATGGCCAGCGGCGCCCGCCAGCCGGTGATGGTCGGCTTGTCGTCGTCGTCCGGCTCCGGGGCCGAGAAGCCGAGCCGCAGGCCGTGGCGGCGGAACTGGATGAGGATGAAGGCGATCGTCATCAGGGCGGTGGCGCCCGCCATAATGATCTCGAAGTTGCGGATGTCGCTGATCGGGACGTTGAAGATGGAGGCGAATGTCTGCCAGTTCGCGACATTGAGCGCGAGCCCGGTGGCGAACGCCATGAGGAAGATGCATCCCGCCGTCGCCGCCGGAATGCCGATCGAGATGAAGATCGGCAGGACGATCGTTCCCACCATAATGATCGATCCCAGGCCGGACAGGACGGTGAAGAGCAGGGCGGTCACGGCGGACAGGAGGAGGACGGCCACGAGCGGGCGGTCGCCGCCGAGCTCGGCCGACTTCTTGATAATGGTCTCCGTGACGCCCGTGCGGTTGAGGAGCTGGCCGAGCCAGGATCCGAAGATGACGGCGCAGTAGGCCGCCGCCATGCGGATGGCGCCCTGCTCGACAATGCCGTTGAGCACCCCGGTGGGTTTATCCGGGGCGTCCGAGGCGATGAGCGGGACGCCCGCGACGACGGCGATGAGCACGGCGAGCAGCGGGAGGGCGACGAGCGTGGGGATCTTCCGCGTGATCATGAGGGCGGTGATTGCGAGGAAGACAAGGATAATAATGATTCCCTGCCACATGGTGAGTGTCCTTCGGGAGTTGTTGGGGATGGATTGGATGGAGTGTCAGATCGAGTCGATCGCGCGCCGGAAGGAGCGGGTGGCCTCGGCCACACAGGACGCGCCGGCGCCCTTCATGACCATGGCGCCGATCATGACGGCGCCGCACCCCGCGGCCCGGAGCGCCCAGACGTCGTCGGGGTCGATCGCGCGCTGGGTGGGCACGAGGACGGGCTTGCCGGTCGTGCGCACGATGGAGCGGTACCGCAGGAGGTCGGTGACGCTGAGCGGCGAGCCGTACTCCTCGCCATTGATGATCGACGCCTCGACGACGTCGACGCGGTCCCAGTCGTGCAGGCCGACGAGGTCGGCGCGGGTGTAGGTGTCGTGGATGGCGAGCATCCGGGTCAGGGACGACGCGAGCATGAACGGGGGGCAGTCGTCGGCGTAGGCGGAGAAGAAGCTCAGGCCCATGTCCTCCAGCTCCCTGAGCTCCCGGGGCGTGATGAAGGAGTCGCGGGCCCCGGGCACCAGGCCGACGGGGCGGTCTTGGGCGACCGTAATGAGGTCGTGCAGGAAGGAGCGGTTGTCCTCCAGGGAGCCGAACGTGTTCCCGCTGGCGCGGTGCCAGACGTTGGCGTGGACCTTGATGGCGTCGGCGCCGGCGTCGAGCGCCGCCCGCGCCAGGTCGAGGTCGTTGCGGGGCAGGGAGACGACGAGCGAGAGCGCGCCGTCGCGGATGAGGCTGGTGAAATCGGGCATGGCTTTCCGTGGACCTTTCTGCGGGTCGGTGTGGGATGGGAGCGGGCGGCGGGGGCCGGGAGGCCCGCTCGTCAGGGGGTCAGGAGGGCCTGCTCGCGGGCGCGCGAGGCGAGCAGGCGCAGCCTGGCGAGCGGGTCGGGCGAGGAGATGACGACGATCCGGGGCGGCTCGCCCGCCCACGGCATGCGGCGCCAGTGGTCCTCCAGGTGCATCGCCGTCGCGCCGGCCCAGGTCTCGGACTGGATGACGGCGGCGGCGACGGGGAAGTAGGAGATGAGGATGAACAGCGCCTGGAGGAGGGCGGGCGCGCGGTCGGCCTCGCCGCTGCCGGCGGGCGCGCGGCCGGCGAGGAAGGACTCGGCGGGCCGCAGGTCGACGACGGTGGGCGAGGCCAGGGGGAACGGCCTGCCGTGCTGCACGAGGACGGCGCTGGCGGACGCCTCCTGGACGAGGACGTGGTTCTTGCGCTCCACCGGCGTCAGGGTCCTGGCCAGGACGTCGCTGGTGGCGATGAGGTGCCCGACGCGCTCGATCATGACCGGGATGCGGAGCTCGGCCCGCAGCAGGTCGGCCAGCCCGATGGAGTCGGCGGACAGCGTCGTGGAGAACATGACGGCGACGTCGGAGCTGCGCAGGTCGTCCTCGAGGACGAGCCCGATGGCGAGCGTGTCGCTCTGGGCGCTCCGGACCGCCTCGGTGATGAGGTCGTGGATGCGGTTGCCGTCGGGCAGGAAGTCGCACAGGCGCTGCTCCTGGTCGGCCTCCAGGGCGAGGGAGAAGCGGACGAGGGACACGCCCTGACGGCGGATGCGGACGGTGAGGATCGTGCCGAGGGCATCGTTGAGCGCGAGGAGGACCTTGGGGCGGCCGCGGGTCCTGGCGGCGGTGCCGGTCTCGACGAGCGTGCCGTCCTCCAGGAGCTCGGTGGCGATGCTCGAGACCGTGGAGGTGCTCAGGCCTGTGGCGTCGGCGACGTCGGAGCGGGCCATGGGGGTGCCGCGGAGGAGCGTGCGCAGGAAGGCGTGCCTGTTGCTCGAGCGGAGGGTCCTGGAGGTGCCGGACATCGTCGTCGGTCCAATCTCTTGTTTTTCCGAGTCGCGGAAGAATGGTGGAAACATAGGGCCGCCCCCGTCGCGTGTCAACTCGCCGCGTTCGCCGTCGTCTACCATGGGCGGTATGTCGGAGCGAAGCCGCGGCACCTGCCTGCGCAGGTGGGAGCGCGTGTCCGAGTGGCCGCTGACGGCCGCCGCGCTCATCTTCCTGGTCGCCTACGCGTGGGAGGTGATCGCCGACCTGCGTGGTGCGGGGCGGCAGGCCGCCGAGCTGGCGATGAACGTGGTCTGGGCGGTCTTCGCCGTGGACTACGCGGGGCGGCTGGTGTGCGCCCCGGACCGCGGCCGGTGGTTCGTCCGGCACCTGGCGGACCTCGCCGTCGTCGCCCTGCCCGTGCTCAGGCCGTTGCGGCTGCTGCGGCTGGTCGCCCTGCTGGGGGTGCTGCACCGCAGCGCCGGCACCGCGCTGCGCGGGCGGATCACGGCGTACACGGCGGGCGGGGTGAGCCTGCTCGTCCTCCTGTCCTCCCTGGCGGTACTCGACGCCGAGCGGGGCGCGCCCGGAACGCCGATCACCACGTTCGGGGAGGCGGTGTGGTGGTCGCTGGTGACCATCACGACCATCGGGTACGGCGACCTGGCCCCCGTGACGGCGGTGGGCAGGTGCGCGGCGGTGCTGCTCATGGTCGGCGGCGTCGCGCTGGCCGGGGTCGTCACGGCCACGCTCGCCTCCTGGGTCATCTCGCTGGTGGCCGAGGAGAGCGCCGAGCAGGAGGCCGCGACGCGCGCGCAGGTCGAGGACCTCCAGCGGCAGGTGGCCGCGCTGGCCGAGCGCGTCGAGCTGGTGGTGGAGGCCTCGACGGCGGATCCCGGCTCCTCGGCTTCTCCTGACTGACTCCGGCTCTCCTGGCCCATTCGGCCCTTCAGCGGGGCGGGTCTCCGGGGACGACGACGGCGCCGCGCCGCCGGGCGCGTCCTTACGGCGGCCGCCGGCCGCGGAGGGCCGTGCGCCGTCTGCGGAGGGCCGGCGTCGGCGCCTTTCTTGATCAGGGTCCGGAGCGCTCCGAGCCGCGCTGAGATTCTGCCGGTGCCGTCGTAGGACAGTGAGGCGGCGGTAAGGGGCGCGCATCTGCTGAGTCGTCCCGGGCGGCCTCGCGTCTGTGCTGCCGTCCGCGGCTTCTGCGTCAGCCGGTGCTGCGGCAGGGTTCGGGGCGCGGACCCTCGTGGGGTCGTGGCCTGTGGGACAGCGCCGTCGTCGTCCCCTGGGACTGCGCTGTAGGCGGTCTGGACGGGGGCGCCAACGGGGCTCTGGAGAAGCTCACCGGCACCACCCGCCTCGGCCGCGTCCCGGGTGGGGGCGACGAGCCCAGGACTGCGGGTGAGAGCCTTCCGGCGCTCAAGGCTCAGCGAGTACCCGATAGGGCTCGGGCGCGTCTCACCACGCTCACTCGGAGGTTCGCACAGCATTCCCCTGGACGCTGCCGGGGCACTCGACGATCGCCTCTCCGGGTGGGAGTGCTCGCGCCGGCCGGGCTGCCCAGGCACGAACGGCGACAGGCGCCGAGGTGCGGTCAGTACTCCGCAGAGCCGCCTGCAGGGCGGTGAGCTCACCTCTGTCTACAGCGAGGTGGTCCTCGACGTCGGCGCGGTTGGGCACCCAGCCCTCGTGCCAGCTGATCGCCAGGCCGTTGATGAGCTCCTCGCGCTCGGCCCGGCTCAGCGGCTCGAACAGGTCGGGCCACCACACGTCGGGGCGGAAGGGGAAGTACGGGTCCGAGCTCATCCTGGTCCTCCTCGGCGGTGAGTCGTACTGTGCGAGGTTATGGGCGCTCCCCGCGGACGGGGCCGGGAGCAGGGCGGTTGTCGGGGCCCGGGCCGGAGCTGCCCGTGACCGGGACGGCTCAGCCGGGCAGGGTGGTGGCGGGCACGGCCCAGTTGCGGCAGATCCTCGTGCCGGGCAGGGTTCCGGCGGTGACCCGGCACGGTCTGAGGAGGCGGGCCGAGGTGTCCGGCGGCCTTGGTAACGCCCACGCGCCCGGCGCCCCGGCGCGGGACTGGCCGCAGGGTGGTAGTCGGCCTGGGCCTCCATGAGTCCGTCGATCACGTCGTCCTCCTCGACGTCGGCGGCGGGTCTGAGCGTGACGTCGCTGTGTAGTCCACGGCAGCCTCCCTGCAGCTCTGCGTACACCAAGATTGTGATGCCTAGACTTTGTCTAGAGCAAGTCATGGTGCGGTTGTGCTTGCTGTCGGGGTCCTGGAGCCCCCTTTCCAGGTGCGGAGACGTGGGTCCTCCGCCCGGCGGTCCAGCTGCAGCCCTGTGAATAGAAATAAGCAACACGACTTGTTTAGCTTCGCCTATCAGTGAACGATGGCAGTGAACGACGGCAAAGACTGCTTGGTACAACATCCCCGCCTCGTGCAGTATAGACCGCGTGGGAGGTGCGAGCACCGGTTTGGTATACGATCTCACTGATAGCGTGGATTCCGCCCGGGCCTTGGCTCCACGGGACGTGGCGACAGCCCCTGGTCTTATCGCTCACGGTGAGTACAAGATTTCACCGGAGCTGATTTGCGCGCAGGTCGATGAGCACGACAGCCTGCCGTCCTGCGAGGAGCTGGAAGCGCTACGGAGGCTGGGGGCAGGATAGGTGTTGACGTCAACAGATTCTTCCGCTACCTCTGTCGACCTGGCGAAGCGCTTCCCGAAGAGTACTTGTTGTGGACCGACTGGGAAAGTCGAAATATCGCCTTTCCTGAAGACTGGAGCCAGGAGGAGGTAGATGCTTTTGCGCCCAAGATGCTGTCCTCCGCCAGCCAACAGAAGGGCTGCGCGAGAATCGCGGGAGGCCCGCTTCGGTGTCCGCCAAGTAATGGAGCGCCTTCCTTGTACAGGATTTCCGCGGCTACTGAGCGTGGGCGGGTCAATATTGTGGCTGACCTGCGGCACCAGTGTGTTGTATGGCTGGAATTAAACAAGATCGGTGTGGGGCGGTGTGACTGGGAGGTGCTCGACGTCGTGGTCGAAGGTGCGGTTGGTGGTGTAGGCGGTGAAGGCCGCGAGGGTGTTCTGCGGGGCGAGCGCGCGGGGGTTGGCGATATTGTTCTTGGTGGCGTCCCGTACGTGCTTGGTGGGACCCGGGGTCGGGGGCGTAGGGGGGGCGTGTAGATGGGTGTGATGCGTTCCAGGGCCTGGCCGGGGGCGTAGAGGTCGGTCAGGGCCTTGGCGTGGTGGAGCCTGGTGTTGTCCAGGACGACTGCGGTCTTCTTTTTCTCGTCGGTCTCGCGCGCCAGGCGACCCGTTCATGAGGGCGGGTCTGCTCGGCGTCCTGGTTTCCCTCGATGGGGTAGATCCTCATCTTCTTGGTCGTCAGGCTCGGTGCCCCGAAGAACGACCGGCTCGCCTTCTTGCGGTCCACGGACAGCCTTGCCCTCCTCCCCCTGGGGAGGGCCGCGTGTGCCGGGTCTCGGCCTCGTGGCGGGCGCGGACCTCGTCGACGGCGCCAGGCCTCCCATCCGTCCTGGAGCAGATCGTTGACCTGGCGCCGGATCTGGGCCATCCGCCTGGCGATGGCCTTCTCGTCGCGGCGCCCCCCTGGACGGGTCGGGGAGCTTGAGGCTCATGCCCGACAAGGCGCATGAGCAGCAGGTCAGGAGGACTCGGACCTGTACTCGACGCCGGAGCTTGATGGACGCGACGTCCTCAAGGGGCCGGGACGTCCCAGAAGCCGGCCCCGGCGCCCGCCTCCGACGGCGGTCTCCTCAGGGTCTCCTCCAGCTCCTCCCTTCTGCGCCCGCTTGAGCCTCGCCGCGCTCCCGCCCACGGCGTGACCGGTTACCACGAGGGCCCAGCCTGGCC
>NZ_JONS01000022.1:0-32563 GCF_000711965.1 Actinomyces israelii DSM 43320
CCCCGGAGAACACCTTCGCGGCCTTCACCGCCTACATCACCAACCGCACCTTCGACTACGACTTCGAGCACCTCCCAGTCACACCGCCACACACCGATCTTGTTTAATTCCAGCCATAACAGGACCTTGATCTACGACCGCGAGAGGGCGGCGCGCTCAATGTCAGCGTCAGTTCGTCGTGTTCCAGAGCCCTTCGAGCGGGCGAGTCGCACGCAGTGAGCGGCGCCCGCTCTGAGTGACTGATTTCGAGGCGAGGCGGGTTCCGCCCGGTCCTCGCGCGAGCTGAGGTACGACCGCGCCGGTCGGACAGGGACGAGCACCCGGGCTTGGTCTTTTAGATGGTTGCTTCCGAGGCCTGCGGCTTCTTCTCGTCGGGATCGGTTCGAGGCGCCTGCCTGGCGCTCCGCTGCGGGCTGCGGTACTTCAAAAAGGTGGCTCCCACGCACTTTTAGCACCGATCCTCGCCCCTCCCTCGCCGCAGAACCGCGGAATCACGCCGATCCCCGCTGCGCCCGAGACCGATGAGCACCTTAAAAGTGCGTGGGAGCCACCTTTTTCTGGTCGACGCCTGGACTGTCGGGGATCCTTGAGAGTCCCGGAGGGTTGGTGGAGGTCCGGCAGAGGGCCCGCTGAGCCCCCTTGAACCGGTCTCGGCGAAGAGGGTGACAGGGGTCGAGGGGCGGCGGGCGCAGCGTCCGGACGTCCGACATCTAGCGAGGGCGGCGAGCCCGGCGCACCGCCGTCGCTGCGCCGACGACGACAATGACCGCCGCGAGTCCGGTGAGCCCGGCTGTGCCCCAGAGGAGCCGCGAGCCGTCGGGCAGGCTCGGGCGGGGCATGCGGATCCGCACGCGCACCCGTACCGGCCGTTCGAAGTCCCGCACCGGCCAGCCCTGTGCGGCGGCCAGGCGCCGTAGGTCGCGGTCGGGGTTGACGGCGACCGGGTGGCCGACAGCCTCGAGCATGGGGCGGTCGGAGATGGAGTCGGAGTACGCCCAGGAGCGGGCGAGGTCGATGTGGTGCGCGCTCGCGTCGGCGACCAGGGCGTCAACCTTCGCGCCGTGCAGGAGACTGTGCTCGATCCGGCCGGTGAAGCGGCCCTCGGTGTCGACCTCCATGCGGGTGGCGATGGCGCGGTCCGCCCCGACGAGCGCGGCGATCGGTTCGACCATCTCGGCCGAGGACGCCGAGACCACGACGACGTCGTGACCGGCTCGATGGTGGGCCGCGATGAGGTCCAGGGCCTCGGCGTAGACGGCGGGCTCGATCACCGTAGCCAGGGCGTCGCGCACGACGGCCTGCATGTCCGCGCGCTCGACGCCCGCGGACATGAGTGCGAGGCGCTCCATGAGGCGGCCGGTCTGGTTCTCGTTGGCGCCCACCAGGAGGTAGGGAAGCTGGGCGATGACACCGCGCGCCAGGGCGGCGGTCGAGATCAGGCCGCTGCGTCGCATGGGGGAGCCCAGGGCGAGCGTGGTCGATGTCGCCAGGATGGTCTTGTCGAGGTCGAAGTAGGCGCAGGTGCGTGCGGGGGAGCCGCCGGGGGGCGGGGCGGCCGGCGGGGTTGGCGCGGCCGGTGCCGGGGTGTCTGGCGCGGCCGGCGGGGCGCTGCCGTCAGTGGCGCCGGGGCTCCTGGGGGTCGTCACGGTCGCTCACCTCCCGCTCCTCGCTGTGACAGGTGCCACAAGGATACTCGACTGTGCGAGGCGGTGCGAGGATGTGCTGCTCCGGGGCGCTCAGCCGGCGGCTGGAGCGCTCGGGCGGCGAGGCGGCAGGTGCTGTGGACACGGGAAGCCCCGGCGAAGCATACTAACGGGGAGTCACTCGGCGACCACCGGATGGCTCCTCAGAATCGACTGGGATGTTGACTCAACGACCCGTCAGGGCGTTGATCAGAGCTGCAAGGGCCCAGATCGACGGCGGAGGCATCTCCAACGCAGTCCGCCAGGTCTGGGCCTTTTGCGAGCCCGTCATCCCTGTGCGTGCCTTCTTCCCCTTCTTACGGGGGCGACGCTTCCGGTTCTTCGACGACGTGCCCAGCCTCACCCTCTCTCGGTGCACTCCCCGGCAGAGCTGATGCTGTGTTGACCCGGGGTGCGCTGTGGAGGAAGGACCAGTGTGCCGCAAGACACAGGACGGGCGCGGCGGGTTGCCTGGACACTCGGCCGGACGACTTAGCGTCCTCCAGGCGCAGTGGGGATCGGTATGACTCCGCGGTTTGGCGGTGCGGGTAGGGCGGTACGAGGAACCGAAGGCGCGTGGGGCCATCGCTGTCCGAGACGCGGAGACGCCCGGCGTGTCCGGCGTGCGTCGGGCCGGCGCCTCGAACCGATCTCGGCGCGGAAGTGAACTGATCTCGGCGAAAGATAACGGGCACGAGGGCCGGACAGAACCGGCGCCAGCGGAGGCGGGCTTCACAGGCGCCGTCGCGCATCCGTTTTCCACAGGGCTCAAGACGGTTGGATGCGGCACTGCGGTGTCATGGCCCACCCTGGAGACGCAGAGGCGGGGCGCCTGCGCCCCGCGCAGGCGGGGGATGCCCCGATCTCCGCACCGTCCGCTCTGTGCTCTTCTGCCTTCTTCCGCCCCTTCCTCGCCCCAAGGAGCTGCCGTGTCCGACTCGACCACACCTTCGGCCCTCCCGGACGCGCCGGGCCCCCGGTTCGCGGCGGATGCGTCGCGCCCGGCGCAGTCCCCCGCATCTTGGTGCGCCGTGCCCGCTGCGTCCACAGCGCCCGTCGCCGACGAGGCGCCGCCGACGCCCGACGTCCGTGTCCTCGTTCTCACGCCTTGGGCAGTTCCCGCCGCTCGGGCGGGCACCGCCACTCGGGCCGATGCTGTCGTTCAGGCCGAGGCCGCTGCCCCTGCCTCGGCCGACGCCGCCGTTCCCGTCGTCCTGGCGGACCTCCCCGACCAGGCCGCCGAGGCCGACGCCGTCGCCCTTGTCGCACCGGAGGACCCGGCGTGCCCCGCCGCCTCGGCCGACCCCGCCGTGCTCCCGCCGGGCGCGTCTCCGCCCGATCTCCTGTCGGAGGCGCTGTCCGACACCCTGTCCGAGCCCCGGACCGAGGAGGTCCTCGCCCTCGTGCGCGCCTGCACCGGCGGCGACCCGGTGCTGTGCCCAGTGAGCGACCTGACCGACGTCGTCGACAAGCTCACGGAGACCGCCGCCGCCGTCCTCCTCCTGGGCGCCGCCGACGTGCTCGCCGACGCCCCCGTCGAGGACCTGGGCAGAAGCCGCCTGAACACTCTTGCCCTGGAGGAGCTCGCGGCGCCCGACGGCCCCGACCGCCTCGTCGCCGCCCTGCTGAGCGCCCAGCACCCGCCGCGCGCCCGCGTCGTCGCGCTCACCGGGGCCCGCGGCGGACTGGGCACCAGCACCTTCCTGCTCCACCTCGCGCGCGCCTGCACCGTCGCCGGCGCCCGGGTGGCGCTGCTGGACGCAGACCCGGCGGGTGGCCTCGGCCTGCTCATCGGTGACGACGTCGTCCCCGGCCTGCGCTGGGGCGACCTGCCCGCCGAGGAGGCCGCCTTCCGCCCCGACCGCCTGGTCCCCGCCCTGCCCACCTGGCTCGGCATGCCCGTCCTGACCGGAGACGGGCGCGGCGGGGCCTCCAGCCCGGCGTGCGTCGGCCCCGCCCTGGAGGCGCTGCGCGCCTACCACGACCTCGTCCTGGTCGACCTGCCCCGCGGCGCCGAGGTCCCGTCCGGCTGCCTCGTCCTGCTCGTGACCGGCTTGGACCTGCGCTCGGCCGTCGCCGCCGAGGCTCTGGCCGCCCGCGCCCGGCCGGCCGAGGGCGGGTCGGTGGCGCTGGCCGTGCGCCTGGTCGGGGAGGACGTCACCGCCGACGACCTCACGGTCATGGCCAGGGCGCCGGTGGTCGCCAGGATTCCTCACGACCGGGCCGTCGCTCAGCGGGTGGCGCGAGGCGACGACCCGACCCGGGGCCGCGGCGGCGCCCGCCGCGCGGCCCGTGCCGTGGCGGCGGAGCTCGTCGGGCTCGTCGGGACGGAGCGGCCGTGGTGAGCCCGCGGCAGGGCCCAGGGCCCGCCGGGCGGGACAGAGACGGCGCCGGGGGCGCAGCGGGTGCCGGAGGCGCGGCAGGCTCTGGGAGCACCACTGGAGACGAGCTCGCCACCGTGCGCGGGGCGCTGGCCCGCGGCGTCAGCCTGGAGAGCGCTCTGGGCCGGGCCGCCGCGCCCACCACCGGCGCCGGCGGCCTGGCCCGCCTGAGCCGCCGCGTGCGCGCCGACGTCGAGGGCGCGGGCCCCGTGCTCCAGCCGCTGCTGGAGACCGACGGCGTCACCGACGTCCTCGTCGGGGCGGGGCGCACCTGGATCGACCGCGGCCGCGGCCTGGAGAGCATCGACGCCGCCGCCCTGCCGGAAGAGCGGGCGCGTGCGCTCGCGGTGCGTATGGCCGCCTCCTGCGGGCGCCGGTTGGACGATGCCAGCCCTGTGGTGGACGCGACCCTGCCCGACGGCACCCGCCTCAACGCGGTCCTGCCGCCCCTGTCCGCCGACGGCACGCTCATCTGCCTGCGCACTAAGCGGCGTCGTGCCTTCACCCTGGACGAGCTCGTCGAGGCCGGGACGGTCGCGCTCGGCCTGGACGCGGTGCTGGCCGAGCTCGTTGGGGCGCGGGCCTCCTGCCTGATCACCGGGGCGACCGGCACCGGCAAGACGACCCTCCTGGCGGCCCTCCTCGGCCTGGTCAGCACCGCCGAGCGCATTGTGTGCATCGAGGAGGCCGCCGAGCTGCGCCCCGACCACCCCCATGTCGTCCACCTCCAGGAGCGTGGCGACAACGTCCAGGGCGTCGGGGCGGTGCCCATGACCGCGCTCGTGCGCACGGCGCTGCGCATGCGGCCCGACCGCATTGTCCTGGGGGAGTGCCGCGGCCCCGAGGTGCGCGACGTGCTCACCGCACTCAATACCGGGCACGAGGGCGGCTGGGCGACCCTGCACGCCAACTCCCCGGCCGACGTCCCCGCCCGCCTGACGGCGCTGGGGGCTCTGGCTGGGCTCAATGAGGCCGCGGTCGCCGCCCAGGCCGTCAGCGCCCTGGACGCCGTCGTCCACCTGCGGCGCACTGACGGCGCGGCGGGCGGCGGGCCGAACGGCCCGTCTGGTGGAGCCGGCGGCGCCCCGTCCGGCACACGCCGCTATGTGGCCGGGATCGGCATGCTGCGCCGGGGCGTGCGGGGGCGGCTCGTGTGCGACGACGCGCTCCAGGTCTCCCTTGACGGCGCCGTGAGCGCCGGGCCGGCCGCCGACCGGCTGGGCGAGCGCATCGGGGGCGGGCCGGTCGCGGCGGCGCTGAGGAGCGGGGCGTGATGGATCTCGGCGTGATCGCCGTCGGGCTGCTGGTGGCGCTGGCGGCCGCCGTCGTCGCACTGCCGGCTCGTCGGGGTCGCCCCGCCGGCATGGGCGCCCATCACGCCGGTGCCATGGCCGCTCCGGGGCTGGGCGGCGGACCCCCGGCGCGGCCCCGGGAGGACTTCGACGTCGGCCTGCTCCTGACCGAGGTCGCCACCCTGCTGCGCGCCGGGGCGACGCCGCAGCGAGCCTGGTCCCGGGCTCTGGCGCGCGGAGGCGTGCTCGAGGGGGCGGAGCCGGGCGACGACGGCGTCCCGCCCGCCCTCCTGGGGCTCGGCCGGGCTGCTCCCGAGCAGTGGCGGCCGGTGCGGTCGGACGGCCGGTGGGCGTGGCGCCCGCCGCTGCCGGGACCGGGGCGCCGGGCCGTCCGGGAGCGGCAGCGGGCCGCCGCGGCTGCAGCGCCCGGGGCGGTGGCGGCATGCAGGCTCACCGCCGTGCTCGGCGCGCCGCTGGCCGAGGTCCTGGAGGCGGTCGCCGGCGGGGTCGCCGAGTCCGGGCACGCCGAGTCCTCGCGTCGCACCGCGCTGTCGGGGCCGCGGTCCACGGCCAGGATGCTGGCCGCGCTGCCGCCGGTCGGGCTGCTGCTGGGGGCGGCCGTGGGGGCCCGGCCCGAGGAGGTGCTGCTCGACGGTGGCCTGGGCAGCGCGCTGGGGCTTCTCGGCGTCGGCCTCATGGTCGCGGGGCACCGGGTGACGGCGCGGATGGTCGCGGCGGCGACGGCGAGCAGGAGCCGGGTGGACGAGGCGCTCGTACTCGACCTGGCCTCCGCCGCACTGGCCTGCGGGGCGTCCCTGCCCGGGACGCTTCAGGCCCTCGGGAAGGCGCTGGAGGAGGACGAGCTGGCGGTGGTGGGCCGGGCGCTGCTGCTGGGCGCCGACTGGGACGAGGCCTGGGAGACCCCCGACGACGAGGCGTGGCGGCAGCGGCGCACGCGGCTGGAGGGGTGCCTGCGTCCTGGCTGGGAGGACGGGGCCTCTCCCGCGGCGCTGCTGGCGGGGACGGCCGCCTCTTTGCGCGCCGGCAGGCGGGCGGCCGACGAGGAGGCGGCTGAGAGGCTGGCGGTGCGGCTGGTGCTCCCGCTGGGGCTGTGCCACCTGCCCGCCTTCATTGTGCTCGGGATCGTGCCGGTGGTGGCGAGCGTCGGACTGGACCTGCTGCACGGGTGACTCGCCGAGATCGGTCGGGTGGCTCGGGTTTGGGGGGTTGTGCGCGGGGCCGTGGGTGAAGGGGACGGGCGATCGCGTTGGTGGCTGCTTGTCAGTGGTCTGCCGGCCCGGAGCAGTGGTGAGTCGGGTGGAGGGTGCCGCGGGGGCATTCCACCGTCCAGGGGTGAGGAGGGGCTGGGCGGCGGGTCGGCTGAGGTCCGGGGGCTGGCGCCTGGCTGCGCGGTGTCGGGAGTGGCGGGGCGGGATGTCTGAGAAAGGGCGGCGGCGTGCTTGACGAAGGGGTGCAGAAGCGACTCGGAAGGTAGGAGACCGTTGGCCGCCAGGAACGCGGCCGCCCGGCCCGTGCTGGTGCGCCGGCGGGGCCGGAGTACCCGGGGGTCCGGCCACCATGAGCCGGCGGGCCGGGTGCCGGCGACCACGATCACAAGGACGCAGACTGACTCCTTGCGGCCAGGGCCGGGGCTGCGACGCCTCCGTATCCGCACCCGGGAAGGACTGGGCTGTGCGACCAGGGCGACCGAGCGCGCCATCGCTTGCTACGCTCCTTTGTTCCTTTCTGTACGGCTAAAAGGAGCGTAGTAAGGCACGAAGGAGCGTAGCAAGCAATATTCCTGCGCGCGGCGGAGGCGCCGCCCAGTAGGCGGTCATGGACCAGCGGGAGGTGGTGGATGTGGTCAGCCCGGGGCGTTATGGAGGTTCTCCTCGTCAGGTGCGGGGCCGGCTCCGTGGCGGCCTGCGGTCCCGGAGGGCCTTCGCGGAGGCCGCCGGGACGACGACGGCGCCCCGGCGGCCTCCTTGAACCGATCTCGACGCGGAATACGACCGATCTCGACGAAGAGGGACGCGCCGAGGGCAGTGCGGGGCGACGGCGGCGCTCCGGCGGGCTGCGCTCGGGCACGGCACCCGGGCGCCCCGGGAGACTGGTGCCCCGCGCGCCTCCGGCTCCTCGCGCCGCCCGGCCCGCACAGCGATACCGGGGAATCGCGCAGTTCCTCGCACCCGATTCCAACGACTTCCGCAGCAGGACCTACGCGCCCGAGCCGGTAAAGAGGGCGTCGAGCCGGCGGCGTGTCCCCCGCGCCCACGCGCTCGTTGAAACCACGCCTAGGGCCACGATCACCAGCCCGAGAACCGCGGCGAGCCAGAACACGGGGTGGCTCGCCGAGATGAGGCGGGCGTCGTCGGTGCCTGTGACCAGGCCGGCCACCGCCACGCCGAGGGCCACCCCCACCTGGCGCGAGGCCGAGGCGATCCCCGAGGCCGCACCCGCCTGTGACAGCGGCAGCCCCGCCACCGCCGTCGTCGTAATGGGCGGGTTGACGAAGCCGAGCCCGACTCCCAGCACCATGAAGGCGGCGATGAGGTACCAGGCCGGGGTCCCGCTGCGAATCAGCGCCAGCAAGACGCCGGTCACCGCGATCGCCGCGCCGCCGATGACCAGGGGCGGCCGGGTGCCGCGGCGGCCCACCAGCCGCCCCGACGTCGGCGAGCTGAGCGCCAGCACCGCCGCCATCGGCAGGATGAGCGCTCCCGTCGTGAGCGCCGAGTAGCCGAAGGGCCCCTGCAGCAGCAGCGAGATGAGGAAGAGGAATCCGCCCTGGACGGTGAAGACCGCCACCGCGATGAGTACCGAGGAGCTGAAGGCGGCCGAGCGGAAGAAGCGCAGGTCGATCAGCGGCTCCGCGACCCGCCGCTCCACGGCGATGAAGAGCACCAGGGCCACTGCGGCGAGCGCGGCCGCCGCGAGCACGGGCGCGGAGGACCAGCCGCTGTCCGGGCCCTCGATGAGGGCGCCGACCGTCCCCGCCAGGAGCACCATCATGAGCAGCTGGCCGGCCAGGTCGAACCGGCGGGGGTGCGCGGAGCGGGACTCCGGGACGAACAGCGCCGTCCCCGCGAGCGCGGCCAGGCACACCGGGACGCTCAGCCAGAAGTTCGCCTCCCACCCGAAGGCGTCGGTCAGCAGCCCGCCGATGAGCGGCCCGAGCCCGAGCGACAGGCCCGTGACCGCACCCCAGACGCCGATCGCGGCGGCCCGCCTCGCCGGGTCGGTGTAGGTCGCCGAGATGATCGACAGGGCGACCGGCGTCAGCAGCGCCCCGCCCACGGCCTGCAGGCCGCGGCCCGCAATGAGCCAGGTGATCGTGGGCGCCAGGGCGCACAGGGCCGAGGTCGCGGCGAACAGGGCCAGGCCCGTCATGAAGGCCCGCTTGCGCCCGAAGCGGTCGGCCATCGAGCCGCTGACCATCAGGAGGGTGGCGATCATGAGGGTGTAGGCGTCCACCACCCACTGCAGCTGGGTCGTCGAGGCGCCCAGGTCCGCGCGGATGACCGGCAGGGCCACATTGATCAGGGCCGCGTTCATGGAGGAGATGAACAGCGCCGTGCAGCAGGTGACCAGGACGACGGCGGGGCGCACGGTCCGGCCCCTGACCGTGAGGGGCGCGCCGGGGGCGGGCTTCTGCGTGTCGGGCGCGCCGGCGGCGGGCGGGGTGCTGGGCGTGCTCATCGAGGCTCCTCATCCGTGGGGCGGTGGGTTCGACGGCGGCGCCCGTCACGCGTGAGCACCCGCAGCCGGACGCTACGCGTCGCTGCGGGTGCTCATGAGCAGTCTACGCCTGCTGCGCGCGGTGCGGCGGCCGGGCGCCCCGGACCGATCTCGGTGCGGAGACCTACCGATCTCGAGCCGGAGCTGACCGACCTCGGCGGCGCACCGTGAAGAGCCGTCAGCTCCGGCGAGTCATGGCACGATATGCCTATGGCTCTGTCGAAGAAGCTGCTCAGCCGCGACGAGGTCGTGGTGCGGCACATGCACACCCACATCAAGCTCCTCCTGTGGAGGATCATTCTCGAGGTCGTGCTGCTCGTGGCCGGCGTCGTCGGCTCGGTGCTGGCTCCGGCCTCGTGGTCCCCCTGGAGCCTGATCGGCATCTGGGCGGTGGTGCTGGTGGTGAGCGTGCCGCTGCTCATCGTGCCGTGGCTGCAGTGGTACACCCACACCTACACGGTCACCACCAAGCGCATTATCACCCGCTCCGGCGTCCTCAAGCGGGTGGGCCACGACCTCCCGCTGACCCGGATCTCCGACATCCAGCTGGACAAGGATCTCACCGACCGCTTCTTCGGCTGCGGCACCCTCGCGCTGCAGACCTCGGCCGACGACCCGCTCCTCCTGCACGACGTGCCCCACGTGGAGGTGGTGCAGGTCGAGATCTCCAACCTGCTCTTCAACGACGTCCAGGGAGCCATCGACGCCGACCCCCGCAGCTGAACCGGCAGCAGGTGCGCGGGCCGATGCGCCCGGAAGGCCGGTAGTCCCGCGTCACCCCAGGGTCTCGACGACGCCGATCGCCTGGGCGACGCCCTGGATGGTCGCGGCGATGCGCACGGCCTCCCACACCTGCTCGGTGGTCAGGCCCTCGGCGCGCGCAGTGGCGTCGTGGGAGGAGACGCACTTCTCGCAGCCGTTGATGGCGGACACCGTCAGGATCCACAGCTCGAAGTCGACCTTCTCGACCCCGCCGGCCGAGCCGATGATGTTCATGCGCAGGCCCACGCGCTCGTTGTCGTAGTCGCCGCCCAGGAAGTGGCGGGTGCGGTAGGCGACGTTGTTCATTGCCGTGATCGCGGCGGCGCCGAGCGCGGCGGAGCGGGCCTGCTCGCTCAGGTGATCGCGGGCCTCCTCAGCGACCTGCACCAGGACGGACTCGTTGCGGGTGGCGGCGGCCGCGGCCAGGAAGGCGCCCCACTGCTGCTGCTCGGTCAGCGTGGTGGCGCGGGTGAGGCTGGACAGGTTCAGCGAGAGGTCCTTGGCCCAGTCGGGCAGGGCGGAGCGCAGGGTGGCGATGGTCATGCGTATTCCTTACGTGAGGTTGTGGGTGGTGGTCTGTCAATGGGCCCGACGGCGGTGCCGGCGGTGCCCGGGTCGTGCTCGGGGCCGTGGTGGGCGGGCCGGTGTCCGAGTCAGCCCTTCATCTCGGACAGGGCGTCGATGGTGGCGGCGCCGGCCTTCCAGTTGCAGGCGCACAGCTCGTCGGACTGGAGGGCGTCGAGCTGGCGCAGGACCTCCTCGGTGTTGCGGCCCACGCTGCCGGCGTCCACGCAGACGAACTGGATGGTGTTGCTCGGGTCCACGAGGAAGGTGGCGCGGTCGCACACGCCGTCGCGGTTCAGGACGCCCAGGGCGCTCACGAGCTCGCGCTTGAGGTCGGCCGCCATGGGGAAGGGCAGACCCTGGAGGGCCTCGTGGCTGCGGCGCCAGGCGTAGTGGGTGTACTCGTTGTCGGTGGAGACGCCCACCACCTCGCAGTCGCGGTCCTTGAACTCCTCGTACAGGTCGCCGAAGGCGGCGATCTCGGTGGGGCACACGAAGGTGAAGTCCTTGGGCCAGAAGAAGATCACGCGCCAGGTGCCCTCGGGCACGGCGGAGGAGACGGTGGTGAAGTAGTCCTCGGGCCTGTCCGCGGCGACGTCCTTGAGGTTGCCGGGGACGACGGCGGTGAGCTCGTAGTCGGGGAACTGGTCGCCAATGGTGAGAACGGGCATGTGTGCTGCCTCCTGAGGTGGTCGGTCGTCGGTCTGTGCGCATGCACCACGGTAGAACCAATAGGCGATAATTTCCAACAACCTATTCTTGATAGGTGCAGAAGAACAAGTTATGGCGCCGCCGTTCTCCCCATGCCTCGCGGCGCCGGCCGGCGTCAGTCCTTGTGGGGCGCGCGGCGGAATGGCGGGGTCGTCGGCGTGTTGCCCCGTCGCCACGGCCGGTCACGGCGGCGCGCCCCTGCGCGCCCGGCCGGGCCCCCATATTTCGCGCAGTGGGGGATCATGCCCGGGGCGCGCCCCTGCGCGCCCGGCCGGGCCGACCTCTTCACGCCCGCATTCGCGTGGATGCCCGGCGCGCCCCTGCGCGCCCGGCCGGGCCCGACGACCTCGTGCACGAGCCGCGCAAGCCTTGCGCGCCTGACGCGTACACGTTCTGAAGGGGAGCCGCATGCGACTGAGCGCCCTCGAGCAGATCCCCTTCGCGGGCCGGACGCCCCGCCGGGCCGTTGAGGACACTGAGGACATTGAGGATACGGTCCGCCTGGCCCGCGGCCTGGAGGACAGCGGCTACCACCGCTTCTGGCTGGCCGAGCGCCACAGCACCAGCGCCTTCGCCTCCAGCGCCCCCGACCTGCTCATCATGCACATGCTGGACGCGACCGACCGCATCCGCGCGGGCTCCGGCGGCATCATGGCGATGCACTACGGCTCGCTGCAGGTCGCCGAGCGCCTCGCCACCCTGACACCCTCTTCCCCGGACGCGTAGACCTGGGGCTGGGCCGCGCGCCCGGCGGGCTGAGCCGGCGCGGGCGCCGCACCGCTACGGTCATCCCATGAGCGCACCGTCCCCGCCCTCGACCCCGCCGCCCGTCGCCACGGCGGAGCAGGCCTGCGCCCTGCGCGAGGACCTGACGGCCAGCGGCTGGGGCGTGGAGTCCACCCGGCGCCTCCTGGGGCCGGTCGCCGACGACGCCCTGCGCCGTGAGATCCGTCTGCCCGCCCTGCGCGCCGTCCGCGCGGCCCTGGCCGACAGCCGCGCCACCGGCGCCGCCCCGTCCCCGGTCGCGGTGCTCACCGCCCTGTTCATGCTCGGCGAGCCCGTCGGGGCCGACGAGCTCGATGCCGCCCTGCCGCGCACTGGCGCCGGTGGCGCGCTGGCCATGGGCCTCGTCCGCCCCGCCGGGGCCGGTGGGCCCGACGCCGCGGCCCCGTCGTCGTGCCCCGGGCCACGCCCCGCCGTCTTGCGCACCGCCGTCGACCTGCGCCCCCACGAGGCGGTCGACGACACCGGCGACGTGCGCTGGTGGATCGCCTCCGACATCGGCGAGCTCACCACCGGCCACGAGCTCGCCCCCGACCACGTCCTGGGCATCGGCGGAGCGGGCCTGACCCTGGCGGGCCTGACCCCGCGCGCCCCCGTCGCCGCCGCCCTGGACCTGGGCTGCGGCTGCGGCATCCAGACCCTCTACCTCCTGCGCCACGCCGACCGCGTCACCGCCACCGACATCTCCGCGCGCGCCCTGGCCTTCACCGCCTTCAACGCCGCCCTGGCCGGCACCGGCCCCGACCGCCTGGAGCTGGTCCGCGGCTCCCTCCTGGAGCCCCTGGCCGGCCGCGACTTCGACCTGATCGCCACCAACCCGCCCTTCGTCCTGACCCCGCCCGCCGTGCGCGAGGCCGGCCTGCCGCTCATGGAGTACCGCGACGCCGGCACCCCGGTGCTGCCCGCCCTCGTGCCCGCCGTCGGCGAGCACCTGCGCCCCGGCGGCACCGCCGTCATGCTCGGCAACTGGGAGCACCACCGCGGGCACGACTGGCGCGAGCGCGTGCGCGCCTGGCTGCCGGACGACCTCGACGCCTGGGTCGTCCAGCGCGAGCGGCAGGACCCGGTGGAGTACGCCGCCATGTGGCTGCGCGACGGCGGCACCGCCCCCGAGCGCGACGAGGCCGCCTTCAACGCCCGGCTCGGCGCCTGGATTGACGACTTCGCCGCCCGCGGCATCGAGGCGGTCGGCCTGGGCTACCTCATCGTGCACCGCCCCGGCCCCGACGACGGCGGACGCGAGCCCTGGCGAGTGCTGGAGGAGGTGGGCGCCGCCCCCTCCGGGCCGCTGGGGGAGCACGTGGCGCAGGTCATCGCCGCGCGCAGCCGCCTGGCGGCCATGAGCGACGACGACGTGGCCGCGCTGCATCCCGTCGTCGCCCCCGACGTCACCCAGGAGCGCCACCTGCGCCCCGGCGCGAGCGACCCGACCGTCATCCTCATCCGCCAGGGCGGCGGCCTGGGCCGCACGGTGCGGGCCGACACCGCGCTCGCGGCGCTGGTGGACGTCGCCGACGGCGAGCTCAGCGTAGCCCAGATCGCGGGCGCGGTGGCCGCACTCACAGGGCTGACGGGCCTGACGGGGCCGGCGGGCGCCGAGGCCGAGGCGCTGCGGGCCGACCTCGTGGCGGCGACACGCGCGCTCGCGGGCGACGGCTTCCTCACGCTTCGATAACGTTTTCCTGATATTTCTCTGACCTCGCGGTCGGCGCCCGCTGCGGGCGGCCGCGGCGCGGAATCAGCGCCCGCTCCCCGGACCGGGCGCGCTCGCGCCGGCGGCCGCGCGACCGGGCGGGCCGTCGAGGGAACTGTGTGGTGGACGTCGTACCCGGGGGAGTGAGATAGCGCGCCGACACACCCAGGATCGGCTCCTACGATCTGCCGGTGACCTTCTTCCGCCCGCTCGCGCACAGCCCTGCCAGGCGACTGCGCCTGCGCGGGGCGCTGCTCGCGGTGGTCTGCCTGGGGATGATCCTCGGCCTGTGGGGCGTCTTCGTCCTGTCCCGCAGGGGCCAGGAGCTGGAGGCGGCCGCGCTGAAGGGGTCCGAGATCGGCGCGCACTACATCAGCGCCCTGGCCCACACCGTGCTCTCGGTGGTCTCCATCCAGGCCGCGGCGGCGCTGGTCGGCATCATTCTGCTCATCGGCCTGCTGCGCAGGAGCCATCGGCGGGCGGTGTGGGCCGTCATCGCCGTGGTGGGGTCGAACCTGTCCGCCCAGGCCCTGAAGTACTCGATCCTGTGGCGGCCGGACTACAGCATCTCCGCGCGCTGGGACAACGCCAACACCCTGCCCTCGGGCCACACGACCATGGCGACCTCGGCCGCCGTCGCCCTCATCCTGCTGTCGGGCAGGAGGTGGCGGGCGCTGTCTGCCTGGGCGGGGGCGCTGTTCGCCATCGCCATGGGCTACTCCACCCTCGTGTGTCAGTGGCACCGCCCCTCCGACGTGATGACCGCCGTCCTCCTGCCCGTGGCCTGGGGCGCTCTGGCGGTGGCCGGGGGAGTGTGGGACTCGACCTTCTACGGCGCCCCGCAGGGAAGGGCCGGGGACGCCGGGGAGGGCTCCGACGACGCCGCGCGCCGCCCACCGCCGCTGCCGCGCCTGCGGGCCCAGAAGACCGGCAACACCCTGCTCGCGGTGCTCGGCGCGGTCAGCACGCTGGCGGCGGTCCTCCTGGGCGTCTGGGTCTGGATGAGGATCGATGCGCTGGCGACCCGCCGCGTGCTCTTCGCCTCCTACGCCACCGGGTCGGCCGCCGTCGTGGGAATCACCTGCCTGGCGATGGCGGCCCTGGTGGACCTGACCGACTGGGGGACGGCGCGGCACAGGCTCTGACGCAGGGCCGGGCCGCGCGCAGCCGTCGCGGATGCTGCGCGAACCGATCTCGGCGCGGAGCTCGACCGATCTCGGCGGCCGACGGTTCTACGCGACGTCGTCGCCGGCGGCGGGCAGCGTCACCGTGAAGGTCGTGCCGTGCGGCGCGCCCTCGGGGGAGCCCTCGGGAGCCTGCCGGGAGTCCACGGTGAGCGTGCCGCCGTGGGACTGGACGATCGCCAGCGCGATGCTCATGCCCAGGCCCGTCGACCCGGTGCGCCGCTCCCGCGAGGCGTCCCCGCGGGCGAAGCGCTCGAACATCCTGTCGCGCACCTCCGGGTCGATGCCCGGGCCGTCGTCGGCGACCGTGATGACGAGCTCTCCGGGACCGCGGGCGGCCCCGGGTCCGGCGTCCCCGGTTCCGCGGGCCTCCGCCCGGTCGGCCGGCTCGCCGGTCCCCGCCTCGGGGGCGTCGGGTCCGGACGGTGCGCCCCGCGGGCCGGAGCCGGCGCCGTCGGGGCCGCCCCCGACCGGGCGGCGCGTCAGGGTCACGCTCACCCGCGAGCCCGCCGGCGTGTGGACGCGGGCGTTGGCCAGGAGGTTGACCATGACCTGGCGCAGGCGCGCCTCGTCGCCCAGCACCAGCGGCGGCTCGGGCTCGAAGTCCTCGCGCTCGTCCTCGCTCAGGTCCGCGGGCGGGTCGAGGACGGCCAGGCTGAGGTCCCAGACGTGGTCGGGGCCCGCGGCGTGGGCGTCGGAGACGGTGTCCAGCAGGATGCCGACCAGGTCCACCTCGTCGCGGCGCAGCTCGCGCCCGGCGTCGAGGCGCGCCAGGAGCAGCAGGTCCTCCACGAGCCGGCTCATGCGCAGCGACTCGGAGTGCACCCGGTCCAGGGCGTGCACGGCCTCCTCGGGCAGGGCGGCGTCGGCCCCCTCCCGGGCGATGAGCTCGGTGTAGCCGCGGATCGAGGCCAGCGGGGTGCGCAGCTCGTGGGAGGCGTCGGCCACGAACTGGCGCACCTGGGTCTCGCTGCGCTGCCGCGCCGCCAGGGCCTCCTCGACGTGGCCGAGCAGGGTGTTGAGCGCCGCGCCGACCTGGCCGACCTCCAGGGAGGAGGCCAGGTCCGCCTCGGGCACGCGCTCGTCGATGCTGACCTCGCCGCGCGCCAGGGGCTGGGAGGCGACGCGCTCGGCCGTGCACGCGACCCGCTTCAGGGGAGCCAGGGCGGAGCGCACCATGACGCTGCCGGCCAGCGCCACAATGAGGGTGCCGGCGACGGCGATGGCCCCCTCGATGAGGAGCTGGGCGCGCACGAGCGCGTTGTCTACCTTCATGGACAGGCCCGTGATGACGATGTCGCCGGTCTTGGTGTCCTTGGTCACCAGCACCCGGTAGTAGCCCAGGGAACCGATGTCGACGGTGACCGGCCGCCCGGTGGCCTCCAGGGACAGCAGCGCCTGGCACTCGGCCTGGGTCAGGCCCTGGTAGTGGCCGTCGTCGTCGATGTACCCGGCCGTCACGGTTGAGGAGGTCGATGCCGAGCCCTGGGCGTCCTGGCTGTCGCGCGCGCCTGAGGCGATGAGGGTCAGCGTGCCGGCGGACTGCCCGGCGGCGTCCAGGCCCGCGGGGATCGGCCTGGCGTCCCCGGGCGCCTTGCCGGGGCCCGGGGTCTCGCAGGCGCCGGGCTGCGGGGAGGCGGAGGCGGACGACGACGGGGCGGGGGCCGCGGCGTCCCCGCTGAGGTCGGACTCGTCGTGCTCCGTGCCGTGGCGGCGCATCTCGGCGCGGTGGGAGGCCGCCGTGAGCTGGTCGTCGAGCCGGTTCATGAGCGTGTGGCGCAGCGTGAGCGTGGAGAACGCGCCCATGGCGGCCGCCATGAGGAGCACGAGCCCGAGGACGCCGACGACGAGGCTGGTGCGCAGGCTGCGCGGGCGCAGCCCGGAGGCGGAGGAGTACTGGGCGTTCACGATCCGGCCCCGGCGGCCTCAGCCCTGCGACCGGCCGGGGTCGGCGGGCTTGAGCACGTAGCCGACGCCGCGCATGGTGTGGATCATCGGCTCGCGGCCCTTGTCGATCTTGCGGCGCAGGTAGGAGATGTAGAGCTCGACGATGTTGGCCTGGCCGCCGAAGTCGTAGTTCCACACCCGGTCCAGGATCTGGGGCTTGGACAGGACCCGCCGGGGGTTGCGCATGAGGTAGCGCAGCAGCTCGAACTCGGTGGCGGTCAGGTGGATCTCGTCCTCGCCGCGCCAGACCTCGTGGGAGTCCTCGTTCATGCGCAGGTCCCCGACCTCCAGCAGCTCGTCGCGCTGCTCGGCGCTCGCGCCGGAGCGGCGCAGGAGGGCGCGCAGCCGGGCGACGACCTCCTCCAGGGAGAAGGGCTTGGTGACGTAGTCGTCGCCGCCCGCGGTCAGCCCGGCGACGCGGTCCTCCACCGCGTCCTTGGCCGTGAGGAACAGGACGGGCACGTTCGACTGGCGGCCGTGGATGCGGCGCATGACCTCCAGGCCGTCGAAGTCGGGCAGCATAATGTCCAGGACGACGACGTCGGGCTCGATCTCCCGGGCGGCGCGCACGGCGGCGACGCCGGTGCCCGCGGTGGTCACCTCCCAGCCCTCGTAGCGCAGGGCCGAGGCCAGCAGGTCGGCCAGCATCTGCTCGTCGTCGACGACGAGGACGCGCACGGGTGAGCCGTCGGGGCGGGTGAGGGTCTCAGAGGAGGTGCTCATAGGAACATCCAACAAGAGTTTCCTGTGCCGCGACTGTGCGTCGCGGCCGTCGTCGCGGCCGTGTTCCGGGACTGGGCCGGGGTGTGGCGGGAGAATGTGACGGGCGCCCCGCCTGTGGTAGGACGATGGTGCGTCCACGGGTGTGATATGTGCCGCTTATAGGCCATTTCGGGACCACGTTACATTTTTGTAACCATCGAGGGTTGGGTGTCAGCGCGGCGCCTGAGGCAGGCTTACCGGTGAATATATTTCCCCTTCTACCTTACCGGGACACTCGTGGAAACCATCCAGGGCAATGAGCGCCTCTTCGGCGCCGAGGACGTCTTCTTCTCGACGACTGACCTCAAGGGCGTCATCCGCAACGCGAACCAGACCTTCCTCACACTCGCGCGCCATCCGCGCGAGGAGATGATTGGTGCGCCGCACAACATTATCCGCCATGACGACATGCCGGCCGGCGTCTTCAAGCTCATGTGGGACGACATCCAGGCCGGGCGGCCCGTGTGCGCCTACGTGCTCAACCGCGCCGGCGACGGGCGCGACTACTGGGTCTTCGCCACGGTGACGGCCATCGAGGACGGGTACGTCTCGGTGCGCACCAAGCCCCTCGATGACGGCACGTTCGCCGCGGTCCGCGAGGTCTACGGCCGCGTGCGCGCGATCGAGCGCGAGGCGGCCGAGCAGGGCGTCCCGCGCCGCCAGGTGGCCGAGAAGGGGGCCGAGGTCCTGCTGGCCGAGCTCGCCGCCCTCGGGTTCCCCTCGCTGTCGGCCTTCAGCGTCGCCTCCCTGCCCACCGAGGCCGTCCTCCTCATCGACGAGGGGGTGCGCGTTCCGGTCCGCCACGGGATGGAGGGCCCAGCCGCCACGATCCTGGGCTGCGCCCGCGACATCGAGCGCGACAGCGACACGCTCGTCGGGCAGATGGGCGGCTACCGCTCCCTGCTGGACGGCCTGGGCGCCTGGATGGAGGAGGCGCCCGCGATCATCGAGCGGGCGCGCCGTACCGGCGAGCTCGTCTCCATGTTCGACAGCCAGGACCCCGAGTCCTCGGTGCCCGCCGTGGCGGCGCGAGTGGCGGAGCGCACCGCTCACGCCGTCGAGCAGCTCACGGGTCTGACCGAGACCGTCTCCTCGCTGTACCGGGCCGTCCAGGAGCTGAGCTTCCGCGCCTCCCTGATGCGTCTGCACACCCTGGTGCTCGGCTCCTACGCCGCTGCCGTGGTCGATGGCACGGAGGAGGACGTCCCGGCCGCGATGACCGAGCTCCACCGCGCGCTGGCCGCCGACCTGGCGGCCGTCGGCGCGGCCTGCGCCGATCTCGGCGCCCGGCGCGACGAGCTCGACGGCGCCATGCGCCTGGTCGTCTCCGACCTCGACCGCACGAGGCGCCCCTTCGGCCGCTGGCTGCGCGCGCTGCAGGGGGAGTACGCCTCCCTGCGCGAGGGCAAGGAGGGCGACATCCTGGCGCTGCTGGGGGAGGCCGAGCGCCTGTCGGACGCGGGCTTTCCCGAGATGTCCTCGCTGGCGGCGCTCGCGGCCCGCTGCCGAGGCCTGGACCTCTCTTACAATGCGGATGCGATGGATGGTGCTAGCATGTCGGTATCTAGCGCGATCGCCGAGCTCGGTATGAGAGCCGCCTCTATCCCCGGAGGCGTGTGCTGACGCGCCCCGAGCATTCAGGAGAGAGCAGACGTGGAGTCTCAGGTCGGATACGAGAGGTTCTTCGAACCAGACGACATCTTCTTTTCGACGACCGATCCCAAGGGCGTCATTCTGCGGACCAACCGCACCTTCGACACCCTGTCGCGGTACACGCGCGAGCGGCTCATCAGCGCGCCCCACAACATCATCCGGCACCTGGACATGCCCGCGGGCGTCTTCAGGCTCATGTGGGACGACCTCCAGGCCGACAAGCCGGTGTGCGCCTACGTGGTCAACCGTGCGGCGGACGGCCTGGACTACCGCGTCTTCGCCACCATCGTGCCGATCGACGGCGGGTACCTCTCGGTGCGCACCAAGCCGCTCGACACCGTCACGCAGCAGGCGGCCGAGCAGATCTACCGCACCGTGCGCTCCCGGGAGCGCACGGTCGCCGCGCGCGGCGCCTCACGGCGTCAGATCGGCGAGTACGGCGCCGGCGAGCTGACCCGCGAGCTGGGCGCCATCGGCATCGAGTCCCTGCACGCGATGACGCTGGCGCAGCTGCCCCGCGAGGTCTCCGACCTGGTCTCCGCGGGCGTGCGCGTGCCGGCGCCCCCGCCGGTGTCCGGTCCCGTGACCCAGATCCTGACGATCGTCGGCCACATCGAGAAGGACACCAACCTGCTCGTCTTCGAGCTGGAGGAGTACCTGCGGCTGCTGACCTCCCTGGCCAGCACCAAGGACGTCCTGCTCGACGTGGCCGACCGCACCGAGGCCTTCGGCGAGGTCGTGGGCGGCCGCGCGCTCAACATTATGGACAAGGCGGACGCCCTGGCCTCCCAGGTCATCGACCTGTCCCGCGCTACGGCGCCGGCGCTGCGCGCCCTGCCCGACCGCATGGACGCCCTGCGCCAGTCGGTGCTGGACCTGCGCTTCTCGGTGGCGCTCATGCGCCTGCTCACGCTCATGGTGGGGCGCTTCGCCCGCTCCGTCCTGGACGGCAGCGAGGAGGACCCCGCGGGATCGATCCGGGACCTGTGCGGGGCCCTCGAGGACGGCTTCTCCGGCCTCGGGCCGCTGTGCGCCGAGGTCGAGGAGGGCGTGGTCTCCCTCGACGCCGAGCTGGGCCGCATCACCCCGAGCCTGGACCGCATGGTGCGCCGACTCAGCCGCTGGGTGGACCGCTACAGCGGCCGGGGCGCCTCCGCCGCCGTCGCCCGGGCCACGGCCCTGGTCGAGCGCGGCACGCCCGAGGTGCGCGGCATGGCGGCGCTGGCCGCGGAGTGCCGCGGCCTGCACCTGCCCTTCGACGACGCCGTGATCCGCCGTCGTCTGCGGACGCTCCAGTCGGCCCTGGCTGAGATCGGCTGACAGATCGGCTGACACATCGGCCGATGGACCGGCGGGCCGGCGGGCGGCGTGTCGAGGCCGGTGTCGGGCGCCCGCGGGGGCCGGGGGACGAACCCGCGCCCTGCGGTGCCGGACGATGCGTTACAGTCGCCCGCAGGAGGCCGTCCGACGGTCTCCGGCATCTCCGGGCGGGCCCCGCGGTGGGGCGGGACCGTCGGAAGAAACGCGAGGAAGGCAGCCGTGTCCACCAAGCTTGTCATCGTCGAGTCCCCCAACAAGGTCCGTTCCATTGCCGCATACCTGGGCGACGACTTCGACGTCGAGGCCTCCGTAGGCCACATCCGCGACCTGGCCCAGCCCTCCGAGCTGCCGGCCGCTCAGAAGAAGGGCCCCTACGGCAAGTTCGCGGTCGACGTCGAGGACGGGTTCAAGCCCTACTACGTCATCAACCCCGACAAGAAGAAAACGGTCGCCCAGCTCCGCAAGGCGCTCAAGGGCGCCGACGAGCTCTACCTCGCCACCGACGACGACCGCGAGGGGGAGGCCATCGCCTGGCACCTCCTCCAGGTCCTCAAGCCCAAGGTGCCCGTGCGCCGCATGACCTTCACCGAGATCACCAAGGAGGCCGTCACCCGGGCGCTGGCCGGCACCCGGGACCTGGACATCCATCTGGTGGACGCCCAGGAGACCCGCCGCATCCTGGACCGGCTGGTCGGCTACGAGGTCAGCCCCGTGCTGTGGCGCAAGGTCCGCGCGGGCCTGTCCGCCGGCCGCGTCCAGTCGGTGGCCACGCGGCTGGTCGTCGAGCGCGAGCGGGAGCGCATGGCCTTCGTGCCGGCCGGCTACTGGGGCGTGGAGGCAGAGTTCTCAGCGTCCGCAGAGTCCGCGGAGTCCGCGGAGTCCGCGGCGTCCGCGGCGTCCGCGGGGCTGCCCGCCTCCTCCGAGGACGCCCGCGCCGGCGTCTTCACCGCCCGCCTGGCGACCCTTGACGGGCGCCGCGTGGCCACCGGCCGGGACTTCACCGACGCCGGGGCCCTGCGCCCCGCCGCGCTCAAGGCCGGCACCATCCACCTGCACGAGGTCGAGGCCCGGGCGGTGGCCGACGCCGTCGGACGCGGCCGCCCGCACGTGGCGCAGGTCGAGGAGAAGCCCTACCGGCGTCGCCCGGCCGCCCCCTTCACCACCTCCACCCTCCAGCAGGAGGCCTCCCGCAAGCTGCGCATGAACCCGCGCGAGACCATGAGGGTGGCGCAGAGCCTGTACGAGAACGGCTTCATCACCTACATGCGAACCGACTCCACGGTCCTGTCCGGCCAGGCCGTGGCCGCGGCGCGCACCCAGGTCGCCGAGCTCTACGGGGCCGACTACGTGCCCGCCGCCCCGCGCGTCTACGCCACGAGGTCCAAGGGCGCCCAGGAGGCCCACGAGGCCATCCGCCCCGCCGGGGACCACTTCCGCACCCCGGCCCAAGTGGCGGACCGGCTCACCGGCTCCCAGTTCCGCCTCTACGAGCTCATCTGGAAGCGCACGGTCGCCTCCCAGATGGCCGACGCCGTCGGCTCGACCGCCACCGTGCACGTGGATGTGCCCCTGGCCCCCGCCGCCGGGGCGTCGCGGGACGCGGGCCCGGGCTTCGCCACGGCCGGCTTCACGGCCTCGGGCACCGTCATCACCTTCCGCGGGTTCCTCGCCGCCTACGAGGAGGGGCGCGACGCCGAGCGCTACGAGTCGGACTCCGAGGGCGGCAGGACCGGCGCCAGGGGGGGCAGGGACGTGCGCCTGCCGGCCATGAGCGCCGGCGATGAGCTCGCCGCCCTGTCCGCCGAGGCCTCCGGCCACGAGACCACCCCGCCGCCGCGCTACACCGAGGCCTCCCTGGTCAAGGCCCTGGAGGAGCGCGAGATCGGCCGTCCCTCCACCTACGCGGCGACCATGTCCACGATCTCGGACCGCGGCTACGTCGACCACCGCGGGCAGGCGCTCGTGCCGACCTGGCTCGCCTTCGCCGTCACCCGGCTGCTGGAGGAGAACTTCGCCGAGCTGGTCGACTACGACTTCACCGCCTCCATGGAGGCCGACCTCGACCGCATCGCCGCCGGGCGGGAGGACCGGGTCGACTGGCTCACCCGCTTCTACTTCGGGCAGGGCGCGCGGGCGACCGCCGACGGCGACAGCGGTGAGCGGGGCGCCGGCGGGCCGGTCGGCGCCGGGCGGGGCGATGGTGCGCAGGCCGGCGCCGAGCAGGGCCTCAAGGGCCTGGTGGAGAACCTGGGCGAGATCGACGCCCGCGCCGTCAACTCCATCGAGATCGGCGAGGGCATCACCCTGCGGGTGGGCCGCTACGGCCCCTACCTGGAGGACGCCGAGGGCAAGCGGGCCAATGTGCCCGCCGACGTCGCCCCCGACGAGCTGACCGTGGCCAAGGCGCGCGAGCTGTTCGAGCGCGCCGCCGACGACGGCCGCGAGCTCGGCGTCGACCCGGCCACCGGGCACACGATCATCGCCAAGGACGGCCGCTACGGGCCCTACGTCACCGAGGTGCTCCCCGAGCCCGCGGAGGCGGCGTCGTCGTCGGACGGCGAGGCGGACAGGACCGACAAGCCGAAGCGGCGCGCTGCCAGGACTGCCAGGGCGAAGGGCCCCAAGCCCCGCACCGCGAGCCTGCTGAAGTCCATGAGCCTGTCCGCGGTGACCCTCGAGCAGGCCCTCGACCTGCTGAGCCTGCCGCGCGTGGTGGGCCAGGACGCCGAGGGCGTGGACATCACCGCCCAGAACGGGCGCTACGGCCCGTACCTGAAGAAGGGGGCGGACTCGCGGTCCCTGGAGACCGAGGAGCAGATCTTCACGGTGACCCTCGAGCAGGCCCTGGAGCTGTTCGCACAGCCCAAGCGGCGCCGCGGCCAGGCGGCTGCGCGCGGCCCGCTGCGCGAGCTCGGCACGGATCCGCAGTCCGGCCGGCCCGTGGTCATCAAGGACGGCCGCTTCGGGCCGTACTTCACCGACGGCGAGACCAATGTGACCCTGCGGCGCGGTGACGACCCGGACACGGTCACCCCCGAGCGCGCCTACGAGCTGCTCGCGGAGAAGCGCGCCAAGGGCCCCGCCAAGAGGCGTACGACCCGCAGGACCGCGGCCAGGAAGACCGCTCAGAAGACGGCCGGGAAGACGACGGCGACCCGCAAGGCGACCGCCAAGAAGACGACCACCCGCAAGAGGGCGGCGGCCTCCCCCTCCCAGACCGAGAGCTCCTGACGCTGAGATCGGTCGTATTCCGGCTCGAGATCGGTCCTACGACCGATCTCGACGCGGAAGTGAACCGATCTCGACGGGCGGCGTCGCAGACCTGCGACAACACGGCGACAGGGCCGGGCCACGCAATCGGTAGTGTGTGCTCCGCACAAACGCCCCAGCTGATTCCCGAGAGGAACTCACATGCGTCTTCCCAAGACCGCTCTTGCCGGTACCGCCGCTCTGGCCCTGACCCTGTCCCTGGGGGCCTGCTCGCTGTCCGTCAACGGCTCCGACTCCGCCGCCACCGCCTCCCCCGCGGCCTCCCAGGCCCCGCAGGCGGACGCCGGCTCCGGTGCCGCGGCCGGCACCGACGGCCCGACCGTCAAGGGCGCCACAGCCACCAGGGACTCCGAGGACAAGGAGGACGCGGACGGCAAGAAGGACTCCGACGGCGACGACGAGAAGGCTCCCGTCACCGACCCGGCCTGGAAGGAGATTGTCGACACCGGCGAGCGCACGGAGGTCTCCGGCGCCTACTCCGTTGCGGACGCGGGCGCGACCCTCAACCTGGTGGGCGACCTCGAGACCCTGACCATCCAGGGCGCCGGCGCCAAGGTCGCCGCCGAGAACGTCGGCACCCTCATCGTCCAGGGCTCCAACGTCGTCGTCTATGCTCGCGACATCGACCACGTCCAGATCCAGGGCGCCGGCGTCACCGTCCACTGGCTCGGGGACGACCCCGACATCCAGGACCAGGGCGCCGACAACACCACCGGAAGGCTCACCCAGTGAACCCAGAAGGCTCCGCAGCGAGGCCCGTGTGACCCGGCCCGCCGCACCGCTCCCCCCGCCCGCCGCGCCGTCCGCCACGGTCCTGCTCGTCGACGACGAGGCCCCGATCCGCCGCTCCCTGGGCCCCTACCTGGAGCGCAGCGGCTACCGGGTCATGCCGGCGTCGGACGGCGCGGAGGCCCTGGAGCTCCTGGCCGCCTACGAGATCGACATTGTCGTCTCCGACGTCCTCATGCCGCGCATGGACGGGCGGGAGCTGGTGCGGCGGGTGCGGGCCGGCGGCGCCTGGACCCCCATCATCCTGCTCACCCAGGTCGATGCCTCCTACGAGCGGGTCTCCGCCCTGGACGACGGCGCCGACGACTACCTGTCCAAGCCCTTCGACCCCGCCGAGCTCGCCTCCCGCATCCGGGCGGTCCTGCGCCGCACCCGGGGGACCGGGCAGCCCCTGACCGCCGCGACCCGCCTCGTGTCCGGCGACCTCGTCCTGCACCGGCCGGCGCGCCGCGTCGAGCTCCGCGGCCGCGAGTTCTCCCTGACGCCGAAGGCCGTGACGCTCCTGGACTACCTCATGAGCCACCCCGGCGAGCTCCACACCCGCGACGCCCTTCTGTCGGCCCTGTGGGGCATCGACTTCGCCTCCTCCACGCGCGCCGTCGACCACCGCGTGCGGGAGATCCGCCGGGTCCTGGGCGACGACGCCTCGGCCCCCGCCTACATCGAGACCGTCCCCTCCGTGGGGTACCGCTTCCGCGCCGAGGTCCACGCGTGAGACGGGACGGCGCGGACCGGTCGTCCTCGGAAGGGGGCTGGCCGGCCCGCCGCGCCCTGGCCGGGTGGGCCGTCGCCCTCGGGGCCGCGGTCGTGCTCACCGCGGTCAGCTGGCTGCTGTGGGGCGACCTGAGCCTGCGGGTGACGGCCTCGCCCGCGCTGGTGGTCGGCGAGATCCTGGCCGCCGCCCTCCTGGTCGCCCTGGCAGTGGCCGTCGGCCGGCGTCGTCGGGAGGCCGCGCTCCGGCGGGTGCGCCTCCAGGTCCAGGAGGAGGCGCGCACGCAGCACCGCCAGTTCCTGCGGCGCCTCGACCACGAGCTCAAGAACCCGCTGACGGCGGTGCGCGCCGCCGTCGCCGACGCCTCGCGGGGCGCGTCCCCCGCCATTGCCGTCAACCTCGAGGTCGTCGACGCGCAGTCCCGCAGGATGAGCCGGCTGCTGACCGACCTGCGCAAGCTCGCCGAGCTGGAGGCGGCGCCCCTGGCCCTGGAGGACGTCGACCTGGCCGAGACGGTCCAGGACGCCGTGACCGCCGTCATCGAGGAGGCCGCCGGGCGCGGGGTCGCCGTGCGCATCCGCCTCGACCTGCCGTCGGCCCCCTGGCCCCTGCCGCACGTGCGCGGCGACGGCGACCTCCTCTACTCGGCCGTCTACAACATCGTGTCCAACGCGGCCAAGTACACCCCCGCCGGCGGGGCGGTGGAGGTGCGCGGCCGCGAGGAGGGCGGCGCGGTGACGATCGAGGTCGCCGACACGGGCATCGGCGTGCCCAAGCGGGAGATGGGGCTCGTCTTCCGCGAGCTGGGCCGCGCCGGCAACGCCCGCGCCCTGCCCGGCTCCGGGCTGGGCCTGCCCCTGGTGCGCACGATCGCGCAGCGCCACGGCGGGAATGTGGGCATGGCCTCGCGCGAGGGCGTGGGCACACGCGTGTGGCTCGTGCTCCCGGTGGCGGGCCCTGGTCCCGCGAGAGCCGCCTGAGCCCGCGATCTCGGTGAAAAGGGGCGGGTCCGGGCGCTACTTCGCGAGCCCCTCGGCGACGTCGGCGGGCAGCGGGTCGATCGGGCAGCTCGCGCCCTCGTCGGGCAGCGCGCCATCGACCAGGTAGTCGCTGACGCGCGAGACGGCGCACGTGTTCGACAGGGAGGCGCCGTGCTCGTAGCCCTCGACGGTGAGCAGGTGCCCGGCGTCGAGCTGCGAGGCCAGGGACCGGGCCCACGAGTAGGGGGTCTGGGAGTCCCCGTCGACGCCGACGACGAGGATCGGCGCCGAGCCGGAGGCGTGGACCTCGGCCGGCGCGGAGCTCGCGGTGACGCCCCAGCCGTGGCAGTAGGCGTCGGTCCCGGCCGGCAGGGAGCCCATGGCGTTCATGAGCGGGTAGTCCTCGGCGGACTTCGCGGCCTCCGCGTTCCAGGTGGCCTGGTCGGCGACATCGGGCGAGTCGGCGCAGATCACCGCCGTGTAGGTCATGGCGTATGACGCCTCCTGCTGCGACGCCGGCTTTGAGATCTGCCCCGCGCCCGGGGCCAGGGCGCCCACGCGCGCGAGCTCGGTGCCGTCGTGCCGGCTCATCGCCTGGGACAGCGCCCTGGTCAGCGCGGGCCAGTACTCGGGCCGGGCCAGCCACAGGTTCTGCGCGTGGTTGAAGGCGGTCGCGGCGTCCATCCGGCCGGTCCGCCCGTCCGTCTGGGTGATGGTGAGCGGCTCGGTGCCCAGGCCCTTGAAGAAGGCGATCAGCTGGGAGACGGCGTCGTCGACGGTGCCGGTGAGCGGGCAGCCCGCCTGCCCCAGGCAGGACTCGAGGTACGCCCGCGCCCGGCCCTCCCGGTAGGTGAGCTGGGTGTCGGCCACCTCCGTGCGGGTCAGCGCCGGGTCCTGGGCGCTGTCCAGGATGACGCGCCCGACACTGCCCGGGAAGAGCTCGGCGTAGGCGCTGCCGATGACGGTGCCGTAGGAGTAGCCGAGGTAGCTGAGCCGCTCGTCGCCGACCGCGGAGCGCAGGACGTCGAGGTCGCGGGCCACGTCGAACCTGCCCATGTGGTCGATGAGGCCTCCGACCTCGGAGTAGGTCCGGCAGGCGTTGGCGTCGGCGGTCCCCTTGGCTGCCGTCGACGTCCAGAAGATGCCGTCGATCTTCGGGGTCGCGGTGGCGTCGCCCGACGGCGGGGTCTCGGCGCCTGCCGTCGGCGGCGCGGTGGCGTCGGGCGTCGGGGAGGCCTCGGTCTCCTCTGGGACCGGGCTGGGATCGGCCGCCGGGACCGCGCTGATGCCCGACGCCGGGGCCGGAGCGGCGCCGTCGTCGACACTTCCGCCGGGCGGCGCCGCGTCACCGGCCACGCCGCCGCTCTGCGCGACCTCGTCGGCGTCCCAGCAGGTCAGGCGGGTCGAGTCACCGACGCCGCGCGGATCGAAGCCGACCAGGTCGTAGGAGGCGAGCATCTCGGGGGTGTACGAGGCGGCGGCGGTCGCGACCATGCCGGTGCCGCTGCCGCCCGGCCCGCCGGGGTTGAGGAACAGGGAGCCGAGCTCGGCCGTGCCGTCGGAGGCCGGTAGGCGCCTGAGGGCGATGGAGATGGTCTCGCCGTCGGGATCGTCGTAGCTCAGCGGGACGGTGGCGGTGGCGCACTGGTAGCCGTCCGCGCCGTCCGCGCAGTCGGCCCAGCTGAGCTCCTGGTCATAGAAGGTCTCCAGGCCCGCCGGGGCGCCGCCCGATGGCGAGTCCGGCGAGCCGCCTGCCGCTGGGTCGCCCGCGGACGGGTCGGATCCCGTCTGCGCGCCGGGCGGTCCCGACTCGTCGTGCGCGCCGTCGGGGCCCGCCGGACCCGGCCGGCAGGCCGTCAGGGCGGCGCACAGGCTGAGAGCCGCCAGCGCCGCTGCGGGACGCCTGAGACAGAATCTCCAGGCTGACGTCATGCTGAGAAAGTACCACGACGCGCGCGTCGCCCTCCGCCCGTCTCATCTGTCGCAGGACGGCGACAGCGCGAGGACACCGCTGCGACATTCCGTTCGTAGGGTCGTCTCCATGAACCACTCGATCCGCTTCCCCGCCGCCGGCCCCGGTGCGCGTCGCACGCGACCCGTCGCCTGCACGGTCCTGCTCGGGGCCGCCTGCCTCGCCCTGAGCGCCTGCGGCTCCTCGACGCCGGTGGCGACATCCTCCCCGCAGGCCGACGAGACCGCCCCGGCCACCGCCGTCGGCCCCGACCAGACTGCGGATGCGACGGAGTCGGCGACCGCGCCGACCGCGGCCGCCTCCGCCGGCGCGACGGCCCCCGGCTACGCCCCGGGCGAGGCGCCGCCCGTGCCCCTGTTCACCCTGCCCGACATGGGGCTGCTCGCCGCCGGGGACGGCGCCCTGACATCCGATCAGACCGCCACCGTCGACTCCGTGCCCGGCGTCACCGTCTCCCCGGCCCGCTGCGACCAGTCCGGAGGCATCTCCGCGGGCTCCACCGGTACCGTCCTGATCAGCGGCGGCCCGGCCGCCCCCGACAGCGGCGGCTCGACCGCCGGCGCCTCCTCCTCCGACGGCGGGGCGACCGTCGTCGACAATGGCAACGGCTCCGGCTCCTACACGAATGGGACCACGAAGATCGTGACCAATGGCGACGGCTCAGGAACCTATGCGGATGCGACCCTGTCGGTGACCGTCAACACCGACGGATCGGGCACCTCCACCAACTCCGCCACCGGGGAGAGCATCGTGGTCAACAGCAACGGCTCGGGCTCCTACAAGCGGGGCTCCGTGAGCATCGTCAATAACGGCGACGGCACGGGGAGCTACACGGACGGGGCGCTGTCCATTGTCAACCACGGCGACGGCACGGCGCTGGTCAACGGCCGGAGCACCGCCGCCAAGCCCCTGCCGCCGGTCGGCAAGGTCGGGTCCTTCCCTTCGATCGACGCCGTCAGGCCGGTGAAGTCCTGCGGCACCGCCATCTCCCTGGACTCCAGCATCCTGTTCGACGTCGACTCCTACCAGGTCCGCCCCGAGTCGAGCGAGCTGCTCAGCTCCCTGGCCCGGGTGCTCACCCAGGCCGGGGCCCCGAAGGCCACCGTGGCCGGGCACACCGACTCCGTCGCCGACGAGGCCTACAACCAGACCCTCTCCGAGCAGCGCGCCCAGGCCGTCGTCGACGCCCTGCGCGATGCCGGCGCCACCACCGAGCTCACCGCCGTCGGCTACGGGGAGACCCGGCCGGCCGCTCCCAACACCACTCCCGACGGCTCGGACGACCCTGCCGGGCGCCAGCTCAACCGACGGGTTGAGATTATGGTTCCGGTCTTCTGAGCCGTGGCGGGCCGCGCCGGTTCGTCTGCGGACGGCCCCGGCGGACGGCCCAGCCACGGGCGCGCCGGCAACAGCGGGAGCACCCGCGCCGAGCACAAACCCCTGTCCACCTCACTTACCTGCAAGGAGCACGTCATGACCGCTGCAAGCACCAGGAGCACTATCAGCGCCGCGAGCTCCGCTACCACCGTGAGCGCCGCCTCCGCGCTCTCAGCCGCCTCCGCCGTTGCCGACGCCGGCCCCATGCCGTCCCGTCCACGTCCTGCGCGCCGTCTGGTCGCCCTCGCCTGCGTCGTAGCGCTGAGCGCGGGTCTGGGGGCCTGCACGGTCAACCTGGACCGGGGCGGGTCGGCGGATTCGCAGGGCTCCGCGGGCGCCTCCTCCCACTCCGCCGCCGACCCGTCGCAGGAGTCCTCGGAGGATTCGGACGGGGACATGCCCACGCCGAGCGGCAGCCCAACCGCACTGCCTCCGCTGACGGACCAGGGAGGCACGGCGTCCCCCGATCCCGAGCGCCCGGGCGCGGGGGCCACTATCACCAGCAAGGAGTGGGTCCGCGCCCAGCAGTCCAGGGACAAGAAGACGATGACGCCGGACAACGGCCAGGTTGTTGTCGATCGCTCGTTCGCGACGGTTGTCATCGAGGGCGACGTGACGAACCTGACGGTGAGCGGCGAGCATGTCACCGTCATTGTCGACTACGCGCAGAACGTTATTGTCAACAGCAATTCCGCTGTCTATGTGCGCGACACCAAGAGCGTCACCGTCTCCAGCAGCTTCAGCACCGTGCTGTGGGCCGGCAACACTCCGCAGATCAAGGATCTTGGCGACCACAACACGATCAAGAACCAGGCCGAGGACGACTAGATGATCGAGTCCGGGGTTGGGCGCGCGCCTAGTAGGGAGAGCCATCCCATGCGGCTTTGAGATGGCCGACGCTCTTGGGCGCCGTGGGGATCGGCGCGGTTCCGGTTTCCGCGGCCTCGCGGCGCGGGTCGGGCGGCGCGGGTGAGGTCAAGGCGTCCGGGGCGCCGGTCTCCCGGGGCTGCGGGCGGGCTCGGGCGGGCTCGGCGTCCGGCCGCCCGCCCGGAGCGCACCAGAACGTGAACGTACCTTTGCAACACCGACGTACCTTTCTCCCATCCTACTGACCTCTGCCCCCAGTAGGATGGGAGAAAGGTACGTTCACGTTGCAGACCGCAGTCGACGTTGGCCGCGCCGCCCGCACTCCCAAGGAATCAATCGCTCCAGATGATCGAGTCCGGGAGTCTCCCGTCTCTCCGCCAGCTCGCGGCGTCCAAGGTACGACCCAGCAGAGAAGGGCGCCCGCGCGCGCCCGTCCCCTTCGCCGAGATCGGTCGAGTTCCGCGTCGAGATCGGTCCGGTTCCGCGTCGAGATCGGTTCAGTCCTGTGTCGCGCTGACCGTCTGGACGGCGTCGGGCGGTTGTCTCGCCCACCGATAAAGTTGTACAAGAACTCATACTTTCCGCGGACGGCAGGGCGAGTGGATACTGCTCTTGTTGCTTGGGCGCTAGCCCGCGTGAGACGAGGTGAGGACGGTGGCCGACAAGGGTCGAGTCGTGGCGATCGTCGATGACCGTCGGATCATCAGTCCTGAGCTCCGAAGCGCACCGATCAGCGCCGGCGTTGCGGGCCAGGTAGTGCCGGCTCCCGGGGCATCGGCAACCGGGCTCCCAGCGGGCGCTGTTGCTGTGCTCGGCCTGCGCTCGAGCGATGCCCTCCGCCTCGGTGACACTAACGAAGTGCTGCCCCAGGTCCAACGCCCCGTCGTCGTGTACACCTTTGCCGACGACCAGAATCTCATCCATGAGACGCCCCTTGACCGGTTCGGGGCGAAGATTCCCTGTCCCGACAAGAAATTTGTTGATTCTCTGATGCGTGTGAAGGTGGCGGCGACCGCAGCCCATGTCTCAGGTGCGAAACCGCTGGTCGTCGTCCGCCGCAGGGGGCGGGAGCCTCAGCTTGTGGGTCGCGAAGTAATTCCCACGCAACAGTCTCCAGAAGCAACACGAGTTACAGTAGAGGATCTGGGCGATGATGCTATATAAGAATCCGCAGTCGGTCTTGTCGGCCCCTCTTGCCAGGCGGACATTCGTTCGAGGCGCAATAGTTGGCGGGGTGATTCTTGGGATTCGCGAACTGGCGACGCCGCCCGCCCAGGCAGCTCCGAGCTCCGACTTGTATTTCGTGAAGACGCGGAATACGGGGTCGGGTGCGGTGGAGGTGCACTCGGCGACGGCTGATTCGGACTACAAGTCTGCGGGTCTGCACTCGGTGAGCTGGATGTCTCCGGAGGACGCCGACAACGGGTGTTTCCAGATGGTTGGCTCCGACTTGTTCTTCGTGAAGACGCGGAATACGGGGTCGGGTGCGGTGGAGGTGCACTCGGCGACGGCTGATTCGGACTACAAGTCTGCGGGTCTGCACTCGGTGAGCTGGATATCTCCGGAGGACGCCGACAACGGGACTTACGGCATTCCTCCTGTGAGTCCTGCGTCCGGACAAGTCGCCCAGGAGGATGGAGGGCCGGTTGGAGATGACTATCCGTCCAATCTTAAGGGTGCCGCCCAGGACGTTCTTGTCGATCCCTGGAGATTTTACAATCGAGAGTGCACATCATTTGTTGCATGGTGCCTCAACAGTCGGAACGGAATCCCGTTCACCAATTCGTACGCGGGGGTCCACTGGGGAAATGCGCATGAGTGGGGATCTGCCGCAAGGTCTGCCGGGTTCGGCGTCGACAGCAGTCCTGAGCGCGGTGCCGTGGCCTGGTGGTCGGCGGGACATGTCGCCTGGGTGTCTGGCGTTTCTGGAAATGATGTCAGCATCGAGGAATACAATTACGGATACAGTGGGCAGTATCACACCCGCACTGTATCCGCATCGCAGGTCACGGGATTTATTCATGTTCACTGAGAATATGCTTTCTGGACCGATCTCGGTGCGGGACTGGACCGATCTCGGTGCGGGACTGGACCGATCTCGGTGCGGGACTGGACCGATCTCGG
>NZ_JONS01000022.1:32573-68166 GCF_000711965.1 Actinomyces israelii DSM 43320
CTGGACCGATCTCGGTGCGGGACTGGACCGATCTCGGTGCGGGACTGGACCGATCTCGGTGCGGGACTGGACCGATCTCGGCGGAAGGGCGGAAGAGGGCGGCGCGAGCGCCTGCCCGGCCCACGCGCCGCCCCCTTCCGCCCGCTACGCTGGCTCTGTGATCGACAACGCCTCCGACCCGCAGGCCGGCCCCGATGGCCCCGACGCTCCCGAGACGGCGGACGCCGTGCAGCCGGGCCTGTTCATCTCCTTCGAGGGCGGCGACGGCGTCGGCAAGACCACCCAGATCCGCATCCTCGCCGACCTGCTCGCGGCGGCCGACGTCGACCACGTCCTGACCCGCGAGCCCGGCGGCACCGGGCTCGGCGGCGCCATCCGCGAGCTCCTCCTGCACGGCGGCGACATCGCCCCCCGCGCCGAGGCGCTCCTGTACGCCGCCGACCGCGCCCACCACGTCGCCACCAGGATCCGCCCCGCCCTCGAGCGCGGCGCCGTCGTCCTGACCGACCGCTACCTCGACTCCTCGGTCGCCTACCAGGGCGCCGCCCGGGCACTGGGCCCCGAGGACGTCCGCGCCCTGTCCCTGTGGGCCACCGACGGCCTGCTCCCGGACCTGACGATCCTGCTCGACGCCGAGCCGGGACTCGCCGCGCGGCGCACCATGGCCCGCGGCGCCAAGGACCGCCTCGAGCGCGAGACCGACGCCTTCCACGCCGCCCTGCGCGCCCAGTTCCTCGCCCTGGCCGAGGCCGAGCCCGCCCGCTTCGTCGTCATCGACGCCGACCGCCCCGTCGGCGAGGTCGCCGACGACGTCATCGAGGCCGCCGTCGAGGCCGTTCGCCGTCACGGCGCCCGCTTCCAGCGCGGGGCCGCCCACCAGCGCGTGCTCATGGGCCTGGAGGCCTTCGTCGCCGCGGCGACCGCCCACCGCGGGGGCGCCCGGTGAGCGTGTGGGACGACGTCGTCGGGCAGGAGGCCGTCATCGCCGCCTTCGAGGCGGCCGCCCGCTCGGCCCGCGCCGTCGCCGAGGCGCGCGAGGGCGCCGCGCAGGGCCCGCAGGCGCACGAGGCCACTGCGGGGCGTCCGCACATCGCGCAGGGCCCGCCCGCGCCGGAGCGCGGTCCGGCGGCCGACCTGGCCGATTCCGCTGGTCCCGCCGAGCCGGCCGGCCCCGACCGCGCCGTCGACGGCTCGGCCATGACTCACGCCTGGCTGATCACGGGCCCGCCCGGCTCGGGCCGCTCGAATGCCGCCCGCGCCTTCGCCGCCGCCCTGCAGTGCACCGGTCCGACCCCCGGCTGCGGGCGGTGCAAGCCCTGCCGGGACGTCATGAGCGGCGCCCACCCCGACGTCGTGCGCCTGGCCACCGAGAAGCTCCTCATCACCATGGAGGAGGCCAAGGGCCTCATTGGCGAGGCGCAGCGCCGCCCCTGGACCGGCCGCTGGCGCGTCCTGCTCGTCGAGGACGCCGACCGCATGGCCGAGCGCACCACCAATGTGCTGCTGAAGTCCATCGAGGAGCCTCCGCCGCAGACCGTGTGGCTCCTGTGCACCCCGAGCGCCGACGACGTCCTGCCCACCATCCGCTCCCGGTGCCGCCTGGTGACCCTGCGCATCCCGCCGGCCGACGCCGTCGCCGAGCTGCTCGTGCGCCGCGACGGCGCCGACCCGGACCTCGCCGCACGGGCCGCCCGGGCCAGCCAGTCCCACATCGGGCTCGCCCGGCACCTGGCCACCGACCCGGGCGCCTGGGAGCGCCGACGCCGCCTCCTGCTCGCGCCCGTCTCCCTGCGCAGCGTCGGGGACGCGGTCCTGGCGGCCGCGGATCTCGTCGAGGCGGCCGAGGCGGAGGCCAAGGACGCCACCACCGAGCGCGACGCGCGGGAGAAGGCCGCCCTGCTGCGGGCGCTGGGCCTGGAGGACGGCGCCAGGGTGCCGCCCGCACTGCGCGCCCAGGTCCGCCAGCTGGAGGAGGACCAGAAGCGCCGCGCCAGGCGCGCTCGCACCGACGTCCTGGACCGGGCCATGATCGACCTGCTCTCCTTCTACCGCGACGTGCTCGCCGCTCAGATGGGCAGCGACGTCGAACCCGTCAACATCGACCTCGCCGAGGCCCTCGACCGGGTCGCCGTCGCCACCGGCCCCGAGCAGTCCCTGGCGCGCATCGCCGCCATCGAGGAGTGCCGGGCGCGGCTGCGCTCCAACGCCGCCCCGCTGCTGGCCGTCGAGTCCCTCATGGTCCAGCTGCGCCCCCAGGCGTGAGGGGCGTGCGCCGGGGCCCATGGGGCCGACAGCGGTCCCCGCGCCGCCTGGCCGGGACCTTGTCGCTTACTACGCCTCTTTGTCCCTTACTACGCTCCTTTTCCCCGTACAGTAAGGGACAAAGAGGCGTAGTAAGCGATCCGGGGGCGTAAAGTGCCCTCGGCGCGGCCGGGGAGGCGGGGGGCCTCTTCACGTGCCTGCTGATCGCGGTCGCGATCGGCGTCCTCGCTCTTTTCTGCCTGTGTCGGCGCACGGTCTTCGACGCCACCGGCATCCACTCCCGCCTCATGCTGGGCACCCGTCACTACCCGTGGCCCGACTCCCGGGGCGCCTTCATGGTCAGTATCCCACCCTCGGGCAGGGGCAGCTCCGAGGTGTCCGTCCAGGTTCCGGCGGAACCCGCGCCGCGGGGCGCAGGAGCCGGGGCGTCGGCGCGCATGGCGACCCTCGCCGCTCCGCGCCTGACCGTCCGCGGTGCGGAGGCCGGCCGGTGCCGGCTGGAGGAGGACCTCGATGGGATCTGGGCGTGGGCCTTCCAGCGCGGCTACGCCCGCGAGATCACCGCTCGTACGCGGGCGGGGCCCGCTCGCGCGGGCTCTCAGGTGCACGACGACGGGGCGGCCGGGCTGTCCTCCGCGGCGGGCGCCGACTCCGTGGCCGCCCAGGAGGCGAGCAGCCTCAGCGCGTCCTGGCTCGGCGAGCCCGGTTCGACGGCGTAGACCGTCATGCGCATCCCCGGCGCCGTCGTCAGTGGCATGGGCTCGAAGGCCAGGTGCAGCTCGCCGACCACCGGGTGGCGGATGACCTTCTCCCCGCGGCACACGTAGCGCACGTCGTGGCGCGCCCACAGCCTGGAGAACTCGCGGCTGCGGGTGGACAGCTCCCCGATCAGCGCCGTCAGACGCGCGTCCGCCGGACCCGCCCCGGCGGCGAGGCGCAGCATGGCCACCAGGTCCTCCGCACCGGAGTCCCAGTTGGGGAAGAAGTCGCGGCTGCGGGGGTCGAGGAAGACGAAGCGGGCCATATTGACCCCCTGATCCGCCGCCTCCGGAGCGGGATCGAGGAACATGGGGGAGTACAGGGCCCGCGCCATGAGGTTGGAGGCGACGTAGGTGCTCAGGGAGTCCGCCACGAGCGCCGGCACCGCCATGGAGTCGAGGAGCCACTGCACGCCCGGCCGCAGTGCCGCGCCGCTCGTGCGGGAGCGCCGTCGGGTCCGGCCGGTGGATGACACCGAGCGGGCGAGATCGAACAGGTGCTGGCGCTCGGCGTCGTCGAGCAGGAGCGCGGAGGCGAGCGCGTCGAGGACCTCCTCCGAGGCCCCGCCGGCGTGGCCCCGCTCCAGGCGCGTGTAGTAGTCGACGCTCACGCCGGCGAGCATGGCGACCTCTTCGCGACGCAGGCCGGGAACTCGCCGGTTCCCGGCGACGACGGGCAGGCCCACCATCGGCGGGGTGACCTTGGCGCGTCTGGTGGTCAGGAAGTCCTTGATCTCCGCGCGGGCGTCGGCCGGCGCGGGGGCGCCGGCCGACGCCGGGGCCGGGGTGCTGTCGCTCATGCCGGACACGTTATGCCAGAGGCGAACCCGGTCGGAAGGCCCTGACGGGGCCCCGGTCCCGGTGCGGGCCGCACCCCAGGGCGGACGCGCCGTCGGGCCTCGCCGGGTGACACGCCGCTGGACCGCGCCGCTGAGCTGCCCCGTCAAGAACCGGAGCCCCTTTCAGATAACTTTCAGATAAGGAGCGTCCGGGACACGGTCCCCCTTCAGGAGGAGAGCCGCGGGCGAACCGGCGCCGTAGGCTGCTGACGTGAGTATCTTGCGTTCGCGTTCCCGCGCCCGCCGCGCCCTCGCGACGGCCGTCGTCCTCCTGATAGCCCTGGCGACGGCGTCCTGCGGCAGCCGGCCCACGGTGACACCCACGCCCGTAGCCGCTGGCGGGCAGGCCACCACGCCCGCCGGACTGGAGAGATTCTACAACCAGGAGATCTCCTGGTACCCCTGCGAGGAGAAGAGCGGCATGCAGGAGGCCGATGCCGCCGCGGGCTCCGGCACCTACTCCTGCGCGCGCGTCACCGTGCCGCTGAGCTATGACGAGCCCGACGGCGCCACCATCGAGCTCGCCCTCAAGCGCCGGACGGCGGACGGCACCAGCATCGGCTCCCTGTTCATCGACCCGGGCGGCCCGGGGGGCTCGGGCGTCAACCTGGTCGAGGGCGTCAAGGGCTACTTCTCCGACGACCTGCTCAAGTCCTACGACGTCGTGGGATTCGACCCGCGCGGCGTGAGCAGCTCCACCGCCGTCGAGTGCCTGACCGACGCCGAGCTCGACGCGGAGCGCTCGGGCGAGGGGGAGAAGCAGATCACCAACAAGACCCCGGCCGATGAGGCGCGGGCCGACGTCGCCGAGCGCGCCACCGAGCTCGAGGGCAAGTGCGAGACCGCCACCACCACCCAGGGGCTGCTCGACCACGTCGACACCATCTCGGCGGCCCGTGATCTCGACATTCTGCGGGCGGTCGTCGGAGACGGCGCCCTGAGCTACCTCGGCTACTCCTACGGAACCTTCCTCGGGGCGACCTATGCCGAGCTGTTCCCCGGCAACGTCGGGCGCCTGGTGCTCGACGGCGCGATCGATCCGACGCTCACGGCCGGGCAGGTCGCGCTGGGGCAGGCGCAGGGCTTCGAGAACGCCCTGCGCTCCTACGTCGAGGACTGCCAGAGCGGGCAGGGGTGCCCCCTGACGGGCGACGTCGACTCCGGCGTCAAGCAGGTGCAGGACTTCCTCGACCGGGTCCGGACCCTGCCCCTGAGGACCTCCGACTCGAGGCGGCCGCTGACGTACCCGCTCGCGCAGGACGCGATCCTGAGGGTCATGTACCAGTCCGAGTCCTGGTCCGTGCTCACCCAGGGCCTGGCGCAGGCCATGAACCAGGACGACGGCTCGACCCTGCTCCGCATCTCCGACAGGCTCTCCTCGCGCAATGATGACGGCACCTACAAGGGCAACGGCAGCGAGGCCATCAACGCGATCAACTGCCTGGACTACCCGGTCACCGGGGACACGGCGTCCTGGGACGCCGAGGCGGGGGAGATCAAGGCCGCGTCGCCGACCTTCGGGGAGGCGCTGGTCTACTCGGACCTGTTCTGCCAGTCCTGGGGCCACGAGTCCTCCCGGTCCCGCGACCCGATTCACGCCTCCGGGGCCGCCCCGATCCTCGTCGTCGGCACCACCGGCGACCCGGCCACCCCCTACCCGTGGAGCCAGGCCCTGGCCTCCCAGCTCGACGACGGTCACCTGCTCACCTGGGACGGCAACGGCCACACGGCCTACGGGCGCGCGGGCGACTGCATCACCCGGGCGGTCGACGCCTACCTGCTGGCCGGCCAGTTGCCCGAAGAGGGGAAGACCTGCGCCGGGAGCAAGAGCAAGTGAGCCCGGCCGGCGTGCGTCGGGGCCGTCGTCGTCGGGGCCGTCCGCGGCCGACGGCCCGCGGACGCGGTAGCAGGCTCGGTCGGCGCGGTGCCGGGACCGGCGGTCGTGCGGCTCGGCTCAGCCGTGCGGCTCGGTGAGCTCGCCCGCGATCGACCGACCCACCCGGGCGGCCAGCTCGCCGCCGCGCAGCCCCTGGGCCAGGAGGAACTGCACCTTGGCGTAGGTCGCCTCCAGCGTCATGTCGCCGCTGCCCACGGCTCCGGCGCGCGCGATCGCGTCCCCGGTCTCGTAGCGGCCCAGCACTACCTCGGCCTGGTGGCACTGGGAGGCGACGACGACGGCCGTGCCCGCCTCGACCGCGTCGGCGACGACGTCGGTCAGCCCGGGCTGCGCGCTCGGGACGTTGCCGACTCCGAAGGCCCGCAGGATCACCGCGTCGGGCAGGGGCGTCAGCAGGGCCCGCAGCCGGGAGGCGGTGATGCCCGGGACGAGGTCGACGACGACGACGTCGTGGTGCCCGTACGGCAGGGGCCTCGGACGGTTCGCTCCGGGCGTGCACGCAGCGGGCCGTTGGTCCCACTGGCCCCACTCGGCGTCGGGCGCGGGAGCCCACTGCCAGGGCGCGCCGGCGGTCGCCAGCGGCGCCGCGCACGGGGAGGCGAAGCCCTCGAGGCCCCACGTGCTGGTCTTCGTGGCGCGGTTGCCGGCCAGCAGGTGGTGCCCGAAGAAGAGGGCGACTCCGGTCGCCCGCCCACTCGTGGCGGCGCGCAGGGCTCCGGCGACGTTGGGAGCCGCGTCCGAGCCGACGGCGCCCAGGGGCAGCTGGGCGCCGGTGACGACCACCGGGCGGTCGAAGCCTGTCAGGGCGTAGGACAGTGCGGCCGAGGTGTAGGCCATGGTGTCGGTGCCGTGGAGGACGACGTAGGCGTTCGCCCCTCCGGGGCTCTGAGCGCTCTCCGCGGTCTCGGTGCCCGCGGCGCTCGCTGTGCCCTCAGTGCCCGCCGCCGTGCCCGCCGTCGGGCCCGCGACGCGATGCGCACGCAGTTCATTAAGGATCGCCTGCCACGACTCGGGTGTCGCATTGGCGGAATCAATAAGCGGGTCGAGGGCGGCCAGCGACACCCTCCCCTCAAGATCGGTGCCCTTAAGGAGCGCGGCGAGCCAGTGGCCGAGATCGGCGCCGGGCACGAGCCCGTCGGGAGAGTCGACCATTCCGATGGTGCCGCCCGCGTAGATGATATGGACGCTCGGTGCTGGCGCGATGGGCATGGTGGGTCTCCTCGGTTCGGTGATCGGGCGCGCGGGGGCGCGGCCCTGTCGGTCGGGCAAGGGCCGGTCGTAATGATCTCAGCGATCTCTTAGGGCTCTCGGCGAGGGCGGGGCCCACGGGGGCGATGGTGAGTCCGGGCGTTCAAAGAGGATAGGGCGGGCGGTGGCGGCTGCCCCGTGTCTCCGGGGGCGGGATGTCGAATGCGTGGAAGAGGGCCGTCTTCGGCGGCGCGCGTCCGGCCCGCGCGAATCCCGGCGCGTCGCCCGCACGACGGTGTCGGCTGACGGTGCGCGAGGGCCTGTGTTCAGTACCACCTCCGCGTGCCCGGCGCACGGATTGCGCGACCGGCGCCGGGGCCGGTAGCCTGCGGTCCGCTACCATGCAGCACGCCACCTTAGCTCAGTCGGCAGAGCGATTCACTCGTAATGAATAGGTCGTGGGTTCGATTCCCACAGGTGGCTCCGCGCGAGCGCCTCATCCCGGGACCCCAGGGTTCCGGGATTTTTCGTTCTCTGTCGGCCGGCGGGGCCGTCCGGCCCGCCGCCGGTCCCCGCCCGCTCGACGGCATCGGTGGATACCGGCAACGAGGCTTGCGGAAACGAGGGCGGGGGGCGCGGATAACTTGACCCCCGTTTGGGCTTGCATTCAATTCGCTTTGCGTTTAGCGTTGTCACTGATGATTTACTCGCTCGAAAGCGAGGACCGCTGACCCCGAAAGGTGTGTGCCATGGCGCAGAAGACCCAGATCATTCTTGTGGACGACATCGATGGCTCAGAGGCCACCCAGTCCGTCACCTTCGCTCTTGACGGCGTGAACTACGAGATCGATCTCAATGATGACCACGCGGCGGCGTTGCGTGAGACCGTTGAAGAGTGGACGGTGAAGGCCCGGCGCGTGAGCGGCCGTCGTATCCGTCGTCGTGCCGGAGCGGCCCCCAGGACCTCCTCGAACACGCAGAAGGTGCGCGAGTGGGCTCGCGCCAACGGCTACGAGGTCTCCGACCGCGGCCGTATCCCCGCCTCCATCCGCGAGGCCTACGACGCCGCCAACTGACCGGGCTCGGCTGCCGAGCCGGACCGCCCGCCGGGGGCGGCACGATCTCCGTGCGAGCGGGGCCGCCCTCGGCGGACATCCCGGTGCGACTGACGTGCTGGGCCAGGCCCCTGTGTCCATTGGGACTCAGGGGCCTGGTCGTGCCCGCCCCGGCCTGGCAAGATAGGGGTATGGCTTACACCCTTGTGCTGCTCCGCCACGGCGAGAGCGATTGGAATGCGAAGAACCTCTTCACCGGCTGGGTCGACGTGCCGCTGTCCGAGAAGGGCCGTGCCGAGGCCGTCCATGGAGGTGAGCTGCTCAAGGAGGCGGGGGTCCTGCCTGAGAAGCTCTTCACCTCGATGCTGCGCCGCGCCATTACGACTGCCAACCTGGCCCTCGACGCCGCCGACCGCCACTGGATCCCGGTCGAGCGCAACTGGCGTCTCAACGAGCGCCACTACGGCGCGCTTCAGGGCAAGAACAAGAAGCAGACCCGCGACGAGTACGGCGAGAAGCAGTTCATGCTCTGGCGCCGTTCCTACGACGTTCCTCCGCCGGCCATCGAGGCCGGCAGCGAGTTCTCCCAGGATGCCGACCCGCGCTATGCCGGCGAGCCCATCCCCGCCACCGAGTGCCTCAAGGACGTCCTGAACCGCATGCTCCCGTACTGGGAGAGCACCATCGTCCCCGAGATCAAGACGGGCAAGGTCGTTCTCATCGCGGCGCACGGCAACTCGTTGCGTGCCATTGTCAAGCACCTCGACGGCATCTCCGACGCTGACATTGCGGGTGTCAACATTCCCACTGGCATCCCGCTGGTATACGAGTTGGACGAGGAGACCCTCAAGCCCATCAAGAAGGGCGGTCGCTACCTCGACCCGGAGGCCGAGGCCAAGATCGCGGCGGTCGCCAACCAGGGCAAGTGACGCCGGCGGCATTGATGGTGCTGTAGGCGCACCCGTCTCTACGACGGCGGTCTGCCGCTCCCCCGCGGGGGAGCGGCAGACCGCCGGTGCCTCTTCGCTGGTCCCGGCGCGGGAGTGAACCGATCTCGAGCCGGAATGCGACTGATCTCGGTGAAGGGGACGGCGGCTCAGCCCGGGGCGCCGCCGGAGACCAGGTAGGCCATGCGGCGCGCCACCGACGTCGAGTGATCGCCGAAGCGCTCCAGGAAGCGCCCCATGAGGACCGCGTCGACGACCTGCTGGCGGCTCAGCTCGTTGGCGGGGTCCAGGATCATCTGGAAGGACTGGCGGTGCAGGGCGTCGAGCTCGGAGTCGCCGCGCTGGATCTGCGCCGCCAGGTCCAGGTCGTGGGTCGCGATGAGGCGGGCGACGTCCGCCCCGGCGCGCACGGCGGCGTCGGCCATCTGCAGGATCAGGCCCATGACCGGTTCGGGGACCGGGGGCTCGGGGTAGCGTCCGCGCGCAATGGCGGCCACGTGCCGGGCCAGGTCGCCCTGCCGCTCCAGGGTCTGGGCCATGCGCAGGGCCGAGATCACATTGCGCAGGTCCCCGGCCACGGGCTGCTGACGGGCCAGCAGCATAATGCACATGTCGTCGATGTCCCGCTGCAGGTCGTTGATGCGCTCGTCGGCGTCGATGACCTGCTCGGCGACAATGATGTCCCCGTTGCTGAGCGACTCGGCGGCCCGCTCGATCGCCGTCGCCACCTGCCTGGCCATGGTCTCAAGGTCCGAGCCGAGCTGCTTGAGCTCCTGATTGAAGATGTCTCGCACGGGGTCGCTCCTGATTCTGGGCCGGTTACGGGCCGGGTCGCGGCGGTCGGCCGCCCGGGGTCGGGCGTCTTCCAACGACCATTGTGGCCGCTGAGCGGGGCGGGCGGGGCGGCTCGCCCGGGAGGGCTCGCGATCGGCACCGTCCCGCCTCTACCCTTGGGGTGTGGGAAGTTTCGTGCTGCTGGTCAGTGTCGCCGTCGTGTGTGTCGGGATAGGCGCCGCTGCCGCCTTCGCCCTCGCTCCGCCCCTGTACGGCTCCCGCTCGAACGGCATCACCGCGGGCTCCACCCTTGAGGACGACGGCGTCGTGCCCGTCCTGGCGGCGCTGCGCTCGACCGTCGTCGTGCTCGACGACGACGACGAGGTGCTGCGCGCCTCCGCCACCGCCTACACCTACAACATCGTGCGCGACGACGAGGTCTGCGAGCCGCAGGTGGCCGAGATGGTCGCCCGGGTGCGAGCCGGGGGGGCGCCCGAGGAGGCCGAGCTGGCCGTCGCCCGCGGACGCGTCGCCGGGGCCGGCCAGTTCCACCTGTACGTGCGCGTGGCCGCTATTGGGCGCGGCCGCATCCTCGTCCTCATCGAGGACCGCACCGCCGCCAAGCGGCTGGAGGACATGCGCCGCGACTTCGTGGCCAATGTCTCCCACGAGCTCAAGACCCCAGTCGGCGCTATCGCCCTGCTGGCCGAGACCGTCGAGGGCGCCGTCGACGACCCCGATATCGTGCGCAACTACGTCGGCCGCATACGCCGGGAGACCACGCGCCTGGGCGTGCTCGTCCAGGAGATCGTGGAACTCTCCCGCCTCCAGGAGGGGGACGCGCTGGTCGAGCCCGACGACGTCGACCTGGACGCCGTCGTCGCCGAGGCCATCGACCGGGTGCGCACCGAGGCCGAGGCCAAGGAGGTCACCCTCATCTCGGGCGGCACCCCCGGCCTGCACGTGCGCGGCGACGCCGCCCTCATCACCACGGCCGTGCGCAACCTGCTGGACAACGCCATCCGCTACTCCGACCCGCGCACGCGCGTGAGCGTGGGGATCAGCATTGATCGCACGGGCGCCGGTGATGGTGCGGGCGGCGCGGACGGTCCCGACGGCGCGGGCGGCGCAGGCGGTTCGGATGCCGACGACGTCGCCGGCGGCGCGGAGGGCGCCGCCGCAGCGGGCTCGACCGACGAGCTGGTGCGCATCGCCGTCGTCGACCAGGGCATCGGGATCGCCAAGGAGGCGCAGGAGCGCGTGTTCGAGCGCTTCTACCGCGTGGACAAGGCGCGGTCGCGGGCCACCGGCGGCACGGGGCTGGGCCTGTCCATCGTCAAGCACGTGGCCGCCGACCACGGCGGCACCGTCGAGCTGTGGTCCACCCCGGGGCGCGGGTCCACCTTCACCCTCGTCCTGCCGCGCCTGGTTCCGGAGCCGCCGGACCCGGCGGGCGCGGCCCCCGAGGCCGAGGCCGCCGTCGCCTCCGGTGCCGCGGGCGCGGCCTTCGCCGCCATCGCCGCGATCTCCGAGGAAGGCCAGACATGACCCGTATCCTGCTCGTCGAGGACGAGGAGAACTACCGAGAGCCGCTGGCCCTCAGCCTGCGCCGCGACGGCTTCGAGGTCGTGGAGGCGCAGGACGGGGCGGCCGCCATCGAGCGCTTCGAGGCGGCCGGCAGGTCCGGCGGGCCCGCTTCGATCGACCTCGTGCTGCTCGACCTCATGCTCCCGCGCCTGTCGGGCACGGAGGTGTGCCGCCGCATACGGCGCATCTCCAGGGTCCCCGTCATTATGGTCACGGCCAAGGACTCCGAGATCGACAAGATCGTGGGCCTGGAGATCGGCGCGGATGACTACGTCACCAAGCCGTACTCCTACCGCGAGCTGCTCGCCCGCGTGCACGCCGTCCTGCGGCGCAGCCATGAGGACGGGCCCCAGGAGCTGCTGCTGAGCGCGGGCCGGGTCATGATGGACGTCGAGCGCCACGAGGTGCGCGTCGACGGCGAGGCCGTCACCATGCCGCTGCGAGAGTTCGAGCTGCTCGAGCTGTTCCTGCGAAACCCCGACCGCGTGCTGACGCGCAGTCAGATTATTGAGCGGATATGGGGGGCGAACTACGTGGGGGACACCAAGACCCTCGACGTCCACGTCAAGCGGATTCGAGCCAAGATCGAGGTCGAGCCGAGCGCGCCCCGGCTGCTGACCACGGTGCGCGGAGTCGGGTACATGCTGGTCACCTCTGACGACTCCGCTTAGCCCCGGGTCCTGGGGCGGCCCCGGGCCGGGGGGGTGCAGCCGGGGGGCGGGACGGGTCGCTGAAGGTTGCGCGTTCCACCGTGTGACCTGTGAGGTACCTCCCCGGAATATGCGCGCCATTCCCTGGTAAACTGAGGTTCCTGCCATTAGCTACGGAGTGACGTCACCTATGACCTTTGAAGTCGGCGAGACCGTCGTCTACCCCCACCACGGCGCGGCCCGGATTATTGATATCCGCCAGCGCAAAGTACGCGGTGAGGAGAAGACCTATCTACAGCTCGAGGTTGCGCAGGGAGACCTGACAATCCTCGTCCCCGCGGAGAGCGTGGAGCTCATCGGGGTGCGGGACGTGGTGGATGAGGCCGGACTCGAAAAGGTCTTCGACGTGCTGCGCGCCCCGCTCACTGAGGAGCCCACCAACTGGTCGCGCCGTTTCAAGGCCAACCAGGAGAAGATCGCTTCCGGTGACGTTATTAAGGTCGCCGAGGTCGTCCGCGATCTTTCCCGCCGAGACACCGATCGCGGCCTGTCCGCCGGGGAGAAGCGCATGCTGTCCAAGGCGCGCCAGATCCTCGTCTCCGAGCTCGCCCTCGCCGAGAAGACCGCCGAGGACCAGGCCGAGTCCAAGCTCGACGAGGTCCTCGCCTCCGGCACCGCCGCCTGAGAGCCGCTCGTGCCCGCGACGGATGGGGCCGGCAGCACCGATGCTGCCGGACGCGCCGGCGGGGCCGGTTGCGCCGACGGCGATGGGGGCGGCGTCGTCGCCGTCCTGACCGCGGCGGGCTCCGGGACCCGTCTGGGCGCCGCCGGACCCAAGGCGCTCGTCGAGGTCGCCGGGGAGAGCCTGGTGCGCCGTGCGGTGCGCTGCCTGGCCGCCTCGGGCGTCGTCGATCATGTCGTCGTCACCGCGCCCGCGGAGCACATCGCCCGCTTCGAGGCTGAGCTCGTCGGGCTCGTCTCCGGGCACGCGACTGGGCCTGCCTCTGAGCCCGCCTCCGGCCCTGCGGTGAAGCCCGGGGCCGGGGCCGACTCCGCGGCACGGTCCGACACCGGGACGGCCGGACCTCGCGCCGGTGACCCCGGCGGGGCCCGCGGCGCCCCCATCGGCATTGAGGTCGTTCCCGGCTCGCCCGACTCCCGGCAGGCCAGCGTCTCCCTCGGCCTGGCCGCCGCGCTGGCCGCCCGGCCCGGCGCGGCCGTCGTCCTCGTCCACGACGCCGCCCGCGCCCTCACCCCGCCCGAGGTCGTGCGCCGCGTGGTGGCCGCGGTGCGGGCGGGATACGACGCCGTCGTCCCCGCCGTGCCCGTGAGCGACACGGTCAAGGAGGTCGCCGCCACGGGCCGGGCGGGCGCGGGCCCGGCCGACGCGGGCGGCGCCCCCGCCGCCGACACGCCGGTCGAGGTGGTCGTGGGGACCCCCCACCGCTCCCGGCTGCGGGCGGTGCAGACCCCGCAGGGCTTCGCCTCGGCCACCCTGGTCGCCGCCCACCGGCTGGGCGCCGACCGCGCCGCCGACGAGGCCCGGGCCGCCTCCGACGACGCCGGACTCGTCGAGGCCGCCGGCGGCACCGTCGTCGTCGTCGAGGGAGACCCCCTCGCCATGAAGGTCACCACGCCGCTCGACCTCGCCCTGGCCGAGGTCCTCGCGCCCGCTCGGTGACGCCCGCCGCGGGCGCCGTCGGGCGACGGGCCGCGCCGTCCGTCGCAGTGACCGATCGGCCATCCTCAACGGCGCCAAGGCCGCCGCACGACCGCCTGCGGCGCCGTAGGCTCACAGCATGACCCACCCCCAGTCCGAGGGCGACCTGCTCAGCGCCCCCCAGCACGAGACCAAGCCCTACAGCGGCATCCATCCGGGCGGGCCGACCCGCCTGCTGTCCTGGCCCGTCCTCGCCTGGGGGCTGTGGGACTGGGGGAGCGCCGCCTTCAACGCCGTCATCACGACCTTCGTCTTCACCGTCTACCTCACCGGCCCCGACTTCGGCGTGAAGGCGGCCAACGAGTCCGCCCTCTCGCTGGGACTGTCGATCGCCGGATTCATTATCGCCCTGCTGGCGCCGGTCACCGGGCAGAGGGCCGACAGGGCGGGGCGGACCGTCTTCTGGCTCGGCGCCTACACGACCATTGTCGTGGCCATCAGCGCGGCGCTGTTCCTCGTGCTGCCGCGGCCGAGCCACCTCTGGCTCGGCATCGCGCTGCTGGGGGTCGGCAACATCTTCTTCGAGCTGGCGAGCGTCAACTACAACGGCATCCTGCCCCAGATCGCCACCAGGGACAGGGTCGGCGCCGTCTCCGGGCTCGGCTGGGGCATGGGCTACGTCGGTGGCATCGTCCTGCTGCTCATTGTGTATGTCGGCTTCATCAATCCCCGCGTCGGCTGGTTCGGGGTCACCGCGGACAACGGGCTGAGCGTCCGCGCCTCCATGCTCGTTGCCGCCGTCTGGTTCGGGCTGAGCGCGATCCCGGTCCTGGTGACCCAGTCCGGCAGGCGGGGCCGGCGGCGTCGGCAGGCCATTCTCGAGGACGCTCAGCGCGGTGCGGACCGTGAGAAGGCCGGGCTCGAGGCCGAGCCGGCCGAGCCGTCGCAGGGGCCGGCCGTGCGGGTCCGCCGGCAGGAGTCGATCTGGGGCTCCTACAAGCGACTGTGGCGCACGCTCGTGGCGCTGCACCGCACTCATCCCGAGGTGCTGTGGTTCCTGCTCGCCGCCGCCATCTTCCGCGACGGCCTGGCCGGCGTGTTCACCTACGGCGGCGTTGTCGCCCAGAACACCTTCGGCTTCACCAGCGGCGATGTTCTCGTCTTCGCCGTCGCGGCCAACGTGATCGCGGGCGTCGCGACCATCGCCTCGGGGGCGCTCGACGACCGCATCGGCCCCCGCAGGGTGATCATCGGGTCGCTGACGATCCTCGTGTGCGCGGGCGTCGGCGTGTTCTTCCTGCACGGCGGCGGAGCGAGGGTGTTCTGGGTGCTCGGCCTGGTCCTGGCCGGGTGCGTCGGCCCGACCCAGTCGGCGGCGCGCTCCTTCCTGGCGCGCGTGATCCCCAAGGGGCGCGAGGGCGAGATCTTCGGCCTGTACGCCACGACGGGCCGCGCCGTGTCCTTCCTGGCGCCGGCGATGTACGGGACGTTCATCTGGATCGGCGTCCTCGTCGGCGGCGCGGAGGCCTCCCACTGGGGCATCCTCGGGATCATGCTGGTCCTGGTGATCGGTCTGCTGCTGACGGTCCGGATCAAGGACCCCGCCGGGCACATCACCGACCTGGGGGACTGAGGGCGGCGCGGGGAGGACCCGCCGGCGCGGGCCGTCGTCGGCCCGGGGCTCGGGGCGAGGCCCGCGGACAGGGCGCGGCACCGGTAGTCGTCTGCCCTGCGGCCCGGGGGCCTGGGGCCCTGCGGCCCGGGGCGGTGGCGGCCTGGGCCGCGCGGCTCAGGCCCGCCGGGCCTCGCGCTCGGCGCGCGTGCGGGCCATGTCCTCCTCGGACAGCGGCCCCTGGGCGGTGCCGGGGGCGCCGTCGTCGCGCACCCAGGAGACGGCGAGCCCCTCCTTGTGCCCGAAGCGGGCCAGGTGGGTGCCCGTGACCCGCTCCAGGCGCGCCAGATCCGCCTCCGTCGTGCGCAGCGCGAGGACGAGCGCGCCCTCGTCGCAGGCCAGCTCGACGACGCCGGTCACCGGGCCCTCCCGGTTGAAGGACAGCGAGCCGGTGGCGGAGGCGTCGTCCCAGGCCGTCGTGATCTTGCGGCCCATGTGGGCGACCAGCTGGCGGCCGTACCGGTCGGGCCGGTCCGTGGCGACGCGGGCGACGGAGCTGCGGTCGAATGCGGGGGTCTCGGAGGCGCTCATGATTTTAAGGCTACCCTTACTCGACAGTCCGTCCGCGGCTCTTCGTCGACGCTTCTCCGGCTCCTCTCCCCCGACTTCCCGCCGGGGGCGACGGGCGGTCAGGCGCCGGCCGGGCCGCCGCCCGTGTCGGGGCCGACCTCGGCCAGGGCGAGCACGTGCCCGTCGGGGTCCAGGGCGTAGCCGACCGACTCGCCCCACGGCCGACCGGACAGCGGAGCGAGGACGCGGCCTCCGGCGGGCTCGACCCGCTCCAGGGCGGCGGCGGCGTCGCGGCGCCGCAGGTAGATCTCGCAGCGCTGGCCCGTGCCCGGGGTGATGCCCGGAACGCGTGCGACCGAGTCGCGCTCGGGCACGAGGCCCAGCGTGAGGTCCTCGAGGTCGAACTCGGTCATGCCGGGCGCGTCCAGGGCGGGGGAGGCCCCGAGGACCCGGCGGTAGAAGGACGCGGCGCGATCCTGGTCCTCGACGTAGAGGATGACCTCGGTGCGGTGCATGCAAGAACCGTAGCGCAGCTCCCGGCGACCGGCACGGTGTGGCGCGGATCTCCTCCCGGGCGTCTCGGCCACCGGACGCCCCACCTCGTCGAGATCGGTCCGCTTCCGCGTCGAGATCGGTCCGCTTCCGCACGAGTCGCCTCCTGAGCGGTATCGCCGACCGGGCTGTTGACTCGCGGCCATGAGCGGCCTACTGTTACAGCCATATAAAAACGATCGTTTCGTTATGGATGGGCCTCGCGCACGCTCCCGGGACCCGGACATGCCGACGAGTCTTCCCACGCCGCTGCACACGAAGGGCCTGACATGTTCACTCGCATAGGTCGCACCGTCTCCCGCCACCCCGTGGGCTTCGTCGTCGGCTGGGCGCTGCTGGTCGTCCTCGCGGCCTCCCTGGTCTTCCAGGGCTGGGGCCGGGGCGGCCTGTTCGAGCGGCTGGCGAGCGGCGAGGTCACCACGCCGGGCACCGAGTCCAACGTCGTGTCCTCCATGACCACCTCCGACGACAGCACCGGCGAGAAGATCACCGTCGTGGTCGACGGCGTTGACGTCGCCGGCGACTATGCGAATGCCGCCGCCGCGGCTACGGCCGCGCGCGAGAAGCTCACCGGGCTCGACGGCGTCGCCTCGGCGACCGACCCCTTCGCACTGCCCGGCTCCGCCTCGCAGCAGGCCAGGACGCTGCTGTCGACGGACGGCGATGGCTACGCCGTCGTCGTCGCCCTCGACGAGGGACTGACCGACAAGGAGGCCGACGCCGCCAACGCGCGCGTGGCCGCCGCGGCCGAGGGCGCCTACCGCGACTCCCTGCGCGAGTACGCCCCAGGCGCGGAGGTGCGTGCCGTCTCCGCGGACCTCATCGGGGACTCCATCGGCGAGCTCGTCCAGAAGGACCTCGCTCGGGGCGAGTCCGTGAGCCTCCCCGTGGCCCTCGTCCTGCTGATCATCATCTTCGGCGGCCTGCTCGCCGCCGGCCTGCCGCTGGCGGGCGCCGTCGTCTCCATCCTCACCGGCATGGGTGCGCTGTGGTGCCTGACCTTCGTCCTGGACGTGCACTCCTTCATCCTCAACGTCATCTCCATTATCGGCCTGGCCCTGTCGATCGACTACGGCCTGCTGTTCGTCAGCCGATACCGCGAGGAGGTCGCGATCCGGCTGGTCGAGTCCGGGTACGACGACGGCCGGCTGCCGCAGGGCGCGGTCATGAAGGCGCTCGTGCGGGACGGCGTCGTGCGCACCGTGGCCACCGCGGGGCGCACGGTCTCCTTCTCGGCGCTGACCATCGCCTGCTCCATCGTGGGCCTGCTCATTATGCGCTCCCCGATGTTCAAGACGATCGCGGCAGGGGCGGCCGCCGTGACGCTGCTGGCCGTGCTGTGCACGGTCACGCTCGTGCCGGCCGTCATCACGCTCCTGGGCGGGCACCTGGTCCGCCCGAGCACGGTCAGCCGGGTGCCCGGCGTCAGCCGCCTCCTGCATGCCGTCGGCGACTCCTCCTCCGACGACGGCGTGTTCAGCCGGCTCTCCCACCGCGTAGTGGCGCACCCGTGGATGGTCATGGTCGTCATCGCCGCGGTCCTGGCGGCCATGGCCGCCCCCATCGGCTCGCTGCGCATGCGCGCCAACATTGTCGAGTACATGCCGGCCGACGCCTCGGTGCGCACCGGGTACGACATTCTGCAGGACGACTACCCGGCACTGGCCACTCCCACGATCAGTATCGTGGCGCAGACCGACCTCGACGGCGCCGCCGGGCTCGTGGAGGAGATCCGGGGCATGGACGGCGTCGTCCGCGCGAGCGCCTCGGAGCTGGCCGACCACGAGGGCGCGGTGCTCATCGGCGTGCTCATGGACGTGGACGACCCGGTGGGCCGGCAGGCCGTCGATGCCGTCGACCGGATCCGGGCGATCGACACCGGGTACCGGTTCTGGGTGGGCGGCGCGGCCGCGCAGCAGACCGACTTCATCGACTCGATGGCCGCCCGGGCGCCCTGGGCCGCGCTCATTGTCATCACGGCCGTCTTCGTGCTGCTGTTCTGCATGACCGGCTCACTGGTGGTGCCGCTCAAGGCGCTCATTATCAACAGCCTCTCACTGATCGCCTCTCTCGGAATCACATCCTGGCTCTTCGAGCACGGGCACCTCGGCCTGCCGCAGACCCCGGGACTGCAGACCTTCATTGTGGCCTGCCTCATGGCGTTCGGGTTCGGCCTGGCCATGGACTACGAGGTCTTCCTGCTGGCACGCATCACCGAGTACTGGGAGGACGGGCATGACAACGACGAGGCGGTCGCCCGCGGCCTGCAGCGCTCAGGACGCATTATCACCTCGGCGGCGGCCATTATTATCGCCGTCTTCCTGGGGTTCGTCTCGGGCGAGATGATCTCCATCAAGGAGATCGGCGTGGGTCTGGCCATTATGGTGGCCGTTGACGCCACGCTCGTGAGGCTGCTGCTCGTGCCTGCGACGATGACGGTGCTGGGCCGGTGGAACTGGTGGGCGCCCGGGCCGCTGGTCCGCCTGTACGGCCGCCTGCGCCAGAGGGCCTGATGGGCCGGCGGACCGGGTGGAGCCGAGGTCGAGGGCGAGGCGGGGCCGGCCGGGGCCCGGGCGAAGGCCCGGACCGGGGCCCGGGAAGGGGAGGCCGCCGCGATCGGCTCACTTCCGGCTCGAGATCGGTCGCCTTCAGTGGCGCGACAGCGTGCGATGGTCTCTGATTAGCTTTTCGTACAGGTCGGCCATTCTTGCCGCCATTGTTGTCGAGTCGAACTCTTGGGCCACATCGAGAGATCCCCTGGACAGCATGTCCAGCTTCTCGGGGTTCGAGAACAGGTCGTTGAAGGCCTGTGCGAGGTCCTCGCCCTCGATTCCGCCGGTCAGCACCGCGTTGCGCTTCGTCAGGCCCTCCGTCATCTGCTCGTCGCAGTACACGATCGGCAGACCGCTCGATGCCGCCTCGAGGAAGGTCATTGGTTGGTTGTCGAAGTGGTATGAGGCGAGTGAGAAGACGTCCGCCTGCTTGAGCAGGGCGGCGACCTTATCGCTCGGCTGCATGCCGGTGAATATGACTCGGTCGGTCACGCGCAGCTCCTCGGCGCGCGTTCTCAGCTCGTGCTCGTACGGGCCTCCGCCGACCAGGACGAGCTTGATGCTCGTGTCGGGAATGAATGGTATCGCCTCGATGAGCGCCTTCTGCCGCTTCTCCGGGCTCAGCCGGGCGACGGATATGATGAACTTCTCTCCCGGGCTTTTCTCTATGGGGGAGCCCTCGGGGTCGGCGTCGCGGTACTGCCTCGTGTTGATGCCGTTGGGGCGCACGTAGCACGGTGCCGTCAGCCCGCCCTCGTCTATTAGTATTCTTGCCAGGTGGTTCGACGGCGATATGCAGGCCTCGCACTTGTTCGCGAAGGCGGCGGTGAGTCGCCAGCCCTGGTGGGAGAACGTCTCCTTGATGGCCTCCCGGCTCATCGAGCGCAGCTGCTCGCGGGACGCCGTCGGCAGAATGGGCCTGGTTCGCAGCACGATCGGGAGCGCCACGGTCAGGGCGATGATCCCGGCCGTCACCATGAGCGGATAGTCGTCGATCAGCTCCGTGTACAGCGTGTGCACCGTCGTAACATGAGGAATGTTCTGGCGCTTCGCCACGCTGTGAGCAAGAACGCCGACGTAGAACTGCATCTGGCTGTGGACGATGTCGAACTCGTACTTGTCGAGCCTTCGTGCCAGACCGGGATAGATGACTCCGGTCTCGCGTTTGTCAAAAACATAGTTCTTTGATGAGGGGACGCGAATGACGTGGTCGTCCTCGTCCCGATACCCCTTGCACCTCGGTGCAATGACGTAGACTTCGTGACCGAGCCCCTCCAGCGCCTCTTTCAGGTTCGTTGTTGATGTCGCGACGCCGTGCACCGACGGCAGGTAATCGTCAATAAATATGCCAATCCGCACAGTTCATTGTATCACGCCCAAGTTTCGGCGCGCACATGGCGCCGCCTCGCCTATTTATTTTCTTGGTCGAGAGCGGTCCGCTGAATGTCGGGTCCGGGGTCGTGGGGCGGCCGGATGCGCCTGCTCCGGGTCCCGGCGGCGGGCGGGGTGCGCGACGGGTCGGCGTCTGGGCGCGGGCGTCCGGCCCGCGGCGAAGCGGTCTCGACGAGGGGTCGCGCATGCTATTGCACATACTGTACATGTGCGGTATAAACAGCATGTGCACATCGTTCTCTCCCGGACGTCCGGGACGCCCATGTACGAGCAGATCGTTGACCAGATCCGGCAGGCCATCTGGTCCGGCGACCTGCCCGCCGGGACCCCGCTGCCCTCGCTGCGCCGGCTCGCGAGGGACCTGGAGGTCTCCCTCATCACCACCACCCGCGCCTACAACGACCTTGCCGCCGCGGGCCTCATCGGCAACCAGGCCGGTCGCGGCAGCTTCGTCCTGCCCCAGGACGAGGACGAGACCCGCGCGCGTCTCCTCGCCCGGCTGGACGCCCAGCTCGACGACGCCGTCGCCACCGCCCGGCTCGCCGGGCTCGACCTGTCCGACCTCCACGAAAGGAGTACGCAACGATGGAACGCACTGAACACGGAGTGACCGCCCCGGTGCCCGGGGCCGCGCAGCCAGCGCCCGGCGCGGACGGCGGCCCCGGCCGTCCCGATCCCGGCCCCGCCGTCCGCCTCGACGCCGTCGTACGCAGGCAGGGGGCCTTCACCCTCGGCCCCCTCGACATGAGCGTGCCGAGCGGCCTGGTCACCGGCTTCGTCGGCCCCAACGGGGCCGGCAAGACCACCGCCATCAAGGCGATGCTCGGCATGATTGGCATCGATGCGGGCTCGATCGGCGTCCTCGGCGCCGCACCGGGGGCGCGCCACGACCGCATCGGCGTCGTCCTGGACACCATGGCCCTGCCCCCGGAGTGGACGGCCGTCTCGGCCGCCCGCAACCTGGGGCGCTTCTACCCCGGCTGGGACCGGGACCTCTTCGACGAGCTGCTGGCCCGCCTGGACGTCCCGCCCCGGGTGCGGGTCAAGGACCTGTCGCGCGGTCAGGGCGTCAAGCTCCGGCTCGTCCTCGCGCTCGCCCACCGCCCCGAGCTCCTCATCCTCGACGAGCCGACCTCGGGCCTGGACCCCGTCGCGCGCCTGGACGTCCTGGACGTCCTCCGCGACTTCCTCGTCGAGGAGGGGCGGACGATCCTCTTCTCGACCCACATCACCTCCGACCTGGAGCAGATTGCGGACCACCTTCACATTATCGGGGCCGGCCGCACCCGCTTCGCCGGTCCCCTGACCGATCTCGCCGAGCAGTGGGCCATGGCCCGCGGCCCCGTCTCGGCCCTGACGCCCGCGGCCGAGGCGGCCCTCGCCGGGACCCGGCGCAACGGGGTGGGCGCCTTCTCCGGACTCATCAGGGTCTCGGACACCGCCGCATTCGGTCCCGACGTCGTCGTCGAGCCCCCCTCCATCGAAGAGGCCGTTGCCGCCATGACTCGTGGTCCGGGGTCTGACGGCCTCGCCCGCCACTCCCGTCCCGCCGCCTCGGCGGCCCCGGTCCAGGAGCACTGACATGCGCACCACGTGGAACCTGCTGCGCGCCGAGCTGTCGGCCCACGCCTTCGCGCTGCGCAACTTCGCGATCGTCGCGGCCATTATCACTGCGGCGAACCTCGCCCTGGGCGGGGCGACGCCGGCCGTCGCCGTGTGCACCCTGACGACGGCCTTCCTGCCCGGCGCCCTGTTCGCCCAGGACGAGCGGGCGCACCTGGACGCCATGTACGCGATCCTGCCGGTGACTCGGACGCAGTTCGTGCTCGGCCGCTACCTGCTCGTCGCCCTCGTCGCCGCAGCCACGACCCTGGCGGGCGTCGGCGTCGCGCGAGTCGATTCGCTCGTGCGCGGCCCCCAGGCCGGCCCCGTTCCGCTGTCCACGGCGGCGGTCGCGGGCGTGGCCCTGGCGGTGGTCGGCGCCGTCGCCGCGGTCCAGCTGCCGCTCTTCCTCGCCCTCGGGCACGCGCGCACGGGCGTGCTCTCCTACGGCGCGACCATGGCCCTCATGTTCGGGGTCATACTCCTGGTCCGCCGGCTCCCCGGGCTCGCGACGACGCTGCTGGACTGGGCGGGCCGGCCGTTCATCGGGCCTGCCGGGCTGGGGGTCGCGGCGGCGCTGCTTGTCGCCTCCGCCGCGTGCGCGACCCGCCTCTACCGGCGTCGGAGCCTGTAGGACGACGGCGGGGCGGCCTTCTGGCCGATGATGGGGCCGGAGGTCCGGGTCACTCGCTGCGCAGCGCCTCCACCGGGTCCTCGCGGGCGGCCCTGGCGGCGGGCACGAGCCCGGCCAGGACGGTGAGCAGCACCGAGACGCCGATGAGGGCGGCGCCGGCCGTCGCCGGCAGCTGGGCGACCGTGGCGACCCCGAACCTGCGCTCCACGAACAGGTTCGCCGGGATGCACACCAGGAGCGTGATGCCGACCCCCATCGCGCCCGCCAGCAGCCCCTCGATGACGGTCTCGGCGTTGAAGACGTGCCTGATGTCGCGCTTGGAGGCGCCGACCGAGCGCAGGATGCCGATCTCCTTCTTGCGTTCCAGGACGGAGATGTAGGTGATGATCGCGATCATGATGGAGGAGACCACCAGGGAGATCGACACGAATGCGATGAGCAGCCAGGAGATGATGTCGACGATCCGGGTCACCGAGCTCATGAGCAGGCCGACGAGGTCGGTGTAGGTGATGACCCTGTCCTGGGCGCCGGCCTTCTCCTGGGCGGTGTTGTAGTCGGCGAGAGCGGCCTTGACCCGCTCCTTGGCGGTGAAGCTCGCGGGGTAGAGGTCGATCTCGCTGGGCACCTCCGGGTCCGCCCAGCCCAGGTCGGCGAGGTTCTTGTCGTAGGTGGCGACGTCGGTCGACATCATTGAGGCCATGAGGGCGGCGAGATCCTCCTGGTCCATGTTGAGGCTGAAGGCGTCCTTGAAGGCCTGCTCGTCGATGTCCATCGCGGAGCCCATCTGGGTGGCGAGCCGGGTCGTGGCGTCCTGCATGGCCGTGCGGATCTGCTCCTGGATCGCCGTCATCATCTGGGTCATGGCGCTGTTCAGGGCGGCCTGGATCGAGCTGCTGAGCGTCTGGACGATGGTGGAGGTGACGGAGGCGGCGACCTGCCGGCCGATAGCGGTGACCAGCTCGTCGCGCACGGCGTCGCTGATCCGGCCGACGTCGGGGTCGGCGCCCAGGGACGCCACGAGGTTCTGCGTGAGCCGGGCGGAGTCGATGACCTGGTCGGAGCCCAGGGTGTCGGCGATGGTCTTCTGGACGTCCGGCTGGGCGAGGTAGTCGGCGGCGAGGGTCGCCAGGTCGGGGCCCCGGCCGTCGCCGTCGGGGTCGTCGGAGATGTGCTGGGCGTAGTAGGCCTGGAAGCCGGCGATGACGCCGGTCATCATGGTCGACACGGCGGTGGAGGCGCCCTCCCTCAGGGCGCCGTCGGCCAGCGCGCCCCGGATGAGGGCCGGGTAGTCGACGTCGGCGAGCTGGGGGAAGCGGCCGGTGAGGTCCTGGGAGGAGACGCTGGACAGGTCGAGCCCCGACAGGTCGATCTCCGGGACGCTGTCGGTCAGGGCGGACAGGTCGAGCCCGGACAGGTCGACGTCGCCGATGCCGGTGGCCTCGAAGCCGGACACGTCCATGCCGGACAGGTCGAGGTCCAGCTTGGAGGGGTCCAGCTGGAAGGCGGCCTGGATCTTGTCGGTGTCGACGGTGAAGAGCGAGGAGAGGTCGATCTCGCCGGCCTTGGCGCCGGCGGCCTCGTCGGCGAAGGTCTTGCCGGTCAGGACGTCGGTGTCCGGGTGGGCGAGCTGGTCCTGGACGATCGCGGAGCCGCTCGCCTGGTCCATGACGTGCCGGGTGAGCGCCGGGGTGTAGGCCAGCCCCCGCTTCAGGGTCATCTTGTCGGAGTCCCTGGCCCGGACGATGCCGGTGATGCGGAGGTCCTCGCCGTCGGCGACCGCCTGCCGCATGAGCTCGGTGTCGTCGGAGCGGTCGGTCCACACGCCGTAGGTGTCGTCGTGGCGGTAGCGGGCGGAGGCGGGCACGAGCTTGAAGGTCACCTGCATGAGGCGGTCGTAGGAGTAGCTGGTCGGGCCCGACGCCGAGGCGGCTGCCGGGTCCGCCGACGGCGTCGCGGAGGCTGCCGGGTCCGGCGACGCCGGGGCGGTCGCGCCGGTGGCGCCGCCGGGCCCGGTGGTGGCGCCCGTCGGCGCTGCCGGGTCCGACGGCGAGCCGGCTCCGGGCACGGCCGCCCCCGGCACGGCCGCCACGCCGGAGGCCCGGCCGGAGAGGTAGTCGCGCATCAGCTGGTCGAGCCGGCTGTGGTCGCGCAGGCCCAGGGTGTACTCGAAGATGTCCGGCAGGGTGCCGTCCTCATCGAGGACCAGCGCCAGCTCGTCCGCCTCCGCGGGCCAGCGTCCGGCGACGACGTCGTACTGGTCCTCGTAGAGGGAGGGCTCCGCCGGCATCTGGTGGAAGGTGTCCATGGACAGGACCGAGGACAGGAACCCGGTGGACATGGCGCCGCTGAGCGGCTCGAAGGCCTGCTCGGGGTTGACCCGGGTGATGGCGGAGCTCGTGTCCGGCAGATAGATCTGCGGGGTGACGTCGTAGAGGTACTCGATGGAGGTGACCTGGTCCCTGATCCCGCCGCCGCCGGAGTCGAGGTACTGCTTGAGAGAGGCCAGGTCGTTGGTCGATCTCGACCCCATCATCTGGTCGAAGGAGTCGATGGTGGTCACCGTGCCGGGGGAGCCCGCGGCCGCCGTCGCCGTCTCCTGCGCGGCCTGCCGCCCCCGGGCCAGCACCGCCGTCATGTCCGTGCCGGTCTTCTGGATGGCCAGCGGGTAGGAGGTCAGCGTCTCCTCCTCGGTGCGGGCGATATAGGCGTTGACGCCGTTGGCGAGCGCCAGGATGAGGGCGATGCCGATAATGCCGATGGACCCCGCGAAGGAGGTCATGAGCGTGCGGCCCTTCTTCGTCATCAGGTTGCTGAAGGACAGTGCGAGGGCGGTCAGGGGCCCCATGGATGTGGCCCGGGCGGTCCTGGCCGCCCGGGCCTCGGAGCCGTCGTCGGCCGGGGCGCAGGGGCGGGAGTCGGCGACGAGGCGCCCGTCGGCGAGCTCGACAATGCGGGTGGCGTACCGGCGGGCGAGCTCCGGGTTGTGGGTGACCATGATGACGAGGCGGTCGCGGGCGATCTCCTTCAGCAGGTCCATCACCTGCACGGAGGTGGCGGAGTCGAGGGCGCCGGTGGGCTCGTCGGCCAGGACGATCTCGGGGTCGTTGATCAGGGCCCGGGCGATGGCGACGCGCTGCATCTGGCCGCCGGAGAGCTGGGCGGGGCGCTTGTGGGCGTGCTCGGCGAGGCCGACCTCGGCGAGCGCGTCCAACGCGCGGCGGCGGCGCTCGGCGCGGGGGGCGCCGGACAGGGTCAGGGCGAGCTCGACGTTGGCCAGGACCGACTGGTGGGGGATGAGGTTGTAGGACTGGAAGACGAAACCGATGCGGTTGTTGCGGTAGGCGTCCCAGTCGCGGTCCTTGAAGTCCTTGGTGGAGATGTCGTCGATGACCAGGTCGCCGGAGTCGAAGTGGTCGAGGCCGCCGACGACGTTGAGCAGCGTCGTCTTGCCGGAGCCCGACTGGCCGAGGACGGCGACGAACTCGTTGTCGCGGAAGGAGACGGTGACGCCGGCGAGGGCCGTCTGGGTCAGCGATGCCGTGCGGTAGGACTTGGTGATCCTCCGCAGCTCCAGCATGTTGCGATTCTACTGCGATGCGGGCGCACAATCAACAACGATCGTTTCTGTTTGTTGTGCTGCCCGGGCCGTCGGCGCCCACGGCGAGCGGTTCCGGGCCCCGGTGGAGCCGCTTCGCGGACGCGCGGCCCGACTCGCGCGCCCGCTTCGGAGGTGGAGAGCGGTTGCCGGCGTCGTCGAGCCGGAAGTGAACCGATCTCGGCGGAGGGGGCGGGCGATTCACAGCGGGCTCATGGTGGGTGGATGCCGGGCTGATAGGCGCCTCATTGACAGTGGAGCCCGTCGCCGTAGCCCGGGCGGCCGCGGGCCTTCGGGAGGCCCGCGGCCTCACCGTCCGAAGGCCGTTCGGCGCCGCCCGCCCGACGCTCTCCGCCAACATCGCACATTTTGAGTCCACCGAACCGAGGAGACGCACATGACCCCCTTGACGACACCCCCGGCGCCGCTCGCGCCGTCCCGACCGTCCCGCCCCGACGACGGCGCTATACCCGACACCGGGGTCGCCTTCGCCCTGCGCCGCCGCAGCCTCCTGGTGGGAGGCCTCGGTCTGGCGGCCGCCGGCACGCTCATGGCCTGCGGCTCCTCGGGCGGGACGGATGCCCCCTCCGGCTTCTCCACCGCGACCGGCCCCTTCGCCGGAACCGACACGGCCACAGCCGCCGCGGACGCCGCCGTCGCGCCCGCCTACCACGAGGCCGCGGCCTCCAACACGTCGCTGTCGCCCGGCTCGTGGACCGGCAAGGTCGGGGACAAGGAGATCACGCTGTCGGGCGCCTACCTCGTGGACGGCATCACCGCCACCATCGACGGCGGCACCTTCGAGTCCACCACCGCGGACCAGACGGTCTTCCTGGTCGTGGGCGGCGGCAGCCTGTCGATCACCAACGCGAGGATCGCCAAGTCCGGCGACGCCTCCACCGACGGCCGGCACGGCGTGGACGACGCCTACAACTTCTACGGCCTCAACTCCGCCGTCGTCGCCGTGGGGGAGGGCTCCACCGTCACCGTCAACGAGACGACCCTGACGACCGCCGCCTCCGGGGCCAACGCCGTCATCGCCTCCGGCAGCGCCGCTGCGCAGGTCACCGCCTGTGCGATCGCCACCACCGGGGAGTCCTCGCGCGGTCTGCACGCCACCTACGCGGGCGTCATCACCGGCTCCGACCTGACCATCGAGACCCAGGGGGCCCACTGCGCCGCCGTCGCCACCGACCGCGGCTCGGGCACCGTCACGGTCGAGGGCGCCAACACCTTCACCACCAACGGCGACGGCTCCCCGTGCCTCTACTCCACCGGCCAGATCACCGTGTCCGGCCTGACCGGCCAGGCCAACGGGGCGCAGGCGATCGTCGTCGAGGGAAAGAACCACGCCACCGTCTCCGGCTCGACCCTCACCAGCGCCTCCAGCAGGGGTGGCGTCATGCTCTACCAGTCGATGTCCGGGGACGCCGCCGACTCCGACGCCGCCACCGAGGTCTCCACCCTCGCCCTGAGCGACGTGACCCTCACCTGCACCCAGGACGCCCCGGTCCTCTACGTCACCAACACCTCCTCGCGGGCGACCCTCACCCGCTGCACCCTGACCGCCCCCGGGGGCCTGGCCAGGGCCGACGAGGACCGCTGGGGCACCTCCGGCTCCAACGGCGGCACCCTCGCCCTCGCCATGGACGCCACCACCTCCGACGGCGCCATCACCGCCGGCTCGTCGTCCTCCGTCACGGTGACCACGGCCAACGGAGGAGCGGCCACGGGGGCGACCTCGGGGAGCGTCACCGTCTCCTGAGCACCCCCGCCGCAGCGCCCGGCGTGGGGGGCGGCCCCGCGCCTGTGGCAGGCTCGTCCCGGGGCGCGGCAGGTGATGACGCCCGTGGGCGGCCCCGCGCCTGTGGCAGGCTCGTGCCATGCGCAAGGAAGCCTTCCCCCGCACAGGTCGCCCCCGCGTCGTCGTCACCACCGTCCCCGGGCCCGACGGCCTCAACTCCATGATCCGCCTGCTCACCCACGCCAACGAGATCGACCTGCGCGGCCTGGTCTACGCGGGATCGGACTGCCACTGGGCGGGGGACCCGGCCCACGGCATCGCCCCGCACCGCTGGCCCGCCCCCGGCGAGACCCTCCACATCGACACGGCCATCGACGCCTACGCCAGGGTCGAGGAGACCCTGCGGGTCCACGACCCCCGCTTCCCCACGGCCGCCCACCTGCGGTCCCTGGTCCGCACCGGCAATGTCGCCGCCGCCGGCGAGATGGACGAGGTCACCCCCGGCTCCGCCCTCATCGCCGACCTCCTGCGCGAGACCGCGCTGACCCCGGACGGCCCGGCGGGCATCGGCGCCCTGGCCGCCTCCGCCGTCGGCGACGCGCCGGCCGACGCCGCCCGTCCCCTGTTCGTCCAGGCCTGGGGCGGGACGTCGACCATCGCCCGGGCCCTGCGCAGCGTTGAGGAGGAGCTGGGGACGCGCCCTGACTGGCCGGTGCTCAAGCAGCGTGTCCTCGACCGCCTCGTCATCTCCTCCTTCGGCGAGCAGGACCCGACCCTGGAGAGCTACATCCGCCCGGCCTGGCCGGGGCTCGAGCACCGCGATGTCGCCACCACCGCCTGGGGCTGCCTGTCCCGCACGGTGCTGGCGGTCCGGGACCGCGGGCTCGTCGGCGCCGGGTGGACCCGGAGGAGCGTCAGCGCCCGGGGCCCGCTCGGGGCCGCCTACCGCGTGTGGGGCGACGGCCGCCGGATGGCCGCGGGCTTCGACGCCGAGGACTACTTCGGCGAGTCCGGCAGGAGCGAGGAGCGGCTGCGCGGCGAGGGCTACCGGATCTGGTGCCCGCTTCAGGAGCCCGGCTCCTTCATCTCCGAGGGCGACACCGCCAACTTCACCCCGCTCGTCCCCAACGGCCTGCGCTCCTGGGAGGACGCCGCCTTCGGCGGCTGGGGCGGCCGCCAGACGCCTGACCCCGACCATCCCGACACCCTCACCTCCGGCACGGTCCTCGCCCGACCGGGGGCGCCGGCGCTCGCGCGCGGCGGGCTCGTCGTCGACCATGCTCCTGGCGGCCCCGACGGCCCCGACGGTCCTGCGCCGCCCGAGTACCACGTGACCCGCTGGTGGCGGGCCGTCCAGAACGAGTTCGCCGCCCGGCTCGCCTGGTCAGTGACCCCACGGTACGAGGACGCCAACCACCCGCCGCTCGTCCTGGTCGCCGGCGCCCCCGCCACCGCCGAGGGCGGGCTGGCCCGCGCCGTGCGCCCCGGCGAGGTCGTCACCCTGACCGCCACGGCCACCGACCCCGACGGCGACGACGTGCTCCTGCGCTGGTGGGCCTACCCGGAGGCCGGGGCCAGCCCGTGCCCCGTGGCTCCGCGGCTTCGGGACGACGGCGCCGGCACCGCCGTCGTCACCGTCCCGGCGGCCGCCGAGCCGGGACAGGCCATCCACCTGATCGCCGAGGGCACCGACACCGGCTCCCCGGCCCTGACCCGCTACCAGCGCGTCGTGCTCACGGTGGCGTGACGGGCGGCGCGGGCCGGGCGGCGGCCTGCGGGACCGGCGGGCGGCCTGAGCTCGTGGACCGGCGGGCGGGCCTCGGCGCCTTGGGCCCAGGAGCGCGGCGAGCTGCGAAAAGCGCTCATGGCCGGGTGCCGGGGTTCTCAGTAGCGCGGGGAGACGGGCGCGATGCCCTTGTAGGAGGCGGCGGCGCCGGCGGACAGGACCGCCGTCGAGCCGGCGCGCATGCCCTCGCGCACCGCCTCCGGGAAGTCGTATCCCGCGGCGAGCGCCGCCGCGAGCACGCCGACCGTCGCGTCGCCGGCGCCCGTGGTGTCGACGACCGGCCCCAGGTCGATCGCCGGGACGTGCACCGCGCCCTCGTCCGAGGCCCGCACCGCGCCGGCCCCGCCGAGCGTGATGAGCACGCGGGCGATGCCCCGCTCGCGCAGCGCCGCCGCTGCGGCCAGGGCCTCCTCGGCCGTCTCGGGCGCCGGGGCCCCCAGGACCAGCCCGCACTCGCTCTCGTTGACGACCAGGACGTCCACGCCCGCCAGGGCCTCCGGCGGGATCGGGTAGACGGGCGCCAGGTTGAGGACGACCCTCGCCCCGGCCGCGTGCGTCCAGGCGATGACGGCCTCATTGGCGGCCGGGGGGATCTCGCCCTGGAGGACGACGACGTCGTCCTTGGCGAGCTCGACCGCCGCGGCCGCCTGCTCCCCGGTGACGCACCCGTTGGCCCCGGCGTCGAGAATGATCGTGTTCTCCCCGGCTGCGCTGACGGTGATGAAGGCGATCCCGGTGGTGACCTCCTCGTCCGTGCGCAGGGCGGAGACGTCCACGCCGTGCGTGCGCAGGTCCTCGCGCAGGGTGATGCCCGCGGGGTCGCCGCCGACGCGTCCGACGAACAGCGTGGTCGCGCCGCCGTGGGCGGCGGCCGCGGCCTGGTTCGCGCCCTTGCCGCCCAGGCGGTAGGTGGTGGAGGTGCCCGAGAGGGTCTCGCCCGGCTGGGGGAAGCGGTCGACCGTGACCGTGATGTCCTGGTTGATGGAACCGACGACGATGACGCGTCCCATTGGTGAGCTCCTTTGCTTCTCTGCTTCGGTCGGGTGTGGAGGCTAGCCGATGCCCGGGCCGGAGGCGGTGTCCGGGGCCTGCCCGTCTTTCGTCGGTGAAATTCGGGGCGGGCGGTGGGCTCGTGCGGGTGGAAACGTTTCCATCCGCAATGGGGGAAGCGTGCCACGTCCGCGGCGCGCGGTCAAGGGTGTCGCGGACGCTTACTACGCTCCTTTGTTCCTTACTACGCTCCTTTTCCTCGTACAGTAAGGGACAAAGGAGCGTAGTAAGCGCTGTGGCGGCGCTGGCCGCGCAGCCGGTCGTCGCCAACGGCTCGGAGATCGTCCGGGGCGGCAGGCGCCCGCAGGGCTCCTTGAACCGATCTCGACGCGGAGTACGACCGATCGCGGCGACTCAGGGCCGGGGCGCGTCGGGCGCCGGGGCAGACAGGTCGGCTACGGAGTCGCGGCGGATGAGTGAGGCGGCCACGCGCTCGGAGGCGGGGCGACCGCCGTCGATCGCCTCGCAGAGCATGTCGACGGCCCGCTCGGCCTGACGCACCGGGTGCTGGGTGATGACCGTCAGTCGGGGGCGCAGGAGGTCGAAGACCTCGAGGTCGTCGTAGCTGATGATCGAGACGTCCCGGCCGAACCGCCGCCCCGTGTCCTGAAGGTGGCGAATCGCCATGAGCGTGTGGGGGGAGTAGCCGAAGACGAGCGCGGTGGCGCCGGTCTCCAGGTGCGCGTCGAGCTCGTCCAGCCACCGCGCGCCGGTGTTCTCCGCTCTAATGACGCGCGCCGACCCCCGCGGGAGCAGCGGGGCGGCGGCCCGCTCGAATGCGGTCAGGCGCTCGCGCCCCGTGGGGGAGCCCAGCAGCCCGGCGACGTAGGTGACCGAGCGGTGCCCGTGGGCGGCCAGCTCCTCGACGGCTGCTCCCAGCCCTGGGGCGGGGTCGGAGTCGATCGAGGGCACGTTCAGCGCGGTGATCGTGCGGTCGACGAACACGAGCGGGATCCGCCGCTCCACGAGCGTGCGCAGTCCCGGGGTGGCGTCGCCCTGCGGGGCGAGGATCACGCCGTCGATGCGCTGCTCCAGCAGGGCCCGCAGGTAGCCGTCCTGCTGCTCGGCGTCCTCGGAGGCCGAGCCGATGATTGTGGTCAGCCCCCGCGCGAACAGGGCGGCCTGGACGGTGTGGGCGAGCTGGGCGAAGAAGGTGTTGCGCACGTCGGGCACCAGCAGGGCGACGACGTCGGAGCGTGCGGCTCGCAGCGAGCGGGCCCGGGCGTTGACGGTGTAGCCGAGCCGGGTGGCGGCGGCCATGACCCTTTCGCGCGAGCGCGTCGAGGTGGAGGGGTGGCCGGTCAGGACGCGGGAGGCCGTCCCCAGGGAGACGCCGGCCAGCGCGGCGACATCCTTGATGGTGGGGGCTCCCACGGCGGTCTCCTCGATTGCGGACGGCGATGGCGGGAGCTCGTGGCGGGAAACGTTTCCACGCCGGGCTCCCTGTGATGCTTGCACGGCCCGGTGCGTCAGTCAAGGAGCGGGGGCGCTTGGTCGTGCGCCGCGCCCGCTCGCAGCCTTGACGTCCGTCCCGGCCTGCCCCCGAGGCGGACGCAGGTGGATCGCAGGCGCCCGGACTCTTCGGGCCGCTGCCGGCGCGGAGGCGGACCGGGCTCGGCGAGGGGACTGCGGGCCGGGCGCCGGGGCGCGGGCCGGCTGCGGGCCGCCGGCGGCGTTGACGGCCCGACCCGCCCGGAACCAATAGTCTGCGGCGATTCCGGGCTCCGGTGTCGCGAGGCCCGGACCGGGGCGAGTGTGACGATCAGCCAGTACAGCTCGAAGCCGGCGCTGCTGGGCTCGTTGAGGACGGGCTGGCGCTGTGCCCGGGCGATGGCCCGAGCCCGGCGCTGCGAAGACCTGTTGGCCGGGACGACCTGCGACACGGCTGCCACGACCGCGTCCCCCGCATTGTGAGAGCCCGTTGCTCAGGCGCCACGGGCGAGGCGAGGAGGACGACGACCGTGCGGGTCAAGCGACGACTGCACGGGCCGACCGATGGCCGTGGCGCTGACGCTACCTCGCCCGCCCGGCCGCGCCGTCGCCCCCGTCCCGGCGGCGTGCCGCCGCCCCGAACGGGTGCGACGGGCGCGAGGCGGCCTCCGGGCAACGATCGCGATCCGTCCCGCCCCCACCCCTTGTGGAAACGTTTCCAAATGTGATAGAAATCGTGTGCGGCGCTTCGGGAGTCAGGGCGCCGCCCTTCGCGCGCCGATTCGTCGGTGCGCGAAGCCCCCTGCCAGATCTCCACCGCGGTGACGAAGCCGCGTCGGAGACCCCATCACCGCACACACATTCACCGTCACAGTTACAAAGGAGTTGCATGTGGCCACCAAGATGATCCTCGACTGCGATCCGGGTCATGACGACGCGATCGCGATCCTTCTCGCGCTCGGGAGCCCGGAGATCGACCTCCTGGGCATCACGACCATCGGCGGCAACCACAGCCTGGAGAAGGTCACCTACAACGCTCGGGCGCTGTGCGAGCTTGCCGGTCACCCCGAGATGCCCGTCCACGCCGGCTGCATGAAGCCGCTCGTCCGCGAGGCCATCGACGCGGCCTACATCCACGGCGAGACCGGCCTCGACGGCGTCGAGCTGCCCGAGCCGAGCCGGCCTCTGCCCGAGCAGCACGCCGTGACCTGGCTCATCGAGACCGTGATGAGCCACGAGGCCGGGGCGATCACCGTCGTCGCCACCGGCCCCCTGACCAATATCGCGGTGGCGGCCCGCATGGAGCCCCGCATCGTGGGGCGCATCAAGGAGATCGTGCTCATGGGCGGCGCGTACGGCGTGGGCAACGCGACTCCCGTCGCCGAGTTCAACATCCTGTGCGACCCGGAGGCCGCCCACATCGTCTTCAACGAGACCTGGCCGCTGACCATGATCGGCCTGGACGTCACCCACCAGGCCCTGTGCACCTCCGAGGTCCAGAAGACCATCAGCTCGGCCAGCCCCAAGCTCGCCGACGCCGTCAACGGCCTCATGGACTTCTTCCGCTCCACCTACCAGGACCAGGAGGCCTTCCCGGACCCGCCCACCCACGACCCCTGCGCCGTCGCCTATGTCATCGATCCCGCGCTCATCCCGACGCGGCGCTGCCCCATCGACGTCGAGCTGCGCGGCGAGCTCACCTACGGCATGACCGTGGCCGACATGCGGGCCCTCGCCGAGAGCCCCGACGTCGGGGGCTCCTGCACGTCTCAGGTCGGAGTCGGCCTGGATGTGGGCCGATTCTGGGCTCTTGTCGCCGACGCCCTCGCCCGCCTGGACTGAGCCGCCCCGAAACAGGGCCGCCCCGAAACAGGGCCGCCCGGCCCGTAGCGGCCTCCGCGCACACCTACTTACTTACCCCAACCGCACACCTCCCGTCTCACACGAAGGGTCGCCACATGCTCTTAGCCGTCAATATCCTGGGAGTCCTCGTCTTCCTCACCGCAGGATGGCTGTTCTCCCACAACCGCAAGGGGATCCACTGGCAATCGGTCGGAATCCTCACCGCGCTCAACCTCGTCATCGCCTGGGTCCTCACGAGCTTCCCGTGGGGCCGCGCCGCCGTCCAGGGCGCGGCCGCGGGCTTCAACGAGCTCGTCTCGGTGGCGTGGAAGGGCATTAACTTCGCCCTGGCGAACTGGGTCGGCGCCGAGGGCGTGGACCCCACGCCCGTGAACTTCATCGTCAGCGCGCTGCTCCCGATCCTCCTGGTCGTCCCCGTCTTCGACATCCTGACCTACATCGGCCTCCTGCCGTGGGTCATCAAGTGGGTCGGGCGGGGCCTGAGCTTCATCACCCGCCAGCCCAAGTTCGAGACCTTCTACTCGATCGAGATGATGTTCCTGGGGAACACCGAGGCGCTGGCGATCTCCAAGCTCCAGGTGCAGAAGATGAACCCGGCGCGGAACGTCGTCATCGCCATGATGTCGATGAGCTGCGTGACCGCCTCGATCCTCGCCGCCTACATCCAGATCGTCCCCGCCGAGTTCGTCCTGACGGCGGTGCCCATCAACTGCCTCAACGCCCTCATCGTCACCTCCCTGCTCTACCCGGTGGATGTCCCGCCAGAGGAGGATGTCATCGTCACCTACGAGAGCGAGGGCGAGGGCGAGCTCGCCCCCGTCGCAGCCGGTTCCGCGGCGGCCTCCGGGGCAGAGACCGATGGCGGGGCCGACGGCGGGACAGGCGGCGCGGCCGCCGGGGTCGCGACCCGGCAGCGGGACAAGGCCAACTCCGGCGGGCTGGGCGCGATGCTGTCCAGGGCCTTCAAGAAGGAGCCGGGCAGGCCCGCCAAGGAGCCCTTCTTCTCCTTCCTCGGCGACTCCATCCTCGGCGCGGGAAAGCTGGTGCTCATTATCACCGCCAATGTCATCACCTTCGTCGCGCTGGCCGCCCTCATCGACAAGATCCTCGGCGCGTTCTGGGCGCCGCTGTCCCTGGAGTCGATTCTCGGCGTCATTATGTTCGTGCCCGCCCTGCTTCTCGGACTCGACCCGTCCACCGGCTGGGACATGTCGCAGATCATGGGACTCAAGCTCTGGCTGGAATTAAACAAGATCGGTGTGTGGCGGTGTGACTGGGAGGTGCTCGAAGTCGTAGTCGAAGGTGCGGTTGGTGATGTAGGCGGTGAAGGCCGCGAAGGTGTTCTCCGGGGCGACCCCCCGGAGGTTGGCGATATTGTTCTTGGCGGCGTTCCACACGTGTTCTGTGGGATTGTGATCGGGGGCGTACGGGGGCATGTAGATAGGCATGATGCGCTCCAGAGCCTGGCCGGGGGCATAAAGATCGTTCAAAGCCTTGGCGTGGTGGAACCTGGCGTTGTCCAGGACGACCGCGATCTTCTTTTTCTCATCGGTCTCGCGCGCCAGGCGACCCATCATGAGGGTGATCTGCTCG
>NZ_JONS01000023.1 GCF_000711965.1 Actinomyces israelii DSM 43320
CAGGCCGCTGGCCAGGGTCGCCAGGTGCTGGGCCGAGGTGCCCGAGTTGACGGCCACCGCGTGGGCCCCGTCGACGACCTGCCGGGAGAACTCCTCCTCGAAGGCGGCGACCTGCGGACCCTGGACCACCATGCCCGAGGCCATGACGGCATCGACGGCGGCCCGCTCCTGGGCCCCGATAATCGGCTTGGCAGCCGGAATGAACTCACGTGACATCAGGCACGCACCTCTCGGATCGTGTTTTCGGACTCTTCGTACAGCGCGCCTGTGGCGGCCCACCGCCACCGCCGCGCCCCGCCGTCGTTGCCGACGGCGACCAGCGGCCGGCCCGCACGCCCGACCCAGCCCACGCGACGGGCGGGGACGCCGGCGACCAGCGCGTGCGCCGGCACGTCCCTGGTGACCACGGCGCCGGCGGCCACGGTGGCCCACGCCCCGATGCGCACCGGAGCGACGCACACGGCCCGCGCGCCGATGGAGGCGCCCTCGTCAATGGTCACGCCCACCGGCTCCCAGTCAGAGGCCGCCTTCAGCGTCCCGTCCGGGTTGACGGCGCGGGGGAAGTGGTCGTTGGTCAGCGTCACCGCCGGGCCGATGAAGACGCCGTCGGCCAGCGCCGCCGGCTCGTAGACCAGGGCGTAGTTCTGCACCTTGCAGTGGCGTCCCATCCGCACGCCCTCGCCGATGTAGGCGCCGCGCCCGACGACGCAGCCCTCGCCGAGCACGGCGTGCTCGCGCACCTGAGCCAAATGCCACACCGCCGAGCCGTCGCCGATCACGGCTGCTTCGGATATGTCGGCGGACGGCGCAATACGGGTGGCCACGGCAGCTCCTTACGTAGGTGGTCGTAGGTGGTGTAGTGGTGAGGCGAGTCGGACTCCGCGGGACAGGGACGATGTCCGCATCCTAGCCCGCCCCGAAGGAAGGAGCCGCGTGTAAGAATGCGGCAGTGACGTCTTCCCCGGACTCCCCGCCCCCCGCACAGCCCGAGCATCCCGAGGACCTGGACGATGCCTGCCTCGTTGTCCCCCTGTACAACGAGGCACAGGTCGTCCGCGAGGTCATTGAGGACGCCCGACGAACCTTCCGCCACATCGTCGTCGTCGATGACGGCTCGCGGGACGACTCCGCGGCCAAGGCCGAGGCGGCGGGCGCCGTCGTCGTGCGCCACCCCATCAACCTGGGGCAGGGCGCCGCCCTGCAAACCGGCATCTGCTACGTGCTGGAGCGCACGGACGCGCGCTACCTCATCACCTTCGACGCCGACGGCCAGCACTCGGCCGCCGACGCCGCCGCCATGGTGGCGGCCGCCCGCGAGGAGGACCTGGCGATCGTGCTCGGCTCCCGGTTCCTCGAGGGGCCCTCGCCGGTCGGCCGGCTCAAGCGCCTCGTGCTCGCCACGGCCGCCCTGGTCGCCTCCCGCACCACCGGCATGCATCTAACCGACGCGCACAACGGGCTGCGGCTGCTGCGGCGGGACGCCGCCAAGCACCTCAACCTCAGGCAGAACCGCATGGCTCACGCCAGCGAGATCATCCGCCAGCTCGGGGCCACCGGCCTGCCCTGGCGGGAGTTCCCGGTGCACATCGCCTACACCGCCTACTCCAAGGCGAAGGGGCAGTCGCTGCTCAACTCCGTCAATATCCTCGTCGATCTGATCTTCTCCTGACCCGGCCCGAGCAAGGAGCCCGCCATGACCTCCCAGCTGATCATCAAGTCCGTCCTGCTCGTCTGCGTCGCGGGGATCGGGTGGATGATGCTGCGCTCCCCCGGAGGCGCGCGCCACCAGGCCGGGCGCAGGCTGGTGACGCTGGCCTTCGTGCTCTTCGCCATCGTCGCCATTGTCGTGCCCTCGCTCACGGCCCACCTGGCCCGCTTCGTCGGCGTGGGGCGCGGCGCCGACCTGCTCCTCTACACCCTGGTGATCGCCTTCCTGGCTCAGGTCCTCTCCTCGTTCCGCCGCGACGCCAGGCGCGAGAGACAGATCACACATCTGGCGCGACGCATCGCCCTGGACACGGCGCCCGATCCCAAGCGGGGCGGGGCAGGACGGAAGTCGGCACCACACTCCACACGAGACTAGAATCATAGGAAGGTGCGAGTTCTCGGCGTATTGTAAGTTGTGTGACTACCCCACCCGTCCGCCACGCAGCACGCGAGCTGCGCCACCGGCTGCTGCGCAACGTCTTGCTGAGCCTGCTGGCGGTCATGCTCTTCGTGACCACGGGCGGCTGGGCCATCTATCAGGATCTTCAGTCGCGCCTCAAGATCCAGGACATTGACAAGCTCTTGGGCAACGACCGGCCCGACGGGCCCACGGACCACTCCTTCGAGGGGCGCGCGGTCAACATCCTCGTCATGGGTTCGGACTCGCGAAACGGCCAGGTGGTCAACGACGGCACGGAGGGCATGCGCTCGGACACGGCCATGATCGTGCACCTGTCCGAGGACCGCAGCCGCATGGACGTCGTCTCGATCCCCCGCGACACCCTGGTGACAATACCCGCGTGCACGCTGCCCGACGGCTCTGAGAGCAGTCCCTCCTCCGAGACCATCTTCAACTCGGCCTTCTCCACGGGCGCCGACAACTCAACCGATCCCGAGGACGTCAAGTACGCCGCCGCATGCACCATCAAGACTGTCGAACGGCTCACCAATCTCCGCATCGACGAGTTCATGGTGGTCGACTTCACCGGCTTCGAGAAGATGGTCGACTCCCTGGGCGGCGTGCCGATGTACGTCGATGAGGACGTCGCCGACGACAGGGCCGACCTCTACCTCGACAAGGGCTGCAACACGCTCAACGGCGCCCAGGCCCTGGGCTATGCGCGCGCCCGTTACTCGCTGGGGGACGGCTCCGACATCTCCCGCATCGGGCGGCAGCAGCAGCTGGTCGCCGCGATGATGCGCACTGCCAAGTCGAAGAACCTCCTGACCGATATGACGTCCCTCTACGCCTTCGCGACCTCGGCGCTGGAGACGCTCACCGTCAGCACCGGGCTGGGAGGCGTGGACAAGCTCGCGGGCCTGGCCAACAGTGCCGCCAATATCGGCATGGACAACATCAACTTCATCACCATGCCCGTCGAGCAGGACGCCTACGACGCCAACCGCGTGGTCCCCATCAGGAGCAAGGCGAACGAGGTCTGGGACGCCCTGCGCGCCGATCAGCCGGTCCCCGAGGACGCCGTCTCCCTGTCCGCAGACGGGACCTCCCCCAGCAAGGAGGCGGCTCCCACCGCGAGCGACTCCGCCGAGGCGAGCGATCCGTCCAGCGACACCGAGGTCAAGCCCAGCCCCCTCCAGCCCCAGGTCCCGACCGGCGGCGGGCAGGACCAGCAGGACCCGGCGACCGTGGACCCCGCCACCCAGTGCCAGTGACATGACCAGGTCGGCCTTCTGTGACTCCTTCACCGGATCTGCCCCCGTCCTTTGACCCCGACTCCCCCTCGGACCGCCGTCGCGAGGATGGGGCGAGGCCGGCCTCCGCCCGCTCGGCGTCGGGCACGGGCTCCCGCCCCGGAGTCAGGCGGCCGCCGGCGCCGGCCGGCCGCCCCGCCGACGCCCGAGGACGCGCCCCCCGCTCTGCCGCCCCGTCCCGCCAGGGCGCTGCACCTTCAGGAGCCTCAGGCACGCGACAGGGGGCCGTGCCGCCGCGCCGTTCCCTGCGGTCCGGATCGCCGCCGCGCACGGCTCAGCCCCTGGACCGCCGCAGCAGGAGCGGTGCGAGCCATGCGCGTCGGGGCTCCTCCGCCGTCCCGATCGGGAGCCGGTCCGCCTCGAGCCCCGAACCCACCCGCGCCCTGCCCGGCGGGGGCGCTGTCAGGGCTGCCGGCGGCGCCGCTCCCGGCCCCCGTGGACGGGCCACGTTCCCGGTCGGCGCCACGGGTTCCCGGCCCGACGGCCCCGCCCACCTGCCGGTGCGGCCCGACGCGCCGGAGAGCGCCGGTCGGCGCCGGCCACTGCGATGGCTGGCGGCGTTCCTGGTCCTGATGCTCGTCCTCACCGTGGGGCGCGTGGCCTGGCTGTGGTACGAGATCGACTCCAGGCTCCAGCGCGTGGATGCGCTGTCCGCGGCCAAGGACACTTCCGGGGAGACCTGGCTCATTGTCGGCTCGGACTCCCGCGCCGACGGCGGCGTGCCCCAGGACGGCACCGAGGGCTCGCGCGCCGACTCGATCATGGTGCTCCACAAGGCGCCCAACGGGCAGGCCTCACTGATCTCGCTGCCGCGCGACACCTACGTCGAGATCCCCGGCTACGACGATGACAAGATCAACGCGGCCTACTCCTACGGGCAGGCCCCGCTCCTGGTGCAGACCGCCGAGAAGCTCACGGGCCTGACCATGGACCACTACGTCGAGGTCGGCATGGGCGGGGTCACGCGGATGGTCGACGCGGTCGGCGGCATCAGGGTGTGCCTCGACTACGACGTCGATGATCCCGACTCCTCCCTGGTGTGGGACACCTCGAAGGGCACCTGTCAGACCGTCGACGGAGACAAGGCCCTGGCCTACTCCCGCATGCGCAAGTCGGACCCGACCGGCGACATCGGCCGCGCCCAGCGCCAGCGGACGGTCGTCTCGGCGGTGGTCTCGAAGGCCATGTCTCCAACGACCCTGATCAACCCCTTCCGGCAGGGCCGGCTCGTCGACTCCGGGACGAGCGCCCTGGCCGTGGACGAGGACGCCTCCACGCTCAGCCTGGCGCGGATGGCGCTGGCCTTCCGCTCGGCCTCGAGCGACGGGCTCACCGGCGCGCCGCCGATCGAGAGCCTCGACTACGAGCCCGGCGGGATCGGCGCCGCGGTGCTCCTGCAGGACACCACCGCACCCGACTTCTTCTCCAAGGTGCGGGCGGGCCGGCTGACGGCCAAGGACTTCGACCAGCAGCCCTGACCCCACTCCCCCATTCGCCGAGATCGGTTCACTTCCGGCTCGAGATCGGTTCACTTCCGCACCGAGATCGGTCGCGAACCGGCCCCGCCCGCCGGCCCCGGCACGAGGCGGGCGGGCGGGGCCGGAACAGTCCGCGCCGTCTGGGTCAGGCGAAGCTCGTGCGCTTGGGATCGGCCTGCCAGGAGGTGAAGGAGGAGGCCACGATGTCGTCCAGGTCGTGCTCGGCCTTCCAGCCCAGGACCTCCCCGATGCGCTCGGCGTCGCCGATGAGCTGGGGCGGGTCGCCGGCGCGGCGGTCCAGCTCCTCCGGCTCGACGTCCAGGCCGGTGGCCGCAATGACCTTGGAGACGACCTCGCGCACGCTCGACCCCTTGCCAGTGCCGACGTTGAAGACGTGCTCGGCCATGTCCCGGCCCCCGGCGAGGTAGTCCAGCGCCGCAATATGGGCGACGGCCAGGTCGCGCACGTGGATGTAGTCGCGGATGCAGGTGCCGTCCGGCGTGGGGTAGTCGGTGCCGAAGATCTTGGGGGTCTCGCCGCGCGAGAGGCGGTCGAGCACCATGGGGATGAGGTTGAGGGTGGCCATATCGCCCAGGTCGTCCCAGCCGGCGCCGGCGACGTTGAAGTAGCGCAGCCCCGCCCAGCGCAGGCCCCAGGCGCGCTCGCAGTCGGCCATCATCCACTCGCCGATGAGCTTGGTCTCGCCGTAGGGGTTGATGGGGCGGCAGTCGGTGTCCTCGGGCACGACCTCGATGGGCGACATGCCGTAGACGGCGGCCGAGGAGGAGAAGATCATCTGCCTCACGCCGGCCCCCTCCATCGCCAGCAGCATGTTCGCCAGCCCGCCGACGTTCTGCTGGTAGTACCAGGCGGGGCGGGCCACCGACTCCCCGACCTGCTTGCGCGCGGCGAAGTGGATGACCGCGCTCACCCCTCGCTGCCCCATGACGTCGGTCAGGGCGTCGACGGCGCCCCCGGAGGCGACGTCGAGTTCAACGAGGGCGGCGCCGACCACGCGCTCGGGCGTGCCGTAGGACAGGTCGTCGACGACGATCACCTCATCCCCGCGCTGCAGGAGGAGACGGACGACGTGGGCGCCGATGTAGCCGGCGCCACCGACAACGAGGATGCTCATACCACTAAGCGTAGACGAAATACCGCTGGTGCCGCCTGGTCTCAATCGGCCGCGTCGCCCCGTGAGCTCATCGAGCCCCGCGAACCGCCGTCGCCTTGCCCGTCCGGGCCCGAGGGGCGTCCGGACGGGTTCCGGCGCGCGCCGGGTGACGGGCTCCCGCCCGGTGGGCACATGTAGGCTGACCGCGTGGCTGAGTTCGTCCTGTTGAGTCTGCCCACCATCGTGTACCTGATCGTGCAATCTCGCGGACAGGATCGCGCCTCGCGCTTCAAGGCCGCGCTGGCTCGCGCAGGGGCGTCCTGGGGCTCTCCCGCGGCCTACGGCTGGGCGCTGCTTCTCCTGCCCCCGATGATGTTGACGGGTTGGCTCGCCATCGCCCTCGTGCCCGCCGACCTGCTGTCGACGTCCGGCGTTTCCGTCGCTCGACTCACCTCGGTGGGGGCGGCGATCGGGGTCGTGCTCCGGCCCGTCGGCGAGGAGATCTTCTTCCGCGGGCTGCTCGGCGGCGTGCTCATGAGGCGACTCGGTCCTGGGTGGGGCAACCTCCTCCAAGCCGTCATGTTCATCGTGCCGCACCTGGCTCTGCTGCTGGTCGATGTGCGGCTGTGGCCGATCGTCCCCGTGCAGTTCGCCGCCGGGTGGCTGCTGGGATGGCTGCGCCACAAGACCGGCACCCTCGTGCCCGGTGCGGCGGTGCATGCCGCCGTGAATATCGGGACAGGGCTCATCGTCGCCTGACCGCCCCACCGGGCGGACGCGGACGCACCGGCCCAGCCCCGTCCCCGCGGATCGGCACCCGTCGGCTCCGCGCTGACGGGACCGGCAGGACCGGCGGGAACGTCCCGGCTCAGCTCTGGGCGCGCCGGTCGCGCAGGGCCCGGCCCTTGGCGTGGGCGATTCGACCCAGCTCGGCCTGGAAGGAGCGCATGGCGGCGCGGATGCGCTGCGCCTCCTCGCCCTGCCCGGCGCCGAGGATGCGCGCGGCCAGCAGCCCGGCGTTGCGGGCCCCGCCGATGGACACGGTGGCGACGGGCACGCCGGCCGGCATCTGCACGATGGACAGCAGGGAGTCCATGCCCTCCAGATGCTTGAGCGGCACCGGCACGCCGATGACGGGCAGTTCGGTGACGGCGGCGAGCATGCCGGGCAGGTGGGCGGCCCCGCCCGCGCCAGCGATAATGACGCGCAGGCCGCGGGAGCAGGCCCGGCGGCCGTAGTCGATCATCTCGGTGGGCATGCGGTGGGCGGAGACGACGTCGGCCTCGTAGGGGATGGCGAGCTCGTCCAGGGCGCCGGCGGCGGCCTCCATGGTGGGCCAGTCGGAGTCCGAGCCCATGACAATGCCGACCCTCGGCTGCGAGGTGTGATTCATGACAAGCCTTTCCTACTCGTCTGCAGGCGGGGCGGGGCGCGCGGCCCCGTCCCACCCAGTCTCGACCGATCTCGAGCCGGAAGTGAACCGATCTCGGCGCGGAACTCGACCGATCTCGGCGGAGGAGAGGCGGGGAACGGGGCAAGCGCCTCAGGCGTCCCCGCGCAGGACGGCGGCGACGGCACGGGCGCGCTCCAGCGCCGCGGCGACGGCCTGCGCGTCGGCGGGCGCGGCGGGGTCGCCGGCCACGGCGAGGTTGACGTGGCCGAGCTTGCGGCCCGGACGCCGGCCCTTGCCGTAGATGTGGACGCGCGCCTGCGGATCCAGCGCCATGGCGCGCCCCAGGGCGTCGGCCCCGGGCTCGCCCCGCCCGCCCAGGACGTTGACCATGACCGTGGCCGGGGCCGTGGGTTCCGGGGAGCCCAGCGGCAGGTCGAGGACCGCGCGCACATGCTGGGCGAACTGGCTCGTCACGGCGCCGTCCTGGGTCCAGTGGCCCGAGTTGTGGGGCCGCATGGCCAGCTCGTTGACGTACAGGGCGGTGGGGCGCCCCGCCTCCTCCACGGCGAACAGCTCGACGGCGAGCACCCCGGTGACGCCGAAGCGCTCGGCGATCGCGCGCCCGATCCGCTGCGCCCGCGCCACGGCCGCCTCCTCGAGCCCGGGCGCCGGGGCGATCACCGCTGAGCAGATGCCCCCGTCCTGGACGGTCTGCGCCACGGGCCAGGCCCGCACCTCCCCGCTGGGGCTGCGGGCGAGCAGAACAGCGAGCTCGCGGGTGAAGGGGACCGCCTGCTCGACCAGCAGGCTCGTGACCGCGCCGCCGCCCAGGCTCCCCCCGCCCCCGGCGCCGGCGGAGACCCGGCCCGCACGGGCCGCGGCGACCCCGGCGATCCAGGCGGCGGCCCCACCGTCGCTTTCAGCACCGCCGGCCCGGCCGCCGTCGGCCAGCTCCCCCGGCCCCTCCACCAGCAGCACGCCGTGCCCGTCGTAGCCGCCGCGCGGGGTCTTGAGCACCACCGGCCAGCCGTGACGCTCCCCGAAGACGCGGATCCGCTCCGCCATGACGCGCGCCTCACCGCCGACCTCGGCCCAGGCAGGCTGCGGCAGCCCGGCCCCGTCCATGGCGCGGCGCATGGCGAGCTTGTCGCGCGCCAGCCGCAGGGCCTGCGCCGTGGGCTGGACGGAGACGCCCTCGGCCTGGAGCCGCTCCAGCAGCGCGGAGTCCTGGTGCTCGTGCTCGAAGGTGAGGGCGTCGGCGCGCCCAGCGGCCTGGAGGCGGGCCGCGCCGGCCCCGGGGCCCGGGGCACCGGCACCGTTCACCAGGGCGCGCACCGCATCGGCGTCGTCGGCCCTGCCGACAGGGGCGTCCACGACGACCTGCGCCGTCGAGCCGTCCGGGGCCTCGACCAGGGCCCGCAGGTGGACGCCGAGGGCGGAGGCCTCCTCCTGCATCATGCGGGCCAGCTGCCCGCCTCCGATAACGGCAAGGATCGGTGCGCTCACACCCTCAGGCTACCGGCAGGTCGGCGGCTCCTCCCGACGACGCCGTACGCTGGGCGTCGTGCTCAGCCCTCCGCCCCTCTTCCAGCGCCCCGCCTCCGAGCGGCCGCGCAATGACCGCATGCCCCTCCACTGGCTGAGGGTCCTGGCCGTCTGGGCCGCCGCGAGCGCCCTGACCCTGCTCATCCTGCGGCTGGGCGCCTCCGACACCCCGGCCACCCCGTGGGCGCCGGCCCGCCCGCCCTGGGAGGGGCACCTCGCCTTCTGGGACGCGGGCTGGTACAACCGGATCGCTCAGGAGGGCTACCCGGCCGAGCTCCCCCGGGACGCGAGCGGGAACGTGACCCAGAGTGCCTGGGCGTTCATGCCGCTGCTGCCCGCGCTCGCCGGAGCACTGGGGTGGACCGGCTGGTCCTTCTACGTGCGCGCCGCCCTGGTGGCGACGATCGCCTCCGCGGGCGCCGCCGTCGTCATGGACCGGTGGCTGGCGCCGGTGGTGGGCCAGCGGGCGTCGCTGTGGGCGGTCGCCCTGATGTGGAGCTCGCCGTGCGCCCTCGTGCTGCAGGTCCCCTATGCCGAGTCCCTGGGCCTGCTGTTCACCGCGGGGGCACTGGCCCTGGCCGGCGGAGGCGGCCGAGCCGGGCGAGGCGGATGGGGCAGGGGCCTCCTCGCCGCCGCGTGCGTCGCGCTCGCGGCCTTCGCCCGCCCCATCGGAGTGCCGCTGACCCTGGCCCTGGGCGCCTGGTGGGTGTGGGAGGTCGCCGGCGCCCGCCTGCCCGGACCCTGGAGGCAGCGGGTGCTGCCCGGGGCCCGACCGCTGGAGCGAGGGCAGCGGCTGGGCCTGGCGGCGCTGACGGCCCTCTCGGCGATGTGCGCCCTGGCCTGGCCGGCGCTCGCCTGGCTGGTCACGGGGCGGGCGGACGCCTACACGGCGACCGAGACGGCGTGGCGCAGCGGCTCGCTCGTGCCCTTCGCGCCGTGGCCGGCCCGCAGCGGCTGGTGGGTCGGGGAGCACCTGGGCGCGCTGCTGCTGGTGGGCGTCCTGACGACGGCGGTGCTGGTGCTCGGCGCGCCGTCGCTGCGCCGCCTGGGGCCGGGGCCCTGGTTCTGGTGCATCGGCTACGTGGTGTACCTGCTGGCGTTCTTCGATCCGACGACGTCGGTCTTCCGCATCCTGCTGCCGCTGGCGCCGGTTGCCTGGGCGCTGGCGTCCTGCCTGTCGACCCGGCGTCGGGCCCTTCTGCTGACGGCCTGCGCGGTGGGACAGCTGTTCTGGATCAGCTGGGTGTGGGACCTCTCGGTCAGGGTGACCCAGTGGGTGCCGTGAGCGCGCCCACCGCCGCGGTGCACCGGCCCGCGCACCCCGGTGCCCTACGATCGAGCGTGTGACCCGATCCAGCTCGCGTGGCCCTGCGGCCCTCAAGGAGCGCATTGTCGCCTGGGTGAAGGAGTTCCTGCAGTTCGGGCTGGTGGGGGCACTGGCCTACGTCGTCGACTCCGGCCTGTTCGTCGTCTTCCAGCACGGGCCGCTGGACTTCCTGGCCGGGCACCCGAACACGGCCAATGCGGCCAGCGCGACGATCGCGACGATCTTCTCCTGGGTGGCCAACCGGCTGTGGACCTACCGGGGCCGCACGCAGGAGAACGTGGCGCGCGAGGCCCTCCTGTTCGCCCTGGCCAATGTGGGCGGCCTGTGCATCACCCAGTTCTGCCTGCTGTTCACCCACCACGTCCTGGGGCTGAGCTCGGCGATCGCGGACATGGTCGCGGCCTACGTCGTTGGCTTCGGCCTGGGGACCGCCTTCCGGTTCACCTTCTACCACTACATCGTCTTCAGTGGCGGGCGGAACGGCTCGCAGGACCGTGCGGCGGGCGGGATGGGGGGCGGCTCGGCCGACGGCGGGAGCGAGCGCCGGGCCCGCAGCACCCGGCGTGCCTGACGCCACACACCCGGTGAGGGCGGCCTCACGGTGCGCTCCCCGCCCGCTTCCCTAACCTGGCCCTGTGATGCCTCTTGCCACGGCCGCGACGGCCGGACTCTCCGCAGCCCTGCCCCAGGCCCTCCCCGGGGCCCCCGCACCGGCCCTCGGCCCCGAGTGGCTGGACGCCGCCAGCATTATCACCAAGATCGTCGAGTGGTTCGGCCCCTGGGCGATCGTGGGCGTCATGCTCGTCATCTTCGCCGAGACCGGCCTGCTCGTCGGGTTCTTCCTGCCGGGGGACTCCCTGCTGTTCACCCTGGGCATGTTCGTTGGAACGGGCGCCGTCGGCGTACACATCTGGGTGGCCGCCCCCCTGGTGTGGCTGGCTGCGATCATCGGCAACCAGACGGGCTACGCGATCGGCCGCAAGGCGGGCCCGGCCATCTTCAACCGGCCGGACTCGCGCCTGTTCAAGAAGGAGTACGTGGACCGCACGGCGGCCTTCTTCGAGCGCCACGGCGGCAAGGCCGTGACCCTGGCCCAGTTCGTCCCGATCGTGCGCACCTTCACCCCCGTCATGGCGGGCGTCGGCAAGATGCACTACCGCCACTTCTTCATCTTCAACGCGATCGGCGCGACCTTCTGGGCCTTCGCCATCACCTGGCTCGGCTACTTCCTGGGCAGCATCGAGTGGATCCAGAAGAACATCGACGCCATGATCCTGGGAATCGTCTTCGTCTCCGTGCTGCCCATGCTCATCTCGGCGCTGCGCAGCTGGCTGTCCTCCCGCAGGGCCGGCCCCCAGCCCGCCCAGGAGCCCTCCCCTGAGACCCGCGAGAAGGCGGGCGTCGCCGCCCGGCCGGAGGTCTGAGCGCGCCCCGGCCCCCGGCCCGAGCCGGCTGGGAGGCCGCCCGGCACTTCTACTCTCAGAAGCGCCGACGGCGCCCTACGCTCACCAGCGCCCCCTGCGGCAGGACGTTGTTCGGGTCCAGGGACCGCGGCACGGCGTTGAGCAGCACGGAGAAGATCGCCGGGCTGCGCTGCGACAGCTCGATCTTCCCTCCGTCGGCCTCGACCAGGTCCTTGGCGAGCGCCAGGCCCACACCGGTGGAGCCGTGGCCGGAGACGTGGCGCTCGAACACGTGGGGGGCGATGTCCTCCTCGACGCCGTCGCCCTCGTCGGCGACATCGATGAAGACCCCGTGCCCGCCCTTGGCGCTGCGCACCCTCACGCTCGTCGTCCCCGCCCCGTAGCGCAGCGAGTTCTCGATCATGGTGGCCAGGACCTGCGCCAGGGACCCGGGGCTGGCCAGCACCGGCAGCTCGACGTCGTCGGTGAAGGTGATCTCCCGGTCCGCCTCCGCGAAGGCGGGCTCCCACTCCTCGCGCTGCTGGGCGAAGACCTCCTTGAGGTGGAGGGCCTCGGTGGTGCCGCCGCCGGTGCGCCGGGAGACCTTGAGCAGGTCCTCCACCACCCCGGTGAGCCGGTCGACCTGCTCGATGCACGCGCGCGCCTCCGCACGCACCTCCTCCTCGCTCGACATGAGCTCGATCTCCTCCAGGCGCAGGCTCAGACCCGTCAGTGGCGTGCGCAGCTGGTGGGAGGCGTCGGAGGCGAACTGCCGCTCGGCGGCGAGCCTGCCGGCGACGCGCTCCGCGGTGCGCACCAGCTCGGCCTGGACCAGATCGATCTCCTCGATGCCGGAGCGGCGCAGGCGCGGGCGCACCTGCCCCGAGCCGAGCTGCTCGGCCTCGGCCGCCAGGAAGATCAACGGGGCGCTGATCCGCCGCGACGCCTTGGCCGCCACCACGTAGGCGGCCAGGAGCGCCACGGCCGCCAGCACGACCGCGGTCAGGGCCACGGTGATCACCACCTGGGCGCGGTCCTCGGCGTTCGGCGTGGTGCGGAACGCCAGGGCGATCCAGGCGCCGCCCAGGGGGATTCCCAGCAGCACGACGGCGACGGAGACCGCCACCATCGTCATCGTCATCGTTCGGCGGCGCATGCCCGCTCCCTTCGTGAACCCGGTACCACGGTAGACGCCCCGGCCCGCGCAGGGCGGGACCGGGGCGTGCCCGTCGTGGCGGCGCCCGCGGGCGCGCGCGCCGGAGCGCTACACGGCCAGACGGTAACCGGCCCCGTCGCGCAGAAGGAGCGTCGGGGCGTCGGCGTCGTCGCCCAGCTTGCGACGCAGCCACGTGACGTGCATCTCAAGAGTCTGCTCGGTGCCCGTCGGGTCCTCGCCCCAGACCTCCTTGAGGACGTCGTCGATCGACACGACCTGACCGCCCCCGCGCACCAGCACCCGCAGCAGCTCGAACTCGCGGGTGGTCAGCTGCAGCTCGCGGGAGGCCACGAAGGCGCGGTGGGCGGCGACGTCCACACGGATCTCACCGGCGGTGAGCTCGTCCTCGATGGCCTCGCCCGAGGCGCGGCGGACCTGGGCGCGCACGCGCGCCAACAGCTCGGCCAGGCGGAAGGGCTTGGTGACGTAGTCGTCGGCGCCCGCGTCCAGGCCGACGACGAGGTCGGTGTCCTCGCTGCGGGCGGTGAGCATCAGGATGGGGATGGTCAGGCCCTGGGCGCGCACTTGACGGGCGACATCAAGGCCGTCGATGTCGGGCAGACCGAGGTCCAGCACAATGATGTCGGCGCCGGCGACCTCCTCGAGGGCACCCTTGCCGGTGCCGTGGGCGCGCACCTCGTAGCCCTCGCGTCCGAAGGCGCGAGCGAGGGGCTCGGAGATGGCGGGGTCGTCCTCAACGAGAAGCACTGTCGTCATAAGTCGGATCGTAGGCGACCGGAAGCCCCGCCGCCATCATCCGCAAGGCGGAGAACCGGAGATCAGATCTTCCCGCTCACACCCGTGACAGCTCCCAGGGCGTGATGTTGCCCAGCCCCTTGGCCACCACCTCGTGACAGGGACGAACCTGGTAGTGGTCGGCACCCGGGCCGGAGGCGATCGCCATGGCGGTCGCCTCGTCCATGCGGATCCCGCCGGGCTCGGCCGTGTCCACCAGCCGGGAGGCGAGATTGACCGGGGGGCCGAAGACGTCGCCCGAGCGGGAGACGACCCGGCCCCGGACCAGGCTGGCGCGCACCAGCAGCATCTCCGGGCCGGACTGGAGCTCCTCGACCAGGGCGGTGACGACGTCGGCGGCGATGAGAAGGTCATCGGCGATGTACATGACGGCGTCCCCGATGGTCTTGACCACGCGCGCCCCGCGGGAGGTGACGACGTCCCGGGCGGTGGACTCGAAGTCCTCCAGCATGGCGGACAGCTCCTTGCGCCCCATGGTCTGGGCGCGCTGGGTGAAGGAGACGATGTCGACGAAGCCGAGCGAGCGGGACAGCGGGTACAGGTCGGGGCCGGCGTCCTCGCGCCCGCGGTGGGCGACCTCGGCATCGGTGCGGCCGATGAGTGCCGCGAGGTGGCGCCGCCAGACGTAGCCGAGCTGGGCGGACAGGGAGCCGACCAGCTCGTCGATGTGGTCGAGCGCCACGAGCCGGGCGGAGGTGTCGTCCAGGTCGAAGCGCTGCCCGATGTCGGTCACGAGCGTCTCCAGCTGCCACAGCACGAGGCGGTCCATGGTGAAGGACTGGGCCCGCAGCAGCTCCAGGGCGCTGCTGGCCGCCAGCCCGCCTCCGGGGGCCGCCGGCGAGGGGCGCCCGTCGTCGGTGTCGTCAATGAGGTCCGCCATCATGCGCAGCGCATCGACGTCGTTCTCGGTGAAGCGCACCTCGTCCGGCTCGACGTCCGCGAAGCCCATCGCCCGCCAGAAGCACCTGGCGAGCCCGAGGCTGGTGCCGGCGCGCTCGGCCATCTCGCGCATGCTCAGGGCGGGGACTCCTCCGAGGAGCATGCGCTCGTGCGCGGCGAGGGTGGCCCACTGGTCGTCGCCGCGCACAGCGGTGCCGTCGGGCGCCACACCACTGGTGACGCCGCTGGATTGGGTGGCGGGCGCGCGGATCTCCCCCTCCTGGGTCCGGGCCGCGGGGCTGGTCTGGTCAGTCACGCCCGCAACAGTAGCGCACGTCACACAACGGCGCTCACCGTAGAGGCTGTGTCGACCTTTTCGACATAATTCGCCAGGTCACGATCGGCTTGCCCACCCGTCCCGCAGACGCGCGGAGACCACGTCCCCGGCGGAGACGACGAGCTCGTCGGCACTGCCGGCACTGCCGGCACCGTCTTCCGCCGGGCCCCCGGCGGCGTCGCGCAGCACCAGGCCCGGCCGCAGGTCGACAGCCCTGCCCCGCACCCGCCCCGAGGGCACGGCGACGACCACGTCCTGGCCCAGCGTGGAGCAGGCCTCGCGCAGGTGCCGCCCGAGCGCGCCGTCGCCGGCGTCGGGGTCGCCGCCCCGGCCCTCCCAGCGGGCGACCAGGTCCGCCAGGTGCCGCCCGAGGTCCTCCAGGACGCCCTCCGGGGCGGCGAGAGCGGGGGCGACGCCCAGACCGGTGAGCGAGGCCGCCCAGGGCACGGGAAGATCGTCGGCGCCCTGAGCCAGGTTGACGCCGACACCGACGATGACCGCCGGCACCGCGTCCCGGGCCGCCCTCCGGTCCTCCCGGCACCCTCGCGCGCCTCCCCGGCCCGCGCCGTCGTCGTCCCCGGGACCGTCCTCGGTGCAGCCGGGCACCAGCCCGCACAGGACGCCGGCGACCTTGCGGCTGCGCCCCCACCCGGGCGGCTCCGCCGGCTGCGGGTCCGCGGGCGGGCCGGCCGGCTGGTCCTGCGGCAGGGCGACGACGTCGTTGGGCCATTTCGTGCGCGCCCGCCAGCCGGCGGCCTCCAGGCGGGGCGCGAGAGCGCGCTGCACCGCCAGTCCCGCCAGCAGCGGCAGCCAGTCCAGGCGCCCGGCGGGCACGAGCGGCCGCAGGACCACGGAGGCCGTCAGGGCGCCGTCGGGCGGGGTCGCCCACGTGCGCCCTGCGCGCCCGTGGCCCGCGGTCTGCGTCTGGGCGCGCAGGACGGACAGGTGGGGCCAGGTGCTGGCCGCCGCCGGGTCCACGCGCCCGTCGGGGCCGCTCAGCGCCGCACGCAGGTCGTCGTTGGTCGAGCCGGTGGTCCGGACCGTCACAAGACGGGTGAAGGAGGAGCTGCTCATCGCCGCAGCCTATCGGCCCCACGCCCGGCGCCCGCGGCCCCAGGGGCGCCGTCAGCGCCCACAGCGCCCACAGCGCCCACAGCGCCCACAGCACCCACAGCACCGACAGCACCGACAGCGCCCGATACCCTCTCGCCGAGATCGGTCGTACTCCGCGCCGAGATCGGTTCACCTCCGGCTCGAGATCGGTTCGGGGCGCCCGCCCGCCACGCGCTGCGGCCCTCCAAAAAGGCGACTCCCGACCGAACCCCCTCGCCGGCGCCCCGTAATGAGCCCCGGCCCGGATGACCGGCCCCGGGGAGCGTCGGACGACGCGGTCGGGCGGTACGCCCAGGCGACGCGACCCGCTGCCCCCGTGGTCGCGTCATTCTCCGCGCGGACCGAGCAGATCCAGCCTGTCGGACCGATCGTCTAGGGTGGGGCCGTGATTCTTCTGGCCTCGCAGTCCTCCGGCCGGCTGGCCACCCTGCGCGCCGCCGGTGTCGAGCCGCTCGTGCGGGTTTCCGACGTCGATGAGCCCGCCGTGCTGCGGGCGCTGGCCGCCGCCCACCCCGCCGAGCCGACCCCCGCCGAGCAGGTGCGGGCCCTCGCGCGCGCCAAGGCCGAGGACGTGGCCGCGGCCGTCACCCGGGTCGAGCGCGAGACGGATCCCGACCTGGTGGTCGTGGGTTGCGACTCCATGCTGGAGATCGACGGGCGGGTCGTCGGCAAGCCCGGCACGCCGGAGGCCGCCCGCGAGCGCTGGCGCTCGATGCGCGGGCGCACGGGGGTGCTCCACTCGGGCCACGCCCTGGTGCGGGTGCGCGACGGCGCCCGCTCTCACGGCGTCTCCTCGACGGCGGTGCGCTTCGGCTCCCCCACGGACGCCGAGATCGACGCCTATGTGGCCACCGGCGAGCCCCTGGGCTGCGCGGGGGCCTTCACCATCGACGGGCTCGGCGGCGCCTTCATAGAGGGGATCGACGGCGATCCGCACGGCGTGGTGGGCATCTCCCTGCCGCTGCTGCGGCGCCTGCTGGCCGAGCTGGGCGTCGGGTGGACGGATCTGTGGGCCGGCCGGTGAGGCGCCCCGGGGACGGGTGGGTCCGCTGCGGCTGCGGCAGCCTGCACTGGGGGCTCAACGGCGCGGCGGGGCTGCTCGTGTGGCGCCGGACCCGGGACGCCGATGCCGGCGTCGAGGTGCTCATGCAGCTGCGCGCCGAGTGGACCCATGGGGGCGGGACCTGGGGCCTGCCCGGCGGCGCGGTGCGCGACGGGGAGAGGCCTGCGCAGGCGGCGCTGCGCGAGTGCGAGGAGGAGACCGGGCTGCCGGCGAAGGCACTCGCCCTGGGGGCCGAGCACACCCAGGTCCACCCGGACTGGTCGTACACGACCTTCACGGCGCAAGCACCGCCCGACCCGGCGTGGGACTCGCCCGTGCCGCTGGACCGCGAGTCCGACGACCTGCGGTGGGTCAGGCTCGCGCCGACGGATGACGCGAGGAGCTGGGAGCGGCCCGCCCCGGACGCCGACCGCGTCCACGGCGAGGCGCCGCTGCTCGCCGCCCTCGACACCGTGTGGGCAGAGCTGGCGGTCCTGCTTCCCGAGCCCCCTGAGCGCTCGCCCTGAGAGCCCTGAGAGCTCAGGCGTCCTCGTCCTCGACGAGCGCGGCCATGAAGCCGGTCAGAGTGACGAGCTGCTCGCGGGTGAAGCGGTCGAGGACGTGGCGGCGCACGCCGCCCAGGTGGATGGGAGCGGCCGCGCGCAGGAAGCTCAGGCCCGCCTCGGTCAGCCGGCAGTACACGCCGCGCTTGTCCGCCGCGCACGAGGTGCGCTCGACGTAGCCCGCCTTCTCCAGGCGGCCCACCGTGTGCGTCAGGCGCGAGCGGGAGTGGGAGACGTGGTCGGCCAGTGTGGACATGCGCAGCCGACGATCGGCCGCCTCCGACAGGCGCACGAGGATCTCGTACTCGTGCATGGAGATACCGGCACCGGCCTCGAGCTCGCGATTGAGGACGGCGGCCACCGATGTCGACGCGGCGAGAAAGGCCCTCCACGCCTGCATCTCCACGGCATCAAGGGGGCGGGCGCACTCAGCGGATTCAGCAGGCTCGGCAGCAGCGGCCCCCTGGCCGCATGCCGGCGACGGTTCCTGGCCGCAGACTCCCGCGATCGCACCGCTCGCCCCGGCCGTTGTCATCCTCTGTCATCCTCCAGCTGCTCCACGGGTGGTGCCCGCTCGACCCGGTCATTCAGGATTGAACAACCTAATTGTATCTCTTTCTGTATATCATTCGGATGTCGGGAGGGGGACGTGCTCCTCGTCACCGGCGGCGCAGAACGCACCGCCCGCCGGCGGTGAGCTCGCCGGTGCGCCCGTCGACGAGCACGCACACGCTTGGTGCCGCATCCGGTCGTCGGACCGCTGCGGCGCCGGCAGCCGGCACGGGCAGAGGGGCCGGCATACGCGCATCAACGGCGCCGCTCCCGGCCGGGACCAGGGCGAGGCTCACGGCGGCCAGGAGCAGCCCGTGGGCGACGACGTCGTCCGCTCCGGCGTGCAGCCCCGCCGCCCGGGCGGCCCCCGGAAGGGTGTGCACGCGGCCGCGGTCGCCGCCGGCCTCAGCCCACGCGGCGACGTCCAGGGCGCCTATGCGCACCGCACGACCAGCCCCGGGCGGCCGCGCGCCACGATCCGGGGTGCGACCTGCGGACGGGGCCGGCACCGGGGTGCGAAGCGGGGCGGCGCCAGTGGGCTCGTCGTCGTCGAGGCGTCGGGCGAGGTCGTGCACAACGACGGCGCCACCGGGCCATCGTCGTCCCGCACGGCTCGGCCCCACCTCAATGCGAGCCCGCACGAGCTGCCAGCCGGCGCGCTCCGTGACTCTGACGGTCGCTGCACCGGTCGCCGTGTCGGCGCCGACGGCCGGCAGGACTCGGCAGCGCCGGTGGAGCAGGTCGTGCCGGCCCCGGGTCTGCGGTGCCCGCTGCACAGCCCGCAGAGCGACGACGGCGGGAAGAATCGCGTCGACCCCCAGGCGGGCGGCCGCCGCCGGGTCGCGGATGAGAGCCGTGGCGAGGACGGGCCTCAGGGCACGACAAAGCCCCGCCGACTGCTCGTCGACGGGGTCGATGACGTTCATGAGCCGCTTGCGCCGGCCGCCGAGGGAGGACTCAGCGGGTCTCGCGGTGCTCGGTGTGCCTGCCGCAGCGCGCGCAGAACTTCTTGATCGTGAGCCGGTCGGGGGTGTTCCGACGGTTCTTCTTCGTGATGTAGTTGCGCTCCTTGCACTCCGAGCAAGCCAGAGTGATCTTGGGGCGAACGTCGGTGGACTTGCTGGCCACGCGTCTCTCCTCTGATTTGACCCTCGAGCCGGTGGGCGCCTTGCTCGAACCTTGCGTAGCGGGGGAGGGACTCGAACCCTCGACCTCACGATTATGAGTCGTGCGCTCTAACCAGCTGAGCTACCTCGCCATACCGACACAGGAGGGGCTGGGAGCCCCACAAGCGTCAGAGCCCCGAAAGGGAATCGAACCCTTGACCTTCTCCTTACCATGGAGACGCTCTGCCGACTGAGCTATCGGGGCAACGAACGAGATCCTATGCGGACTGGATTTACCGTGGCAATCCGGGCCCGCGTGTCCTCGCTCACTGCGGCACCGCCCCGCGGGGCGGCTCTGGCCGCCCTGCCGCAGCAGGGCGGTCATGGTGGCGGGTGAGGGATTCGAACCCCCGTAGCTTACGCGGCTGATTTACAGTCAGCTCCCATTGGCCGCTCGGGCAACCCGCCGTGCTCCGCACCGCCCTGAGGCCAGGCGCCGCGCGATGCCGTCGAAGAGTAGCAAGCCGACGGCGGCCCGCGCCATCGTTCTCCGTAGGGGCCTGGTCACATGCCGCGCCCCCTGTACCGCCCCTCGCGCCGACCCTTTCACCGAGATCGGTCGTACTCCGCATCGAGATCGGTTCACTTCCGCACCGAGATCGGTTCGGGGCGCCCGCGCCAGGCGCCCGCCGGATGCCGCTGCGACCCGGAAAGTGATCTCCGCTGCGACCACGACACCGCCCCCACGTGCGCAGACCTCCCTCAACGCGCACGGGAGCCCGCCAACCAATCTTGACCACCCTCGAGTATCTGCATAGTTCCAACGAGAAACCGCATTGGCTCCGCGAAGGCCCCGCTCTGCCGTGTGCAGCCCGGTCTCATACCACCCCGAACAGCCCCAGCCCCGAGCGCAGCGCAGGGCCACGGCCACGAGCCGAGACGCGAGTCCGGTCGCGACGCCGGGAGGCGCGCGCCGGAGGATGTGCGCGCCGGGGCCGCAGCAGAGCGCGCGCCGAAAATCGGCAGGGCGCGACAACGGTGCGTCGACGTTGGGAAGACGCGTTCGCATTCCGCCCGGAGTGCCGCGGGCCCGGACGGGGTGGGCGCGACCGCGCCGCCGTCCGAGCCCAGCCACGACCGGGACCGACTTGGCGGACGCACGAGCCGAGCAGCAGGGGGACGCCCGTCCCCTTGGGGCCGTCATCTGGGCGCTCGGCCCCGAGGCCGAGCGGGGCTGCACGGCAAAAAGGTGGTTCCCACGCACTTTTAAGGCGGTCGGCGACACCGGGTCCGAGAGAAATCGGCGTGATTCCGCGGCTCCACGACGAGGTCGGGGTGGGGTCGGTGTTTAAAAGTGCGTGGGAGCCACCTTTTTCCAGGTTTCGGACGCCCGCAACGCTGTGGAACCGCCGCTGCCACCATGACGCTAGCCTGCCTCAAGTCCTCACGCGACCGCTCACCGACCCAGAACCCCGGGACTCACTATGACCGCTTACAGCCTGCCCTCGACCCGCCGTCGGCCGCCCCCAGTCCTGCTTCTGACGCTCGGCCTCGTCCTCCTTGCCGCGACTGCCATCGCCGCACTGGCGATAGGACGGGCCATGCTCTCCCCCGGCGAGGTCATCGCCGTCCTGGCCCGCTCCCTGAGAGGGGACGGCGGGGTCCAGCTGGCGAGCAGGACGATCGTCATGGGGGTGCGCCTGCCCCGGGTCGCGGCCGCCGCCATGATCGGGGCGGCGCTCGCCGTCTCGGGCGCCGCCTACCAGGGGCTGTTCCGCAACCCCATGGTCTCCCCCGACATCCTCGGAGCGAGCACCGGCGCCTCCTTCGGCGCGGCGCTCGCGCTGCTCGTCTCGGTGAGCCGCTCGGGGGTGCAGGCCGCAGCCTTCGTCGGCGGGGTCATCGCGGTCCTGCTCACCTACGCCTCGGCGCGCAGCATCGGCCGGGGGACCAGCCAGGTCCTGCTGCTGGTTCTGTGCGGCATGATCGTCTCCTCCCTCTTCCAGGCCTTCGTCTCCGCCGTCAAGTACACCGCCGATCCCGACTCGAAGCTGCCGGAGATCACCTACTGGCTCATGGGGTCGATCGCCAAGGTGACCTGGTCCGACCTGACGCTGTACGCCGTCCCGTTCGTCGTCGGGCTCATTCCGATCATCGCGCTGCGGTGGCGGCTGAACACGCTCGCCTTCGGCGAGGAGGAGGCCGAGTCCCTGGGCGTCAACGTCGCCGCGCTGCGTGCGACCTGCATTGTGTGCGCCACCCTGCTGACCGCCTCCAGCGTGGCCATCTCGGGCGTCATCGGCTGGGTCGGGCTCATCATGCCGCACCTTGTGCGCTTCATCGCGGGGCCCGACAACCGGATCGTCGTGCCCCTGTCGGTCGTCCTGGGCGGCGCCTTCCTCATGCTGGTCGATACCGCCTGCCGCACGGTCATGCCCTCCGAGATCCCACTGGGCATCCTCACCAGCGTGATCGGTGCGCCGCTGTTCTTCGTCATCCTCCTGCGCAGCCAGCGAGGGGCGCGCTCATGAGTCCCCGGCCCGAGGGCCCCGCCGGCGACGAGCAGACGCCGGCCACGCCCGGGGCGACCGGGAGTCCCGGCGCGGTTGAGGACCCCAGCGCACCCGCAGAGCCCCTTGCGCCCGTCACCATCTCCGCGCGCGGCCTGGCCTGCGGCTACCGCGGCCGACCGGTCCTGGAGGGCATCGACCTCGACGTGCGCCGCGGCCAGGTGCTCTGCCTCCTGGGTCCCAACGGGGTGGGCAAGACCACGCTCTTCCGCACCCTGCTCGGCCACCTGGCACCGGTGGCCGGCACCGTCAGGATCGCGGGCCGGCTGCGCTCGGCGCTGTCGCGCCGTGAGATGGCCCGCGCCATCGCCTATGTGCCCCAGCTTCACGAGCCGCCCTTCGCCTTCACGGCGCTCGACGTCGCCCTGACCGGCTGTGCCTCGCGTCTGGGCCTGCTCAGCTCGCCGCCTGCGGCCGAGCGCGCACGCGCGGCTGCGGCCCTGGAGCGCCTGGGCATCCCCCACCTGGCCGAGCGGCCCTTCACCGAGCTCTCCGGCGGCGAGCAGCAGATGACCCTTATTGCGCGGGCCCTCGTCCAGGACGGCGCGATCTTCGTCATGGACGAGCCGGCCGCGGCCCTGGACCTGCGCAACCAGGCGACCGTGCTGGCCACCGTGCGCGGTCTCGCCGACGAGCTCCACGGCGTGGTCATGACCTCGCACAACCCGGACCACGCCTTCATGGTCGCCTCCCGCGCCGTGCTCCTGACCCGCGAGCGGCGCATCCTGACCGGGCCGGTGGACGAGGTGCTCACCGAGGAGAACCTGCGGGAGGCATACGGCACGCGCGTGCGGGTCATCGACACAGTCGACGACGACGGTCTCCCCACGCGCACCTGCGTGCCCTCGCTGCGCCCCCTGTAGCTGGTGCGGGGCGGGCGACGCAGGCACGCTGACGTGGATGCGGGAGAGCCTTCGCCGAGATCGGTTCATTTCCGTATCGAGATCGGTTCTGGCGCGACGTCGCGTGCGCAGACGGTCGGGGCCGGCGCCACCCGGCAGTGAGTGGGGTGCCGCGTCCCCGGCCCCACTCGCGCCATCTGGGCTGCCGGGGTTGTCGCGCGCGTGCGGGCCGCCGGCCCTGCCACCACCGGCCAGCGGCCCTCAGGCCTTCACCTGGCACCCGCCGGCCCGGTGAGCGACCGCTCGCGGCCGCAACGCCGGCCCAGATGCACCCGCCGGCCCGGAGCGCGAAAAGCGGCGAGCCGCCAGACAGACGAGCACGGCGGCGCACCGCACTCTCCGGTGAGCCCGCCCAGAACTCAACGCAGATAAGAAAACCCGTGCCACATTTTTCGTGCCCACGAAAACATTTTCTGGAAACGTGAGGCATTTGCGACTAGGGTCACAATGAGTCTCTTGCACCGCCACCAATCGGAGCTCCTATGACCGCGCACATCCCCACGGCCCTCTCCCGCCGCGATATTCTCAGGCTCGCCGGCCTCGGCGTCGGCAGCGCCGCTGGACTGGGCCTGCTGGCCGCCTGCGGATCCAAGTCCCCCTCCACGGACTCGGCCACCCAGACCGTCACCGACATGACCGGCACCGAGGTGGAGGTCCCCCTCAACCCGACCGCCTACGCCGACGGCTGGTACGCCCACAACGAGGTCACCATCATGCTCACCGGCGCCGAGGGCCTCGTCGCCACGCACTGCGACCCCAAGAAGTTCCCCTGGATGTACAAGGTCTGCCCGAACATGTCCAAGGCGACCTCGACATTCGGCGACGACTTCAACTTCGAGGACCTGGTGGCCCTGGGCCCGCAGGTCATCTTCGACTCCAAGGATACGCTGCGCGACAAGGCCACCGAGGTCGGCATCCCGCTGGTCAGCTGCGCCTTCTCCACCTACGAGGAGATGAAGCAGTCGATCGCCCTGACCGCCCAGGTCTTCGGCGGGGACGCCCCTGGCATTGCCGAGAAGTACAACACCGAGCTGGACGACGTCGTCAACGCCGTCAAGGCGAAGACGGACAGCCTGGCCGACGCCGACCGCCCCACCGTCATGCACGGGAACAGCGTCTACACGACCAACCTCGACGGCACCGGCACCATTATCGACACCTGGATCGAGGCCGCGGGCGGAAGGAACGCCGTCGACTCGCCCACCAGCGACGCCAACGCCCAGTTCACCACGGAGCAGATCCTCTCCTGGAACCCCGACGTCATTATCACCGGCAAGGCGGGCGAGGTCGAGCAGATCCTGTCCGACTCGACATGGGCGAGCATCAAGGCCGTCCAGAACAAGAAGGTCTACGTCAACCCCAAGGGCGTCTTCGGCTGGGACCGCTACGGGGTCGAGGAGCTCCTCCAGGTGCAGTGGGCCTCTCACCTTCTTCACCCGGACCTCTTCGCCGACCTCGCAATCGAGCAGAAGGTCAAGGACTTCTACAGCACCTACCTCGGCTACGCGCTGACCGACGACGAGGTCTCCCTCATCCTGGCCGGCAAGGACCCCCAGTAGAAGGCGCCCGGCGCAAGCAGGCGGGGAATGGCGAGGGCGCGCACGGGATCACCGCCTCCGCCCGGGTCGGGCCGCCGGCCGGCGAGGTGACCGTCAGCCTCCCGTCCACGCCGTCGAGCCGCTCCGCCAGACCGGCCAGGCCGTGGCGTGCCTTGGCAGGGGCCGCTCCCCCGACGCGTCGGTGACCGGGCGGCAACCACCCTGGTGCTGGGAGGCGCCGGCCCGCCGGCGGTCGGGCTCGTCGCACGCCTCCTGCGACATCTCCGAGCGCTCCGCGCCGCGAAGCCGGGCACCCGGTCACCCATCAACGACCGGCCGCGAGGACCGCGCCCAGGCCCGCCGCCAGGTCGTCGGCCCAGTGCGCGTAGCGGGGGCTCTGCCCGGCGAGGCTGAGGCAGTACAGGAGGTTGGGCAGGCGGTCGAGCAGCTCCCAGGCGTCGCGCCGAGCCAGAAGCCGCTGCGGGTCGGCGGTGCGGGCGTCGGCCTCCCAGGTCGGCCGGTTCCCGGAGCGCGGGCGCGCTTGTGGAACCGCACCTCTGTGAGCCCTCTCCGCGCCGAGGCGCCGGAGGCACCCGGCGTACTCAGACACGAAGGCGGCGATCTCGGGCCGTCCCATGGGCGTGTACCAGGGGCCGCCGACCACCCGCCCGCCGATGAGGGCGAGGTCCTTGGCCGGGTCGCCGGGACCCGCCCACTCGAAGTCGATGAACCGGGGCGTTCCGTCGGGGGCGAGGATGATGTTGGTCAGGACCGCGTCCCCGTGGATGAGCGGGTGGGTCGGGACGCCCTCGAAGGCAGGATCGAGGCGCTCGAGCGCCCGGCGCCAGGGATCCAGAAGGGGGACGACCCGCGGATCGCGGAGGGTGCGCGGGTGGTGCTCGCGCCACCAGGACAGGAGGGTCCGCCCCTCCCGGGAGGCGGTCGGGACAGGAGCGGGCCCCGAGGCGCTGGCGTCCGGGAGCGCGGGGGCGGCGTCGGGAGCCGCCAGGGCGAGGTGGAGCCTGGCGATCTGGGCCGCGAGCGCGCGAGCCGGACCCGGCCCCCAGTCCCGGGCCCGCAGGACACGGCCGGGCACGTGGGTGACCACCATGTAGGGGACGCCCAGGATGTTGTCGGTGCCGGTCTCCGCGGCGACGGCGCTCGTGCCCAGCCGGGCCGGGACGCGCTGGAGGACGGCGAGCTCCGCGGCCATGGGCCGGGGCATCTGGTGGGGCTCGCGCCGCGGAACGCGCACCACTCTCGCCGTCGAGCCCGAGCGGACCAGCCAGGCCGTGTAGCTCTCGCCGCTCCCGAGCGGCTCGACCTGGGCGGGGCCGGCCGGAACGCCCCGCAGACCACCGGCCTCGGCGGCGGCCCGGATGCGGCGGCCGAGGTCGACGCCGGGCGGGGCGAGGCCGCCCGCCCGTTCGGGGCCCGGGAGCGCGGACGACGTCGAAGAGCTGCTCACGCCCTCATCTCACCATGCTCCCCGGCTGATCCCGCCTCACCGGCACGACCCGATCGCACGCGTCGCCCCGCCGCCGGTTAGTATTCACGAGTCGGTCCCACCCCGATCGGCCTGCCGTCAGCGCTGGAGGTCCTCGTATGAATCCGTCCTCCCCAAAGCCGTCGTCGCAGGCGTACCCGGCATTGCAGCAGCCACACCCGTCTGCGCGCCCGCGGCGGGCCCGCCGCGGGCGCGCAGACGGGTGTGGCTGATCGTCCTCGCAGTCCTGGTGACAGTCATCGGCCTCATGGCGGCGTTCTGCGAGTTTATGATCTGGGCCACGTCCACGTACTCGGCCAAGCGCTCCATCGAGAACGCGAGAGCCGGCAGCTGCGTCACCAACGTCCTGATATCCGACCCCGAGTCCTCTATCACCGACTGCAGCTCCGCCGACGCCGCCCACCGGGTGACGGGCCGTGCGGAAACCGCGACGGCGTGCGCGCTCTTCCCCGGGACCGACACCGTCTACGACACGGGCAAGGACTTCGTCTGCCTGGCCGAGACCGACACGGCCCCGGACACCGCCGTCAACAGCGTGAAGACCGGCGACTGCGTGACGCTGGAGGCGGTCACGGCCGTCTCGCAGAAGGCCGTCAAGACCGACTGCGCCGACGGGGGCGTCCACCCCGTGCTCGCCGTGCTCAACGACGTTGAGAAAGGGCCTTCCTCCGGTGAGGACCGGTTCGACTACTACTCCGGGCTCTGCGCCCGGGCCGGGGCGGCCGACGTCGGCCTCTTCTACTCCTGGCACATGCGCCGCCTGCCCTACAGCGGCAGGTACAGCGGCAGCCCGGCCTCCGACATCGTCCTGTGCCTGGGGCCGCAGCACTGAGCAGCACCGGGCCCCGTTCCCGACCACGCGACGAGAGCCCCCGCCCGCCCCGTCAGGCCCTGCCGCGAGCCGCGTCGCAGAGCTCGACGACGGTGCGCGCGAGGCGGGCCGGGGCCTCCCGGGCCGTGTCCGCCCGGAGGTCGGCCTGGGGCCAGGGCTCGTAGTCGCGCCGGAGCACGGCCCGCCAGTCGGGCAGGACCAGGCCGTCGATGTCGCTCACCCGCTGCTCGACACGACGGCGGTGCTCGGCCGCATCGGAGCAGACGAGCTCCACCCCGAGGAGGGCGGCGCCGGCGCCGGCCGCCGTCCGCGCCCACAGGCGCCGGGTGACTGGCAGGGGGTTGACGCACTCGACCAGGACGTCTCCCCCGGTGGGCAGGACATCGGCGGCCACAGCCGCGGCCGCCCAGTAGCCGGCTCCGCCGGGAGCCCCGGGCAGCATCTCCCCGCTGTCGCGCAGGGCCTGCTCGATGGAGTCCACGCGCAGCCAGGTCATGCGCCGCTCCCTCAGCAGGGCGCGGCACACGGCGGTCTTGCCGACGGCGGGCAGACCGCCGACCACCGCCAGCAGCGGCCGCAGTCCGCCTCCGCGGGCACCGGCGTCGGGAACCGTGCGCCCCGTGCTCGCAGCCGCCATCAGTACCCGGCCATCCGCTCCAGGCGGGCGATGCGCTGCTCCATGGGCGGGTGGGTGGAGAAGAGGTTGCGGACCCGCCCGAACGGGTTGGCGATCATCATGGAGGACACGGGCTCCACCCGCGGGTCCCTGCCCATGGGCACGCGCGAGACGCCCGACTCCAGCTTGCTCAGGGCGCTGGCCAGGGCCAGCGGGTCCTGGGTGAGAACGGCCCCGTCGTGATCGGCGTCGTACTCCCGGGTGCGCGAGACGGCGAACTGGGTGACGCTGGCGGCCAGCGGGGCGAGCAGCACCATGAGGAGCAGGGCGAGGCCCGAGGCCCCGTCACGGTCCCGGTCGCGCCCCCCGCCGCCACCGAACCAGAGGAACATGGTGGCCGCCGAGGAGATGATCCCGGCGATGCCCGCGGCGATGGAGCCGGTGAGGATGTCTCGGTTGTAGACGTGGGAGAGCTCGTGGCCCAGGACCCCGCGCAGCTCGCGCTCGTTGAGGAGCTGGAGGATGCCCTGGGTGCAGCACACGGCGGCGTGGGCCGGGTCGCGCCCGGTGGCGAAGGCGTTGGGGCTGATGGTCGGGGCCACGAACAGGCGCGGCATGGGCTGGCCGGCGGCCTCGGACAGCTCGTGCACGATCCGGTACATGGCCGGGGCCTGGGCCTCGGTGACCTCGATGGCGCCCATGGAGCGCACGGCGAGCCTGTCGGAGTTCCAGTAGGTGTAGGCGGTCTGGCTGACGCCGATCAGCGGCATGATGAACAGCCAGATCGACGACCCCGTGCCCTTGGCGAGCACCCAGCCGAACAGGAGGAGCAGGCTCCACAGGCCGCCCATGAGAACGGCGGTCTTGAGCCCGTTGTGGTGGTTGGCACCGGTCATGGCCGTAGTCTATGGACGCCGGCTGTGTGCGGGCTGAGTCGATGCCGTCTTCCTGCTGCACGGCGGACGCGGCCGGACCGCCCGCGAGACGAGTGGCACCGAGTGCGGGGCGGAGCCGCGGTTCCCCTTCGTCGAGATCGGTTCACTTCCGGCTCGAAATCGGTTCGGGGCGCTCGCCGGGCACCTGTGATGTCTCAGAAGATCGGTCGCCGGGTGCCACGACTCCTCAAAAGTCGGCCTCCGGGAGCTCTCGGAGCGTCGATGGGGACAGCCGCCCGCACCCTGTTGGAATCGATCGGCTCAGGACGGGGCGAGCCCGCCGCCCCGCCGTTCACGCGGCCTGGATCGGCGTGATCGCCTCGATCTGCTCCGCAAGGCCGTCCTGTGCGACGTCAAGGTCGTACTGGCTCTGCAGATTGAGCCAGAACTGCGCCGATGTGCCGAAGTACCGGCCGAGCCGCAGAGCGGTATCCGCCGAGACGCCCCTGCTCCCGTGAACGATCTCATTGATGCGGCGCGGCGGGACCCCGATGGCGACGGCGACCCTGTGCTGCGTGACGCCGAACCCCTTGATGAAGTCCTCCATGAGGACCTCGCCCGGGTGAATCGGCTCGATTCTGTCGACGCTCTCAGTGGTAGTCAACGATCTCAACCTCCTCAGGGCCGGCGTCGGTCCACACGAAGCAGATCCTCCACCGATCATTGATACGGATACTGTGCTGTCCTGTCCGATCCCCTTTGAGTGCCTCCAGCCGGTTTCCCGGAGGCCGCCTCAAGTCGTTAAGAGACACGGCGGCCGCAAGCTGACGGAGCTTGCGGAGCGCCGTGCGCTCGATCCGCGGATCGAGCGCATGAGAGTGCAATCGGCTCCATAGACGTTCGGTGTCATAGCTCGCGAACGACCTAATCACACTGACAGGATAACCGACTTAACGCGTCCCGTCAATAACGCTCAGCGTTAGGCGAGCAGGTCGGCGACGTCTGCCGTGGGCAGGCCGAGGGCCTCGCCGACGCCGGCGGTGTACAGCGCGCCGGCGTGGGTGCTCAGGCCCCGGGCCAGGTCGGCCCGCGCCCGGCAGGCGCCGCGCCAGCCGTCGTCGGCCAGGGCGAGGGCGTAGGGCAGGGTGGCGTTGGTCAGCGCGTAGGTCGAGGTGTGCGGCACGGCGCCGGGCATATTGGCCACGCAGTAGAAGACGGTGCCGTCCACCTCGAAGGTCGGCGCGGAGTGGGTGGTGGGCCGGGAGTCCTCGAAGCAGCCGCCCTGGTCGATGGCGATGTCGACCAGCACGCTGCCCGGCCGCATGGACCGGACCGTCTCGCGCGTCACCAGGCGCGGGGTGCGGGCCCCGGGCACGAGGACGGCGCCGATGACCAGGTCGGCCCCGGCGCAGGCGCGGGCGACGTCGAGCTCGGTGGAGAAGCGGGTGCGGATGGCCCCGCTCGATACCTCCTCGATGCGGCGCATGGCCGCCGTGTCGATGTCGAGGACGGTGACGTCGGCCCCCATGCCCGCCGCGACCCGCGCGGCGGCCAGGCCGGCGGTGCCGCCGCCCAGGACGACGACGGCGCCGCGCCGCACGCCGGCCGCGCCTCCCAGCAGGACCCCGGCCCCGCCGCGGGGGCGCAGCAGGGCGTCCGCGCCCACCTGGGCGGCCAGGCGTCCGGCGATCTCGGACATGGGGGCCAGCAGGGGCAGGGCGCCGGAGGCGGTCGCCACGGTCTCGTAGGCGATGGAGGTGACCCGGCGGGCGAGGAGCGCCTCGGTCAGGGGCCGGTCGGCGGCCAGGTGCAGGTAGGTGAACAGGAGCAGGTCGGGGCGCAGCAGAGGGTACTCCTCGGCGATCGGCTCCTTAACCTTGAGGATCATCTCGGAGTCGGCCCACAGCGCCGACGCGTCGCCGGTGATGGCGGCGCCGGCGGCGGCGTACTCGTCATCGGGGATGGCGGCGCCCTCCCCCGCCCCCGCCTGGACGGTCACGGCGTGCCCGCGCCGGGTGAGCGCGTGGACGCCGGCCGGGGTGATGGCGACGCGGAACTCGTTGTCCTTGATCTCGGTGGGAACACCGATTCGCATGATTCCTCCTCCGTGGTGGACGTGGCATGGGCCGAGAACGGACCTGGTGCGCCCCGACCAGAACCGGCGCGAGGGCCCGATCAGCCCTTCAGGCGGCCGGCGACGCGCTCGGGGACGCGGTCGTCCTCGGGCTGGCCGATGAGGTCCTCGGGGACCTCGGTGGAGCGGGAGATGGCGGTCATGGCGTCGCGGGAGACGACCTTGACGCGCTCGCGCGGCTTGGACGCGCCGCCGGTGACGACGACCTCGCCGTAGCTCTCGCCGAGCTCGCGCTCGTAGGCGTCCAGCAGCTCCCAGCCCTCCCAGCTGGTGAAGGGCACGCCACGGGACTCCAGGAGGGAGATGAGGGCGTCGTGGCCGACCTGCTCCTCATCCTGGGTCTCGGCGTGCAGGAGGCCGGCCTTCGCGTCGGCCACGAGGTTGGCAATGGTCTCCTGGGCGTCGGACTTGGTCGATCCGATCAGCCCCACCGGGCCGCGCCGGATCCAGCCCGTGGCGTACAGGCCGGTCAGGGGCTCGCCGTCCGCGCCGAGCACGCGCCCGCCCTCGTTGGGCACGACGTGGCGCTCGGCGTCGAAGGGCAGGCCCTCGATGCTGCTGGAGGCGTAGCCGACGGCCCGGTAGACGGCCTGGACCGGCCAGTCGTGGAACTCGCCGGTGCCGGTGACGCTGCCGTCCCCGGTCAGGCGCGTGCGCTCGGTGCGCAGGGCCCGCACGTGCCCGTCGTCGTCGGTGAGGACGGCCGCGGGCGCCTGGAAGAGGTGGATGTGGATGCGGTGGGAGGCGGTGAGGTCCTCGGGGTCCTGCATGGCGTAGCCCTCCAGGGCCTTGACCACCTGGCGCTGCTGGTTGGAGGCCTTGAGCGCCGCCTCGCTGCCGGCGTCGTACTCGAAGTCCTCCTCGTCGACGAGGACGTCGACGTCGGCCTGCTTGCCGAGCTCGCGCAGCTCCAGAGGGGTGAACTTGACCTGGGCGGGGCCGCGGCGGCCGAAGACGTGCACGTCGGTGACCGGGGACTGCTGGAGGGTGGCGGCCACGTTCGCGGGGATCTCGGTGGTCATGAGGTCGTCGGCGTGCTTGGCCAGGACGCGGGAGATGTCCAGGGCGACATTGCCGACGCCGATGACGGCGACCTCCTTGGCGCTCAGGTCCCAGGTGCGCGGGTGGTCGGGGTGGCCGTCGTACCAGGAGACGAAGTCGGCGCCGCCGTAGCACTCGGGGGCGTCGACGCCGGGGATGTCGAGGGGGGCGTCGGTGTCGGCGCCGGTGGAGAAGATGAGGGCGTCGTAGTGCTCGTGGAGCTCGGCCACCGAGATGTCGCGGCCGACCTCGACGTTGCCGATGAGCCGGATGTCCCCGCGCTGGAGGATCTTGTAGAGGGCCACGATGATCTGCTTGATGCGCGGGTGGTCAGGGGCGACGCCGTAGCGCACGAGGCCGTAGGGGGCGGGGAGCCGTTCGAGCAGGTCGATGCTCACGTCGAGTCCGGACTTCGACAGGATGTCGGAGGCGTAGATGCCGGCGGGGCCGGCGCCGACGACGGCGACTGACAGGGGGTGGGTGGGCACGGGACACCTTCTCGCTGCGGATGGGCCAGCCGGTCGGCGGGCCGCGGACAGTCTACGGAAACCCGGCGCCGGCGCCGACGACGATTGTGTCACTTCCTGTCGCACCGCCCTCGTCCCTCCGCCCCAGACGACTGTCCCGCCCGACTCCCCCGCCCGCGTCGCGTGCACCTCCCGTCGGGCGCAGCGAGCCCGCCCCGCCAGCCCGGCCCGCCAGGAGGCCGGCGGAGTCCGCGGGCGGTCTCAGGGCGTGGCGGAGGGTGCCGGGTCCAGCACCCGGACGTCGAGGTCCGTGCCAGCGGCGACGGCGAATCCGCAGGTCCCGCAGCACACTTCGACGATGGGGCCGTCGACGACGAGTGCGATGGTCGTCGTGGGGGCCACGGGCAGGGTGATGGACGCGCCGTCCTTCTGCTGGACCCGGATGCCCGTGGAGGTGCGGTGGAGGACCGTCGTCGCGCCGGATCCGTCACCGATACGCAGGTCGCCGTCGGTGGGGCGCCACTGCGTGAGCAGCGGTGCGTCCGGCTCCCAGGCCCTGACCGCCGCCTCGACCTCGGGATGGACGCGCATGACCAGCTCGCCGTCGACCATCGACAGACAGTAGGCGACGCTGTGCGCCCCGGCCCAGCCGGCCTGCTCGTCGAGGGCGCCGCGCATCCAGAAGACGAGGCACGGCCGGCCCTGGCGGTCGCGGAAGAAGGAGGGGGCGTAGTAGCTCTCGCCGTAGGTCAGCCGGCGCCACGTGTCGGGGCGGAAGCGGCCGTCCTCCCAGCGCCCAGTGGCGTAGACCACGTAGTGAAGGACGTCGTCGTCCCATACCGAGGTCACCAGGACGTCCCGACCGTCGACCGTGAACATCTGCGGGCACTCCCACAGGGTCCCGGTCCAGACCGGATCCGTCTGCGCGCCCGACCGGGACGCGGCGATGCCGTCGTAGGCCCACGTGCGGCCGTCGGGCGAGGAGAACGAGGCCGCGGCCGCGGTCCCGTCGCTCAGGGCCGTGCCGACGAGCATGCGCCAGCAGCCGGCGTCCCGGAAGACGAAGGGGTCGCGGAAGGCGATGGCGTCGAGCTCGGGGGGCAGGTCGACGACGACTGCCTCCTTGACCCAGTGCGTCCAGTCGGGGTCCGTGGGACGTGCGACGCGAACGCGGCCGATACCGAAGTCGGGCACGTGGACGGAGGTGTAGTAGGCGCGTGGGCCCAGGTCGTCGTCGCGGGCGATCGAGCCCGACCACACGCCGTCGTCGCCGTCGCCGGGCTCGAGGGCGACCGGCTGCTCGCGCCAGCAGACGAGGTCGTCGCTGACGGCGTGGCCCCACCGGCACGCCGGGCTCCAGACCGTGCTGGCCGGCACGTGCTGGAAGAAGAGGTGGTAGCGGTCGTCGACGACGCTCAGTCCGTGGGGATCGTTGATCCAGCCGGACGTGGCGGTGAAGTGGATGCGCGGGCGTGAGGTCATGGTCATCCTCCTTGATGCGGCAGGGCTCGTGCCCCCGGTGGCGTTGGTTCCAGTATGGGGGTTTGACACGACGTTTTGGCAAAACGTATTGTCATGCGTACGGGGTCACACTCGGGTGGCCCTGCTCCCCATCTGCACAGTCGCAAGAAGATCGGAGGCGAAGTGACGATGCTTCGCAACAGTCCCCCACAGCCCCGGGGAGGAGGATCCTCACCGGGCGCGCACCTCGCCAGGCGGACCGTCCTGGCGGGAGGCCTCGGCCTCGCCACGGCGGCCACGCTGGCCGCATGCGGAGTCGGCGGAGGCGGGTCGTCCGCCAGCAGCAACTCCCTCACCGTCCTGGTCGAGGCGGGAGGGCACGGACAGCTCCAGCCCATCGCCGACCAGTTCCAGACGGACACGGGCACCGCCGTCTCCTTCGTCGAGCTGCCCTACGACGGCCTCTACAACCGTCTGAGCAGCGAGCTCAACGGCAACGCCGTGTCCTTCGACGTCGCCGCTCTCGACGCCATCTGGCTGTCCGCGTTCCGTGGCGCTCTCGTCCCGCTGGACGACCTGTTCACCGACGAGGTCAAGAGCGACCTCTTCCCGTCTCTCGTCGAGGAGGCGGCACCCGACGGGACGTTCATCGGCATGCCCGCGTGGACCAACGCGGAGATCCTCTACTACCGCACTGACCTGCTGGAGGATCCCGCGCACCAGGCCTCCTTCGCGCAGGCCTACGGCTACGACCTCGTCCCCCCGACGACGTGGCAGCAGTACCGCGACGTCGCCGAGTACTTCAGTGAGACGGCGGACGGCGGCCTGTACGGCACGGACGTCAAGGGAGCCGTCGAGACCGAGTGGCTCGCCACGCTGGCCCAGACCGGTGAGAGGACCCTCGTCGTCGACACGGACGGCACCGTGTCCCTGGGTAACGAGAACAGCCTCGCCGCCCTGGACTTCTACACGAGCCTCCTGCCGTACGCGCCCTCCGGGGCAGCCCAGCTGGACTGGGCCGGCGCACAGAACCTGTTCAACCAGGGCCAGCTCGCCCTCATGCGCTTCTGGGCGCACGGCTACCGGCAGGTCCCCGAGGACTCTCCCGTCGCCGGACACGTCGGTGTCGCGCCGATGATCGGCGGAGCAGCGGGCCCGGCGGGCGTGCCCGGAGCGTGGTACCTCTCGATCGCCAAGGGCAGTCGCAAGCAGGACAAGGCCCGCGCGTTCATCCAGTACGCCTACGACCACAACGGGCTGAGCATCGACACCAGCCTGGGCCTGGCCGCGCGCATCTCCGCCCTGGAGGCGCGCCAGGACGAGGCCGGCTTCGAGCACTTCGGCCCCCTGCTGGAGACGCTCAACGCGCCGGCCACCCTGCCCCGCCCGGCGCTGCCGCAGTGGCAGGAGATCGTTGACACGGTGCTCATCCCCATGATCCAGAAGGCGATGGAGCCCGACGCCGACAACGCCGAGCTCCTGAACGAGGCGCGCAAGGGGGTCGAGAACATTGTCGGCTGACACCTCCGCCCCCGCCCGTCCCACGCGGACCCGGCCCTCGCGGTCGCGCCGTCAGGGTCTCCAGGTCACTGACCGGCAGTTCGCCACGCTCCTCATGGTGCCGGCGACCGTCTTCCTCATCATCTTCGTCGGCTGGCCGCTCCTGTCCTTCGTGAAGGACTCCTTCTTCGACATCGACCCGGTCACCGGGCAGCGCGCCTTCGTCGCCCTGGACAACTACGCCAAGGCGATCGGCGGCTCGGCATTCCGCAACGCCGCGTGGCGGACGGCCGTCTACACCGTCATCGTCGTCTTCTTCGAGTTCTGCCTCGGTCTGGCGGTCGCGCTGCTGTTCTCCCTCATCGGCAACTCCTCGCGGGTGTTCCGGACCGTCTTCCTGTACCCGCTCATGATCGCCCCGGTGGTAGCGGGCCTGCTGTGGCGGTTCCTGCTCATCGACAACTTCGGGATCGTCAATGAGCTTCTCACCCGCGTCGGGGTCCTGGACTCAGCCAGCGACATCGCCTGGCTCAGCAACCCGGACATCGCCCTGTTCTCGGTGGCGATCCCCGACATCTGGCTGACGACGTCCTTCATGACCCTCGTCCTGTTCGCCGGGTTGCAGAACATTCCCGGCGACGTCATCGAGGCGGCGCGGATCGACGGCGCACGCGCCCCGACGATCCTGTTCCGGATCATCATCCCGCTCCTGCGCCCAGTTATCGCCGTCGCGCTCATCATCCGCGGTATCGACGCCGCCCGCGCCTTCGACGTCATCCTCATCCAGACCAACGGTGGCCCCCAGAACAGCACGGAGGTCATGTCCATGCTCATCTACCGCACGATGGTGAGATTCGGCGATCCCGGACTCGCGAGCGCAATGAGCACCCTCTACCTCATTGTCATGATGGTGGTCGCCTCGATCGCGGTGCTCGCCATCTGGAAGCCCGGAAGCGAGGAGAACTGATGGAAGGCCTCCAGGTTAAGCGCACACCGACCAGGATCATCCTGTGGGTCGTGCTGGTCGTGACGGTCCTGCTCTATGCGTTCCCGTTCCTCTACATGCTTCTGACGTCGTTCAAGGCGCCGTTGGAGACGATCGCGGTCCCGCCCAGGATCCTGCCGAGCCACTGGACGATCGAGAACTACACGACCGCACTGTCGCGAGAGGGAGTGCTCGCCTCCTTCGTCAACGGCGCCATGACCGCCGTGCTGAGCACGGCCGTGTCCCTCGTGCTCGCGGTCCCGGCGGCGTACGCCGTGACCAGGTTCCGCACCCGCTACGGCCGGATCTTCATCGTCCTCGCGCTGGTCATGAGGATGGTGCCGCCGATCGCCGTCGGCGTGCCGATGGTCCAGATCTTCCAGTCCATCGGCCTGTACGACACGACCTTCGCCCTGGCGCTGGCGCACGTGACCATCTCCCTGCCGCTGTCGGTATGGCTCATGTCCAGCTTCTTCGAGTCCGTCCCGGTCGAGCTGGAGGAGGCGGCGAAGATCGACGGGGCGAGCCGGCTGGGCGCCCTGTGGCGCGTCGTGCTGCCGGTGACCTCGGGAGGCATCGCGGTGACCGCGATCTTCGCGTTCCTCGCGTCGTGGAACGAGTTCCTCTTCTCGCTCCTCCTGACCGCCTTCCGCTCCCAGACCACGCCCATCGTCATTGCGAACTTCCAGACGCAGTTCGGACTGGACTGGGGCGCCATGACCGCGCTCGCCGTCCTGTACTCGCTGCCCGTCATCGTGCTGACGATGCTCATGCAGCGGCACATCGTCGCCGGTATGACGCTCGGCGCCGTCAAGGGCTGACCGGCACGTGAACCGCCAGTCCCTATGAGAGGAGTGAGGAAGCCATGACCGCACCCAACAGGTACGACGTGACCGAGTGGCCCGGGGGCGACCCCTACGACGACATCGGCGCCGTCATCAACAGCATCATCGCTGACGTCAAGCGCCGTCAGAGCACCAAGGACGAGGACGACGGCGGACGGCCGGGAGCCGTCATCATCATCCCGCCCGGTGACTACCACCTGCGCACGCAGGCGGTCATCGACATCAGCTATCTGCGGATCGAGGGCTCCGGGCACGGCTTCACCTCCTCGAGCATCCGCTACAACGTCCCGCCGCAGCAGTGGGACGCGCTGCACGAGCTGTGGCCGGGAGGCAGCCGGGTCCTCGTGGACCTGCCTCCCGACGACGATGGGGACCAGGCCGCGGGCGCCGCCTTCCTGGTTGCGCGCGAGGGCAGTCCCCGGATCAGCTCGGTCGAGTTCTCCGGCTTCTGCATCGACGGGCTCCACTTCAGTCCCGACGGTGTCAGCGAGAACCCGGAGAACTCGTACCGGAACGGCAGGACCGGCATCTACGTCAGGGATCCGAATGACTCGTTCAGGATCTCCCAGATGGGGCTGGTCTACCTTGAGCACGCCATCACGATGAGAAAGGCCGACGCCCTGTCGATCCACGACAACTTCATCGCGGAGTGCGGCAGCTGCATCGAGCTGCTCGACTGGGGGCAGGCCTCCAAGGTGACGGACAACCTCATCGGCGCCGGGCCGCACGGACACTCGATCTACGCGGAGAACCACGGCGGGCTGCTCATCGCCACGAACAACGTCTTCCCCCGGGGTGACAGCAGTGTTCACCTCTCGGGCGTGACGCGTTCCCTGGTGAGCGCCAACCGGCTCCACTCCTTCTACCCCGGGGTCATCATCGTCGCCGGCAACAGCGCTGAGAACCTCGTCGAGGGCAACCATCTGCTGCGGGACCACGAGCCCTGGGCGCCCTTCCTGGAGGTGACCAACGGCCGCGACGACTCCTACGGAGTCATCCATGTGGAGGGCAACGACAACACGATCGTGGGCAACCACGTGTCGATCTCCGTGGACTCAACCACCCTGGAGGCAGGGCCCGAGGCGATCGTCGGCGTGCGACTCGCCTCGGGGAGGGGGAACTACGTCTCGACGACGCACGTCGTCGCTCACGACGTCGCCCGCAGCAGCGGGGAGTCGGCCTTCGAGGCGCAGGTCAGCGCGCTGCTGTCGAGTGCGGACCTGCGGGCCCTGGACGTCGTCACGGTGCACGTCGACTCCGCCTCGACCGCGAACACGGTCATGGACTCGGGCACCGAGGCGGAGGTGGTGATGGACCGCGGCGCCAACGCGTTCCGCCCCACCCCGCGCCTCGGGACGGTCCGGGACAGGTGAGGGGCGTGCGGTGCAGCGGTGGTGGCGGCTCCGGGCGGCCGGCTGCCGGGGGCCCGGAGCCGCCACCACCGCGGACCGTGACCGCATGAGCAGCGGGGGAGGGTACAAATGGTGTTGTCACCGTCCCGGACACGCAGGGAAGGCAGGTCGCATGGCAGCGCGCAGGGGTGTGGGAATCCGCGATGTCGCGCGTGAGGCCGGAGTCTCGGTGACGACGGTGTCGCATATCCTCAATCGGGTCCCCTACGCGCGCGCCAGTGACGCGACACGTGAGCGGGTACGCGCGGTTGCGGCTCGACTCGGCTACGAGCCCAACCGCATGGCCCGCAGCCTTCGCACTCAGAGGTCGGACATGATCGGCCTGCTCAGTGAGGACATCGCGACGACGCCCCACGCCGGCCAGATCATCCTGGGCGCCCAGGAGGCGGCGCGTGAGGCAGGGCTGACGATCGTCCTGGTCAACACGGAGCAGGATCCTGAGGCTGTCGACAGGGATGCCGACGTCCTGCTGCGCCAGTCCGTCGACGGTGTTCTCTACGCGACGATGTACCACCGCGTTGTCAGGGTTCCGGGAGTGCTCTCCGGCATCCCGACCGTCCTCATCGACGCGCAGGATGCGCAGTCACGTGCGCCCTGGACGGTTCCCGACGAGGCGTCCGGGGCGCGTGCGGCTGTCGAGGAGCTCATCGAGCATGGACACCGCCGCATCGGGTTCCTCACGAACACGGATGACGTGCCCGCCACCCACGGTCGGCTCGCGGGGTACCGGACCGGCCTGGAGGCCGCGGGTCTCGCCGTCGACGACTCACTCGTCGTCGCACGCCCGTCCGAGACGCCCGGCGGGTACGAGGCGGCCCTCGAGCTCCTGAGCCGGGATCGGACGGCGACCGCGCTGTTCTGCTACAACGACCGCATGGCGATGGGAGCCTATCGCGCAGCGGCGGAGATGGGACTGCGCATCCCCGACGACCTGTCGATCGTCGGCTTCGACAATCAGGAGATCATCGCCGAGGGCCTGTTCCCCGCGCTCACGACGGTGGCACTGCCGCATTACGACATGGGCCGGTGGGCGACCCAGCAACTCATCGCGATACTCGCCCGCGACGAGGAGGACGGTCAGATGGACGGTCCCGACTCGGCCGTGCTGCCGTGCCCTCTCGTACGCCGCTCCTCCGTCGCGTCGCCCCGCGCCCGCGCATAGGGACGTCGGACGCCGCTACGGGCTCCGGGGACCTCTTTCACCGGGAGGCCGAACAGCCGAACCGGTTGAGTACCGACTCATCACCGGGACGATCCCAACGATCGATCCTCGAGGTGGCAGAGGCTCATTCATGCTCACTCACGAAAGGAGGCAGCACATGAACACCCACGTCCCGCTGACACGACGCGCCGCCCTTCGCGCCGGCACCGCAACCATGACAGCGCTGGCGGTCCACGGCATGGCAGGAGCGCCGACGAGCTCGGCCTCGCCGGCCAGGGGAGCGGATCGAGCGTCCGCTCCGGCCCCATGAGGGTCGTCGCCGGCCGCGCGCGGCGGTCGCAACCGCATGTGGGTCTCCTGTGAGACCCGCGACCACACCTCACACGAATCGACACAGAAGGATCATGACATGGCAACCGTGTATGACGTGACGGACTGGAAGCCCCGAGGCAAGCCGCTCAACGTCTACGAGGACATCGGCGCGGTCATCAACGCGATGATCGCGGACATCAAGTCCGCTCAGACCGACCAGGCGGCCAAGCCCGGCGCCGTCATCTACATTCCGCCGGGTGACTACTCGCTGAAGACACGCGTCGTCGTCGACATCAGTAACCTGACGATCCGGGGATCCGGCCACTCCGGTACAACACGGATGACACGTCATCGTGGCACGAGATCAACCCGGGATCCAGCCACGTACGGGTCGAGAACACCGACGGAAACGGCGAGGCCTTCGTCGTGATGCGCGAAGGATCTCCCAGAGTCGGCGCAGTCGTCTTCGAGAACTTCTGCCTGGACGGCACGTCCTTCGGGTCCGATGAGAACTCCTACGTCAACGGCAAGACAGGAATTCTGATTGAGACGGACAATGACGCCTGCCGGGTTCGAGACATGGGGATGGTGTACCTCGAGCACGCACTCATCGTCCGCGGCGCTGACGCCCTCGATGTCTCGGGCAACTTCCTCACCGAGTGCGGCAGCTGCGTCGAGCTTCTCGGCGCAGGGCAGGCGACGAGGGTGTGCGACAACCACTTCGGCGCCGGCCCGTACGGTTACTCGCTGTTCGCGGAGAACCACAACGGTCTGCTCATCAGTGGAAACAACATCTTCCCGCGTGGGATCGACTCAGTCCACCTGCGCGACTGCTTCCGGACGAACGTGTCCTCCAACCGGATGCACTCCTTCTACCCTGGCATGATTACCCTTGAGGGAACCTGCAAGGAGAACCTCATCTCGTCCAACATGTTCGAGCGTCAGGTCGAGGGATTCCCACCGTTCATCGACGTGAGCAACGGGCTTGACGACGACTTCGGAGTTGTGCAGGTCAACGGCGATGGAAACACCGTCGTGGCGAACCACGTGACGCTGATCATCCCTCCGGAGAGGCTCCATCCGGCGGGGGTCGTCCCGACGGTGTTCCGTATCAGGCGCGGAGACCAGAACGTCGTGGGGGCGAACCATGTCGTCTCGAACCTGGAGCTCATGACTGTCTACCTGGACGCGGAGACGACGAACTCGCACGTCTTCGACTCGGGAGCGGAGAGCCAGTTCCACAGCGACTCCGAGAGCTTCGGGTTCCGTCCGACGCCGTAGGACTCGCCGGGCGTGGCGAGACCGACCAACGATCCGCGCGATCCGAGCCGTATGAGCACGGCACGCACGATCAAGGTCGGTCTCGCCGCCCCGACCTGCCCGCACGACCACTGGACCGAAGACATCGTCACAAGCCGGGACGAGCGGATCAGCGTACGGAACAGCCACGGCAGCGGTCCCGACGGCGCCTCGCTCTTCCCGCGAGTCCCGGGGCGCCCAGCCGCATCAGCGCACGAGCGAGCGCACCGGGTGCCGCATGCGGCACCGACCCGGGCGCATGGACTCGTCTGACGCGTATGAGCGGTGCGGGACTGCCACCACCTGAGACGGACACAGTCCCGCGCTGCTCTCCTGCGCCCACCAGCATCCAGCACCCGACTGGAGAAACCCCGCACCGGGCGACGTGACCGGATCCTCACCCGCCTCACTCTTCCTCCGAGTCGCGGGGTACCCACCCCCGAGCCCGCGCCCGCTCATCCAGGTAGGCAATGAGAAGCGGCAGCTGCGAGGAGCGCTCCACGGGCCAAACGTCGTCATTGCGCTCATCACCGAGGAACTGGAGTTCCTGTCGGCAAGCATCCTCGGTCCGTCTAATCAGCCACTTTGGGATCTCTTCTCCTTTCTTGTAAGCACTCCACTGCTCCTTGACGAGCCGGAGAGCCTCCCCGCGGCTCGTCGGCCGCGACGGCTTGTCGAGGTGCTGCAGAAGCCACCCCTCGATCGACACCGCCTGAAGCGCGCTCCTATGGTGATCCGCTTCCCGCCACTTCTCAAGCAACTTGCGATGCACCTCATTCTCATCGACATCGCACACCACCCAGATCGTTATCTTAGGACGACCCTCGGGCTCCGCACGCCTAGCCTTATCCAACAGGTCCTTGAGAGAGGTCCGGGAACCCGAACCGGAATGGTGCCACCGCGGAGCGAACACACGAGGGTACCGGTAGTCCAGCAGCGCCTGCAGGTAGGACTTCTCCGTCGCGCCCTCGACGATAAGGTCGATGACTTCACGAGGCTGTCTGACGCCCGTTGCCCGTGCGCCTCGCCGCTGGTCCTTCGGCGACGTCCTGCGCCTCTTCCCCACAACTCCTCCTCACACCCGGGGGACGCCGCCGATGCGGCCAGACATGTAGAAGCCCAGGAGATCAGCGTCCTTCCTCACCCCGGCGTCCGCGAAGTCCGAGACCCGCGTCAGCTCGGACTGCCCGTCCACCTTGTCGGCCAGCCAGATCTCGTCACGGCGCAGCAGATCGGCGCGCATGAGCTGGATCTCATGCGTCGTGAAGATGAGCTGGCGGCGATCCCCTGGCCCCAGCCCGTCGAGGAAGGAGGCGATGAGCTCCTCCGTGAGCCTGGGGTGCATGGAGTTCTCCAGCTCGTCCACCACGAAGACGCTCCGCTCGTCCACCTCCCGCAGTTGGAAGAGGATCGGCAGGAGGTTCATGAAGCGCCGCGTCCCGTCAGACTCCTCCCGCAGAGGCAGGCTGAAGGAGCGCCGGTCGTCCGCTCCCGGCCCTGTCTCCGTCTCATGGTGGGCCACGAGCCGCCGCACCACCGGCTCCCCGTCATCGTCAACAGTCAGGAGTGCATGGTCGCCGTCGCTCGTCGCGAGCATGACCGTGCCACCCGTGTCCCGCAAGGATTCGATGAGCCTGTCCACCTCACCGCCGGGAATCGACAGGGCTCCGACGCGCATGTCCTCAAAATCCAGTCTGGAGATACCCGTGTCCGCTCGCGTCAGACCGGCGTTCATCGCGTCGGCGAAGACGGCGTCGACATCCAGCCGGCTCGGCAGGTGCACGTACTCGGCCCCCGGGTGGATGACCGTGAGATGTCGGGCGAACCAGTTGTAGGCGAGACCCACGGCGCCCTGAGACTCCGCCCCGAGCACGCCCAGGAAGGTCTCGTTGCCCGCAATGACCGTCTTGTGCGCGTTCGCCTTCGGGTCCTCGTCAAGGTCCCCGTACAGCTCGATCCCGTTCTCGTCACGCTCGAAGAGGACCTCCTCGGTACGGGAGCGCACCTCGATGAGGGACTCGCGGTGGATGCGGCGCCGGTCGGCGACGACGTCGTACAGGAACACGCGGTCCTCGACCGCCCCGCCCGGCCCGGGGGCGCCGGCGACGAACTCGACGGTGAACGCCGTAGGCTCACCCACGCCCTTGAGGAGGTGGGGCGTCAGCCGCAGCATCGCCCCGACGGGCCTCGCCTCGAGGACGAGGCCCCGCAGCGCCTCCAGCGCGTCGACGAGCGTGGACTTCCCGGAGGCGTTCGCCCCGTAGATCGCGGCGACCGGCAGGATCCGGGAGCGGCCGACCCTCGCCAGACGCTCGCCGTGGCGGCGCTCACGCGTCGCCACCATCGTGAACTCGACGGGCTCGTAGTAGGACTTCCAGTTCCGGACTCGCAGGTACCGCAGCATCGCCAGCCTCCTGTCCAAATGACGCAGACTTTCTGCATCAAATGTACCTCATGGAGGGTGCCGGGCCTACCCTGCGCTCAGCCCTCGAAGGACAGGATGCGCATGCGCCGCGTGGAGGACAGGCAGGCACCGAGCACCGCGGCGAGGCAGACGACCACCACGCCCGCCGTCGTCGGCTCGACCCGCCCGGCCAGACCGTCCCGGGCCAGCTCCACGAGGTAGGTCATCGGGTTGACCGTCCCCAGGGCCCGCAGGGCGGTGGGTGCCGCGGCCAGGTCGTAGAACACCGGAGCGGCGAAGGAGACGGGCAGGACGATAACCGACAGGACGAGATCGCGTGTCTGATAGCTCTTGATGACCGCGGTGAGGCAGTAGCCGAAGCCCGTCCAGAACAGCGCGGCGGGCAGGCTGAGCAGGACGAGGAGGGGGATCTCGACCAGGCGCGCCGCCCCGAGGGCCGCGGCCACCAGGCCCAGGACGCCGGCCTGGGCGGCGACGATGAGCAGGTGCGGGGCGAAGGAGCCGAGCAGGTAGGCGCTGCCGGGCACCCCGGAGTGGAGCTTGAGGGCGGCCAGGCCCCAGCGGCGCTCGGCGACGAGCCGGGCCACCACCCGGTTGAGGCCGGAGGAGGCCTGCATGGCGGCCACTCCCGGCAGGACGAAGCGCAGGTACTCCGCGCCTCCCCCGACGGCGGAGGCCATGCCCACGGCCAGGAGCAGGAAGTAGCACAGCGGCGAGACCATGAGGGCGATCCAGCGCCTCCAGGAGCCGAGCTCCGCGGCGCCGGCCTCGATGCGGAACATGGTCGCCAGCGAGGAGATCCAGTCAGCCAAGGTCCACCTCCTTGAGAGCGACGGCGCGCAGCAGGTCGGCCATGCGCGGCGCGCTGCGCGTCACGGAGACGACGACGCCGCCCGCCCGGGCCAGGGAGTCCAGGAGCGGCGCGAGGCCGCCGTCGGAGACGTCGGCGAGGACGACGTCGCCCTCCAGGCGGGCGCCTGCGGGCGGCTGGAAGGCGGCCGGGAGGCTCCCCGGGGCGAGCTCGACCTCCCACTGGTCGGTGGCGGCCGCCGCCCGGGACAGGCCCTCGGCGGTGCCGGTGTAGAGGACGTGCCCGTGGTCGAGGACGACGACGTCGTCGATGAGTGGCTCCAGGGCGACGAAGTCGTGGGAGGAGATGAGCACGGCGGCGCCCTGGGCCGCGGCGGCGCGCAGGCGCTCGGTGAGGCGGTCCACGGAGGAGGCGTCCAGGCCCACGGTGGGCTCGTCGAGGAGCATGAGGTCGGCGCGCATGGCCAGGACGCGGGCGATCATGAGCCGCTGCTGCTGGCCGCCGGAGAGCACCTCGGGGGTCGAGTCCAGATCCACGCCGTCCAGGCCGACAGCGGAGATGGCCTCGTCCGCGGCCCTCCAGGCCTCGGCGCCGCGCAGGCCGGCCAGCCGGGCGCCGAGCCAGACATTGAGCCGGGTGGAGATGAACTAGTCGATCATGAGCCGCTGGGAGCACCAGCCCAGGCGCCCATAGCTGCGCTCCACGGCCCCTGCGGTGGGCTCCAGGACGTCGGCGAGCAGGTGGATGAGGGTGGACTTCCCGGCGCCGTTGTCACCCACGAGGCCGGCGACGCGGCCGGGCGCCAGCGTGATGCTCACGTCCTCCAGCGCCGGCCCCTCCGCCCCCGGATAGGTCATGCCCAGGCCGACGGCCCTGATCCGTGCGTCAGTGGTCACTCTGTTCCCTTCCCTCGATCTCCATCGACGTCGTGTCGTCGCCTCGACGCCGCCGGGCGCAGGCGCGTCCCGCGCCTCAGCTGGCGCGGTCCACGAGCAGTCGCGCGAACTGCTCCATGCCCTCGCGCACAAGGGCCACGCGCCGAGCCGCGTCGGCCAGGGCCGCCTCCCGCTCGGCCCCGCCCGCTCCTGCGGCGTCCAGGCGCTCGCGCGTCCCGGCCAGCACGGCGTCCTCCAGGCCCGCGAGCGCGCCCACCGCCTCACGGGCCCAGGTCATGGCCATCTCCCGCGTACGGGCCAGCACCGGGTGCAGGCGCAGCCGGGCGACGACGTCGGCGAGCACGGCGTCGTCGGCAAGGTTCCCGGTCGACAGCCGCGAGAGGATCGCCTGCCCGGCGGCGTCGAGCTCGCCCGCGGCCAGGGCCTTGCGCAGCAGGAGCACCGGCATGGTGTCCACGCCCTCGCGCAGGTCCGTCCCCGGGGTCTTGCCGGTGGTCTCGGAGTCGCCGGCGAGGTCGATGACGTCGTCGGCCAGCTGGAAGGCGACGCCGATCTTCTCGCCGAACTCCTCCACGACGCCCTCGGTGGCGGCGCCGGCGCGGGTCAGCATGGCGCCGTAGCGGGCCGACACGGCGATCAGGGAGCCGGTCTTGTCGGCCAGGACCTGGATGTAGTGGTCGACGGGGTCGGTGCCGGCCGGGCGGGGCAGGGTCTCGTGGAGCTGGCCCATGCACAGGCGCTCGAAGGTCTTGGCGTGGGCGAGCACCGCCCGCGGCCCGAGCGCCGCGACGAGCTGGGAGGCGCGCGCCACCAGCACGTCGCCGGTGAGGATCGCGGCCGAGTTGCCCCACACGGTCTGGGCGCTGGGGGCTCCGCGGCGCAGGGGCGCCTCGTCCATGACGTCGTCGTGGTAGAGCGTGGCGATGTGGGTGAGCTCGACGGCGACGCCGGCGTCGAGCACCTGCTCCCCCGCCGCCAGGGCGGTGTCGCCGAGCTGGGCGGTCAGGAGGGTCAGGACCGGCCGCAGCCGCTTGCCCCCGGCCTCGGCCAGGTGGGAGGTGGGCGGGTTGATGGTCTCGTCAGCGTTGGAGACGACCTCCAGCAGACGCGCCTCGACGGCGTCGAGGGCCGGGGTGATCCGGCCCTCGAGCTGCGGGGCGTTCAAGGGCAGCGATCCGATCACGGCAGGAGCATAGCGGCGCGGCCCAGGAGCGTGAGCACGACCTGCGGCAGCACGCCGAGCGCCACCGTGACGAAGACCGCCACGGTGATGGCGGCGCCCGACGGGCCCATCGACCCCACGACGACCACCCGGCCCTGCTCGGGCTCGCGGAAGAACATGAGGACCACCAGGCGCATGTAGAAGAACGCGGTGATGGCCGAGGAGACGACCGCGGCGATCACCAGCCACAGGGCGCCGCCGCTGATACCGGCGACGAACAGCTCGAACTTGGCGATGAAGCCCGCCGTCAGCGGGACGCCCGCGAAGGACAGCAGGAACACCGTCATGGCGCCAGCGAGCCACGGGCTGCGCCGCCCCAGGCCCGCGAAGGCCTCGAGGTCGGTGGCCTCGGCGCCCGCCGCGCCGTCGCGGCCCGCGCGCACCAGGGTGACGACGCCGAATGCGCCCACGGTGGCCGCGCCGTAGGCGAGGGCGTAGAGCAGCAGAGCGCTGATGGCGACCCCGTTGAGGGCGATGATGCCGATGAGCATGTAGCCGGCGTGCGCGATCGCCGAGTAGGCGAGCATGCGCTTGACGTCGCTCTGGACGACGCCGACGACGGTGCCCACCGCCATGGTCAGGATGGCGACGGTCCACAGGAACGGGGCCATGTCCCACCCGAAGGCGCCACCGACCAGGTAGTAGAAGCGCACGAGGGCCAGGAAGGCGGTGGCCTTGACCCCGGCGGCCATGAAGCCGGTGACCGGGGTGGGCGCGCCCTGGTAGACGTCGGGGCTCCAGGCGTGGAAGGGCGCGGCGGCGGTCTTGAACAGCAGGCCCACGGTCACCAGGGCCACGCCCGCCAGGCCGAGCCAGTCCATGTCGAGCACGCCGCCGGCCGCGAGCGCGCCGGCCACCGAGGTGTAGGACACCGAGCCGGACAGCCCGTACAGGAAGGCCGAGCCCAGCAGGAGGAAGGCCGAGGCGAAGGCTCCCAGCACGAAGTACTTCAGCGCCGCCTCCTGGCTCAGCAGCCGGCGGTGGCGGGCGGCGGCCGCCATGATGTACAGCGGCAGCGAGACCAGCTCGAGCACCACGAACAGGGCGATGAAGTTGTTGACCATGGGGAAGAGCATCATGCCGGCCAGGGAGAACAGCATGAGCGGGAAGACCTCGGTGGCCGTCCAGCCGTGGTGGAGGGACTCGGTCTCCTCCGCGCTGCCGGGGCGGTCGGCGGCCTGGGCGGCGAAGGCCCCGTCGCCGGCGGTGGTGCGGTCGGCCATGACCAGCACGGACAGCAGCCCAATGACGAGCATAATGCCCTGCGCGGCCACCGCGAAGGGGTCCTCGCTGATCCCCGAGGCCAGCACGCGCCCCGACGGCGAGACCTGGCCCGTGCCGGGGTCCTGCGGGAGGACCTGCTCCCAGCGCAGCACGAAGGCGACGCCGGAGCCGAGGATGGCCAGCACGGACAGGCCCGCCTGCACCGGCAGCCGCCCCCTGCGCGGCACGAAGGCCTCGATGAGGACGCCGAGCACGCCGGCCCCCAGGATGATGAGAACCGGGGCGAGGCCCGCCCACTCAATAGTCGGAACGGTGAAGCTCACTTGCTGGTCCCTTCCGTGACGGTGGGGGCGGGGTGCGCGCTCGCGTCGGCCGGGGCCGGCAGGGCGGCCGGCCGATCGGGGCCCGTGCTCGTGGCGGCCGCCGTCTGCTCGGCGACGCCGTCGAGAATGTCGGTGAGCACGCCCGGGACCAGGCCCAGGGCGAGCATCGCGGCGATGACGGGCACCAGGACGAGCCTCTCGCGCGCGTCCAGGTCGGCGCTGCCGACGCGCTCGGGCGCGGGCGCCCCGGTGAAGACGCGCTGGTAGGGCAGGAGCACGTAGACGGCGGCGATGACCACGCCGGCCACGGCGACGACGCCGAGGGGGACGGACCGGGAGAAGGCGCCGGTGAGCACCATCCACTCCGGGACGAATCCGCTCAGGCCCGGCAGGGCGATGGAGGCCAGGCCGGAGACCAGGAAGGTGCCGGCCACCAGCGGCATCACCCGGGCCATGCCGCCGAGCTCGCTGATGGCGACCGTGCCGGTGCGCCGGGCGAGGAAGCCGGTGGTGAGGTAGAGGCCGGCGATGGACAGCCCGTGGGCGACCATGTAGACCATGGCGCCGGTGGCGGCGACCCGGCTGCCGATGAAGATGCCCAGCACCATGAAGCCGAAGTGGCTGATCGAGGTGTAGGAGATGAGCCGGTAGAGGTTGTCCTGGCCGATGGCGGCCAGTCCCCCGTAGATGATCCCGACGACGGCCGCCACGAGCAGGACCGGGGCGGCCCAGGCGGACGCCTCGGGGAAGAGCGGCAGGACCAGGGCGATCATGCCGTAGGTGCCGATCTTGTCCAGGACGCCGATCAGGAGGACCGAGGTGCCCGGGGTGGCCTGCTCGGCGGTGTCGGGCAGCCAGGTGTGCAACGGCACCATCGGGGCCTTGATGGCGAAGGCGACCATGAAGGACGCGAAGATCCAGCGGGCCGCCGCCGGCGGGGCGGTGACGGCCCCGGCCATGGACTCGATGAGGTAGCCGGTCGGGGTGTGCGGGCCGTAGAAGTACAGGGCGACCACGCCGATGAGCATGACCAGCCCGCCGGCCAGCGAGTACAGGAGGAACTTCAGGGCGGCGCGCCGGCGGTCCGGCCCGCCGAAGCGGCCGATGAGGAAGTACACCGGGATGAGCATGGCCTCGAAGCACACGTAGAACAGGAAGACGTCGCGGGCGCTGAAGATGACGACCATGAAGGCCTCCAGCACCAGCACCAGCGCCGTGAAGGCGCCCTGGCGGTCGGCGGCCACCTCGCCCCAGCTGGCGAGCAGGACCACCGGCATGAGGAAGGCGGCCAGCAGCAGCATGGCCAGGCCGAGGCCGTTGACGCCCAGGGCCCAGGAGACGCCCAGGACGGGGATCCACGGGCGGGTCTCGGCGAGCTGGACGGTGGCGGCGCGGCCCGTGTCGAACAGGGTCAGCGCCCAGACGCCGACGCCGAGCGCGCCCAGGGAGAAGACGAGGCCGACGGCGCGCGCCAGGGCGCGCAGCGGGGGCAGGAGCCACAGGAGCAGCGCCCCGGCGAGCGGGACGAGCACCATGACGGTCAGCACGGGGGCCGGACCGGGGACGGATGCGGTAATGGGCGGCATGTGGTCGTGTCCTCTCAGAACCTGCTGGCCAGGACGGCGATGAGGGCGAGCACGGTCCCGGCGAGCATGTAGCCGGCGTAGGAGCGCACGTACCCGTTCTCGGTGCGGCGCACGAGCCGCCCGGCCCCGGCGGCGCCCTTGGCGAGGCCCTCGACGGCGCCGTCCACGACGTAGCGGTCCGAGACGGTGGCGGCGGTGACCAGGCCCTGCCCCGGGCGCATGGCCAGGCCCTCGTTGATGGCGTCCTGGTACATGTCGCGGCGCGCGGCCCGCACCAGGGCGCTGCCGGTCTGCACGACGGTGGGCACGGGGCGGCGGGCGTACACGAGCCAGGCGACGAGGACTCCTGTGAGGACCAGGGCGAGGGTGGCGCCCATAATGACCGTGGCCGGCAGCACGGGCTCGCCGTGCTCGACGTGCCCGGTGACGGGCTCCAGCCAGGTGACGAAGGCGTCGTTCATGGACAGCAGGCCGCCCAGGCCGAGCGAGAAGACCGACAGGATGATCAGCGGGGCCGTCATGAGCCACCCCGACTCGTGGGGGTGGACGGCGCCCTCGATGTCCTTGTCGGTGGTCCAGCGGGCGCGCCCGTGGAAGATCATGAAGAACAGGCGGGACATGTAGAAGGCGGTCAGGCCCGCCCCCAGCAGCGCGACCGTGCCGAGGACCCAGGGCCGGGCGCCCTCGCCGGTGAAGGCGGCCTCGATGATCCTGTCCTTGGACCAGAAGCCGGACAGGGGCGGGATCCCGAGGATGGCGAGCCAGCCGACGCCCATGGTGACCCAGGTGACCCTCATGACCCGCGCCAGGGCGCCGAAGCGGCGCATGTCGACCTGGTCTCCCATGGCGTGCATGACGCTCCCGGCGCCCAGGAAGAGCTGGGCCTTGAAGAAGCCGTGGGTCAGCAGGTGGAAGATGGCGAAGGCGTAGCCGATGGGGCCCAGGCCGGCCCCCAGCATCATGTAGCCGATCTGGCTCATGGTGGAGGCGGCCAGGACCTTCTTCATGTCGTCCTTGGCGGACCCGATGACGGCCCCCAGCACCAGGGTGATGGCGCCGACGACGGCGACGGCCAGCTGGGCTCCCGGGGCGCCCTGGAAGATGGCGCCGGAGCGCACCATGAGGTAGACGCCGGCGGTCACCATGGTGGCGGCGTGGATGAGGGCGGACACCGGCGTGGGGCCGGCCATGGCGTCGCCCAGCCATGCCTGGAGGGGGAACTGGGCGGACTTGCCGCAGGCGGCCAGCAGGAGGAAGAAGCCGATGGCGGTCAGCCAGCCGGTGGACAGCGCGCCGTACTGGGCGGCGGGCAGCACGGAGATGAAGGAGACCGAGCCGACCTGGGAGATCATGGCCATCATGGCCAGCAGGAGGCCGACGTCGCCGACGCGGTTCATGATGAAGGCCTTCTTGGCGGCCGTCGCGTTCTGCCGGCTGGTGAAGCGCACCGCCTGCGGGGCGTCGGCGTCGGCGGTGTTCCAGAAGCCGATGAGCAGGTAGGAGGCCAGCCCCACGCCCTCCCAGCCGACGAACAGGACGATGTAGGAGTCGCCCAGCACGAGGGTGAGCATGGCGGCGATGAACAGGTTCAGGTAGGCGAAGAAGCGGCGGCGGTCCCGGTCGTGGGCCATGTAGGCCACCGAGTAGACGTGGATGAGGAAGCCGACGAAGGTCACCAGCGCCACGAAGGTCAGCGACAGCGGGTCGATGCGCAGGCCGATGCGCACCTCCAGGTCCCCGGCGCCGAACCAGCGCCACAGGCTGACGACCATGGTGCGCTCGGCGGGAGGCAGGCCGAGGACCTGGGCGAGGATGCCCAGGCCCAGGCAGGCGCTGGCCAGGGAGGCGAGCAGGCCCAGCAGGTGGCCCCAGCGGTCACAGGCGCGTCCGGCCAGCAGGAGGATGGCGGCGCCGGCGGCGGGCACGGCGATCAGCAGCCAGGCCAGGGAGGCCAGGCCCGTGGCGGGGCCGACCAGGGGGGCGGGGGGCACGGCGGAGGCCGCAGGCGCGGCAGCGGGGGCCAGGGCGCCGGCGAGCACGAGAGACGGTGCGGTCATGGCGGCGGCCCCCTCAGTTCTTGAGCAGGTTCTCGTCGTCGACCGACGTGGACCTGCGGGTGCGGAAGATGGACACGACAATGCTCAGGCCCACGACCACCTCGGCGGCCGCGACGACCATGACGAAGAAGGCGAAGACCTGTCCGTTGAGGTTGCCGTGGACGCGGGAGAAGGTCACCAGGACCAGGTTGACGGCGTTGAGCATGAGCTCGACCCCCATCAGCTCGATAATGGCGTTGCGCCGCAGGAGCACCGTGAGTGCCCCGAGGGTGAAGAGCACCCCGGCGAGCACGATGTAGGCGGTGACGGGAACACTCACTTCTTCTGCTCCTCCTTCTGCCTGGGGCCCGCCTCGGAGGGGCCGGGCAACTGCTGCCCTCCCGGCCCCCCGGCCGGCTTGTCGGCCGGCTCCGTGGCGGGCTCGGTCAGCGGGTCGACGGCGACGGGCTGGTCGACGGCCGGGGCGGCCGCACCGGGCATGGCGGGCATGCCGGAGAGCCCGACGGCGGCGTCCTCGCGGGCGGTGATGGTGCCGGCGCGCTGGGCGGCCCCCATCTCCGGGGAGACCTCGGACAGCTCCAGGGCCTGGTCGCGCACGCGCAGCACGCGCGGGACCGACTCCTCCAGGGCCTCGCCGTCGGCGGCCAGGGCCGGTGCGGCGGCGGCGTTGGTGGCGGCGTAGACGCCGGGCATGGGCTTCTGGCCGGGGTGGGCGCCCTTGTCGGCGAAGGCCCGCATCCTGGCCTCCATCCGGGCGCGCTGGGTCGGGCGGGGCCGGATGCGCTGGCGGTGCGTCAGCGTCAGGGCGCCGACGGCGGCGATAATGAGCAGGACGCCGGTCAGCTCCATGGTGACGACGTGGCCGCCGAACAGCACCAGTGCGAGCTCGGAGGGGGCCGAGGGGAGCGTCGCGGCCCCGCCGCCGTCGGTGGACACCGGCACGACGGAGCGCCACACGACGACCGCCAGGATGACGGCCAGGACGGCGCCCAGGGCGGCGACGCCCCACTTGCCGGCCGGCGAGCCGGCGGTGCCCACCGGCTCCTCGCCGCCGACGCCGACCATCATGATGACGAACAGGACGAGCGTCATGACGGCGCCGGTGTAGACGACGATCTGGGTGACGCCCAGGAAGGGCGCGTCGCCGGCGATGTAGAGGACCGCCAGGCAGATCATGATGCCGATCATGTTGACGGCGGCGGACACCGCGCGCCTGGCGGTCAGCAGGCCGAGGCCGCAGGTGACGGCGACCAGGGCGACCACGGCGAACAGGATCGTCTCCCCGGTCGAGATGGTGCCGTCCGCACCCAGGGAGGCGGGCACGAGCGCGGGCCGGACGGGCAGAGCGGGCAGCCCAGGCAGCACAGGCAGCACGGTCGGGGCGGTCATGGGTGCACCGCCTCCCTGGCGGGGCTCGGGGCGGGGGCCGGCCGCGCCGAGGCCAGGGTCGGCTCGTCGGGGCGGTGCTCGCGGACCCAGTCGACCTGCGCCTGGGTGACGCCGGTGACCTCGCCGCGGTAGTAGTCGGAGTCCTCGGTCCCCTCGACCATGGGGTGGGGGGCCGCCACCGCCCCGTCGGGCACGGGGGCGAGCAGGTCCTGCTTCTCGTAGATCAGGCCGGTGCGGGTCGGCCCGACCAGCTCGTCGATCTCGTGGGTCATGGTCAGGGCGCGCGTCGGGCAGGCCTCGATGCACATGCCGCAGAAGATGCAGCGCAGGTAGTTGATCTGGTAGACGCGGCCGTAGCGCTCGCCGGGCGAGTACTGGGCGCCGGGGGCGTTGGAGGCCGCCTCGACGTAGATGGCGTCGGCCGGGCAGGCCCAGGCGCACAGCTCGCAGCCGATGCACTTCTCCAGGCCGTCGTCGTAGCGGTTGAGCTGGTGGCGCCCGTGGTAGCGCGGCATGAGGACCGGCGCCTCGAAGGGGTAGAGCTCGGTGACGGTGGGCCGGAATATCGAGGAGATGGTCACGCCGTAGCCGGCCACCGGGGCGAAGAATCGGCCCACGGGGCCGGGAAGGTCGCGCAGCCACTGGTTGTGGTCAGCGGTGCTGCCGGCACCGCCGGCACCGCCGGCACTGCCAGCACTGCCGGCACCGCTGGGGCCGTCGGGGCTCGGCCGCCCTCCCGGGGCGCGGAAGGCGTCGGGGTTCTGGTCAGTCATCGGTTCCCTCCTGGACGGTGTCGCCGGAGTCGGGGGTGGACTGGAGGCCGAGGGCCGCGAGGCCACCGACGTCCGCGGAGCCCGCATCATCAGCACCGCCGACGGCGAGCATCACAGAGCTGACAGAGCTGACAGAACTGACAGAGCTGGCGGCATCGGTGCGGACGGGCGCCTGGGCCCGCTGGGCGCGGCGCACGCGCGGGGAGACGGGCAGCTGCTGTCCGGGCAGCGGCGGGACGGGGTAGCCGCCCGCGAAGGCGTCGAGCTCCTCCCCCGGGGCGGTCACGCCGCCGGCGCCGCGAGCCGGCCCGTCGTCCTCGGACTCGGGCAGGATGAGGAGCACGAGCATGGCGACCAGGAAGACGGCCGCCAGGGTGATGAGCAGCCCGGCGGGCGAGCCGGTGAAGAAGGCGCGGTACCCCTGGAGGGCGGCCACCAGGACGAACCATCCCAGCGAGACGGGGATGAGGAACTTCCACCCCAGCTTCATGAAGTGGTCGTAGCGGATGCGCACCAGGGTGCCGCGGGTCCAGATCATGAAGAACATGACGGCCCAGACCTTGCCGATGAACCACAGCATGGGCCACCACCCGGAGTTCGCGCCCGGCCAGAAGGAGGCGATCACGAAGGAGCGCCAGCCCCCCAGGAACAGGGTCACGCACATGGCCGAGACATTGAACATGTTGATGTACTCGCCCAGGAAGTACCAGGCGAACTTCATCGAGGAGTACTCGACCATGTGGCCGGCGACGAGCTCGCCCTCCGCCTCGGGCAGGTCGAAGGGCAGGCGGTTGACCTCGCCGATCATGGAGACCACGTAGATGAGGAAGCTCGGCACCATGGCCAGGCCCCACCACAGGCGCTGCTGGGAGGAGACGATGCCGGAGGTGGACATGGTCCCGGAGGCGAGGAAGACGGTGAGGATCGACAGGCTCATGCTCAGCTCGTAGGAGATGACCTGCGCGGCCGAGCGCACCGCCCCGAAGAGCGGGTAGGTGGAGTGGGTCGACCAGCCTCCCAGGATAATGCCGTAGACGCCGAAGGCGGTGATCGCCAGGACGTAGAGGACCGCGACGGGGAAGTCGGTCAGCTGCAGGGGCGTGGAGTGGCCGAGGATGCTCACCTGCGGCCCGAAGGGGATGACCGCGTAGATCATGAAGGCGCTGAACGCCGCGATGACCGGGGCGAGGAGGTAGACGAGCTTCTCCGCGCCCCCCAGCCAGAAGTCCTCCTTCATAATGAGCTTGGCGGCGTCGGCGACCAGCTGGGGGATGCCCAGGAAGCCGTTGACGTTCGGCCCGGGGCGCGTCTGCATGCGTCCCAGGACGCGCCTCTCCGCCCAGATCGCCAGGATGACGTTGACGATGAGGAAGGCGACGATGAAGACCGCCTTGATGAGGGTCAGCCACCAGGTCTCGGCGGAGAAGTCGGCGGTCACACCGCCCTCGGCGCCGGAGGCCGTCGCCGGAGCCGTCGTCGGGACGAGGTGCAGAAGAGCCATGGTGCTGGTGGTGCTCACCGGGCCACCTCCGTGCTGCTCGGGGTGCGGATCAGGGCGCTGGTCGGGGTGCTGGGCAGGGTGCCGGTCGGGACGAGGGACAGGCGGACCCGGGAGCCGTGGCCGGCGCGGAGCGTCTGGCGGACCGTGGAGCCGGGCGAGCACTCGGGCAGCCAGACGGTGCCCGGGGCGACCCGGCCCGCGACCACCGCGGGCAGCGTGACGGCGCCGGCCGCGGTGGCGACCTCGACGCTCTCCCCGCCGCTCAGGCCCAGCCGGGCGGCGAGGTCGGCGGCGACGCGGGCGACCGGGCGCATGGCGGTGGCGGCGAGGAACGCCTCGCCGTCCTGGAGCCGGCCGGCATCGAGCATGGGCTTGTGCGTGGCCAGGACGGCGTCCAGGCCGGTCACCGTCGAGCGGCCGGAGCGGCCCGCCCGGCCCTCGGCGGGCGCGGTACCGGCCGCACCGGCCCCGGCGTCGACCGGGGAGGCGGCGGAAGGCTCGATGAAGACGACCCCGCCGCGCGCCCCGCCCCACAGGCCGAGGCCGGCGATCTGGGCGTGGAGGGCCCCCAGGTCGTCCGCGCCCAGGTCCTCGCCCATCTCGGCGGCGAGCATCCCCAGGACCTGGCGGTCGGTGCGGGCGTGCGAGACGTGGGCCTGGCCGAAGGGGCGCACGCGCCCCTCCCAGTTGACGAAGGTGCCGTTCTTCTCCTCGGCGGGGGCGACCGGCAGGACGACGTCGGCGCGCTCGGTGACCTCGCTGCGGCGCACCTCGAGCTGGACGGTGAAGCGGGAGGCCGCCAGGGCCGTCCGGGCCAGGGCGGGGTCCGGGAAGTCGCGCGGGTCGATGCCGCCGGCCACCAGGCCGCCGAGGCCGCCGTCGGCCAGCGCCGCCAGGATCCGGGTCGCGTCGCGGCCGGGCGCGTCAGGCAGGGGGGCGTGGGCGTGGACCCCGGCGGGGTCGATGCCCCAGGCGTCCTGGACCTGGCGGCGGGCGCCGTCGTCGGCGACGGGGCGGCCGCCGGGCAGGAGGAAGGGCAGCAGGCCCGCCTCGATGCCGCCGCGCTCGCCGGCGCGGCGCGGCACCCAGGCCAGGCGGGCCCCGGTGGCGGTGGCCAGGGTGTCGACGGTGGTCAGCAGCCCCGGCACGGCGGCGGCGCGCTCGCCCACCAGGATGGTGGCGCCCTCGGCCTTGAGCGCCTCGACGACGTCGGGGTGGGTCTGGGAGAGCAGGGCGATGGCGCGCGCCTCCTGGCCGGGGACGGTCAGGACGGTGGTGGCGCCGAGCTTGCGCGAGCCGTTGGTGACCAGCGGGGCGATGGCGGCCACGCGCACGCCGCCGGCGCGCACGCCCTTGCGCAGACGCAGGAACAGGGAGCCGCACTCGTCCTCGGGCTCCAGGGCCACCAGGAGGACCTGACCGGCGCTCTCCAGGGAGGAGTAGGTCACGGCGCCCATCCCCGTGCCCGCGACCCGGGCGCCCAGGAAGAGGTCCTCCTCCTCGCTGTGGTCGCGCACGCGCTGGTCGATGTCGTTGGTGCCCAGCACCTGGCGGGCGAAGCGGGACCAGGCCCAGCCGTCCTCCAGGGTGGTGCGGGCCCCGGGCAGCAGGCCGACGCCGCCGGCCTCCCGCGCCGCGGCCAGGCCCCGGGCGGCGACGTCGAGGGCGTCGGACCAGCTGGTGGGCACCAGCTCGCCGTCCTCGTCGCGCACCAGCGGGACGCGCAGGCGGTCGGGCTGGGAGGACCAGGCGAAGCCGAAGCGGTCCTTGTCGGTGATCCACTCCTCGTTGACCTCGGGGTCGCTGCCGGCCAGGCGCCGCAGGACCACGCCGCGGCGCATGTCGACCCTGATGGCGGAGCCGGAGGCGTCGTGCTCGGTGACCGAGTCGGTGGACACCAGGTCCACGGGGCGGGCCCGGAAGCGGTAGCGGGCGGACGTGAGGGCCCCCACGGGGCAGATCTGGATGATGTTGCCCGAGAAGTAGGAGGCGAAGGGGCGGCCCGAGACGTCGAGGTCCTCGCGGCCCGCCAGGTCACCGGGTCCGTAGACGGAGCCGTCGACGGCGCCGGGCTGCCCGCCCGGCCCGGCCAGGTCGGCCTCGGGGGCGAGGTAGGCCCCGCCGCGGATGGTCTCGGTGGCCAGGCCCGCCACGCCCTCGGGGTCGAAGAAGTCCAGGACGGTGGAGTCGTAGCGGCCGATCTGCTCGGAGTACAGGCCCCCGGTGATCTCGCCGCCGACGTGCCCGGCGCCGCGCCCCTGCAGGGCGATGAAGGGGTCGCCGGCGACCTGGTCGGCGAAGCGCACGCAGCGCTGGCACAGGATGCAGCGGTCGCGGTCCAGCAGGATGTTGCCGGTCAGGCGCAGGGGCTTGGGGAAGGTGCGCTTGACGTCGGTGAAGCGCGTGGCGCTCTGGGCGCCGGAGGCCATGAGCTCCAAGGCCTGGTTCTGCAGGGGGCACTCCCCGCCCTTGTCGCACACCGGGCAGTCCAGGGGGTGGTTGATCAGGAGGAACTCCATGGTGCCGGCCTGCGCCCTGGCGGCGACCTCGCTGGTGGCCTGGGTGGAGATCTCCATGCCCTCCATGGCGGTCATGGCGCACGAGGGCTGCGGCTTGGGCATGGGGCGGACCACGCCGTCGCGCCCGGGCATGGCCACCTCCACCAGGCACTGGCGGCAGTTGGCCGACGGCGCCAGCAGCGGGTGGTCGCAGAAGCGCGGGATGCGCACCCCGATCTTCTCGGCGGCACGGATGAGGAGCGTGCCCTTGGCAACCTCGACGGGGACGCCGTCGATCGTCATGTGGACCGTGTCAGTCATGTCTCACCGTGCGCTTTCAACGATTGCCGAGGCCGCGTAGGGGAAGAGCTCGTCGGCCGCGGAGGTGTACCCGGCCTCGAACTCGGCCCTGAACCGCTTGATGCCGGACAGGACCGGGGTGGCGGAGGCGTCACCGAGGGCGCAGAAGGAGCGGCCGGCGATGTTGGAGGCGATGGACTCCAGCTTCTCGACGTCCCCGGGCAGGCCCCGCCCGGCCTCCAGGCGCGCCATGATCTGGCGCATCCAGTAGGTGCCCTCCCGGCAGGGCGTGCACTTGCCGCAGGACTCGTGCTGGTAGAACTCGGTCCACCGGGCCACCACGCGCACCACGGAGACCGTCTCGTCGAAGACCTGGAGCGCGCGGGTGCCCAGCATGGAGCCGGCCGCCCCGACCGACTCGTAGTCCAGGGGGACGTCGAGCTCCTCGGGCCCGAAGATCGGGGTGGACGAGCCCCCCGGGACCCAGAACTTGAGCCGGTGTCCGGCGCGGACGCCGCCGGCCAGGTCGATGAGCTCGCGCATGGTGATGCCGAAGGGCGCCTCGAGCTGGCCGGGGTGGGCCACGTGCCCGGACACGGAGAAGATGCCGTGGCCCTTGGAGCGCTCGGTGCCCATGGATGAGTACCACTCGGGGCCGCGGGCGAGGATCCCCGGCAGGGAGGCGATGGTCTCGACGTTGTTGATGACCGTCGGGCGGGCGTACAGGCCCTGGGCCGCCGGGAAGGGGGGGCTTGAGGCGCGGGTGGCCGCGGCGGCCCTCCAGGGAGTCCAGCAGCGCGGTCTCCTCCCCGCAGATGTAGGCGCCGGCCCCGGCGTGCGCGGTGATGGCGAGCGGCTGGGCGCCGTCCAGGCCGAAGCCGGTCTCCAGGTACCCGGCCTCGCGGGCCTCGCGCACGGCGGCCAGCAGGCGGCGGTAGACGTGGGCGACCTCGCCGCGCAGGTAGACGAAGGCGTGGTCGCAGCCGATGGCCCGCGAGCAGATCGCCACGCCCTCGACGAGGGCCTGCGGGTTGGCCATGATCGTCGGGATGTCCTTGCAGGTGCCCGGCTCGGACTCGTCGGCGTTGACCACCAGGTAGCGGGCCCCGCCGTCGGGGGCGGGCAGGAAGGACCACTTCAGGCCGGTGGGGAAGCCGGCGCCGCCGCGGCCGCGCAGGTTGGAGGCCTTGACCAGGGCGACGAGCTCGTCCTGGCTCATCGTCTTGGCCCGTCTCAGGCCCCGGTAGCCGCCGTGGGCGAGGTAGGCCTTCAGGGTCCAGGAGCGGTCCCTGTCCCACATGTCGGTGACGGCGGGGGTGAGGGTGCCCGGCGCGGTGAAGGCCGGGCCGGCCTGGGCGGCGCCGCTCGCGCTGTCGGTCACTTGGTCTCCTCCTTCGGAACCGTCCAGCCGTGCTCGCGGGCGATGCGCAGGCCCAGCAGGCTCGGCTCGCCCGCGCCGACGCCCTCGTCCGCGCGGCCGTCCTCGAATCCGGCCAGGAGCCGCTCGTTGTCGCGGAAGGTCGGCAGGGTCTCGGGGCCGCGGGTAGGGGCGACGGCCTCACCGCGCTCCAGGCGGGCCACCAGCTCGACGGCGGAGGCCGGGGTCTGGTTGTCGAAGAACTCCCAGTTGACCATGACGACGGGGGCGTAGTCGCAGCCGGCGTTGCACTCCACGCGCTCCAGGCTGATGCGGCCGTCCTCGCTGGTCTCGTCGTTGCCCAGGCCGGTGTGCTCGCTCACGGCCCGCCAGACCTCGTCGCCGCCCATGACGGCGCACAGGGCGTTGGTGCACACCCCCACGTGGTAGTCCCCGGCGGGGTGGCGGCGGAACTGGCTGTAGAAGGTGGCGACGGCGCTGACTTCCGAGCGCGTCAGGCCCAGCTTCTCGGCGCACAGGGCGATGCCGCGCGGGGAGACGTAGCCGTCGACGCTCTGGATGAGGTGCAGCATGGGGATCAGGGCGCTGCGCTCGTGGCCCGCGGGGTAGCGGGAGGTGATCTGCTCGATCTCGGCGTCCAGGCGGGCGCCGAGATCGGGGTCGTAGCCGGCGGCGGTCGCACGGGTGTTCTCGGTGGTGCTCATCAGCGGTCCACGCCTCCCAGGACGGGGTCGATGGAGGCCAGGGAGGGGACCAGGTCGGCGATCATGCCGCCCTCGCCCATCATGGCCAGCGACTGCAGGTTGGAGAAGGAGGGGTCGCGGAAGTGGACCCGGTAGGGGCGGGTGCCGCCGTCGGAGACGGCGTGGACGCCCAGGACTCCCTTGGCGTGCTCCACGGTCTGGTAGACCTGCCCGGCGGGGACGCGGAAGCCCTGGGTGACCAGCTTGAAGTGGTGGATGAGGGACTCCATGGAGGTGCCCATGATCTCGCGCACGTGGTCCAGGGACTGGCCCTGGCCGTCGGTGGCGATGGCCATGCGGGCGGGCCAGGCGATGGTGGGGTCGGCCACCATGGTCGTGTTGGAGGGGTCGTCGCCCCGCTCGGCGATCTCGTCGAGGCGGTCCACGCACTGGGAGACGATCTTCAGGGACTGGTAGCACTCGTCGAAGCGCACGGCCAGGCGGTTGTAGCAGTCGGAGCGGTCGTAGACGGGGATGTCGAAGTCGTAGGTCTCGTAGCCGCAGTAGGGCGTGATCCGGCGCATGTCCAGCGGGTACCCGGCGGCGCGCACGCACGGCCCGGTCAGGCCCATGGCCATGGCGGCGGCCAGGCTGACCTCGCCCACGCCGACGAAGCGGGACTTCAGGATCGGGTTCTCCATGAGGAGGGACTCGAGCTCGCCGATGTCGTTCTTGATGTTCGGCATGACCGAGCGCACGAAGTCGGTCAGGCCCGTGGGGATGTCCTGGGCCAGGCCGCCGGGGCGGACGTAGGCGTGGTTCATGCGCAGCCCGGAGACCATCTCGAAGGCGCGCAGGATGTTCTCGCGGCAGCGGAAGGAGATGGTCATGAGCGTGGTGCCGCCCATCTCGTTGCCGCCGGAGCCGATGGCGACGGCGTGGGAGGCGATGCGGTTGAGCTCCATGAGGAGCACGCGCATGACCGAGGCCTTCTCGGGGATGTCGTCGGTGATGCCGAGCAGCTTCTCCACGGCCAGGGCGTAGCCGACCTCCTGGAAGAAGGGGGCCACGTAGTCCATGCGGGTCACGAAGGTCTCGCCCTGGACCCAGGTGCGGTACTCCATGTTCTTCTCGATGCCCGTGTGCAGGTAGCCGGTGCCCACGCGGACCTCGGTGACGGTCTCGCCGTCGACCTCCAGGACCAGGCGCAGCACGCCGTGGGTGGAGGGGTGGACGGGCCCCATGTTGAGCACGATGCGGTCGTGGCGGAGACGGTCGTCCTCGTCGCGCGCGGCGATGGCGGCGACGACGTCGTCCCAGTCGCCGCCGGCCAGCGTGTACTGGGGGGCGCCGTCGGCGATGTCGTCGGTGGCCGGCCCGGCGGCGCGGAAGGTGCTTGCGGGGCTCATCAGCGGTACGACCTCCGGGTGTCGGCGGGCGGGGTGGCGGCCCCCTTGTACTCCACGGGGATGCCGCCCAGCGGGTAGTCCTTGCGCTGGGGGTGGCCCACCCAGTCGTCGGGCATGGCCGAGCGGGTGAGGTTGGGGTGGCCGTCGAAGACGATGCCCATGAGGTCCCAGGTCTCGCGCTCGTGCCAGTCGTCGCCGGGGTAGACCGGCACGATCGAGGGCACGTGCGGGTCGGTGGCGGGGCAGGCGACCTCCAGGCGCAGCTGGCGCCCGCCGTGGGTCAGGCTCACCAGCTCGAAGCAGGCGTGCAGCTCGCGGCCGGCGTCGCCGGGGTAGTGGACGCCGCTGACGCCCAGGCACAGCTCGAAGCGCAGGTCCTGGTCGTCGCGCAGGGGGCGCACGACGTCGAGGAGGTGCTCGCGGGCGATGAACAGGGTGAGCTCGTCGTGCTCGACGGCGACCTTCTCAATGGCCTCGGCCGGCTCGACCCCGGCATCGGCCAGGTCCTCGACGAGGGCGTCGACGACGCCGTCGAACCAGGAGCCGTAGGGGCGCGCCGCGGCCGGGGCGAGGGTGACCACGGTGCGGTGGCGGCCGTAGCCGGTGGTGTCCCCGGCGTCGGCGGCGCCGAACTGGCCGGAGTGGGCGGAGACGACCTCGGCGACCAGCTCGGGGCGCACCGGGCGGCCGGGCACGACCTCGGGGACGGCGGCGACCGGCTCGATGTCGCCGCCGGTGTCGGGGGAGGCGGTGTTCTCACTCATGCGAGCCGGCCCTTCATCTCGGAGACGGGGGTGGCGGCCAGGGCGGCGGCCTCGACGGCGCGCGCGATCTCCTCGCGGTGCCTGAAGATGGGGCGGCGCTCGATCTGGCGGGTGAGCTCGAGCATGGCGTTCAGGAGCATCTCGGGGCGCGGCGGGCAGCCGGGCAGGTAGATGTCGACCGGGACGATGTGGTCGCACCCCTGGACGATGGCGTAGTTGTTGAACACGCCGCCGGAGGAGGCGCAGGCCCCCATGGAGATGACCCACTTGGGCTCGGGCATGGAGTCGTAGACGTTGCGGACGATGGGTGCCATCTTGTGGGAGACGCGGCCCGAGACGATCATGACGTCGGCGTGGCGCGGGGAGGCGCGGAAGACCTCCCAGCCGAAGCGGGCCATGTCGAAGCGGGGGGTGCCGGTGCCCATCATCTCGATGGCGCAGCAGGCCAGGCCCATGGTCACCGGCCACAGGGAGCGGGCCTGGGCCAGGCCGGTGAGCCGCTCGACGCTGGTGATCAGGAACCCGGGGCCGTCCACGGACTGCTCGGCGGCGAGCTGGAGGTCATCCCGCTTGGAGGGGACGTGGAGCATCTTCTCGTTGTAGTCGCGCATGTTCATGGTGTGCCTGCCTTACCTGCCCGTCCCGCGCCCGTCAGTCCCAGTCCAGCCCGCCGCGGCGCCACTCCAGGACGTAGGGCACCGTGATCAGGGCGATGAAGATGAGGGCGGCGCTCAGCCCGAACAGCCCCAGGCGCGCGAAGGCCGTGGCCCAGGGGTAGAGGAAGACGACCTCGACGTCGAAGATGATGAAGGTCATGCCCACCAGGTAGAAGGCGATGGGGAAGCGCCCGGTCTCGGTGTTGGTGGGCGTGGGGTCGATGCCGCACTCGTAGTTGGCGACCTTGACCCTGTTGCGCTTGTTGGGGCTCACGATCGCGGACAGGATGAGGCCGCCGGCGGCCACGACCAGGGCCATCGCCGCCATAATGAGCAGGGAGACGTAGGGGTTCATGCTGCTGGCACCATTCTCGTCAGGAGCTGGATGAAGTGGTCGATCGCGTCGCCTCCGCGGCGCTCCCAACCGTCGGACAGGAGCTTGGCCACGAGCCTCATGAGGTGCTTGCGGCCCAGGCCGTAGCGGGTGCACACGCGCATGACCTCGGGGTGCTCGATGAGGGCCACGAAGACCCGGCCGAGGGTGTAGTAGCCGCCCATCTCGGCCTCCAGGGCGGCGGGGTACTGCCCCAGGGCTCTCTCGCGGCCGACGGCGGTGGAGCGGGCGGCGGCCTGCGCGGCGGCCTCGGCGGCCAGGCGCCCGGACATGAGGGCCTGGGCGATGCCCTCGCCGTTGAAGGGCGAGACCATGCCGCCGGCGTCGCCGAGCAGCATGAGGCCGTCGGCGTAGTGGGGTTTGCGGTTGAAGGCCATGGGCAGGGCGGCGGAGGCCAGGCGCCCGACCCGGTTGTCCGGGGTGAAGGCCCAGGAGGCGGGGACGGAGGCCACCCAGCGGTTGAAGACGGCGCGGTAGTCGACCCTGGTGGTCGCGGCGCGCGAGGACACCGAGCCCAGCCCGACGTTAACCAGCCCGTCGCCGACGCTCCACAGCCACCCGTAGCCGGGCAGGAGGGCGGAGCGGTTCGCCGGGCCGTCCCACAGCTCCAGGCGGGACTCCATCCAGGCGTCGGCCGCCCGCGGGGAGCGGAAGTAGGCGCGCACGGCCACGCCCAGCGGCCTGCGCTCGTCCTTGCGCCGGCCGACGGCGGTGGCCAGGCGGGCCGAGACGCCGCCGGCGTCGATGACCAGGGGGGCGCGCAGGGTGGCGGGGCGGGGGATCCCGGGGCGGGCGACGCGGGTGGTCGGCCTGGTCTCGACGCCGACGACGCGTCCGGCGGCGGTTGTGGCCGGGCCGGTGGCGGTGACGCCGGTCAGCAGGCGGGCCCCGGCGGCGGCGGCGTGCTCGGCCAGGTCCCGGTCGAGGTCGGTGCGTCGGCGCGCCAGCCCGTAGGAGGGCAGGGAGGCCTGCTCGGGCCAGGGGATGTGGAGGCGGTGCCCGCCCCCGATGACGCGCAGGCCCTTGTTGCGCTGCCAGGTCGAGGTGTCCACGCCCATGCGGACGAGCTCGCGCACGGCCGAGGGGGTCAGGCCGTCGCCGCAGACCTTGTCGCGGCCGAGCTCGTGCCTCTCGACCACGATGACGTCCAGGCCGCAGGTGGCCAGGTGGTAGGCGGCCGACGAGCCGGCCGGGCCCGCGCCGACCACGACGACGTCGGCGCTCAGGTCCTCGGCGCCTGCGCCGCCGCCGGGGCCGCCCGTGGGGGCGGTGCGCCTGCCGTCCCGGTCAGTCACCGCGTCCCCTTTCCTCTCATGCCGAACAGCCCTCTGGGTAGGAAGGCCTAGGCCGACTCTACCGAGACTGCGACCGGAGCCCGAGCCCCGGTGGAGCCCCCGTTGCGCAGGGAAGCCTTTCCGCGCCATGGCGTCAGCGAGCGCGCCCGCGCCCCCGCGGTCCCGGACGAGGAATGAAACCAATTAGGCCCTTCTTCCCTTGCGAAATACTGTGCGCACCGGGCCGGCGCTCCCCGGGGAGTACCGGGGGTCCCCGAGGAGCGTGACCTTGCTGTGACCTTCCTGCTGGCGCTGCCGGTGGTCCCCCGGCCGGCGGCCGCCATGGTGCCGGGGCTGTTCGCCGCCATGGCTCCGGTGATCATGACGGGGCTCGCGCGCACCCGGCACAGCGAGCCGGCGGGCCGTGAGCGCCGTGTACGGAGCGGGGATCTGGTGCGCCTTCGCGGTGGCCGTGGTCACCAGGAGGGTGGGCGGGCTGGGTGGGCTATCGCCGAAGGACGACGGCGCCTCCATCGCCCTGGCGGCCTTCATCGAGGAGCCGGGCAAGCTGATCCCGTTGGCGGTGGTCGCCCTGAGGGCGCCGGAGCGCGCGCGGCGCTCCGCCGCAGCCGGCTGGGCGCTGCTGGGGTACGCGGCCGGGCTCGGTTTCACGGTGGCGGAGGACATCTGTCTGCCGCCTTCGGCAGCCGGGCCTGCTGGAGGCCCTCCTGGGCGGGTCCGGGCTCTCCTGCTCCCCGAACCCGTGGACGCTGGGCAGCTACGCGGACTGGGGCGGGGCCGTGACGGTGGGCCACCGGGTGCGCACCATGATCGTGGCCGTGGCGGTGGGCCTGGGGATCGCCCTGTGGCGGGTCGGCACGGTGCGGGCCGGGGCCCCCTTCGGCGCGGCACGACGGGTGACGGCCCTGGTCCCGCCTGTGCTGGCGATGGCGCAGGTGAGCGCCGACCACGCGGGGTGGAACGCCTGCGGGTCCGCCCTCGGCTGGATGGACAACGACGCCGAGGGCATCCCGTGGTGGGTCCGTCCGCTGTGGCTGGTCGGCGGGCGGGGCGCCCTGGCGGTCCCGGTCTCGGTGGCGCTGCTGGGGTGCTGCCTGCTGGTGGACGACTACCGGCGCGGAGGCGCGAGAGAACGCGGTCTGCCCCTGCCCGAGGCCCGGCGGTGCGCCTGCCGGTGCTGACCGGCGCTCCCGGCCCTCTGCAGGCGGTGTCGATTGCGGTGCTGGCCCCTGGTGCAGTTCGCCTGGAGCGACCTGGTGGTGGACTGGTCGGCCTACGGGAACCGTCGCCGGGGCGTGCCGGCGGCGATGCGGCGGGGCCGGGCGACCGCGGCCCAGGTGCTGGCCGTGCGGGCCGTGCGGGCCGATACCATGGGCGCCGTCACCCCGGGCCGTGAGCCGAGGACGCGCCTGCTGTTCCGTCTGGGCGCCCTGGTCGCGACGACGGCGGGGCTGCTGTGGGTCGTGTACGGGCTGTGGGCGGGCATGAGCACTGGCGGGCATTGGGCGTCAAGGGCGGCAGCGTGTTCTTCGCCGGTCTTCTTGAGGGGCTGGCCCAGTGGTGGGACGGCCTGGGCTGGGCGGGCCAGGTCCTCATGATCGCCCTGGGGGTCATGCTCATAGTCATGCTCATAATGGTGTTGGGCGGGTCCTTCGCCCTGGCCATGGGCGCCACCGGCGTGATGGCCTGGGGGCTGTCGCACGGGCGGGGGCTGGCCGCCCTGGTGCGCGACCCGAGGAATGCTGTCATGGGTTACGTCACCACTGTCACCCCGGGCCGGCTCTGTCTTGACGTGCTGGACCTGCTGACCTTCATACCCGGCAGCGCGTTCGGGCGGGCGGGCCGCTGGACGGCGGGGGCTCCCGCCTCCGCGCTCGCCGAGGCGCGCGCTATGAGGGCCTCCACCGACTTCACCGAGCAGCAGGTCCACTTCGCCGCCCATGCCCAGGTCACCACGCGGGCCGCCGAGGCCAGGCCGGAGCAGCCGGCCAACAGGTACGGGTGCGCGGCGTCGGCCTTCACGCGGGAGAGAGAGTTGATAAAACGCTCCGTAAACTGAGCAGGCCGGGATCAGGAGTGAGCAAACGGGACCTCAAGGAATTAGAGCGCGTTGCGGATGCGGTGTCTAACGGTCACAGCGACGTGAGGCGTCTGGCGGAGTACGCCGGTGAGCGGGGCGGGGAGCAGATGCTGAACCGAGAGGGCCGCCACATCCCGGAGGCCTTTCACTCGGTCCAGCCCCGTTACCTTGTTGGTGGTCGCGGGGAGAAGCCTCGCGGCTGGGCCGGCGACGGCCGGCATGATGTCTTGCCCCTGTCTATCGAATGATCCGGGGGGCGAGAGTCACCGGCCGTCGTACGGCGACGTGTGACCGCTGATAAGGGGAATGACCCACCACCTGATACTGGTGGCGAGGTCTTTCGTAACGTGGGTGCGGGGCTCGTCGTCAGCAGCCGGCCCCGTCCCGCGGAGCGAAGGAGCGTGTCATGCAGGTGGACGACATCGGCGTCTTCATCGGTATCGACGTCGGTAAGAGCGAGCACTGGGCCACAGCCCTGGACCGGGACGGGCGGAGAATCCATGACAGGGCCCTACCCAGTGACGAGTCCCGTCTACGGGACCTGTACAAGCATCTGGCGGAGCACGGCCGTGTGCTGGTGGTCGTGGATCAACCCGCGACCATCGGGGCCCTGGCTGTCGCGGTGGCCCAGGATATGGGTGTCACAGTGGGCTACCTGCCGGGACTGTCGATGCGCCGCATCGCAGACTTGAGCCCAGGAAACGCCAAGACCGACGCCCGTGACGCAGCCGTGATCGCCCAGGCCGCCCGCACCATGCCTCACACCCTGAGAGCTATCAGCACCTCGGATGAGGACACTGCAGCCCTGGGCGTGCTGACTGGTTTCGACCTGGACCTGGCACGCCAGGACGGGCCAGACCGCCAACCGCATTCGGGGCTTGTACACCCAGATCCACCCCGCCCTCGAGACTGTCCTGGGATCCCTCTTGGAGCACGACGCCATCTTGGAGGCCATAGCGGCCCGACGCCGCCCCCACCGCACTGAAGAAGGCCGGCAAGGCACGCACCGGTGCCAGGCTGAACAAGCACGGAGCCCGCCGCCGTGCCGTCTGGGCCCAGCAGGTCTGCGATGCCCTGGACAAGCAGACCGTGACGGTGGCAGGCACTGATGCCGCCGGGGCGGTCCTGCCCCACCTGGCCCGCCGGCTCATCGCCTTGCACGCCCAAAGGGCTGATATCGCCGGCCGTGTCGAGGCCCTGGTGGAGGCCCACCCTCTCTTGCCCGGTCCTGGCCTCCATGCCCGGCATCGGGGTCCCGGCCGCCGCCGTCCTCCTGGCCGAGACCCTGGGCAAGACCCCCGCCACCGGGGCCCAGCCGGCCTCCTACGCCGGCCTGGCACCGGTGACCAGGAGGCCGGGGTCCTCGATCAAGGGCGAGAGGCGTCTCCCACGCCGGAAACAAAAGACTCAAGAGAGCCATGTTCGGCTCCGCCTTCGCCTCCCTCAGATCCGACCCCATCAGCCGCGCCTGCTACCAGCGCAAACGAGACCAAGGCAAACGTCCGGGCCAAGCCGTCCTCGCCCTGGCCCACCGCCGCATCCCGACCCTGAACGCCATGATCCGAGACGGAGCCCTCTACGACCCCCAACCAGCAGCACAGCTACCCACCACCGCTTGACACACCACATAGGAGCACCCCCCG
>NZ_JONS01000024.1 GCF_000711965.1 Actinomyces israelii DSM 43320
AAAAAGAAGATCGCGGTCGTCCTGGACAACGCCAGGTTCCACCACGCCAAGGCTTTGAACGATCTTTATGCCCCCGGCCAGGCTCTGGAGCGCATCATGCCTATCTACATGCCCCCGTACGCCCCCGATCACAATCCCACAGAACACGTGTGGAACGCCGCCAAGAACAATATCGCCAACCTCCACCCCCACACCCCGGAGAACACCTTCGCGGCCTTCACCGCCTACATCACCAACCGCACCTTCGACTACGACTTCGAGCACCTCCCAGTCACACCGCCACACACCGATCTTGTTTAATTCCAGCCATATCTTCTTCGTGTGCGCCGAGGAGATCCGGTGTATAAGGAGTACGTGAAGGCCCTGAGCGATGTGTACGGAGAGCCGGTTGGGCGGGAGACCTGGCAGCTCGACAACGGTGCCAGGGTGGCACTGAGCACGGATGCTGCGCAACTGAGTGTCCTTGTGCGGTCGCCGCGGGCGACCGAGTATCTGACCGATGATGTAGAGCTTCGGGAGATCGAGGGCGAAGTGGATATTGATTTTGATGATCCGGCTCTGTATATCCGGGCTCCCTCTGAGGCGCGAAGCGAGGTCGTGCGTGTTGACGGCGACGTCCTGGAGTGGTCGTAGGCTGAGGGGGGTGTCGTCGTGCCTCGGGTGCTTCCGGTGGGCTTTGGGCGAATGTGGGCTCGGGCCGGATAGGCTCTTGCGGGAAGGAGTGTTGTGTACTCTGAGGAATCAGGCAGCACGCTGCCGGTGGTCGTCCCGGTGTGGGTCGGGGACTACCTGGAGGACGGTCTGCGGCTTCTTGACGAGGAGGTGCCGGGCTGGCCGCTCATGCGGCTCCCCACCGATCGTGTTTGCTGGCAGGGTGAGGGCCGCACAGGCCTTGCGGGGCCCCCGCGGGGGGTGCTTCCCATGCCCACATGGTTCATGGTGCCCGATGACCTTCCGTGTCCCAGGTACTTCTACCCCCTGCCTGAGCGGCGGGCGTGGGGCAGGCGTATCAATTGGATCTCGAAAGACGTGCGGGGCTTCCGCGGGCGGGCTACCGCTGTTGTCGACGGCATTGCGGTGGATGTTCAGGAGGCCTGGGGAAGGCGGGCGTGGGTCTGCGACCGGGAGGAGGCGGCCGCCGGGGGTGGCGGGGCAGGACGTCCTCGTCTCGCCTGCGCCGTGGACGTCTCGGAGCTCGACGGTGTCGTCATGAGTCGGGTCCCGCTCACCCTTTTCAACAACAATGCCGAGCGGCAGGGCCGCAGCTGGAAGGAGCCGGGCTTCCCGGGTGCCCGTCTGGAGGTCGGCGCCGCGCAGACCGGGGCGGCTGAGCGCGCTGGTGCCGAGGGCGGTGCCTGGGAGCCTGGAGGTGCGGCGGGCGGTATGGATGATGCTGGCGGCCCTGTGACCGTGCTGGCGCCTCCGCGCGGACCGCGCCGCCCTTCGCCGTCGGGGCCGGTGCCCGCCGCGGCGGAAGGGGCGCATGCGCGGGCGCAGGAGTATCTGGCCCGGTGGCTCGCCGATCACGGAGGCTCCCGGCTGGAGATCACCCTGGCCGGCCTCGGGACGCTGCTGCAGGCGGAGGTCCGGGTCGCGATCGACGGACGCCAGAGGTTCGTGGCGCTCCACGGGGCGACCGCCGGTGCCGTCGAACGGCTGCGCGAGGCCCGGGCCGAGCCCGGCCGCGGGGCGTGGACCAGTGCGCGGCTGCGGATGGGCGCCGCAGACGGCGTCCTGCACGCCGACTACGACTGGCTCGCCCGCCCCTGTTTTCAGCACCCGGGGGTCGCGCCGGTCGAGTACGCCAACGAGCTCAGACTCTTCCCGCGCGACTCCGACAATGTCCCCACCTGGATGGCGGTCGGGGCCAGCGGGTATGAGGACGTCACCCCGCACCCGCCTGCTGAGAGCCCGGAACCACCCTCCCCGCCGGCTGGTCCGGTGGCCGCGGCGGGCCGGCCCGGGCTCGAGGACCGACTGCCGGGGAGCGCCGCGCTCCTCGCGGACCCCGGACGCATGCTGCGCAAGATCGCGGGCCGGTCCGTTACGGACCTTACCTGGTGGCCCACCGGCATGGTCGTCGACCCCGCCTTCGGCCTGCGCGCCGGGGGAGACGGTCTGGGGTTGCACGCGGGGGACTTCTGCGCTGACACCGGCTACCAGGCCGTACCCCGCCCGGACGGGCGCTGGGTGCGGGTGGCGCCCCTGAGCGCTCCCTGCCCGGAGGGCTTCTCCAGGTCACGGGACCTGGACGCCTGGGAGGACCCCGGCCCAGTCACGGCGGGGACCCGGCTGGAGACGGCGGGCGTGGTCAACGGCGAGCGCGTGGAGGTGGTCGGCGTCGTCGACGGCACCGCCTGGATCCGTGAGACGGGCAGTGGGCGCCCGGCCCCCGTTCCCGTGACGGACCTGCGGGCGGTGCGCGTGGGAGTGCGCTGCTTCACCTGCGCGCCCGAGGGCGGCGGGCACGCGGGCGCCCACCTGGACCTCGGCGGGCGGTGCGCCGTCGTGGCATTCCTCCCGGACGCCACCGGTCCCGGCCCGCGGGCGGTGCTCCCCGACTGGCCGGACGGGTGGACCGGCCCGCTCATGGCCGGCACGTACGAGTGGGTGGACGGCCTGCTCTGGCAGTCCTACCTCGCGCCGAAGGTCCCTCCCCGCATCAGGCAGGAGACCCTCATCGGCTTCGCGCCCTTCACCGCCCGGTGTCCCAACGGCTTCGCCCCGGACCGGCCGAACGGCTACGGGCTGCCGGGCCGCTGGGCGGGAGTGCTGCGGAAGGAGGAGGTCGTGTCGACCGACCGGCTGGTGGTGCGGGCGCGCGCCTTCTGGCGCGGCGCGCCCGCGGCGGTGCGGGCGGTGGTCGGTACCGCCGCCCGCCTGTCGATGCGGGCCCCCGGCGGCATGACCGTGCAGGCCTGGGCCCCGGTGTGGGAGCTCGAGGACGTCGCCATGCGGCTGACGCCGGTCCGCCACGACCCGGGACAGCCCTGGCCCTTCCTGAAAGCGCTCGGGCTGGACCCCGACCTGCCGGCGGGCCGGCCCGTCCAGGCCTCGCTGCCGGTGGGCACCTGGGTCGAGCCCTCAGAGGGCCTGGTCGTGCCCAGCATGGCCGGCGATGAGGCGTGAGCGGGCCCTGGGGCGCGCCTCGCCCCGCTTTCGCCGAGATCGGTCGTATTCCGGCTCGAGATCGGTTCCCGGACCGATCTCGAGCCGGAATACGACCGATCTCGGCGAAAAGGGCTCAGACGTCCTCGACGTCCTCGTAGCTCTTGGGGTCCTCAATGGGCTCCAGGTGGGCCGACACCCGCAGGTTCGGGTCCACCGCGACCAGCTCGTCGATCACGCGCTCGGTGAAGTCGTGCCCCTCCTTCACGCTCCACGTGCCCGGCACCAGCACGTGCATGTCCGCGAAGCGCCGGTTGCCCGCCTCGCGCACCCTCACCGCGTGGAAGCCGATCCGCCCGTCGTCGTGGTACCGCTCCAGCACCGCCTCGATCCGCGCCTGCGCCTCCCGGCTGGGCGCCACGTCCATGAGACCGCCCACGGACTCCTTAATGAGCTTGAACCCGGTCCACATAATGTTCAGGCCCGCCCCCAGGGCGACCACCGCGTCGAGCATGGGCGAGCTGAAGAGCGCCACGAGCCCCACGCCCACCAGGACCGCCACGGAGGTGACGACGTCGGTGGCCAGGTGCCTGGCGTCGGCCACCAGCGTCGCCGAGCGCTCGCGCTTGCCCACCCGGTGCAGCACCCAGGCGGCGGCCCCGTTGACCACGGAGGCCCCCACGGAGATGAGCAGGCCCACGCTCAGCCGCTCGGGCATGACGGGGACGATGAGCCGCTGAATCGCGGAGATGATAATGAAGGCGGCCGCCACGAAGATCATGACGCCCTCGATGATCGCCGAGAAGTACTCGGCCTTGGAGTGGCCGAACTGGTGGTCGTCGTCGGCAGGCTTGATCGAGATCTTCAGGACGATGAGCGCCACGACGGCCGCCACCAGGTTGACCACCGACTCCGCGGCGTCGGAGAGCAGCCCCACCGAGCCGGTCAGCCAGGCCGCGAAGGCCTTCAGGGCGATGGTCGCCACCGCCGCCCCGATGGACAGCCAGGCGTAGGCGCTCAGATCCTTGGGCGGGGCGTAGCGGGTCGATGGCATTCCCCGAGTCTCGCCGATGCCGGCCCACCGGGTCCAGCCGCGACCGAGGTGAGTGCCTCCTGGGGCTACGGGCGTCCCGGACCGATCTCGGCGCGGAAGTGAACCGATCTCGGCGAAGGGGGGAAGGGGGGGGGACAGAGGGGTCGCGGGCCCGGGCCGCGTCGCGAGGGCGCCGTTGCCGCGCGGGGCGCGGGAAAATCACGGGGTGTCGGTAGGGTGGCGGCGTGCTCCCCGCCCAGCTCGCGGTCCCGGACACGCTGCCGGAGACCTTCCGCATCCTCGACCTGTCCGGCGTGCTCCTCAACGGCATCCTCGGCGGGCTGATCGCCCGGCGCAAGAACTTCGACCTGGTGGGCTTCGTCGTCCTGGCCATCCTCACCGCGACCGCCGGCGGCATCCTGCGGGACGTCATGATCCAGGCCGGCCCGCCCTTCGCGCTGACCGACCCGTACTACCTCTACACCGCCTGCGCCGGCGCCCTGGTCGCCTGGTGGGTGCCCTTCACCTCCCGCCTCGCCCACCGCTTCCTCGTCGTCGCCGACGCCGTCGTCCTGGGCACCTGGGCCGCCACCGGCGCCGCCAAGGCGCTGGACAACGGGCTGGGCGTCATGCCCGCGCTGCTGCTGGGCTGCCTGACGGCGGTGGGCGGCTCCATGATCCGCGACGTGTCCGTGGGGGAGACCCCGGCCGTGTTCGGCGGCAACAAGCTCTACGCCGTTCCCGCCCTGTGCGCAGCGGGGACGGCGGTCGGCGTCGTCCGCGGGGGCCTTCCGGAGGCCTACGCGCTGCTGGCGGCCACGCTGGTCGGCGCCAGCACCTGCCTGCTGGCCTACTGGCGCTCCTGGCGGCTGCCGGTGGCGGGAGACCGGGAACGACGTCGTGCCGAGCGGCTGGCGGCCGGCGATCCGACCCTCGCCGCTCGGGCCCGGGGTCTGGCGGGCCGCTACGGCGGCACGGTGCGCTCGGGCTGGCGCCGGGCGCTGCTGTCGCGCCGTCAGGCGCCCCGGCCGCTGCGCCGGCGCAAGCCCCTCGACGTCGAGGACCTGTGAGCGGGCCGGGAGCGAGTCCGCCGATCCGGGCCCGGACTCAGTCGATGGGGCGGACCTCGGCGTCGTCGACGTGGACGGCGGGAGCCGGGGCGGTGCGCTCCGTCGGGCTGCGGAAGAGGCGGTCCTTGACGGCGTCGGCGACCTTGTCGGTGACGGCCTCGCCCTGCCGGCGCACGAACTGGCCGGCCCGGGCGGACGCGGCATCGACCTTGTCCCGCACGAAGGGGCGCTCGGCGACCCGCGACGCGGCTCGGGAGGCGGCGGACTTCAAGCGCTCGTACTGGGCGCGGCCGGCCCGCGTCCCCAGCACGTAGCCGGCTCCCAGGCCGATGATGAAGGGCAGCTTGCTGGCCATGGCGATCTCCTCACGCTGGTGGCGGTACTGGGGCAGAGCCTACTGGCCGCGGGATGCTCCGGGCCCGGACTGTGTCGGACCGGACGTCGCTTACTACGCTCCTTTGCTCCTTACTGTACGGCCGTAAGGGGCGTAGTAAGGGGCAAAGGGGCGTAGCAAGCGTTCCGGCCAATCATCTAGGCCCTGCTCGTGGTCAGATGAGCTCAGATGAGTTCGAATGAGCGTGGTCCAGGCGGGCACCGCGGGGCGGGGGCGCTGGTCGCAGCGTCCGGGGTAGCGGAAGCCGACGGCGCGCATGCGGGCGAGACTGGCTCTCAGGCCGTCGGGTGCGCCCGGGTCGGGGGTGATCTTCAGGGAGATCTCGACGTCGCTGGGGCGCTCCCGCTCGGTCCACGGCAGGCAGTCGATCCAGCAGCCTTCCGGAGTCACCGGGGCGGCGAACATGTCCTGGGTGAGCTCGTCGGGCACTGTGGTGCAGGGCTGTAGGGCGTAGGTCGTTATGAAGGCGTCCGCCTGGTCCCAGTCCAGGCGGTTGCCGCTGGTCGGCGCCCCGGCCCGCTCCCAGTCGCGTAGCGAGACGGCGTCGGCGACCGCTCGCACCCGTCCCACCACCTGCGGCGGCAGGGTGCGCGTGTACTCGATGGCCCAGTCCCGGGCACGGCTGGTCCGCGAGCGCAGAAGAGCCTTCGGCGGCGGGACGATGGGAATCGACAGGAATCTCCTGTCGTAGCCCAGCCGGATCTCGCCGCCCGGCCGCGCTCCCAGGCGCCGCGCCCGCCTGCTCGCTCCTCGCCGCCCCTGGCCGTCCCAGCCGTCCCTTTTCGTCGAGGTCGGTCGGGCTCCGCGTCGAGATCGGTTCGTGGAGGCTGGTGGGCGCCTGCGGGCCGCCCCTGGTGGACTGGAGTCGGTCGTCTCGGTGACTGGCTCCGGGATAGGGGGAGACCGGCTGGGCGGCCGGCGGCGGCCACTCCCTCAACGTCCTTATCCGGGGCGCGCGGGGGAGACTCACGTCCGTCCTGCTCCTCCCACAGGTGGTCCGTCGGGGCGCCGTCGTCAATGAGCTTGCGCACGGCGGAGATGGCGGTGGGCGCATCGACAATGTGCCTGCGGTCGAAATCTCCGGGCTGCCCTCCCGCGACAAGCTCGGATGAGCCCTCCGCCCGCGGGTCGCCGACCAGATTGAAGAAGTTCCAGCTGTCCCTGGTGAAGTAGGCGATGACGCGCCCCTCGTTTCCTCCGCCAATGCCGACCTGAACGCCGTCGCCCTCAATGGTGACGGCGGTGCGGGCCATTTCGTCGAGCATGCCGATTCTGTCCGTGGCGAGCGAGGAGGACTCGCCGCGGACGGCCTTCTGCTCTCCGCCGTCGTCCCAGGATACTTCCAGGTTCTTGCTCATATTCTGATCATTCTGCTCGGCGGCTCGGTACGCGCGGGGTCGTCTGGGACGAGGCGGGCCCTCTGCGGGGGCTTCGGGGCCGGGGCGCGTGCGGCGTGAATCAGGGCACAAGGACGTCTTGGAGGTTCAGGTTCCAGGATCCGTCGGGGCGTTGGGTGGCCTTCCACTGGGCCTCGAGGTCGGAGCGCCCCTCCTGGGCGGTCCACATGGGGCACTCCAGGAAGTAGCTGCCGTCGCGGGTGCGGATGCAGTACACGAGGCGGGTGAAGTCCTGCGGCACGGGCAGGTAGGTGCGCCCGTAGTCGTCCAGCACCCGGTCGACGTCGCTCCACGCGCTCCGGCTGTCCGGGGCGGCCTGTTCCAGCGCCTCCCAGCTGCGCGCCGCCAGGAGGTCCATGCACCGCCGCAGGGGCTCGACGACGCTGTCCGGAATCGGGTCGCCCTCGGACACACTTTCCGACGGCGGCACCCGCGGGAAGCCCTGATCGCACCGCGACTGCGCCTGCTGTATCGGTGCTTCGAGCGAGGTGATCCGCCACAGGCCGTTGGGGTCCCTGGCGGCGGTGCCGGTCAGCTCCAGGTCCAGGGCCCCGGTCCGGCTCCACAGGGGGCAGGCGAACCGATAGCGCCCGCCGTCGTCCGATGCCGAGGAGCAGCGCAGGATCAGGGCGAGGTTCTCGGGCAGGGCCAGCAGCCCCCGACCCCGGGCCTGCTCCTCGACCGCGGCCCGCACCTCCTCCCACCGGCACCCCGCCGGGACGATCCCGCCCAGGGCGTCCCACCGGCCGGCGGCCACCAGATCGACCACGATCCTGACCGCCATCGAAAGCCCGGAGGGCCTGGGGAGCCCCGGCGGGGACCAGCCGCCGCTCATGCCTGTCCCACCCGCTGATGCCTCCACCTCAGGCCCGGGGCGCGGACGGGCGTCGTCATGGCCAGGCCCAGACTCCCCATGAAGTAGGCGTCCGCCGCGGCCACGGCCTCGGCCACCTCCGCCTCGCCCAGCCCCGCGGCCCGCAGCGCGTCGGCCGCCACCTGCCGCTCATCGGCGTAGCAGGTGCCCACCGCCGCACCCTGCACCAGCGCCGCCCGGTACCAGGCGGTCCCCGGCACGTTGGGCGAGCCCTCCAGGTCGATCGCGGGCGCCCGGCCGCGGCAGTAGCCCGCGGTGCCCCTGACCCCGGAGTGCCTGATCACCATGTGCATCCGATACGTCCCTCCATCCGCTCATCCATCCTCATCCGATTATCCGGCCACCCCGCGCGCTCAGCCCATGACCACGCCGACGAGCCGCAACCGCCAGGCGCCGCCCGGTCCGCGGAGCGCCTCGCCGTGGACCTCCAGGTCCGCCACACCGTCCTCCACGGTCCACAGGGGGCACGCCAGCCGGATCCCGCCGTCGCCCCGGGGCCAGCACTGGACCACCGAGACGAAGTCGTCGGGCAGCGGCAGACACGTGCGCCCAAAGGCCGCCAGGGCCTCGGCCATGCCCGCCCGCGCCCCCGGGTAGACCTCCGCCACCCGGGCCACACCCTCCCAGTCCGCCGCGGCGACGCGGTCCACCATCACCCGCACCAGCTCCACAAGCCCGCCCGGAAGACGCCCCCCGCCGGCGGCGCGGCCGCCACACCCGGACCCGCCGGCACCACCGCCGCCGCCGGCACCACCGCCGCCGTCGGAACCGCCGACGCCGGCGGCCCTGGTCCCGAGTCCGGTACCACCGGCCCCGGGCCCGGACCCGCCGTCGTCGTCCGCCGCGCCGACACGATGGACGACGCACCGCCAGCCGCCGTCGGGACCCCGGCGCGCCACCCCGCCCACCCCCAGGCGCGAAGGACCCCGCGACGTCCACAGGGGGCACCAGAACCCGTACCCCCCGCCCACGAGCGCCTCGCACCGCACAATGAGATCCAGGTGCATCGGCAGAAACAGGAACCCCACCCCCTCGGAGCCCGTCCCAGCATCCATCTCAGCATCCATCTCGGCGCCCACCCGCGCCCAGTCGACACCCCCGACACCCCCGACACCCCCGGCACCCCCGCGCGCCGCGGTCTCCACCTCGCCCCACCGCCGCTCGGCCACCCGGTCCACCACCCGCCCAACAGCCCCCGCAAGCCCCGACGGCGCCTCCACGGTCATCGGCTCCTCCCGCTCCTCAGCCATCCAGGCATCTCACCGCGCCCACCGGCACCGCGCCCTCACGCGCGGAGGATCTCGGGAGGCAGCAGCCGGGCCAGCTCGTAGCCGTCCGCGCCGACGACCACGGGCACGTCCGCCTCGGCGAGCGTGCGCGCCTCCGGCCCCAGGCCCATGGGGTGGGCGAGCTGCGTGCCCGCCAGCACCTGCTCGGTCGGCGTCAGCCGGCGCACCGCCACCGCAGCCACCCGATCGGAGTGCTCGCGGGCCGCCTCGCCGTAGATGAGCGGGTCGTGCTGGCCGTCGTCGCCCACCAGGAGCCAGGTCACGTCGGGCAGGTCGATCATGAGGCGCCGCAGCTCGGTGCGCTTGTGCTCGATCCCCGAGCGGAACAGGCCGGTGTTGGTCGGTCCCCAGTCGGTCATGAGCATCGGGCCCGCCGGGAAGCCGTGGCGCTCGAAGAAGGAGCGGTGGGTGGGCACGACGTTCCACGCGCCGGTGGACAGGTAGATGACGGGCGTGCCCGGGTGCGCCTGCTTGACCCGGGTGAGCAGCGCTGCCATCCCCGGCACCGGCTCGCGCGAGGAGGTGTACTTCACCAGCTGGTTCCAGGCGGCGACGAACATGCGCGGCACGTGCGAGACCATGGCCGTGTCATCGATGTCGGAGACGATGCCCAGGCGCGGCCCGGGCGCCACCACCAGGATCCGGGTGCTGACCGTGCCGGCGCCGGTCGCCTCGATGCGCGCCTCGTGCCAGCCGGCCCCCAGCCCGTGCCCGCGCACGACGACGTCGACGTAGCCGTCGTGGTCCGCCCGGGTGCGCACGCTCACCGCCCCGAAGCGGATCGTCACGGGCAGGTAGGGCACGGGCGCGTCCACGAACAGGCGCCAGCCGCGCTGGGCCTCCAGGAGGTTGGTGGCGGCCAGCTCGCGCACGTCCCGCACACCGCGCGCCGTCATCGGCATCTCCTCAGGCACCGAGCGGAACAGCGGGCCCTCGGCGGGGGCGTCGCGCGGGCGCAGCACCATGCGTGCGAGCACCCGGGCCATGTCCGACGGCGCCGCCCCGCCGTCGTCCCCCACGCTGGCGGGGCTGTGGGCCGCGCGCCCGGAGACGGCGGGACCGGCGGAGCCGTAGCCGTCGTAGGCGATGACGCGCGGACGCCAGCCGCGCCGCTTGAGTACGGGGATCATGTCCCGGTGGAACCGGTCCTCAACGGCACGGATGACGTCGAAAAGTGGCACGGGCCGATCTTACGGGGCCTGGGGCCCGCCCGTGGCCCGCCGGGCCCCAGCCGGATGGAGCGCTCCGCGGCGCGCGCGCACGCACGAGGCGCCCCGCCACCGCCCACAGCGTGGCTCCGGTCGCCAGCGCCCACCAGGTGTAGGACGAGCCGACGACGGTGACGGCGAAGGGCCACTCCTTCTCCAGGTGGTTCTGCCCCGGGAACCACCACTGCATCGCCAGGGCGAACACGGCCGCGCCCGTCAGGGTGGTGGTCGCCAGGGCGGGGGAGTACCAGCGCCACGCCGCCGTCGCCAGCGCCATGAGGGCGGGCAGGCACCACACCCAGTGGTGCGACCAGGAGATCGGCGAGATCAGCAGGCCCGCCGCCATGGCGGTGCTCACCTGCAGCAACAGGACGAGACCGCCGTCGGGCGACCGCGCTCCGCCGAGGGCCGCCAGGGCCGTCAGCCGGCGCAGCAGCAGCCAGGCCCCCAGCCCGACCACGACGACGGCGAGCGCCCACGCCGGGTTCCAGGCCTGCTCGGGCAGCCAGCGGGCGGCGGCGCCCTTGAGGTTCTGGTTGCCGGCGTACTCGGGGAAGCCCGCGCGGGAGGGGTCGAGCATGGCGGAGAAGAAGAACTGCGCGGACTCGGCGGGCCACACCGCCCAGCACAGGGCCGTCGCCCCCGCCGCCGTCGCGACCATGGTGGCCGCGGCCCGCCACTCGCGGCGCGCCACCAGGACGAGCACCGCGATGGCCGGCGTCAGTTTGAAGGCCGCCGCCAGCCCTGCGCCCGCACCGCGCCAGCGCGCCCCCTCGGGCGCGGCCAGCAGGTCGACGGCGACCAGCGCCATGAGGATCGCGTTGACCTGCCCGTACTCCATGGTCTTGTAGATCGGCTCCAGGAACAGCACCCCGGCCAGGGCCAGCCACGGCGCCGTCGCCAGCGCGATCCGGCGCTCGGCCCCCAGGGCGCGCATGGTCGCCCACGCCGTCGCCGCGGTGCACACCGGTGTGGCCAGCACCATGATCACCTGGGCGGCCCGGTCGCTGCCCCAGGTCAGGGGGCTCAGCGCCCAGGCCGCGAAGGGCGGGTAGGTGAAGGGCCACAGGTGCTCGCCGGGGTTGGCGTACCAGTCGTACAGGCTCCCGCCGGCGTGCCACTGGGCGACGGCATGGTAGTAGACCCATGCGTCGAGCTTGAACGTCGGGACGCCGTCCTTGCCCCACAGCCAGGGGTAGGCGCTCGACAGAAGGGCGGCCCAGCCCAGGGCCTGGGCCGGGCCGGAGATCAGCAGCCGGAGCGCACCGAGGCGGGAGCCGGTCGTCTTGTTCCGCGTGCTCTCGTCCACCCGCCGGAGTCTACGGCGCCGCCCTCGGACGCTCCTCCTCGGCGCGAGAGCGGCCCGGCTCCACGCTCCTCGATCCTCCGCCGTCGAGATAGACATTTTCGTACGAGATAGACGGTGACACCGTCTATCTCGTACGAAAATGTCTATCTCGACGGGGTTCAGCGGGGCAGGCTGGCGTGCGCGCGCGCCCGGCGCAGGACCCGCAGCCCCGCCAGGGTCGCCGCCGTGGCGAGCCAGGCGCACCCGGCGGCCAGCAGGTAGCCGCCGTGAGCGCCCTCGGCGTCCACCACGCGACCGCCCAGCAACGAGCCCAGCGACACCCCGACGCTCAGCGACGTGCTGATCCACGCCAGCCCCTCGGTGAGCTGGGAGGGCGCCACGGAGACCTGGACGATGTTGTTTCCGGTGGTGATGGTCGGGGCGATCGCCATGCCGGTGGTGGCCATGAGCGCGCCGAGCACCACCAGCCCCGGCGCGAGCGGCAGGAGCGAGGCGCCGATGGACAGCGCCGCGGTGCCGGTCAGGAACTGCTTCCACAGGGGCCACCTCCACGAGCGCGCCCCGTAGACGAGCGCGGCCACCAGCGACCCCGCCGACCACGCCGCCAGCAGGGCTCCCGAGGCCGACTTGCGCCCGGCCTCCGTGGCGAAGGCCACCGAGGCGACGTCGCTGGCGCCGAACATGGCCCCGGAGAACAGGAAGGCCACGAGGACGACGAGCACCGCGCCGTGGCGCACCACCGGCCTGTTCGGGCGCCGGGCGCCGTCATCCCCGGCGGGCCCCTCCCGCGGCTCGCCCGGCGCCTCCGCACGACGCCGGCGCCGCCGGTGGGGCGTGGGCTCGGTCCGGCGCTGCGACAGGAACCACAGCCCGCCGGCGAGCTGGAGGGCCAGCGACGCGATCCAGCCGGTGGTGACCGGCAGAGCCGGCGAGGTGCACAGGGCCGTGGTCAGGACCGGCCCGATAATGAGGGCGACCTCGTCGAGGGCGGCCTCGAGGGAGAAGGCCGTGTGCACGTCCTCCGGGCGGGTGGTCACCGTGGTCCACCGCGAGCGCACGAGCGAGCCCATGGAGCCGGACAGGCCGCCGGCCGGCGCCGCCAGCGCCATGAGGACCCGCAGGTCGGCGTGCGCCCGGGCGGCGAGGATGAGTCCGAGCATGGACGCTCCGGAGACCGTCAGCGCCGGCACCATCACCCTGGACTGCCCGTGCTCGTCCACCAGCCGCGCCAGCAGGGGCGCGCCCACGGCGGCCGCGACGATGTTGACCGCGGAGACGGCCCCGGCCGCCGAGTAGCTGCCGTACAGGGCCTGGACGGCCAGGATGGTGGCGATCCCCTGCATGGACATGGGGAACCGCGCCAGGAGCCCTGCGACGGAGAAGGCGGCGGCGCCGGGGATGCGCAGGATGCGACCGTAGGTGGAGGACATGGGTCGGTGGGCCTGTCTGGTCGGCCGTGGGCCGCGCCCACGGGGTGATGAGGGACGGCAGCGCTCCTGGGGACAGCGCCGTTGAGCGGCCGGCGGGTCGGACGGCCGGCGGACGCGGGGCGGTGCCGGCGTCCGCGCCGGTCGGTACGCCGGATCGGTGCCGGCCGGTGCTGGTCAGTGCTGGTCAGTGCTGGGCGGACTTGGACGTGCCCCGAGAGTCGTCGCGGGACACCTTGAAGCCCTGGCCGGTGATCTGGCTCCAGCACTCGACGCCGTTCTCCGAGGAGGTGCAGGCGAAGGAGTCGTTCTTCGCGGCCGAGCCGTACTGGAGCTGGGCGCCCGCGCTGCTGAAGGAGCCACCGCAGCTGCTGGTGGCGCTGCCGTCCTTCTTGACGGTCCAGGTCACCGGCGAGCTCGCGGAGTTCCTGCAGGAGGCGTCCGTGGGCGTGAAGTTGTGCTCGTTGATGGTGCAGGTGACCGAGTCCTCCGTCAGCGTGCAGGTGATATTGCCGCTGGGGGCGGTGAAGGCGGACAGCTCGATGGCATTGGCCGGAGCGGGCGCCGTGATCTTCGGCGTCGGGGTGGCCGAGGGCGTCGGGGCGGCCGAGGGGGAGGCCTTCTTCGAGGGGGCGGCCTTGGAGGGCTCGCTCTGCGTGGTCGCCACGGGGCTGTCGGCCGAGTTGTCGTCGGCGGAGTCACCGCCGCCGTGGTTCGACAGGATGAACCACACGACGACGGCGACGACGGCGACGACGGCGACGGCGCCGAGGATCCACAGCCACAGGGTCGGACGGGGCCCGGTCTCCTCCTCGGCCGCCTCGCCGACGCCGAACACCCCCTCAGGGGCCTGCTGGGCGGACTGGGCGGACCGGGCGTACTCCGGCTGGACGGGCTGGTACTGGGGCTGCTGGAAGGGCTGCGTCTGCTGGGCGTACCCCGGCTGGACGGGCTGGTACTGGGGCTGCTGGAAGGCCTGCGTCTGCTGGGCGTACCCCGGCTGGACGGGCTGGTACTGGGGCTGCTGGAAGGCCTGCGTCTGCTGGGCGTACTCCGGCTGGACGGGCTGGTACTGGGGCTGCTGGAAGGTCTGCGTCTGCTGGGCGTACTCCGGCTGGAAGGGCTGCTGGCGCTGGGTCTCGGTGAGCGACTGCTGCTGGGGCGGGGACTGGGGGGACTGCACCCCGATCTGCCCGGGCGCCAGGATCTGGGTGGCGCCGTCGGCGGGCGCGGTCGTCAGAGGCTGCGCGGGACCGTAGCGGCGCGCCAGGGCGGCGTCGACGGCGGGGTCGCCGAGCGTGCCGAGCCACTCCAGGAGCGCCGGATACGTACGTGGGTTCGTTGCGATATAGGGGCGCAGACCCGGATAGTTGTTGGCGAGCTCGTGCAGCTTTGTGAGGTCCGTATTGGGATTGCTCGCTGCGGCGACGAGGTCGTCCTGAGCCTGAGACATGAGGTGAGTCCTCCACGAGTTCACGGTTCCCGCCGTGCGCACCTGGTGCCGTATGGACGTTGTTCGTAGGGAGACGGGGCGGGTCGCCGGTGGGTACCGGTCTCCAAGAGCGTACCTGAGGTGAGCCGAGTTGCGCCCGTGACGGTATCGTCGGCGCCATTCAGCCGTCGGCCGCGCTCGCACCCCGGCCGCCGTCCAGTATAGGAGACGTCTATGAGCGAGATCTCGGCCGTGCCCCGGCCGCAGGGCGAAGCCCTCGTGCCCGTCGCCGGCGCGGCCACCGACGTCGGCCGGTCGCGCCCCGTCAATGAGGACGGCTATCTCGCCATGGCGCCCGCCTTCGTCGTCGTGGACGGCATGGGCGGGCACGCCGCCGGGCGCGCCGCGACCCGCGCCGCCCTGGGCGCCCTGGCGTCGCTGGCCGGTGCCGCGGTCACCGACGAGCGGGTCATTGTCGAGGCCATGCTCGCAGCCGGCGAGGCGGTGACCGCCATCCCCTCGCACGCGGCCCACCGGCCCGGGGCCACCGTGGCCGGCGCCGTCCTGGCCCAGCTGCCCGAGGGGCTGACGTGGATCACATTCAATATCGGCGACTCGCGCGTCTACCTCATGCGTGACGGGGCCCTCACGCAGATGTCCCGCGACCACTCCCAGGTCCAGGCGCTCATCGACGCGGGCCAGCTCACGCCCGACCAGGCCCGCCATGATCCTCGGAAGAACGTAGTCACCCGGGCGCTGGGGGCCGGCCTGAACCAGGAGGCCGTCCCCGACATGTTCACCGCGTCCGCCCAGCGCGGGGACCGCCTGCTCGTCTGCTCCGACGGGCTGACCGACGAGCTCGACGACGAGGCCCTGGTCACCGTGCTCGGCGCCGGGATGCGTCCGCAGCGCACCGCCGAGGCGGCGGTCGCCGCCGCCCTCGAGGCCGGTGGCCACGACAACGCCACTGCCCTGGTCGTCGACCTTGTCCCGGAGTCGGCGCTATGAATGACGCGGGCGCCGGCGGCGAGGCCGCCCCCAAGCGGGTCGCGGGCCGCTGGGGGGAGGCGCTCCTGGCCCCGGAGGCCCCCCGGGACGTGGAGCGGGCGGTGCTCGCGGCCCTCGGCGGCTCGACTGGCCTGTCGGCTCCGCCGACTGCGAAGGGACGGCACGCCTGGGGGCCGGTGGATCTCAACCGCCCCACGCCCGCCTCCGCCGTCACCGCGGACGAGCCCGCCAGCACGACCCGGCTCCGCTGCCCGGCCGATGCGCCGCCCGCGGCCGTCCCCGAGACCGCCGGGACGTACTCGGCCGTCATCCCGCCGACCTTTCCTCCGCAGGCCCACTCGCAGCAGGTGCCTGCCGCTGCGGAGCCCCCGCCGGTCGCGCGCGCGGACGCGGCCCCCCTCGGCTCGACGGCGCCCGCCGGCGCACCCGGGCTCGCAGGCGCCCTCGGACCCGCAGGGGCGTCCGGGCCGGAGCCCGCCGGTTCTACGGCCCCCGCCGGCCCGGACGCGCCGGAGTGCCCGAGCGGGGCGGAGACCGGCGTGTGGATCGACCCCGACGACCTGCCCATGAGCGTCGAGCCCGGCGCCGACGCGCTCGCGGACGGCGAGGCCCCGCGCACCGCGCCCGCGCGCTCCGCCGACCCCGCTCCGTCCGGTCCCCCTCCCGAGCCGATTCCGCGCTACCCCGAGCCCGAGCCGGGGTCGGGGCGCCGTCGTCGGCGTGCTGCGGCGCCCCCCGCGTCCGGGCCGGCCCCGCCCCGTGCCGCGGAGGGGGACGGCGGCCCCGGTTCCGGGCGGCGCTCCTCCACGGCGCCGCTGCCTCCGGGCGGGGCGCCTGCGCCCGAGGAGGCGGCGCAGGCTGCGTCCTCAGGGTCCTCAGGGTCCTCAGGGTCCTCGGGCGCCACCGGGACCCTCGTCCGGGAGGCCGAGTCCGTCCCCATGATCACCTCGGCCATCTGCGTGGCGGGTCACGCCAACCCGCCGGACGCGCAGGTCTGCCTGTGCTGCTCGGCGCCCCTGAGCGGGCGGCTCATCCCGGTGCCGCGGCCGGTCCTGGCCATGATCACCCTGCCCACCGGGACGAGCGTGCCCGTGCGCGGCGACATCGTCGTCGGGCGCGCACCGCGTCCGCAGCCGGGGGGCGAGCCCGGCGCGTTCCTCCTGGAGGTGCCCAGCCCCGCCCACCTGGTCTCGCGCTCCCACCTGCTGATCACGACGGCGGGATGGAACGTGCTCGCCCGCGACCTGGGCTCCAACAACGGCACGGTGCTCCTGCGACCGGGGTTCCCCGCGGTCCTGCTCGCGGCCGCCCTGCCGACGCCGCTGTACGTGGGAGACTTGCTGGACGTCGGGGACGGCGTCATGCTGCGGGTCGAGCCACCCATCTAGGCGCCCCCCTCTCACACTGCTCCTGAATCGAAGGAGGCCTCATATGAGCGACCTGACCTGGACCGAACGCCCGGAGGTCGATCCGGACCGCCCCGACGAGCTGGTCCTCGACTTCTCCGGGGAGGTGCACCGCATCGGCACCGACGAGACCTTCGTCATCGGTCGCGGCGGGGACCTCGACATCGACGACAACCCCTACCTCCACCGCCGCTTCCTCGTGCTGGCCCACGAGGGCGGGCTGTGGTGGATCGCCAACGAGGGCACGCGCCTGTCGGCGACGCTGACCGACGGCGACGGGCTGGTCCAGTCCCGGCTCGCCCCGGGGGCCCGCCTGCCCCTGGTCTTCCAGCGAATTATCCTCACGTTCTCGGCGGGGCCCACGACCTATGAGATTGATCTCATCACGGCCGGCGAGGACCGGTTCTCCGGCATCGACGGCGTTCACCAGTCCACGGGCCAGACCACTATCGGCGCGGCCCCGATGACCAAGTCCCAGCTGCTGCTCGTCCTGGCCCTGGCCGAGCCGGTGCTGCGGCGCGCCGGCACCGGGGCCGCCGAGATCCCCTCCTCGGCCGCCGCCGCCGCGCGCCTGGGATGGCCGCTGACCAAGTTCAATCGCAAGCTCGACAACGTCTGCGAGAAGCTCGACCGCGTGGGCGTGCGGGGCCTGCGCGGCGGGCGCGCCGGGGGCGCCGCCTCCAACCGCCGCACCGCGCTCGTGGAGCACGCCGTGGCCACCCTCATGGTGACCGCCGAGGACCTCCCCATGCTCGACCAGGAGCACGCCGCCAACGAGATCGCGGCGCGCGAGGCCGGCACGAGCACGGCCTCGGTCGGCGTCGACAAGCGCGCCGGCGCCGAGGACGGAAGAAGATGAGTGGCGTGGCCGGCGACGACAGGACCACCGCGGGCGGCGGACGGGCCGGGGACAGCCCGCCCGCGGGGAGCGGGCACTGGAGGCCCCTGCGCGTGACGGCCGGCGACTCCGCGGGGGCTTCCCCCGCGGGCGCGCCGGCTTCCGCGGGTGCACTCGCCGACGGCGACCGGGCGGCCCCGCCGCCCGCGGTCCCGGGCGCCGATGGCGGCGGCAGCGGCGGCATCGCCAGCAGCGGCGGGCGGCAGCGCGACCGCCCGCGTCGCCGTCGGGGCGGGGCGGTCGTCGTCGTCCTGCTCGTGCTCGTCCTGGCGGTCGGGGGGGCGTGCGCGGGCGCGGAGCTCTACGTCCGCTTCCGGGTCGCCTCCACCGTCCGCTCGGCGATGCCCGGGCTGTCCTCGGACGCCCGGGTCGCCACTGAGGGTCTTGTTCTGCCTCAGGTCCTGAGGGGCGAGCTGGACTCCCTGTCCGTGACCGCCGGCGAGCTGGAGCTGGCCTCCAAGGGCGGCGCGGACGGGCAGGACGCGGACGCCGGCCCCGATGGCTCCGCCCGGGGCGGTCTCAGGCTGCTCGACGCCGATGCCTCGCTGACGTCCGTCGGCCTGTCGGACCCCTTCCCGGCCGGCCGCGTCGACGCCACGGCGTCGGTGGGCTGGGACCAGGTCGCGACCATGGTGGCGGCCGCGGCCCCCAACATGTCGGCCGTCACCGTGCAGGCCGGCTCCGCCGGCTCCGACGACGCCCCGGGGACCGTCTCCGCCTCCGCCGGCGTGCTGGGGCTCGCCGCTTCCCTGACGATCGTGCCGTCGGTCACCGACGACGGCGGGCTGCTCCTGGACGTCACGTCGGTCACGGTCCGCGGCGTCGAGCTCGGCACCGACGCCACGGTCTTCGGCCGTCCCGTCCTGTCCTATGTGGGGCTCGACACCCATGAGATCAGGATCGGCGCCGACTCGCTGCCGCAGGGGCTGAACCTGACCCGCGTCTCGGTGACCGACAAAGGGCTGAGGCTGACCTTGTCGGGATCCGACGTCGAGCTCGCCGATCTGTGAGCCGGGGCGTCGGGCTCCCCATCGATCGGCCTGGGCTCAGCCCGGCGTCTCGTATAGCCTTCCGATGGTGCTGCCGTCACCTCTCCGGCGCATGAGGAGTTTCATGAGCAACCAGCCAGTTCAGTCCTACGGCGTCACGGCCGACCCCGGCCGGCAGGCCGTCATGCCGCCAACCGTGTCTCCCGGGGCGACACCCGCGCCGTCGGCGCCGGCGGTGCCCGCGGTGCCGCAGGCGCCGTCCCACTCCGCTCCCGGGCGGCGGGAGAGGACCTCCCAGCCCTCGGCCCCGCGCGGCCTGTCCCCCAACCCGGCCGGCCCCTCCTATCCCGCTCCCACCGCCACCCTGCCCAGCAACAGGGCGCTGGCGCGCAAGGCGGAGCGCGCCTCCCGCTCCAACGCCTCGCCCGAGGCGGACGTCGAGCGCGCCTCCGAGCTCCTCCACCGCGTGGCCGACACCTTCACCCAGCGGGTGGTCGGCCAGAAGCGCCTGCGCCTGGCGCTGACGTCCACGCTCATCGCGGGCGGGCACATCCTGCTGGAGTCGGTCCCCGGCCTGGCCAAGACGACGGCGGCCCAGACGCTGGCCGCCGCGGTCTCCGGCTCCTTCCACCGCATCCAGTGCACCCCCGACCTCATGCCCAACGACATCGTGGGCACCCAGATCCTCAACTACGCCACCGGCGAGATGACCACCCAGCTCGGGCCGGTCCACGCCAACATCGTCCTGCTCGACGAGATCAACCGCTCCAGCGCCAAGACCCAGTCGGCCATGCTCGAGGCCATGCAGGAGCGGCAGACCTCCATCGGCGGCGTCGTCTACCCCCTGCCCCACCCCTTCATGGTGCTGGCCACCCAGAACCCCATCGAGGAGGAGGGCACCTACGTCCTGCCCGAGGCGCAGATGGACCGGTTCCTCATGAAGGAGGTGCTGACCTACCCCAAGCCGGCCGAGGAGGCCGACGTCCTGGACCGCATCTCGTCGGGGGCCTTCGAGGAGGCCATCACGACCCTGCCCATCTCCACCGACGACGTCGAGTGGCTCCAGGGCGCCGTCGAGCGCGTCTACGTGGACCCGGTCATCAAGCAGTACATCGTCGCCCTGGTCAACACCTCCCGCGGCGGCGGCCCGCGGCCCGTGCCCGGCCTGGACAAGCACGTGCGCGTGGGCGCCTCCCCGCGCGGCGGCATCGCCCTGATGAAGATCGCCCAGGCCGTCGCCCTGCAGGCGGACCGCACCTACGTCACCCCCGACGACGTCGGCCTCCTGCGCCACGCCGTGCTGCGCCACCGCCTGGTGCTGACCTACGACGCCCTGGCCGACGACATCGCCCCCGAGGCGATCATCGACGCCATCTTCGCCGCGGTGCCGACGCCCTGACCGGGCGCAGGACTCACGTTGTCGGTGATCAAGCGATGAAGACGTCTTCCCAGGCCTCCCCGGACGCGCCCGAGGCCCCGCCCCGGCCCTCCATGGGGCGCGGCTCCCGGGTGGCGCGCGTGCGCGGCCGGCTGGCGCTGCCCACGCTGCGGCGCGCCACCGGCCTGCTCGACGGGCGCCACAAGTCGGTGCTCCTGGGCCACGGCCAGGACTTCGACGACCTGTCGCTCTACCGGCCGGGCGACGACGTGACCGACATCGACTGGAAGGCCTCGGCGCGCATCGGCCAGCCCGTCATCAAGCGCTACCAGCGGGAGGCCAACCTGCCCCTGGTCCTGGCGGTGGACACCGGGCGCACCATGGCGGCGCAGACGCCGGCCGGCGAGGACAAGCGCGAGCTCGCCCTGGCCGTCGCCGAGATCTTCGCCTACCTGGCGCGCATGCGTGGGGACCCGGTCGCGCTCGTGGCCGCCGACGCCGACCGCCAGGTCTCACGGCCCCCGCGCTCCGGCTCCGAGCACGCCGAGACGCTGCTGACCCAGCTGGCCCACCTCTTCAACGACCTGACCGACTCCGACGGCGCGGCGCCGGGCGCCGGCCTTCTCGCCGCGGGGGCTCCCGCCTCCGACCTGGTCACTCTTCTCGACCGGGTCTCCATCTGGCACCGCAGACGCAGCCTGGTGGTGCTCATCACCGACACCGCCCACCCGGACCCGGTCCTCGCCCCCCGCGTCGTCGACCTGCTGCGGCGCCTGTCGGCCCAGCACGAGCTCATCGTCATCCAGATCGAGGACGACGACCCGCTGACCCCCGGGCGCGGGCGCGCCCACGACGTCGAGCTCTCCGGGGAGGTCCCCGCCTTCCTGCGCGAGGACAAGCTGCTGGTCGTCCGTCTGGCCCGGCAGGTCCAGGCCAGGCGCATCGCCGTGACCGCCGCGCTGGACGCCCGCCGCATCGAGTACGTCACCGTTGCCGACGACGCCTCCATGGTCGACCGGATCGCCGACCTGCTGGCCCGCCAGCGCCTGGCCTCCTCCAGAGGGAGGCGCTGAGCCGTGCAGATCAACAGCCCGGTGCTCATGCCGGTGTGGATGATCATCGTCGCCGTCGTCGGCCTGGTCCTGGTCGCGGCCTGGCTGCTGCGGTCCCTGCTCGTCACCCGCCGCGACCTCAGCCGGGAGGTGGGCGACATCCCCATGGCGCCTGCCGAGCGCGGCCGGTGGGGCGACCGCGTCGAGTCCGCCAAGGCGCGCTTCGCCTCCGGCGAGATCGACCTGCGCGGCCTGCACCTCGAGCTCGCGTCGATCCTGCGCGGCTTCGCGGCCGCCCGCAGCGGCGAGGACATCACGACCGCGACGGTGCGCGAGATCCTGGACATGTCCGACACGGCCGGCCCGCGCGACATCGAGGACCGGCTCAGGCTCGTGCGCCGTCACCGGCGCCCGCTCGACACCAACCCGCTGGGGCACGTCGGCGAGCTGCTGGCGGTGTGGGAGCAGCCCTCCTTCGGCCGCGACCCCGAGGCCGCGGCCGAGGAGGCCGTAAGCGAGGCGAGGGAGGTAGTGACCCGATGGTGATGACCTGGCTGGCGTGGGCCCTGATCGGTCTCGGCCTGCTGGTCGGCGTGCTCGCCGCCACGGGCAGGATATCGTGGCCGCCGGACGGCCGGGGCAAGGACGGGCCCAGGCGCGTGGCCAACTCCGCGGTGCTCCTGGCCAGCCCGCTCGTGCGGGCCCGGGTGCGCCGACGCCGGTTCCTGCACGCCCTCCTGGCCGTCCTGGCGGTTGTCGGGCTGGTCGCCGCCTCGCTGGTGGCGGGGCGGCCGGTGGACCGCGCCGTGCGCAGCAAGGCCCTGGCCAGCCGCGACATCGTGCTGTGCCTGGACGTGTCCACCTCGATGCTCTCGGCCGACGTCGAGATCCTCGACACCTTCGGCAAGCTGCTGGACACCTTCGAGGGCGAGCGCGTGGCGCTGGTCGCCTGGAACACGACCGCTCAGACGATGGTGCCGCTCACCGACGACTACGACCTGCTGCGCTCACAGTTCGAGGAGGCGGCTGACGCCCTCGACTTCCGGCCCAGCCATCTCAACCCGATGTCGGACAAGTACATCACGACCTTCAGCGGCACGATGCCGCAGGGCGTCCGGGCCTCCTCCCTCATCGGCGACGGGCTCGCCTCGTGCAGCCTCGCCTTCGACAACAACAAGGTGGAGGACCGCTCGCGCTCGATCGTGCTGGCCAGCGACAACCAGGTCGTCGACCCGCTGAACCAGCAGATCTACTCCCTGAACGAGGCCGCCGACCTGGCCTCCCAGGAGGACATCCGCCTGTTCTCCCTGTTCGGCTCCGATCCCAGCACCGTGGACCCGTCCCTGACCGGGATGACCTTGCAGCAGGCGCGCGACAACCTGAGATCCGTGACCGAGAACCACAGCGGCTTCTTCTACGAGGTCGATGACCCCGATGCCGTCGAGGGGATCGTCAAGGAGCTGGAGTCCGACCAGGCCACCGTGCTCGAAGGCGACACCGAGGTGCGGGTCACCGACGTGCCCCAGACCCCGGCGGCGTATCTCGTCGTGGCCGTCGCCGTGCTGCTGGTCCTGACCGCCTGGAGGCGCGCATGAGCTTCGAGCCGATGTTCAACAGCGGGGGGTGGCTCCTGGTCGCCGTCGTGGCCGTGCTCCTGGCGGCGGCGCTGGCGTGGTCGGCGCGCTGGCTCCTGCGCCCCGACGCCGATCCCGGTTCGAAGTGGACCTGGGGCAGGCGCGTGGCGCTGGCGGTCGTGACGGTCCTGATCATGGCCGGACCCAGCGTGCCCGTCACCCAGACGCGCTCGACGTCGAATATCGAGGTCTACCTCGTCGTGGACCGCACCGGCTCGATGGCGGCCGAGGACTGGGCCGGCGGCCCCGACAACGGCGGGGGCACGAGGCTCGACGGCGTGCGGCAGGACCTGATGGCCATCCGGGACGCCTTCGCGTCCGCCCGCTTCTCCATTATCGCCCTGGACACGGCCGCCGCGCGCGAGCTCCCGCTGACCTCCGACATTGACGCCGTGACCTCGTGGATCAACTCCCTGCAGCAGGAGCAGACGGCACGGTCCAGCGGGTCCTCCCTGGAGCGGGCTCTGCCGCAGCTCTCCCAGGACCTGCGCGCCAGCTCCGAGAACTCCCCCGAGGCGGCCAGGCTCGTCTACGTCCTGTCCGACGGGGAGCCCACCGACGACGGCGCCGCCGCCTCGGATGCCGGCGCTGCCGGGCTGTCGTGGAGCCAGGTGGGCTCAATGGTCGACGGCGGCGCCGTTCTCGGATACGGGACGCCCGACGGCGGCCAGATGCGCGAGTTCGAGGTCGGGCAGACCCCCGATCCCAGTGCGGAGCCGACGTACATCACGGATCCGGATACCGGTCAGCCCGCCGTCTCCAAGCCCGACACCTCCGAGCTCCAGAACGTGGCCTCCGGCCTGGGCGTGCCCTACTTCCAGCGCACGGGCGGCAGCGACGACGTGCCGACGCGGGACTTCACCAGCGTCAATGTGACCGAGGTGTTCTCAGACGGCCGGGAGCGCTCGCACAGGCACACCTACTTCATCTGGCCCCTCGGGATCGTCGCCGCCATGCTGCTGATCCTGGAGATGGTGGAGCTGGGGCGCGCCGACCGGGCCGCTGCGCACCTGACCCGCTCCGTGGAGGGCGACGACGCTGCGCCGGGAGACGCGGGTCCGGGCGGTCCTGCGCCGGGAGGCCCGCCGGCCGGGCGCGCCGGCGGCCGGGCCGTCGCCGTACCGGCCGGTCCAGGCGCCATGGTGCGGGCCGTCCCGGTGACAGGCGTCGTGCCCGTGGCGGCCGCGCCGGGCGGCCCCGTGCCCGGCGCTCCTGTGCCGGGCGCCGTCGCGCCGCCCGGCTACCCGGGCGGCCGGGCCGCCGGACCGGGCGCACCGATGGGAGGACCGCGATGAGCGCGCCGCAGGTCCCCTCTGCGCCCGAGGGCAGGGGCGGCGAGATCGGGACGGGCTCGCCCATCGTCTCCTCGGATCCCGACGGGGCCGAGGACCCGCGCCGCAGGGCGGCCCGGCTCCGCCGTCGTCGGCGCCTTCTGGCCTGGGGCGGCGCGCCGGCGGCGGTCGTGACGGTGGTGTCGGTCTGGATGGGCTTCGTCTTCCTCATGACGCTGGCGGCCAACCGGGCGGCGATCGCCGGGGACTACCCCACCGCGGTGAGCCGCTACGAGACGGTGGCGAGGGCCGATCCCTGGCTGGACAAGTGGCGGGTCCATTACAACCTGGGAACGGCCCGTCTGCTGAACAACGATGTCGACGGCTCCATCACCGAGCTGGAGGAGGCGCTCACGACCGCGCCCGCGGCGGGCATGGTCGCCGTCCAGCTCCCGGACGGGACGGAGACGCAGGTCCGCGATCCCAGGGCGCCCGAGTGCCTTGTGCGCGTCAACCTGTACATCGCCTACCTCTCACGTGCGAGCGGCGCCGCCGAGGCGGGTGACGAGGCCGGGGCGAAGGCCGCCCAGGATCAGGCGACAGCCGCCGCCGGGGAGTGCGAGGTCCCGCCGCCGCCGGACTCCTCGCCCACGCCGAGCCCGGACCCGACGAGCGACCCGTCGAGTGACCCGTCGGGCGAGCCTTCCAGCGGCCCGTCCGGCAAGCCCTCCGACGACCCGTCGAGCGGCCCCTCCAGCTCGGCCTCCGCGAGCCCGGGTGAGACGCCGACCCCCGTCAGCGAGACGACGTCGCCGGCAACGCCCAGCCCCTCGCCGGGCGATTCGCAGCGCGAGAAGCTCAAGGACCGCAATGGCCGGGCCAACGGCGACAGCACGGGGGGCCCCAAGGGCAACCGCCAGTGGTGACCGGCGGAGGCCGGCCTGGACGACCGGCGCCCGCCCCTTTATCGAGATCGGTCGAGTTCCGCGTCGAGATCGGTTCGGGAGGCCCCGGCTCGCAATCGCCTCTCAGATGATGGCGGTGCTGGGGCGGCCGCTCGGTCGGCTGCGAGGTCCCGCAGGGTACGGAAGGCTGCAACCTTCGGCTCGTACCTTGGGGCTCGCGGTCGTCGGTCTGCTCCTCGACCGCGGTGCCCGGCAGCCCGACCCGCTGGCACCGCCCCGATGGGCACCGCCTCCCGCCGGTGCGCCCTCTCGGGCGTGCGGGCGTCGACGACGGCGCAGTCGGGCCGCCCTGCGGCGCGGGTTCCCGGCGTCGTTGGCCTCTGAGAAGGCGGCGGCGCCTCGGACCGGCCCCGGCGCGGAAGTGAACCGGTCTCGGCCCGGAAGCGGGCCGAGACCGGCGGATGAGAGCGAGTGCGCGAGCGAGCCGGTCGCTGCGATCAGGCCTGAGGCTTGTTGGCGAGCAGGTCGCGGATCTCGGTGAGCAGCTCGACGTCGGTCGGCTCGGCGGGCTTGTCCTCCTCGGCCTTGGTCATGCGCTCCTTGAGCTTGTTCATCGGCAGGACGATGGCGAAGTAGACGGCGACGGCGACCAGGAGGAAGTTGACCACCTGAGTCAGGATCGTTCCCGGCTGGATGTAGCTGCCGTCCGCGAAGATCTTGAACTGGCCGATGGAGTCGAAGTTCGGCTTGCCGATGATCTGCCCCAGGATGTCCAGGATGACCTTGGTGATCGCGTCGACGATCGGCTTGAAGGCGTTGCCGATAATGACGGCGACGGCGAGCTCCAGGGCGTTGCCCTGCGAGATGAACTCCTTGAATCCCTTGAGCATGGGGGACCTTTCCTGGCTGGGCGAGGGCGCAGTGCGGCCGCTCGCGGAAGGATGGAAATAAGAATCCGGCAGCCCGGATGGGCTGCCGCCGCGGCACAGTGGCACCGAACAAGAGTCAGGGGCTCAGCACGACACCAAGAGCGCCGTTCGTGGCCGCGCTAACAATAAGGCTAGCGTTTGCTGCGGGAACGGCAAGAGTTATAAGTGTGACCTTCCTCCCCGCCGCCCATCTGCTGTCCTCGCCTTCGGTCGACGATAGGACCACGCGTGCATTACGGCATAAAACGTCCGTGCTCGGGCCCGCGTGGAACGTGCCCGTGCCAGCGGAGCCGTCCGTCCCCTGGACCGCGACCTCCCCGATGACGTCCACGTGCGCACCAGGTTCGGCCAGCTGCGCCCCGACCTCCACCGGGACCTGGACCAGCCGCTCGCCGTCCCCCAGGCCGACGGCGAGCGCCGCACTCGTCATCGAGACGGTCACTACCGTGCCCTTCTCCAGCCTGATCGCCGCCCGCGAGCCGATGACCTCGGGGCCCGCCAGGCCGTCGTCGGGAAGGGCATCCGGCGGCAGCGCGCGGGTGGCGAGGTCCTCGGCCGCGATGACCTCGCCCGCGCTGATGGGCCGCGCGGCGACGAGCACCTTCCGGCCGGGCTCCGGTCCGGGGCGAAGCACGTTGAGGGCCAGCACCGCGGCGGCGCCGAGGCACAGGGCGACCACGAGGTGGCGGTGGCGCCACAGGGCGAGCGATGGTCGGCGGATTCTCGGGCGGGAGGACGCGCGTGCGCTGCGGGAGGGGGCGTCGGGGGAGGAGCGGCTGCGTCGGAACATGTCTTCAGGGTGAGGCCTCCGGGCCGGAAGCGCACCTGTGGTTCCGAAACCTGTGGACAGCGCCGCGATCCGAGGAGGCGGACCGGGCCTGTGGAGCCCTGCGAGTGGCCGCCCGACGCCCCGAACCGATCTCGGCGCGGAAGTGAACCGATCTCGGCGAAGGGGGTGACGGGGGTGACGGGCTCCTCGCGCCTCCTCGCGCCTCAGCTCCCGGCGGCGAAGGCCGAGCCCTCCAGCAGGAACCAGGCGGACGGGGTGATGACGGCGTCCACGACCTCGTCGTGCTCCTCGGTCGGCAGCGGCCCGGGGACGAGCTCGTCGTCGTACACCATGGCGAAGACGCCGACGCCGTCGCGGCGCAGCGGGAGCATCCTGTCGTACCAGCCCCCGCCCTGGCCGAGCCGGCGGCCGCCGCGGTCCACTGCCAGGGCCGGGACGATGAGGGCGTCGGCCCGGGCGATCGCCTCGGCGGGCAGGGCCTCGCCGCTGGGCTCGGGGGGCCGCCCGGGCGCCCGCTCGGCGAGATCGCGCGCGCCGCGGAAGTCCCCCCACGACCGCGCCAGGTGCGGGCCGAGCACCGGCAGGAGCACGGAGACGCCCTGCTCGAGAAGACGGTCGAGCAGCTGCCGGGTGCACGGCTCGTACCCGACCGAGACGTACGCGGCCACCGTGCTCGCGCCGTCGAGGGCCTGCAGGGCGTGCTCGGTGAGGGCCTCGCAGTCGGCGTTGTGCCCGTGCTCGCAGCGACGGTGCCTGGAGCGCCGGTGGGAGCGCAGGATCGCGCGCAGCTCCTCCTTGGCGTCCTCCGTCTCCGATGGCGTCAGCGAGGCGGTGTCGGGCAGGGCGGCGGGCTCGGCGGGCTCGGCGGGGTCAATGGTCATGGGCTCATTTTTCTCGGGCTGGGGGAGCGGGACAACCACGATCCCGCCGCCGCCGCGCCGCCCTGCCCGGCCTGCCCGGGGACGGGCCGTGCATGCGCGTAGCCTGGGGAGGACATGCCCGGGGCACCAGGCTCGGGCGGGACACGGAGGAGCCAACCCCATGCGCACCGTTGCCGAGCACCTCGCCGCGTGCCTCGAGACCGCCAAGCCCGCCGCGCCGCTCGACGTCGTCCTGCTCGACGCCGTCGGCTGCGTGCTGGCCGAGGACATCGTCGCCGATCTCGACCTGCCCGCCGTCGACCTGGCCGGGCTGGACGGCTACGCGGTGATGAGCGCGGACCTGGCCGCCGCCACCGAGGCGGCGCCGGTGACGCTGGAGGTCATGGAGGCCGTCCGGGCGGGCGACATGCGCCCCACGCGGATAGTGCCCGGGGCCGCCGTCCTGATCGACTCCGGGGCGCCCATGCCCAGGGGCGCCGACGCCGTCGTGCCCTGGATGCTCACCGACCGCGGGCGCACCCGGGTGCGGGTGCGCGCCGCCGCGGGCACCGGTCAGAACGTGCGGCGCCGGGCGGGCGACGTCGCGTCCGGCACGACGGTGCTGCCCCGGGGCCTGCGCGTCTCCGCCCGCCAGATCGCCCTGCTGGCCGGCATCGGGCGCTACCGGGTCAAGGTCGTGCCCGCGCCGCGGGTCGTCATCGTCTCGATCGGCGACGAGCTGGTCGAGCCGGGCCAGTCGCGGGACGTGGGCGAGGTCTTCGACGCCAACGGCCACGCCCTGGCCTCGGCCGTCACCGACGCCGGCGGGCGGGCCTTCCGCGTGGCCGCCGTGCCCGACGAGCTGGGCGCCCTGGCCGAGACCATCGAGGACCAGCTCGTGCGGGCCGACGTCCTGATCACCACCGGCGGCCTGTCGGTCGGGCAGGGTGACACCGTCAAGGACGTCCTGTCCCCGCTGGGGTCGGTGCGCTTCGACGCCGTCGCCATGGCGCCGGGCCGGCAGCTGGGCCTGGGCACGGTCGAGGACACCCCGATCTTCTGCCTGCCGGGGGACCCGGTGAGCGCGCAGATCGCCTTCGAGGCCTTCGTGCGCCCGGTCCTGCGGCAGCTCGCGGGACGGCGGGACCTGCACCGCTCCTCCCTGCCGGCGGCGATCTCGGCGGGCTGGCGCTCGCCGGCCGGCAGGCGCGAGCTCGTCCCGGTCCTCCTGACCGGCTCGCCCTCGCGCGGTTACGCGGCCGCGCCGACGTCCCGGCCGGGCACGACCAGTCTGCTCGGCCTGGCGCGGGCCAACGCGCTCGCCGTGGTGCCCGAGACGACTGGCGCGGTGGTCGCCGGGGACACGCTGCACTGCCTGCTGCTGGACGCCTGAGCCGTGCGGGGGTTCCCGGGTTCGCTGGGCGCCGGGGTGCGCGCTGCGGTGCGACGACGACGGCGCTTCGCCTGGCCCGCGACGCTGACGGCCTCGGCGGTCACCGAGCGGGGGCTCGCCCGCGGGCCCGAGACGGTCAGGCTGCGGGCGGTGCGGCGGGCCGACGAGCGGGCCTGGTGCGCGCTGCGCCTGGCCGACGACGCGCGGCTGACGCCGTGGGAGGCGACCCTGCCCGCGGGCAGCCCCGAGACGCTGCGGCCCTTCCCGGCGTACGTGCGCCAGCAGAATCGGCTGGCGCGCCGAGGGGCGGCCATGCCCTTCGTCGTCGAGGTCGATGGCGTGCTCGCCGGCCAGGTGCCGGTCGCGCCCATCCAGTGGGGGGCGTTCTCCTCGGCGACCCTGGGGTACTGGATCGGCGGGCGCTGGGAGGGGCAGGGCGTCATGGCGCTGTCCGTGGCCATGGTCCTGGACCACCTGCTGGGTCCCGAGGTCGGGCTGCACCGGGTCGAGATCAATGTCCGCCCGGAGAATGCGCGGAGCCTGGCGCTGTGCCGGCGCCTGGGGCTGCGCGAGGAGGGGCTGCGCCGGGGGCTGATGAATATCGATGGCGCCTGGGCGGACCACCTGAGCTTCGCGGTCGTCGCGGAGGAGATGGGGAGCGGCCCCGGATTCGTGGGGCGCTTGGGGCGAATGTGACTTCTGGTATTCAAGGGGCTCAAGAGGTGGTTTAGGATTGCGATTTCGATCGCCCTGCGCCAACACGCCGGGTTTCTGGCTACCGGGGCGGCCCCGGCCCGCCTACGGTTGAGGGGTGGGAATCGAGGTTTGGGTGCTGGTGGCGCTCGTGGCGATTCTTTCCGCGTACCTTCTGCCGTTTCTGGTCGGGCGCCGGGAGGTGATGCGCCGGTCCAACGCCGACGACCGCTACTCCTCAGAGCTGCGGGTCCTGGCCACGGGCGACGCTCTCGCCTCGGACGCGTCCGACGAGGAGTGCGACGGCGGCGGGCGCGCGCAGATCTTTCGACGTCGACCGGAGGTGAAGGCCATGAACAGGCCCGCCGTGAGGAATGTGCGAGCGCTGCGCACCGAGCGCGAGCTGATCCGTGCGCGCCAGGCCCATGAGGAGGCGCGCGAGCGCCGCCGTGTCGCCGCCTCCCACCGCGCCGCCATCGCCTGCACCATTACGGGGGTCCTGCTCGGCCTGGTCGTGGTGTGCTCCCTGACGGCCCTGCCGTGGCCGAGCCTCGCCGTCCCGGGGGTGCTCCTGCTGGTGTCGCTGGGGGCCGGGCGCCGTGCCGCGCTCGCCTCGGCGGCGCTGGACCGGCGCGAACGGCGCCGGATCGCCGAGCTTGAGGACGAGCTGACCGACCTCACCGGGGAGCGGCCCGCCGCCCCGGCGTCGGTCCACCCCATCGCCTCCAAGGACAAGGGCAGGGACGAGCGGGCGGCCTCGCCGCGCGCGGCCGCCGAGCGGACGACGGCGGAGCCGGTCGCCGGCGAGGAGCCGGCCGACTCCGCGCCGGCCAGGAGGACTGCGGCGGCCGCCAAGCGCAAGGCGTCGCCCGCTGCGAGGCGGGCGCCCGCGGCGAGCGAGGCTGCGGAGCCAGTGGGCTCGGCGGCCGAGACGAGCGGGGCTGCGGCGTCAGCCGCTGAGGCGGTGCGGACGGCCGAGCGTGCGGGCGCGTCCGCCGCCGGGGCGCCGTCGGCGGACGGGACGAGACGGAGGCGCGCGGCCGAGGAGCCCGCCGAGCCGGCGGAGCGTCCGGCGGCTCGCAGCGGCGAGGGGGCGGCGGTCCAGCAGGCCCTCAGGGCCGTCGCGTGGCCGGTCACCGAGCTGGAGGCCGACGACGGGCCCTCCGAGCCTGCGCCTGAGCCGGCGTCCGGGCAGGCCGGCCCCGAGCGGGACGCGACGCCCGCGCGCAAGCGGAGGACGACGACAGGCGGCGCGGGGCAGGCGGCCTCCACGGCGCGGGAGGCCGTGCGGGAGGCCGCGCCTGCGACCCCGCCGCAGGGCTGGCACCCGGTTCACGTGCCCGCCCCCACCTACACGCTCGCGGCCCGCGCGCCCCGGCGCGCCCTGGAGGAGCTGGAGGAGGAGTCCTACCCGTCCGCGCCGGTGCCGGCGAGGCCGAGCAGCCTGCGGACGCTGGCGACCGAGGGCGTGGAGAAGGAGGAGATCGAGTTCCACCCCATCGATCTGGACGCGGTCCTGGAGAAGCGCCGCGCGGCCGGAGCCTGAGCCGGGGCTGTACACCCTGGCTCGGGCTGGACGGCGGTGGCGCGGGTCACGGAGCGCTGAGTTGCGGGCGGCGGCGGCCGCGGTGCTACGATCGTCCCGCACCCGGGGCTATGGCGCAGTTGGTAGCGCGTCTCGTTCGCAATGAGAAGGTCGGGGGTTCGAATCCCCCTAGCTCCACCACGCGCAACGGGCCCGCCCCGCCCGACGGTGGGAGCGGGCCCGTGTCATGACCGTCGAGATCGGTTCATCTCCGCGGTGAGAGAGCGCTTCCGGGCGCGAAGGCCCCGGCGCGCTGCAGCCCAGCCGGCCCTGCCGCCGGCTCCCACACGGCTGTGAGGATGTGCCGGCCGTGAACCGTCCACCGCCCGTTGAGCCGTTCGATTGTGCGACCACCGGCATGGCGCCCGACTACGAGCAGCCGCCCCGTGAAGGTGCCGTCATCTGAGCGGACGGTCAGCTCGCAGTCGGTGAAGTCGAGCCAGGTCCGGGTGAGCGGGAACCAGGCCTTGTAGATGCTCTCCTTCGCGCTGAACAGCAGGCGGTCCCACGCGACATCCGGCTGGACGCAGGCCAGGCGGGCGATCCGGCGCGCTTCGGCGGCGACGGCGACCATCTCGGCCACGCCCTCCGGCAGCGGCTCATTGGGCTCCGCATCGATGCCCAGGGCCAGGACGTCGCTCCTGCGGGCGACGGCCGCGGCCCGACAGCCTTCGCAATGGGTGAGGCTTCCGACCACCCCCGCGGGCCATCGCGGTTCCCGGTTGGGGCCCGGGAGGATCGGGGCCGGCGGCTGCCCGAGGCGGCGCAGAGCCCGACGGGCGCAGTCGCGGACGGCGGCGAATTCGGCGCGGCGTCTGGGCACGGCCTTGGCGACGACGGCGCTCTCCTCGGGGAAGAGAACGCCTGCCGGCGCGTCATGCGGCGTCTGCTCGACCTCCACCGCCGTGGGCAGCAGGTCTCTGAACCCGCCCGTCATCGTACCGGCGCCCATGATCTCCTCATCCGCCCTATCCGCCTTGTGCCAGCGCACGACCTGTCGCGCGCAGCCCCGGACCGCATTTTACGACTCCCTGTCGTTATCCGCGCTGAAAAAATTATAACTGATATCGATCGCTTCCTGCGGTTCCGTCTTTCGCGGGTCGGGCGCCTCGTTCCGGGTCCCGCGGGGTGTCCGGCGCTTGAGAGGCCTTGACGGTGCGGGCGCGGTCGACTACCATTTAGTTACACATTGTAACTATGTGATGCCGGCGTGTGCGCCGCACATCCCAAAAGGAGTCGTAACGTGAGTACGGAGACGCGTAATGAGGATGTTCGCGAGAATCCGCATGGCGGTTCGTCACCTCGGAAGCCTGCTGCGTCGACAAGGCTGGGCACGAGGGACCTGATTACTCTCGGCGTCTACAGCGTGCTGTACGTCGTGGTCATGTTCATTGCGGGGATGCCGTTCGCGTTCAGCCCGGTGCTGACCTATGCGCTGCCGGTCTCGGCGGCGTTCTTCTGCGCCCCCGTGTACCTCCTGCTGGTGGCGAAGGTCCCCAGGCGCGGGGCGGTCGCGATTCTCGGCGCAGTAGTCGGCCTTGTGCTGTTCGTCACGGGCATGTTCTGGCTGTGGGCGGTCGCGGCGCTGGTGCTGGGCGTTGCCGCCGGAGAGATCACCGCGCTCGGGCGCTTCCGGAGCCCGGGCCTGAACACGGTCAGCTACGTGGTGCTCGCCCTCGCCCCGCTCGCGAGCTACGTCATGGTCTGGATCAATCAGCAGTCCTATCGCGCCTATCTCGTCGGAAAGGGCACCGACGACTCCTACATGAACACGATGATCGCGGCGGCGAACCAGTGGCTCCTGGTGGCGATCGTGGTGGGCACTCTTCTCGCCGCCTGGCTCGGCACGCTGCTGGGACGGCGGATGCTCGCCCGCCACTTCACGCGCGCCGGTATCGTCGCCTGAGGCGACGGCTCGAGTGGGTAGGGATAATCAGGGGCGGCGGAGCCTGCGCCTCGACCCGCGCACCAAGCTGATCGTTCTCGTGCTCATCAATCTCGCGCTGACGATCGCCGTCCACCCGGGCTACGCCCATATCCTTGTCGCCGCCGCCGTCATCTTCGCGGCAGTCTCCGGAAGGCTGAGAATGGCGCTGATCGCCGCGGTCGCCTATATTCTTGTCGCGGGTGCGCAGATTCTCGGGGAGAGATATCTTCCGGCCGCAGCGCAGCTGTTCGTGGTCACGTTCTTCCAGATCATCGGCAAGGTGTTCCCCGCCGGTATCATCGGGGCGGTCATTATCCAGACCACCCGTGTCAACGAGTTCGTCGCGGCTCTGACGCGGTGGCGCATGCCGCGCGTCCTGATCACGCCGTTCGCCGTCGTCTTCCGCTACTTCCCGGCGATGCGGGAGCAGGGGAGGAACCTGCGGGACGCCATGGCGATCCGCGGCCTGAGCCCGACGCCGCTCTCCCTCCTCCTCCATCCCGTCGACGTCACCACGAGGCTCTATGTCCCGATGCTGGTCGGCGCCACGGTGATCGCGGACGAGATCGCCGACGCCGCGCTGGTGCGGGGCATCGACAATCCCGCTCCCAGGACCTGCCTGGTGGACCTCGCGTTCGGCGCGGCCGACGTCGTCGTGATTCTCGCTTTTGTCGGCCTGTGCGCAGGGGGGATGGTCAGATGATCGAGTTCTCGCACGTCTCATTCCGCTACGCCGCCGCATCCGCCCGGGCGCTTAAGGACGTCTCCTTTAGGGTCGGGGCCGGGGAGCTCGTGGTCGTCACCGGCCGCAGCGGCTGCGGGAAGAGCACGCTGATCAACCTCGTCAACGGGCTCCTGCCCAGGCACGATCAGGACGAGTCCGGCGGCGGCGTCACGATCTGCGGTCGCGACGTCTCGTCCCTGGAGGGGTACGAGATCGCGCGCCTCGTGGGATCGGTCTTCCAGAACCCCAAGTCGCAGTTCTTCAACCTCGACACCGACAGCGAGATCGCGTTCGGGCTCGAGAACGCCGGGGTCCCCAACCCCGCGCTCCGGGACCGCGTGGAGAAGACCGTCGCCGAGGTGGGCATTCAGGAGCTCGCGGGCAGAAGCATCTTCGAGATGTCCGGCGGGCAGAAGCAGCAGGTGGCGATCGCCGGGGCCTACGCCCTGGGGCCGGAGATCTTCGTGCTGGACGAGCCCTCGGCGAACCTCGACCACCAGGCGACCATCCGTCTGGCGGGACTGCTCCGCAGGCTGAGGTCGCAGGGCAAGGCCCTGCTGGTCTCCGAGCACCGCCTCGGATATCTTTCCGACCTGGCGGACCGCTACATCGTGCTCGACGCCGGGGTGGTGGCCGGCAGCTACTCCGCGGACGAGCTCAGGGCGCTGTCCCCGCAGCGGCGGCACGCAATGGGGCTGAGAGCCTTCAACCTGGCAGAGGCGACCCGGCGCAGAGCGCGTCCCGCCGACCTCGACGGCAGGCCGCCCGCTATCGAGGTGACGGGCCTGACGGTGTCCTTCCGCGACCGCACCGTGCTCAATAACGTCTCCCTGCGGCTCGCCCCCGGGGAGGTCGTTGGGCTCATCGGGGACAACGGCGCGGGGAAGACCACGCTCGTGCGCACCCTGTGCGGGCTGCAGAAGGCGGGTGCCGGGGCGTTCGCCGTCCAGGGGAGACCTGTTCGGCAACGAGACCTCAGGGGCAGGGTCTTCCTCGTCATGCAGGACGTGAACTCCCAGCTCTTCGGGGAGACCCTCGCCGAGGAGTGTGCCATAGGACTGCGGCACCCCTCGGAGTCGGACATTGACAGGGTCCTGGAGCGCCTCGACCTGCTGGAGCTGCGCGACCGCCATCCGCTCTCGCTCTCCGGCGGGCAGAAGCAGCGGGCGGCACTCGCCAGCGGCCTGTGCAGCGCCCGGAGCGTCCTCATACTCGATGAGCCCACCAGCGGGCTCGACCGCGAGTCGATGGTCTCCATCAGCGACCTGGTCCTTACCGCCGCCGAGGCGGGCACGGCCGTCCTGGTCGTCAGTCACGACGCCGAGTTCCTCGCCCTTGTCTGCACGCGGGTCGAGGAGCTGCGCGGCGGAGCGCTCCAGCCGCCGCCCGAGGGGGCGGAGGACCTGCCCGCCCGGCTCAGGGAGTTCTTCGGCCGAGGAGCGGGCGAAGAGAAGAGAGGCGAACGGGGCCCGACTGAGAACGCGGAGGACATGATGACGTCGCGAGTGACAGCAGCTGATTGCTGACGGAGATGAAGGAGGTACCGTGAAGTTCTGGGATCTGATCGGCCCCGTGCGCGGGCTGGTCGTCAGTGGCGTTGCGCTGCAAGGACTGGGCGCTGTCGCCGGCCTGGTTCCGATGGTCGCGAGCGTGCAGGTCTCGACCGCCCTGGTGAACCGGGCGCCGGCGGACGAGACCTGGCGCTGGCTGTGGGTGACGCTGGTCGGGATAGCGGTCAGGATGGCGCTCATCGGCACCGGGCTGATGCTGACGCACCTCGCGGACGCCCGCCTGAACCGTGACCTTCGCGTCCGGCTGACCACCCACCTGGGGCGCATCCCGATCGGGGAGGCCTCCCAGCGCTCCTCGGGCCGGGTCAAGAAGCTCGTCACCGACGACGTGCACGAGCTGCACACCCTGGTGGCGCACGCGGGTGGCGACATGGTGGTCGGAGTCGTCACCGCGGTCGCCGCACTCGCCGCGCTCCTCCTGTACAGCTGGCCGCTCGCCCTGGTGGCTCTGCTGCCGCTGGCGGGCTTCCTCATCGTGTTCGGATCCATGATGGGCAAGGCCGCCACGCAGTTCCGCGACTGGGACGACGCCAAGGCGCGGGTCAATAACGCGACGGTGGAGTTCGCGCACGGGATCGCGGTGGTCAAGACGTTCGGGCAGGTGGGGCGCGCATCGGCGGACTACCGCCGGGCGGTGGACGACTACGCCGACTTCTTCGGCAGGCTGATGGTGCCGATGGTCGGGGCGTCCTCGCTGGGGCTGGCGATCGTGTCGGCTCCGAGCGTGCTCGCGACCATGGCGCTGCTGGGCCTGCTCCTCCTCCATCTGGGATGGGTGGACTTCACCGGGTTCGTGGCGGGCCTGGTGCTCGGGGTCGGACTGGCCGGCCCGCTCACGCAGATGGACTCCTACGACGTGCGACTGCGGGCTGCGCGTGAGGCCGCCGCGCGGATCGGGGAGTTCCTGGCCACCCCCGTGCTGCCCGTCCCGGATGCCCCGGCAGCGGCCGAGGGCGGCGAGGTCGTCCTCGACGACGTCAGCTTCGCCTACGACCCGCACGGGCCGGACACCCTGTCCCAGGTCGCCATGAGGCTTCCCGAGGGCACGGTGACGGCGCTCGTGGGCCGCTCGGGCGCGGGCAAGTCGACCCTGGCAGCCCTCGTGCCCAGGTTCTGGGACGTGCGGGACGGCGCGGTCCGGGTGGGCGGGCAGGACGTCCGCGACCTGGAGGCCGCGGCCCTGTACAGGAGCGTCGCGTTCGTCTTCCAGGGCACCCGCCTCGTGCCCATGAGCGTGCGCGACAATATCCGCCTCGCCCGGCCCGGTGCCGACGACGACGAGGTCATGGCCGCGGCCAGGGCCGCGGGCATCCATGACCGTATCGCCGCCCTGCCCCGGGGGTACGACTCCGTCGTCGGGGTCGATGCGAGGTTCTCCGGCGGGGAGGCGCAGCGCGTCACCATCGCCCGCGCCCTGCTCGAGGACGCGCCCATCCTCGTGCTCGACGAGCCCACCTCCTTCGCCGACCCCGAGAACGAGGTCCGTCTCCAGGGGGCGGTCGCGCGCGCGGCCGAGGGCAGGACCGTGCTGGTCATCGCCCACCGGCTGGCGTCGATCACCACGGCGGACCAGATCGCGGTCATCGACACGGGCAGGGTCGTCGAGGTCGGCACCCATGCGGAGCTGCTCGCACAGGCCGGGATGTACCGCAGGCTGTGGCAGGCCCGTCACGTCGAGGGGAGCGCAGCATGATCCGTACGCTCGCCAACCTTGTGCACGTCGCCCGCGGAAGCGTCCGCCTCCTCCCGTTCCTCGCACTGGTCATCGCCTTCGCCCTCGCCCAGGGGCTCGCCTTCCTGACCGTCATCCCGGTCGTCGACGCCGCCGTGCGCGGCGACATGCACGCGGCGTGGTCCGCTGCGGGAGCCCTGGCCGCGGCCGCGGCCGCGGCCGCACTGCTGTACTTCCTCCAGGCGCGCACCGGGTACGGCATCAGCCTGGGGCTCATGCACAGCCTGCAGCACCGCATCGGCGACCACGCCTCCGTCCTGCCGCTGGGCTGGTTCGACCATGCCCGCGCCGGAGAGCTGGCACAGCTCAGCAGCAAGAGCGCCGAGGACGCCGGCTCGGTGACGGCCCACCTCCTGCAGCCGATCGTCTCGGCGGTCCTCACCCCGCTGACCGTGGTCGTCGGCCTGCTCTGGTGGGACTGGCGCGTCGCCGCAGCCGGCGCCGCCTTCCTCCCGGTCGCCGCGCTCATCGGGTGGCTCGCCCCCAAGCGGACCGCGCGGCTGGACGCCGTCCTGGACCGGCGCACCGCCGAGGTCAACGAGCAGGTCGTCGACTTCGCGCTGGCGCAGCCCGTCCTGCGTGCGGCCGGGCGCACCGTCGGGAGCTACCCGCCCCTGGACGAGTCCCTCAACCGGCACCACCGGACGTCGGAGAGCATATTCTGGCGCACCATCCCCGGCGTGCTTATCAGCACGGTCGCCGTGCAGCTCTGGCTGGTGCTCCTGCTGGTCACCGCGGTCGGCCTCTCCCTGACCGGCCGCCTCCAGGTCCCGGCGACCGTCGGGCTGCTCGTCGTCTGCGTCAGGTTCGTCGGCCCGCTCGCGGAGCTCTCGGAGTACACCACCGCCATGCGCACCGTCGGGGACAGCCTTGAGCGCATCCGCGCCCTCCTCGACACGCCGACGTTGCCCGAGCCGGCCAGCCCCGTCCCCGTGGCGAGAACCGGTCTGTCGGTGGGGCTCGACGAGGTCAGCTTCAGCTACGGGGCGGGGGACGTCCTCCACCGGGTGTCGTTCCGGCTGGAGCCGGGGACGTTCACCGCCCTGGTGGGACCAAGCGGATCGGGCAAGACGACTATCCTGCGTCTGATCGCCAGGTTCTGGGACGCCACCAGCGGCAGCGTGCGCCTGGGCGGGGCGGACGTCCGCCAGCTCGGCTCCGAGCAGGTGATCGAGCGCGTGGCGGTGGTCTTCCAGGACGTCTACCTGTTCGAGGGCTCGATCCTGGACAATGTCCGCATCGGCCGCCCGGAGGCGAGTGACGAGGAGGTCGCGGAGGCGATCCGCGCCGCCCGCCTCCAGGAGGTCGTGGACCGTCTTCCGGACGGGCTGGACACGCCGGTCGGCGAGGGCGGCGCCCGGCTCTCCGGCGGCGAGAGGCAGCGGGTCTCCATCGCCCGCGCCCTGCTCAAGGACGCGCCGATCGTGCTGCTCGACGAGGCCACCGCCGCGGTGGACACCGAGACCGAGGCGGCCCTCGCGGACGCCTTCGCCGCCCTGGCCACGGGCCGCACGGTGATCGCGATCGCGCACCGGCTCGAGACCATTACGGGCGCCGACCGCATCCTCGTCCTCGACGACGGGGTCATTATCGAGGACGGCGACCACGAGTCCCTGGTGAGGGCAGGCGGACGCTACGAGGCCTTCTGGCGCGCCAAGGTGAGCTCGGCGGGCTGGCAGATCGCCGAGGGCGCCGAGAGCGCGAATGGGTAGGGCCGGGCCGTGGCGCACAGACCAACTCCGGAACGGCGTCGTCCGGGCCGTCCCAACCTGATCAACCGGGAGATCGTCGCCGATGCCGCCATCGGGCTCATCGCCGAGTCCGGTGTCGAGGCCCTCACATTTCAGAGCCTTGCGGCTCGCCTCGGAGTCAAGCATCCGGCGCTGTACCGTCACGTCGACGGTCGCTCCGGCCTTCTGCGCGCTGTCGCGGACCGCTTCATGGAGACCACCGAGTGGCCCGAGCCGCGGGGCAGCTGGCAGGACTACCTCCGTGACGTCGCGGCCGCCATCGACACCGCGTGCGGCCGGTATCCGGGGATGATGGACCTGATCTACAACCAGGTGTGGCCCATGCCCGAGCGCCTCATCCGGGCCGCGCTGGAGATGACCGAGAACCTCGTCGTCTTCGGGTTCCCCCGGCGGCTCGCGCTCGTCGCGGCCGATATGGTGGCCGACTTCGCCGCGGACAGCCGCATCCGGCGCGACCGGATCGCCCAGTACACCGAGCAGTGGGGCGGGTTCACGCAGGCCCTGGCCCCCGATGGGCCCGACGGCGCCCACGACGCCGGGCTGCGCGCAGCGTTCGACGCCCACTTCTCGGCCGGCCCCGACGCATGGGCGGACGACAAGCTCGAGATCATCCTCGCCGGCATCGAGGCGAGGCTCGCAGCGGCGGACGCGCGGAAGACACAAGTGACATGAGACAACCAGTTGTATAAGGTTTGCCTTACCTGTCGTGCCGGTTCAGTCGAGCACGAAGCACGCCCCATGAGACGAGGAATCCCTGATGACTGGTGCCAGCTCAACCGAGGCGTCTCGACGTCTCTCCCTGGAGACGATGCGGGACGACCTGGCGAGAATGCTGGGGATGCCGGCCGAGTCGATCTCTGATGACGCCGACCTGATCGGCCTCGGACTGGACTCGGTGCGCGCCATGCGGCTCGTCGCGCAGTGGCGGCGTCGAGGCGGCGGGGTGCGCTTCGCCGACCTTGCCTCCGCCACCACGCTCGCGCAGTGGTGGGAGGTGGTCTCGGCCGCTTCCGGTCCTGCGGCGGCCGGCCCTGGGCCGGGCGGACCGTCGTCGGCCCGCCCCGATCGCATTCAGCGCAGCGGCGGCTGCACGACGGCTTCTGAGGCGCCCGTTGACTTCTCCGCCCGTCTCGCAGCGCCCTTCCCGCTCACGCCCGTGCAGCACGCCTACTGGGTCGGGCGGCGCGACGATCAGGTGCTCGGAGGTGTCGGCTGCCACGCCTATCTGGAGCTCGACACCCCGGATACCATTGATCCGGCGCGGCTTGAGGCGGCGGGTCGGGCGCTGGCGGCCCGGCACGAGATGCTGCGCGCCCGCTTCCTTGACGACGGCACCCAGTCGATCAGCGATCAGGATGCCTGGCCGGGCGTCACCGTCCACAGGATCGGGCGCCCGGACGACTCGCTCCGCCTGCGGGAGCGTCTGTCGCACCGCCTCCTGGATGCCTCCCGCGGCGAGCTCTTCGACCTTCAGCTGAGCCGATTCGAGGACGGAGGCTCGCGCCTCCACGTCGAGGTCGATTTCCTGGCGGCTGACGTGGTCGGTCTGCGCATCCTGCTCGACGACCTGGCCGCCCTCTACCTGAGACCCGACCAGCCGCTCGCCCCTCTGCGGCTCACGTTCGCCGAGTACCAGCGCCGGCACCTGGAGCGCCTGCGCATCGATCGCGATCGGGATCATGAGTGGTGGCGGGAACGGACCGCGGATCTTCCCGGACCTCCGCAGCTTCCGCTGGCCGTCGACCCGGCCCGGGTGGGACGTCCCCGATTCGTTCGCCGCGAGTCGTGGCTGCCGCGCTCGGCGTGGGACGCCGTGACCGGGAAGGCGCGGGCCGCCGGAGTCACTCCGGCGATGGTGCTGGCGGCCGCGTACGGCGAGGTGCTCGGCCGGTGGAGCTCGCAGCGCCGATTTGTGCTCAATCTTCCCGTATTCGCGCGAGACGAGTCGCTGCACCCCGACGTCGCCCGCCTGGTCGCGGACTTCACCGACCTGCTGCTGCTCCCCGTGGACCTGACGGAGACCGCCGGATTCGGCGACCGGGCGCGGGGCCTGCAGCGCAGCTTCCGCGACGCCGCCGAGCACACCGCCTACTCGGGCGTGGAGGTGCTGCGGGACCTCAGCCGGTACGGCGAGGCCAGCAGCGGGGCGGCGGTCTTCGCATGCAACCTCGGCAACGAGCTGATCACCGACTCCGTTCGGCAGGCATTCGGCAAGCCGGGGTTCATGATCACCCAGACGCCCCAGGTGTGGCTCGACCATCAGATCAACGAGTACCCCGATGGCCTGCATCTCGCACTGGACGCGGTGGAGGAGCTGTTCCCGCCCGGTGTCCTGGATGGGATCTTCGACAGTTATGTGGCGCTGCTCAATCGGCTGCCGGACTCGGACTGGGGGCAGCCGGTCATTATCGAGCTCCCCGGCGGGCAGCAGCGGGTCCGTGCGGCCGCCAATGCGACCGGGGAGCCCGCCGCCGGCGGACTGCTGCATCGGGCGTTCTTCGAGCACGCTCGGACGGATCCGGACCGCACTGCGGTGATCTGCGGGGGGCGCGAGCTGAGCTACGGGGACCTCGCCGACCAGGCGCTCAGGTTCGGCGCGGCGCTGCGCCGTCGGGGAGTCCGGCCGGGCGATGCGGTCGCAATCACCATGCCGCGCGGCGCGGCGCGCATCGCCGCGGTCCTCGGAGTCCTTGCGATCGGCGGGGCGTACGTCCCGGTCGGGCTGGATCAGCCGCCGCACCGCCGCTCCCTGGTGCTGGAGCGCGCGCAGACCCTCATCACCTGCGCTGAGAGCCGGACCGGCCTGCTCGATCACGAGTCGGCGCTGACAACCGCCGAGGCGCTGACGGGGCAGCCCCTGCCCGAGCCGGTCGAGTGCGATCCGGCTGCAGTCGCCTATGTGATCTTCACCTCCGGTTCGACCGGTGAGCCGAAGGGCGTGGAGGTGTCGCACCGGGCCGCCTGGAACACTGTTGACGACGTCGTGCAGCGCTGGGGCGTGGGGTGCGCGGATCGCGTACTGGCGGTGTCCGCGCTGGAGTTCGACCTCTCGGTGTTCGACGTCTTCGGCATGCTCGGCTGCGGCGGCTCGCTGGTCGTGGTCTCCGAGGAGGACGTCAGGGACGCTCAGGCCTGGGCTCGGCTCTGCGACCGGCATCGGGTGACCGTGTGGAACTCGGTGCCGATGCTGCTGGAGATGCTGCTGGCGGCCTGCCAACAGCGGCCCCTGCCGGAGGACCTGCGACTCGCGCTGGTCTCCGGGGACTGGGCGGCCGTCGACCTGCCCGCCCGGCTCCGCGCGGCCTCGGATGATCGCTGCAGACTTCAGGTGCTCGGCGGCGCCACGGAGGCGGCGATCTGGTCGAACTTCTTCCCGGGGGACCGGGTGCAGCCGGGTTGGCCGGCGATCCCCTACGGGCGGCCGCTGCGCGGCCAGCGGTTCCGCGTGGTCAACGACACGGGCGAGGACTGTCCGGACTGGGTCGCCGGCGAGCTGTGGATCGGCGGTGCGGGAGTCGCCGTCGGCTATCGCGGCGATGAGGAGCTGACCGCGGACCGCTTCGTCCGCACCGGTGCGGACCGGTGGTACCGGACCGGCGACCGGGGCCGCTACTGGCCCGACGGCACGCTGGAGCTCCTGGGACGAGTCGACACCCAGGTCAAGATACGCGGCCATCGCATCGAGCTGGGCGAGATCGAGGCCGCGCTGGAGTCGGCGCCGCAGGTGCACCAGGCGGTCGTGGTGGCGCCTGGTACCCGCACGAATCGGCGACTGGTCGGATTCATCGCCCCCGCGTCGGCAGAGCCGGGCCGTGTGAAGGAGCACCTGAGCCGGCGGCTCGCCCCGTACGCGATACCGGCGGTGATCGTGCCGGTCGACGAGATGCCGTTGACCCGCAACGGCAAGGTCGACCGCGCCGCGCTGCGCCGGCGGGCGGAGGGCCACGCGGCGGAGCCCGCGCGCCTGCCCCCTCGGGGACCGGTCGAGGCCGAGGTCGCCGACCTGTGGGCGACGCTGCTCGACACCCCGACCGTGCTGCGCGGCGACGACTTCTTCAGCCTGGGCGGGGACTCGCTCATCGCCACCAGGCTCATTGCCGAGCTGCGTCGTCGTCACTACACCGGCGCCACCCTGAGCGGGCTGTTCGGCAGTCCGGAGCTGTCGGAGTTCGCGGCCCTGCTGACCCCGGGCGACGGCGCTGCGGAGCACGCCGGGGCAATGGCGGTGACCTCCCGCCCCGAGGAGCGCTACGAGCCCTTCCCCCCGACCGAGGTGCAGCGCGCCTACCTGGTAGGACGCTCCGACCGCTTCACCCTCGGCGGGGTCGGGTGCCACTTCTACACCGAGCTCGACGGGGACGACATCGACCTGGACCGGCTCACCACGGCTTGGAACCGGCTGATCGCCCGTCACGACACGCTGCGAACCGTCTTCACGGAGGACGGCATGCAGAGGGTGCTTCCAAAGGTGCCGCGGTTCAAGATCAGGAGGCTCGAGAGCCCCGAGCAGCTGCGGGAGCAGATGGCGGACCAGGTCCTCGACCCGACGCGGTGGCCATTGTTCGACGTCCGGGCGTGTCCGACCGACGACGGGACCCGGATCGGTCTCAGCTTCGACAATGTGCTGCTGGACGCGCTGAGCCTGATGACCCTTCGTGCGGAGCTGGACGTCCTGTACTCGGACCCGGAGGCTGCGCTTCCGCCCATCGGGATCACCTTCCGGGACTACGTCACGGCGATGCGGCCCACGCCGCCGCAGCTCGAGGGGGCCCGCCGGTACTGGAGCGCCCGACTGCCGCAGCTGCCGCCGGCCCCCCGGCTGCCGCTCGCAGCGGACCCGGCCGACATCGGCAAACCGCATTTCGTCCGCCGCGGGGCGGAGCTCGACGCCGGCACCTGGGGCGGGCTGCGGGAGGCGGCCCGACGCAGCCGGATCACCCCGTCCGTGGCGCTGGCCGCCGCGTACTGCGAGATCCTCGCGGCCTGGAGCGGCCGACCCGACCTGACGCTGACCATGACGCTGTTCGACCGGCGCGAGGTGCACCCGCATATCGATCGCGTCCTCGGCGACTTCACCTCCCTGCTCCTGGCCGCCTACCACAGCGGGCCGGACAGGCGGGCGTCCGCGACCGCCCTGCAGGAGGACGTCGCCGAGGGGCTCGACCACAGCGAGGTCCCGGCGGTGTGGGCGCTCAGGGAGCTAGCCCGCCGGAGCGCCGGGGCGGCGACCGCCATGCCGGTGGTCTTCACCAGCATGCTCGGCGTCGGCGCCTCCGGGCCGGCCGCGGCACCGTTCGCCGTCGAGACCTGGGGGATCTCCCAGACTCCGCAGGTCTGGATCGACTGCCAGGTCGGGGAGGCCGACGGCCGGCTGCTGATGCGCTGGGACGCGGTCAAGCAGCTGTTCGACCCGGCCGTGCTCGATGAGATGTTCGCCGCGTTCACCGCGCGCGTGGCGGCGATTGCCGACGACGACTGGTCGCGGCCCCTGGACATCGCCCGCCCGGTCGCCGGTGCGGGGCCGAGCGGCCGCACGACCGCGGCAGAGCCCCGGGTCGAGCCGGGTCGCCCGCGTCCCGGCGTCGAGCGCGCGGTGTCCGACCTGTGGAGCGAGCTCCTCGGTGTTGAGGTGGCTGATCGGGCCGCCAACTTCTTCGTGCTCGGTGGGGACTCGCTGGCGGCGACCAGGCTGGCCGATCTGGCTGAGCGCCGCCTGGGGGCGAGCCTGTCGCTGAGGGCGTTCTTCGCCGCCCCGACAGTGGCCGGATGCGCGCAGGCGATGACCCCTCCCCAGGAGGATGACATGGAGGAGGGTGAGCTGTGAGGTGCGGGTCAGATCGGGCTGACCGGCTGCGGCGCCGCGGAGTCGATGAGCTGAGGGGGTCCCAGCCGTGCCGTGAGGTCGGCCCAGACTCGGGACACCGCCAGGCCCCGCTGCGCCGTCGTGCGCTGGGAGGGCTCTGCGGCGATCTCCTCGCGCAGCCTCCGCAGCGCCGCGCCGACGGCGTCCGGCCACACCTGTGTGAAGACCTCCCGGTAGGTCCGGGTGCGCCAGTCGCCCAGCAGTCTCGTGCTGGCGGCGTCCAGCCGCGGGTTCGCAGGCCCGTCCAGCACCAGACGCCCCTCCTCGTCGCGGGGCGCATACATCCGGGGGTTCCACAGCACCGGACCGTGGCTGTCGGCCAGAGTCAGCACCCCGCCCTCGAAGCCGAGCGCGAGCCGGTGCAGCAGCAGCGCGTGGTTGTCGCGGTCGGCCGGGTTGATCTGGTTCTGCACCCGCAGGGCGACCGGCACGCCGGCGATCGCCGCCTGCACCGATTGGAAGGGCTGCTCGCTCCGGCAGGCGCGGGTCACCTCCGCATCAGCCGCCGTCGGTTCTGCGAAGGCCCACGGCCGTACACCGCCCAGCGCGCGACCGATCATGTCGAGCAGCGGGTACAGGACCTGACTGCTGCACGCCGCGTCGACGAACAGCACCGGCTGCTGCTCCCGCAGGCGCTGCGCCGCGGCCAGGAAGCAGCGCACGGGCTCGACGTCGGGGTAGAGCGTGCTCACATGGTGCACGGCGCCGCCCTGCCGCGCGGCTCGCAAGCACTCGACGATCTCTGCGGGATGCAGCGGATGCTCCTGCAGCACGTGGATCCCCCGTCGCAGGAAGGCCTGAGCGATCTCCGCCCCGGGGCCCCCGTTGACGGCCGAGCCGATCACGACGCACGCCATATCGACGTCGTCGCCGACATCGGCGACCGATGTCAGCATCGGGACGTCGTGCTGCTCGGCCAAGGCGCGAGTCGTGCGGCTCCCCCGGCCCAGGATGCCGGCCAGTGCCAGGTCCGGGTCGGAGCGGACCGCATCGAGATAGATCCGCCCGAATGAGGTTCCGGCGACCACGACCTTCATCACGTCATTCATCCCCAGGACCACTTCCCTCAGCGCGTCCTCCTGCGGACACGTCGCAAGGGTACACCGAGCCGTTAGGAGCTCGTCCGCTATGACAACCGATACATTCAGTCATGTCGATCCCGTTGATCCCGTCAGCCTGATCGCCGAGCTTGAGGACGCCGGGGTCGAGCTGTGGGAGGACAACGGCCGGATCCGGTTCAGAGGACCGAAGGGCGCGTTGACCGAGGCGCACAGGGCGGCGCTGCGCGCCGCCCGCGAGCAGGTGATCGTCGCGCTGCGCGAGGCGGCCGCCGCGGGGCAGGTGCACCCGGACCCGGATGGCCGCTACGAGCCCTTCCCGCTGACCGACGTCCAGTCGGCCTACCTGCTGGGACGCTACGATGCCTCCGGGCTGGGAGAAGTGGGCTGCCACAGCTTCGCCGAGGTTCATTACCCGGAGCTCGACCCGCAGCGGGCGGAATATGCGTGGAACCGACTGATCAGACGGCACGACATGCTGCGCTGCGTGGTGTCTCCCGACGGCTACCAGCAGGTGCTGCCGGAAGTCGATGAATATAAGATCCCCGTGATCGATCTGCGTGAGGCCCCAGCGGCGGAGCAGGCGCCCGCGTTGGCCGCCGTCCGGGCAGAGCTCGACCACAAGATGAGCGATCCGTCCAGCTGGCCGCTGTTCGACCTGAGGATCACCCGTACCCGCGAGGACGACATTCTCCACATCTCGTTCGACGGTCTGATCGCCGACTGGAGCAGCGCCGCGCTGCTCATGCGCGAGCTGGAAACGCTGGTCTCGGACCCGGATGCCGAGCTTCCGGAGCCGGCGATCACGTTCCGCGACTACATCCTCGCCGAGCGCCGGCTCCGGGACGGCGGCCGCTACCGCCGCGACCGGCGCTACTGGCTCGATCGCGTGGACTCCCTGCCCCCGGCGCCCGAGCTGAGCTACTCGCCCGCAGGAGACCGGGAGCCGCGATTCGTCCGACATCACCGGCGGCTGCCGTCCCCGCACTGGCAGGCCCTCTCAAGAGCCGCTCAACGGCACAGCATTACGCCGGCGGGCGCCGTCCTCGGCGCCTACGCCGCCGTGCTGCAGCGGTGGAGCAGGAGACCCGCGTTCACACTCAATCTGACGCTCCTGAACCGGCTCGACCTGCACCCCGACGTCCGGCTGCTCGTGGGCGACTTCACCTCGGTCAGCCTGCTCGCCGTCGACGACCCGGGCCATTCCTCGTTCGCCGACCAGGCTGCCGCGCTTCAGGGCCGCCTGGCCGACGACCTCGGCAGGAGGCTCTTCTCCGGCGTCGAGGTGCTGCGGGAGCTCGCGCGGCGCAGAGGCAGGGACGCGGCCGTCATGCCGGTCGTGTTCACCAGCGGCATCGGCGTCGGCCCGGCGGCGAGGACCGGTGCAGGCCAGCAGGGAGCCGGACTGACCCAGACGCCGCAGGTCACCCTCGATTGCCAGGTCACGGACGACGAGGACGGACTGCGGATCGACCTCGACACCCGCGCCGGGGCGCTGCCGGACGGACTCGTCGCGGATCTAGCCGACGCCCTGCTCGACCTCCTGACACGGCTCGGCGAGGACCCGGCCTGGGAGGAGCCCGTCAGCGGCCCCGACCTGGTCCCGCTGCCGCAGTGGCAGCAGACCGAGCGGCAGCAGGCCAACGCCACCGCGGCGCCGATCGGCTCGGCGCCGCTCCATGCGGCCGTGCTCGACCGGGCGTCGCGCACACCGGACGCGCCGGCGGTGATCTTCCCGGAGGGCGCGCTGACCTACGCCGAGCTCATCGGCTGGGCCGGGCGGGTCTCCGAGCAGCTGCGGGAGGCCGGGGTCCAGCCGGGCGACAGCGTCGGAATCGTCATGGACAAGGGCGTCGAGCAGATCGTCGCGGTCCTGGCGGTGCTCCTCGCGGGCGGCGTCTACCTTCCGATCGATACCACCTCACCGCTCGCACGCCGGAACCGGATGCTGCTGGCGGCGGGTGCACGCGTGTCACTCACGCAGAGCCGGATCGAGATCGACACCTCGGTGACGACTCCGATCACTGTGACGGCTCCCCACACGGTCCCCCGAATCGCGGACGTCATCGACGCAGCACATGCCACCGCCCCCGACGCGCTCGCCTATGTGATCTTCACCTCCGGATCCACCGGCGATCCCAAAGGCGTGATGATCAGCCACGCGGCCGCCTGGAACACTGTCGCGGACATGAACGCCCGTTTCGGCGTGAGCGCCGCCGACCGGGTGCTCGGCGTGGCTCAGCTCGGCTTCGACCTGTCCGTGTTCGACATCTTCGGGCCACTGTCGGTGGGCGGTGCACTCGTTCTCCCCAAGGCGGAGCGGCGATCCGACCCCTCGCACTGGGCGAGCCTGGTGGCCGAGCACGGCGTCACGCTCTGGAACAGCGTCCCGGCCCAGATGCAGATGCTGGTGGACCACGTGCAGACCCGGCCGGACGCACTGGGGTCGTTGCGGCTCGTGCTGCTCTCCGGCGACTGGATTCCGGTGCCCCTGTCGGAACGAGTGCGTGCGCTGGCCCCCGAGTCCGTCCTCGTCGCTCTCGGCGGCGCCACCGAGGCGGCGATCTGGTCGATCCATTATGTGGTGGACAGGCCGGTGCCCGCCGGCGCCGCCGGCATCCCGTACGGCAGACCGCTGTCCAACCAGGGCTTCAGAGCCATCGACACGGCGGGCCGGGACGCCCCTGTGTGGGCGCCCGGTGAGCTGTGCATCACCGGAGCGGGACTCGCCCGCGGCTACCTCAACGACCCCTCGCTCACCGCCGAGCGATTCCCCGACCTGGACGGCGAACGGACCTATCTCACAGGGGACCTGGGCCGCTACCTGCCCGGTGGGGACATCGAGTTCCTCGGACGTGAGGACACCCAGGTCAAGATCCGCGGGCACCGGATCGAGCTCGGCGAGGTAGAGGCGGTGCTGCGCGACGCGCCCGGGGTCCAGGACGCCGTCGTCACCATCGCCCGGCATCCCTCCGGAGAGGGCATGCTGCTCGGCTTCGCTCAGCCGCAGCCGCGCGAGCCGGACCTCGAGGCCGTCCGACGGTATGCGGAGGCGGTCACTCGAACGGTTGATCGGACCGCGCCGCAGACGGAGCCGGAGGCCCTGGCCCGGTACGTCGGCTCGGTGCGCTCCGCCGCACTCGGGTCCCTGCTGAGCGCGCTCCAGGCCCGCGGACTGTTCCCCGCGGTCGGGTGCAGGCACACCATCGACGAGATCGTTGAGACTGTCCACCCGGCGGCGCAGTACCGGTGGCTGGTCCGACGCTGGGTGGATGCGCTCGTCGATAACGGAGTCCTGGAGCGCTCCGGATCCGGCTTCACTCTGGTGCGCCGGCTCGATGCGGACTGGGCGCAGGTGGCGCAGTCCGTCCGGTCCGGCCTGTGCACCCAGGGCCTCCTGGACTACCAGCTCGCGTGCGCGGAACACCTCCCGCAGCTGCTCAGCGGCGAGGCAAGTCCCAGTGAGCTCCTGTTCCCGCAGGGATCGGACAGCGACGACCCGTTGGAAATCGCCCACGCGATCTACCGCGACGACATCACCATGCGCTGGCTCAACCAGGCCGTCGCCGTCGCCGCGCACCGTGCTGCGGCCAACCGGGCGGCAGGCGGCTCTGCGGGCTCTGCGGGCTCTGCGCCCGTGCGGGTGATCGAGGTCGGCGCGGGCACGGGATCGACGACGGAATCGGTGCTCCCGGTTCTCGCCGGATTCGACGTGGACTACCTCTTCACCGATATCTCCCCGCTGCTCCTGTCCGAAGCCGCCACCCGATTCGGCTCCCGGATCCGCACGGCGCGACTGGACCTGAACGAGGATCTGCGCGAGCAGGGCTATGCGCCCGCCACCGCCGATATCGTCATCGCCGCCGGAGTGCTCGGCTCCACCCGGGATCCGGCGGACGCGCTCGCCCGGGCCGTGTCGATGCTCATGCCCGGCGGCGTCCTGGTGCTCACCGAGCCTGTCGCCCCGCAGCCGCAGATCCTCCTCACCCAGGGGTTCCTCATGACTCCGCACGACGGCGACCTCGACAACGGCGAGGTGCCGCTCCTGAGCGCCCCGGAGTGGCGGAAGACCATCGCCGGCGCGGACGCGCGGCTGATCGCCGAGCTGAGCGCTCCGGAACCGCTGGGGATGACGGCGTTCGTGCTCATGGCCGCACCGGGGCTGGCGCCGCTGCGGCCCGATGCGCTGATCGCCCGCCTGTCGGAGAACCTTCCCGACTACATGGTCCCCGCGCAGATCCAGGTCGTGCCCGAGATCCCCCTCACGAGAAACGGCAAGGTCGACCGTGCCGCCCTGGCCGGCTGGGCCGTGAGCCCGACCGCGAGCCTCGATGCGGCGGCAGACGGACCGGCCGACGAGCTCGAGGAACGGGTTGCGGCACTCTGGTCGAGCGCGCTGCGGCGAGACGGGCTCGGACGGCACGACAGCTTCTTCGATCTCGGCGCCGACTCGCTGATCATGGCGCGCGTCGCCGGCCGGATCAGGGAGGAGATCCCGGAGGCGGAGGCCGTTGAGTTCGATGTCCTGCTCCGGACCATGCTCAACGAACCGACCCTGGCCGCGCTGTGCGCGCTGATACGCACGCCGATGCGCCCGGATCCCGCTCCAGAGGCGTCCGCCGCGGAATCGGCGGCCGAGCACAGGCGCCGTCCCGCGCCGGCCCGCCCCGAGGCGGGCGTCAGGGCGGAGGGCAGCAACGCGCTCCTGGTCCCGTTCGGCGACGGCGGCCAGGGGCCGCTCAGAGTCATCTTCCACGCCGCCCTGGGGACCCTGGACACCTTCCAGACACTGGGAGGGCTCCTGGCCGAGCAGCGGCTCGGTCCCGTTGTCGGCATCGCCGTCGCGGACTGGGACCAGTACTGCGCCCAGGACCCGGCGGAGCTCGTCTCCCGGCTGGCCGACGACTACACGGACAGACTGATGTCCCAGCCGGCGAACCAGTTCCAGCTGGTGGGTCACTCCCTCGGCGGGCTGCTGGCGGTGGAGGTGGCCCGCCGGATGCTGGAATCGGGCCTGCCGGTCGCCGACCTCACCCTGATCGACAGCGTGCCGATGCTCGTGTCCACCGATGACGAGCTGGCTCTGGAGGCGGTGTTCGTCCCCAATCTCAGGCTCGACCCGGGCGAGGTGGTGCTGGGCGGCGTCGACTCCGCAGACGTATTCCGCGCCTTCATGCAGATCCAGGGGCAGAGCTCCGGCCACGTCCCGGCCGGGGCCCTCGCCGAGGTCGGCGGCGACCCGGGACTGGACGCGGTGGCCGCCGCCTTCGCCGAGCGCTCGGCCGTCCCGCAGGAGCGCCGTCTGGCCGCATACGCGCAGGCGGCCGCGGCGAAGGCGTCCACCGACGTCGAGCCGGAGCTCGTCCCGGCCCTGTACCGGGTGTTCAGGCACAGTCTGCTGGGGTCCACCGTCGACCTGGACCCCTACCTGGGCAGTATGACGCTGCTGCGCGCCTCGCAGCGCCAGTCCTTCGGGATCATCTCGGGAATGGAGGACCTGGCGGTCCCCTACTGGACGCGGACCTGTCTGGGGGAACTCACCGTGATCGACATTGACGGCCACCATCTCTCCTGCATCGAGGAACCGCATGTATTCCGGGTCGCAGAGCTTCTCGGGCGCGCTGTGAGGGCAGAGCAGTGAGCGATATCGCCGTCGGTGTGCTCGGCGCCTCCGGCGATGTCGGCACGCACGCCGCGCGGCTCCTGCACCGGGCGGGGGCGGACCCCATATGCCTCGGCAGCCGCGACATCCGCCGTGCGCGGCGGGTGCTCGCCCATGACCTCGACGGCGTCGGCTGCGCGATGGCGGTCGACGCCGCCGACGAGCGGTCCCTACTGAAGTTCGCGAGCAGGTGCCGGGTCCTGGTCAACGCGGCGGGCCCGTCGTGCGAGGTCGGCCGGCCGGTCGCGCGCGCAGCCCGCGCAGCCGGCGCCGACCTCGTCGATGCCGCCGGCGACGAACCGCTGCACGCATTCCTGACAGGGCCGGGCGGAGACCCGCCGGCCGAGAAAGGGCGCATCGATGTCCTGTCGTGCGGCATGCAGCCCGGGCTGACGGGGATCCTGCCCCGGTTGCTGGCCTCACCCCTGGAGCGCGCGGTGTCGCTCGTCGTGTGGTTCGCCGTCGTCGACCTGTTCACCCGGGCCGCGGCGGAGGACTACCTCGAAGGGACCGCCCGGAAGCTGACCGAGCCGCTGGCGGCCTGGCGCAACGGGCGACGGGTTCCGCGCGCCATGCGCCGCTCGTCGGACCCGGTCGCCGTGCCGGGCATCGATGGGCTCTTCACCGACCTTCCCGTGCTGACGACCGAGGCGGAGCGTCTGGCGACCCAGCTGGAGCTGGTCGATGGCACGTGGCACACGCTCATGGCGCAGGGGCGGGTCGCAGGCGTCCTCGACCGGCTGCACGCGCTGGAGCGCGGCGAGGCCCGTGAGGCGCTGTGCCTGGCCAGCAGGATCGACATGTCGGCCCGCAGGCCGGCGGCCGCGCTGCTGGCCGAGGTGCGCGGCCCCGGCGGCGCCCGGGGCGAGCCGCCGCGCATTCGCAGCGGGCTGCTCCGCGGACCGGGAACGGGCGCGCTCGCGGGGGCCGCGACAGCGGCCGCGGCACAGGCGGTGCTCGCCGGTGAGGTTCCGCCGGGCCTGCACTACGCCGCGGAGATACTCGATCCCGCACGCACCATCGACCGCGTGTGCGCGGCTCCAGGTGTCGAGGTCCGCGTCGTCGACGGCCCCGTTGAGCTGGTGGATCCCGCTGAGGAGGGGGAGCTGTGATGGCGGTGCACGATCACCGGCTGCGGGTCGTCGGCGAGCTGCCGGCCCCCACCGCCGCGATGCTCCGGGACGCGGGATACCGGTTCGCCCCCGACGCCGGGCTGATCTGGGTGGCGCCGGGCGCCGCGCCCGAGCTGCCCGACGGCGCCTGCGAGTCGGCATCCCTCGTCGTTCTCCAGCCGCCGGTCCGGGCGAAGGACTACGCGCAGGTGCTCCGGGCGGCCCGGGCCCCCGGCGTCCCGGTCCGGATCGCCGATCCGGGGCGCCGCCTGGCTGCTGTCGGGCACTTCGTCCTCGCCGCGGGCGCGCTGCGCGGCCTCGGCCCGGTCGCCGCTGTGGAGGCCTCCGCCGACGCCGATCAGATCTACGGGCTCCTGCACATGATCAACGATGCCCTCGGCCGGATCCGCCTGGGCGAACGCAATCCCTCATCCGGCACCTGCTCGGGCACGATCGGCCCCGCCCGACTGCGGATCAGGGTGGAGCAGCGTCAGGTCCTGCGGATCACCCTGCTGTGCGCGGCGGGCGAGCTCATTCTGCCCGGGCCCCACGGCCCGGCGCTCTGGCAGCCGCTCCAGGGCGCCGCGGAGCCGGTGGCGCCGGTTGCGGCACCCACGGATCCCGCCGAGGACCTGCGAGAGGCGGTTCGGGCCGAGCTCCGCGCCCCCGAGTCCACGGCTGCGGCGCTCGGCCGGGCGCAGAAGGAGATGTCGTTGTGCCGGCTGGCCGACCAGCTGACCGGATGCCGCCACGACGCAGAGGCCCCCTCCGCCCCCAGGCCGTCCGGATCCCCTCGGCTGGTGCATGCCGCCGATCTTTTCGCGGGCCCCTGCGAGAAGGTCCTGCCGGCCCCCTTCGCCGAGCTCGCTCGGCAGACGGCCGATGCTGCCGGAAGCGCCGCCGTCGACCCCCAGCAGGTCGACGGACTGGCGCAGGCGACCGCCGTCACCGACGCGTTCAGCCGCGCCGCCATGTATGAGGCGGTCCTGCCGGCGCTGCCGGCGGCCTCGCTGCCCGAGGCGGTCGCAGCGCTGGATACCAGTCCCCGACACGCCTGGCTGGTGCGTCGCTGGCTGGCCGCTCTGGTCGACAGCGGCGTATTGCGGACGGATGAGGGGGGATCGCTGTCGGTGAGTGCGGAGCCCGCCGCGGTGAGCGGAAGAGCGCTCGCCGAGGCGTATGCGCGCCTCGGCTTCGATCCGCTGATGGCCCGGCTCCACGGCGATATAGCGGCTCGTCTCGGCCAGCTGATTCGCGACAGGACGACAATCGAGGAGATTCTCTTCGCAGGCCGGGATATTGTGCCGGCACTCGCCGCCTACCAGGACAACGTCGCCAGCCGGTACCTGAACGCCGCGCTCGCGGACGCCGTCAGCCGGGTCGCCTCGGCGGGGCCGCTCGGACGCCGCCTGCGGGTCGTCGAGCTGGGGGCCGGTGCGGGCGTCTGCACGGCGGCCGTGCTCGATGCGCTGCGAGAGACCGAGGCCGACTACCTTGTGACCGATATCTCCCCGACGCTCCTGTCTGCCGCCGAGGAGCGGTTCGGGGCGGCGGTGCGCCTGGGCCTCCTGAATATCGATGCCGATCTGATCGACCAGGGCTGCGGCCTGCGGCCTGGAGCCGCCGACGCCGTCGTCGCGGCCAACGTGCTCCATAACGCCGCGGATATCGGCCGCAGCCTGCGACGGATTCGTCGGGTGCTGAGACCCGGCGGTGTGCTGGCAGTCGTGGAGTCGACTCGTGACTCGCACGCCGTGCTGACCTCCATGGCGTTCCTCCTGTCCCCGCCCGAGGGCGCGCGCGCCACGGACGAGGTCTTTCTCGACCGGCAGTCCTGGCGGCATGAGATGGCCGGCGCCGGTTTCGCCGTCGCCTTCGACCTGCCCGGGCAGCACAGCCCGCTCGCACTGAGCGGCCAGCACCTCGTCCTAGGAGTGGCCCTGTGAGCGATCACCCGAGCATGGCCGTCTACCGGCCCGACCCCGATGCCCCCGCGGCCCGAGTGCTCGCTGACCTCGAGCGCCTGGCCGTCACCCGGGCGGAGCTGCCCGGCCGCCTCGTGCGGGACATGCTTGTCGATCCGGCGTGCGCGCTGACCGACCTGTCGGCGCTGGAGACGATCACGTGCACCGATGACACGCCTGTCCCCGCCGACGCGGGCGACTTGCTCGGTGCGAGCATCGAGCGCCGCCAGGCGCCCTGCGCAGCCCCTCCGCAGGCGGAGCCGATTCCCGCCGTCGTCCGCGCTCGGCTGCGAACCGGGGCCGAGCGCGCCGGGGACGCCGAGATGAGCGGGATAGCGCTGGGGCCCGCGCTGCAGATGGCCGACAACCTCGATCGGGCGGCACTGCTGACAATGCTGCACGCCCTGAGGATTCCCGCATCGGGTGTCGACGTCGGCGAGGTGATGGCTCCGGTCGTGCCCGAGTACCGTCCCCTGGTGCGGCGCTGGCTGGCCGCCCTCGGGGACCACGGCCTCCTGGAAGGCGCCGGCGGCCGGGGAGGGGCGCAACGGGTGCGGGCCACCCGGGCGGTCGCCGCGACCGATATCGCCGAGTCGTGGGATCGCGTCGAGCGGGGCTGGCGGCAGAGCCTCTCACCCGATTCCGCCCTCGACGGCGCGCCCCGACCGGGAACGGGCTCCAAGACCCTGGCCTACGCCCGCGCCAGTGCCGACAGGCTCCCGGAGCTGCTTCGGGGTGCGGTGTCCCCGATGTCGCTCCTGTTCCCCGACGGGAGCCCCGAGGTCGCCCGAGCCCTCTACCGGGAACCGCCGGTGGGCCGATACCAGCTCGCGGCGGTGGCCGGCTTCGTCTCGGAGCTGGCCGACGCGCTGCCGGGTGACCGCCCTCTTCGTCTCCTGGAAGTCGGCGGCGGCACCGGCGCCACCACCGAGCGGGTCCTGGCCGCCCTCGACGGCCATCCTGTCGACTACCTGTTCACAGATCTCAGCGACTACTTCCTCACGGCCGCACAGGATCTCTTCGGGACGGGCCGCTTCCCCGCGGCCGCTATCCGTGTGGGGAGATTCGACATCGATGGCACTGATGGCACTGATGGCACTGATGGCCCTGATGGCCCTGATGGCGCTGACGACCAGGGCGTCGGCGGCGGTTTCGACGTCGTACTCGCCGGAGGCGTGCTCAACAACGCGCGGGACACCGATCGCTCACTGCGGCTGCTGACCGCGCGGCTGGCCCCAGGGGGATGGCTGCTCATCACCGAGCCGACTCGAGAAGTGCAGTGGATCGCGATGTCGCAGGCCTTCCTGATGACTGCGGCCACCGATGAGCGGCAACGATCCGGGGAGACGTTCCTCTCCCACCGGCAGTGGCTGGCCGCATTCGACCGGATCCGCGAGCTGGACCTGGTCCTCGACCTGCCGCCGACCGACCATCCTCTCCGCCGGGCCGGGCACCGGTTCTTCGCACTTCAGCGCAGCAGCGCACCAACGGCGTCCGGAGCGACCCGGTGACCGGCGCACCCGCGCGCTCCCACGGCTGGCTGAGGTGCCGGGAGCCCCGCCCGGGCGCGCGAGCGCAGCTGGTCTGTTTCCCGCACGCCGGGGGGTCGGCCGGCGGATACCTGCGCTGGTCGTCCGGCCTGCCCGACGACGTCGAGGTGCATGCCGCCCAGTACCCCGGGCGCGAGGACAGATTCAACGAGCCGCCCCGCTCGCACATGTCGGAGCTGGTCGACCCCCTCGTCGAGGCCCTTTGCCCGAGACCCGGGGCCCGACTGGTGCTGTTCGGCCACAGCCTCGGAGGCACGATCTGCTACGAGGTCGCGGCCGGGCTCCAGGCGCGCGGGTGCCCTCCCGATCTCGCCGTCATCTCCGGTCAGAAGCCGCCCTCGCTGCACCGCCCCGGGGACCTCCATCGCAGGAGCGACCAGGCCCTGCTCGCGGACCTCCGGCGCCTCAATCCGCGCAATGCCGACGCCTTCGACCAGCTCGAGCTGATGTCGCTGCTCCTGCCGATGATCCGGGCGGACTATCGGGCGATCGAGACGTATCACCCGCGTGCGAGACCGCCCCTGAGCTGCCCGTTGCTGATCATGGTCGGCGAGTCCGATCCCGAGCTGTCGGCGGCCGACGCCGAGGCCTGGTCGGATTACACCTCAGCCCATATCGAGGTGAAGAGATTCGCCGGAGATCACTTCTACCTCGAATCGAACCGGGAGGCGGTGCTCACCCACCTCGGCCGGGCGCTGGCACGAATCCCCTCTGCAGGAAGGAGTCGCACCCATGACAGTTTTTGATCACGTGCGAAAGGACGGCCCGGAGCGGCCCGCGGATGAGTTCGTGGGGTGGCCGGACGACTTCGCGCAGCGCTATCGCCGCAGAGGCTGGTGGGCCGGACGGACGCTGGGGGAGGAGCTCAGAACCTGGGCCGACCGTCGTGGAGAGCACACGGCTGTCGTCGCTCATGACGGCCGGCTCACCTACAGGGACCTGGACTCGCGGGCCGATGCGATTGCGGCCCGCCTGCAGCGGCACGGCATCGCCCGCGGCGACAATGTCGTCCTGCAGCTGCCCAACAGCGCGGCCTTCGTCGCGGTGCTGTTCGGACTGCTGCGCGTCGGAGCCCGTCCCGTCATCGCGCTGGAGGCCCACCGCCGCTCCGAGATCGAACACTTCTGCCGGCTCACCGAGGCGGCGTCCTACCTCTGCCCCGATGTCGTCAACGGATTCGACTACCGGGATCTGGCCGATCAGGTGGCGGCCGCGGTCCCAGCGCTGCGGAGCACACTCGTCGTCGGAGAACCCGGCCACCATCAGCGCCTGGACACCGGTCCGGCCGCGAATGACGAACCGATCGGGGTGCCCGAGCGGGCGGCCTCCGGCGATCTCGCCCTGTTCCTGGTCTCCGGAGGGACCACGGGACAGCCCAAGCTCGTGCCCCGCACCCATGACGACTGGTCCTACAGCGGCCGGGCGATGGCTGAGACAATCCCGTACGACTCGACCACGGTGACTCTCGTGGGCCTGCCCATCGGCCACAACTGGCCGCTGACCCACGGGATGCTCGCGACCTTCCACGCCGGCGGCACCATGGTGCTGGCCCGCACGCCGGATCCGGTCGAGTGCTTCGAGCTGATCGCTCGCGAACGGGTGACGGACACGGGCCTTGTGCCCGGAATGGCGCTGCTCTGGATGGATGAGGCGCCCTACACCGATGCCGACCTGTCCAGCCTTCGGCGGCTGGCGATCGGCGGCAGCAAGCTCGATCCCGAGCTGGCCCAGCAGGTGGAGCCGGCGCTCGGTGTGCGCCTGCAGCAGATGTTCGGCATGGCCGAGGGACTGATCGGGTTCGTCCGCGATAACGACCCGCCCGAGATGACGGTGCTCAGCCAGGGGCGGCCACTCTCCCCCGGAGACGAGATTCGCGTGGTCGATAAAGCGGATCGCGATGTCCCCGAGGGCGAGGTCGGCGAGCTGCTCGCCCGCGGTCCCTACACGATCCGAGGCTATTACCGGGCGCCGGAGCACAACCGTCGCTCCTTCACCTCCGACGGATACTACCGAACCGGGGACCTGGTCAGGCTGCTGCCGCACGGCTTTGTGGAGTTCACCGGCCGGATCAAGGACCAGATCAACCGGGGCGGCGAGAAGATCGCGGCGCAGGAGGTGGAGAGCCACATCCTCGCCCATCCGGCTGTCCGGCAGGCAGCCGTTATCGGTCTGCCGGATCCCGTTCTCGGCGAGCGCTGCTGCGCGTGCATAGTCCCCACCGGTCCGGCCCCGGACCTGCTCGAGCTGCGGGCCTTCCTCACTGATCGGGGCGTCGCCGCATACAAGCTGCCGGACCTGTGCCGGGCTCTCGGCTCCTTCCCGGTGACGGCGCTCGGCAAGACCGATAAGGCGGCGCTCGTCGCCGTCGTCGGGAGGGGGCGCTGATGAGCGATCACGTCCTGGATCTGCTGACCGGGGGCTGGAAGGCGCGCGCGGTCGCATCTGCCACGCGTTCCGGAGTATTCGACGCCCTGTGCCGGGAACCCGCCGACAGCGTCGAGCTGGCGCACCGTCTGAACCTGCATCAGCCCACTCTGGACAGGCTGCTTCGCCTGCTTGTAGCCGTGGACCTGCTCGCTACGGACCCGGATGGGACTCATCGTCTGACAGATGCCGGGGCCGTGCTCGTAAGCGATCATCCGTCCTCCCTCCGGCGACTGGCCGAGCTGTACGAGGAGCAGTACTTCGATTCTGCGTGGAGGCAGTTCGGAACGGGACTGCGAACGGGAGAGAGCCCATTCGCCGCCGCATTCGGTGAACCGGTTTTCGACTATCTGGACGAGCATGCGCAGGAGGCGTCGCGGTACACCGCGGCGATTGGTGAGGGCGCGCCGCACGGGCGGGTCCTGGCCGCTGCGGCCGGGCTGGGCGCGCCTCGTCATATCGTCGATGTCGGTGGGGGTGACGGCCGCATGCTGACGGGGCTGCTTGAGGTTCACGCGGACGCCCGTGGCACGCTCCTCGACCGCCCGGACGTTGCGCGGCGGGCGACAGCAGCCTTTGACCGGGCCGGTATCGCCGACAGGGCGGTGGCGGTAGGCGGCGACTTCTTCACCGACATGCCGGAGGGTGCCGACGTCTATGTGCTGTCTCGAGTGCTGCACAACTGGAATGACGAGACGTGCCTGTCCCTGCTGCGGGCGATTCGCAGGGCGTCTGGTCCGGACGCTCGGGTGCTGATCGTGGAGCGGATGCTCCGCGATAATCCGCTGAACTTCCCCGGGGACACGCTGGCGTCACTCTTCGACCTGCACATGTTCGTGATGACAGAGGGTCGTGAGCGCACAGAGAGCGAATACGCCTCGATGGCTTCTGCCGTCGGGTTCCGGCCCCGCCCCGCACTGCCGCTCGTGCTAGGTTTCTCGGTGCTCATCGCGGGTCCTTGTGGCGGCGACGGCTGTGAGTGCTGAACTTTGTCCTGCGCGGCCTTGGGGCGGGTCGAGCGGTGATCACCTTTTCAGGCATGGCGGTGAAACGGAGATTCTGATACTGTTCCCCGGTGCCGTTGTGGTTCAGGGGGGTTGGCGGACAGACGTGAGCGATCGGAGGCGGTATGGCATATGATCGTGTCGTGCTGGTGCACGGGGGAATGCTTGGCTCGTGGTGCTGGGAGAAAGTTCTTCCTCTCCTGGGCTGCGACGTGGTGGCTGTAGACCTTCCCGGACGATCAGGGGCCGCTCCGATACCGGCGACATTCGATAACTGGGTCGACACAGTGATACGGGCGACAGCTGGCAAGTCGCTGATCGTTGCGCACTCGCTTGGCGGGCTCGTTGCGGTGGCGGCCGCCAGTCGGGCCTCCGATCGAGTCGCGGGTATCCTGTTCGTCTCAGCTCTTGTTCCTCCGCAGGGGTATTGCTGCTGGGACTTGCTGCCGAAACCGCTCTATCTGGTCCGTCGCCCACTGCGAATCGGAGAACCGCGGGTCGTCATGCCCAAGATGGTTGCCCGGTTCCTCCTGTGCAACGGCCTGAGCTCTGCCGATCGGGACACGATACTGTCGCGGCTCGTGGGAGAACCGGGCGCCGTGCTGGGAACGCCAGTCGAGTACCGGCTCGACGATGGCATTGATCTGACGTACGTGCACACAACGCATGACCGGGCTGTCACCCCGGCCCAGCAGCGTCGTTACGTCGCACTGCTCCCGGACCGCACCCGTCGGCTCCGGCTCGACTGCGGACACAGCGCGATGTACGCCAAGCCCGCCGAGCTTGCTGAGATCATCTGTCAACGGTTGTGAGGACGGAATCTATCCGACTCCATCCGACTCTGCGCCGGTCGTGGGGGAGTCCCCGACCCCGTCGAGGGCTCCCCCTATTACCCACTCTGCGCCGGTCGGGGGGGGGCACCAGCCTGGTTCTCGCGCAGTCGGGCGGTGCCATGAGGCTCGAGCCGTGGTCGGGCCAGGGCCTCCGCCCCGAGGCTGCGGACGGAGGCCATGCGCCCTACGGCCCCACCGGTCGAGCGGGGGGCGGGGCCGGCAGGGCAACCGCCGGCCCCGCCGCTCGGACGAGGGCGGTGCCGCAAGAATCTTCCTCGCGGTCTCGGTTGCGCGCTGCCGCCGGCCCCCGAGGTCGATCGCAGCGCTTGACAGAGTCGCGGAGCCGTCCCCTGCGTGCTGTACGTCATAGCGGGCCGAGTTGACGGGCGAACCGTCGTGGCGGTTAAAGTACTCTGCGTTGCCACGTCGGGTCACAGCCCGGGTGGTGGCGCCACCGGAGGAGATTGACGGGCTGCGGCGGAGCGATCCGGCGCGGCGGCGGTCTTCCGAGAGCAAGTGACGAGGGCCGCAAGGTCCAGAGCTTGACTGGCGGAGACGAATCTGCTTAGTCTAGTCCGGTGCCTTATGGGGCGGTGGTCGGCTCAGGCCGGTCGGTTGCCTCTTGTGGGTGTGTTGTTTGAGATCTCGATAGTGTGCTTGTTTTTTGTGCCATGGTTTGCCTGCTTTTTGGTGGGTGGGCTTGTTTTGTCTGGTGGTTTTGTTTTCTGGTTGTGGTTGCTGCTGTGTGCTGTCCTGTGTGGGGTGGTGTGTGGTGGTGGTTGTGGCTGGGGCTTGTTTTTTTGGGTTGGTTGGTTTTTTTGGAGAGTTTGATCCTGGCTCAGGACGAACGCTGGCGGCGTGCTTAACACATGCAAGTCGAACGGGTCTGCCTTGTTTTTTGCGGGGTGGGTTAGTGGCGAACGGGTGAGTAACACGTGAGTAACCTGCCCCTCACTTCTGGATA
>NZ_JONS01000025.1 GCF_000711965.1 Actinomyces israelii DSM 43320
GTCTTCGAGAACTACCCCATCAACCCCGACCACAACAACAAACACAACCTCACCATCACCCACGTCACCGCCGAAGAAGCCACCAACTACCCCCTCACTCTTGTGGCCTACGACGGTTCCCGGATGAAGATGCAGCTGCGCTACGATCCGGACCTGTTCAGTGCGAGCACGGCGCAGAGCCTGCTGGATGAGCTGTGCGCGCGGGTCGAGGAGCTGGTGTCAGGGGCGGACCTTCCACTCCGCCAGCTGAGCCTCGCCCCGGCCTCCGACGAGGAGCGGCTGCGCGCCTGGGAGCAGACCGGCGAGGCTCTTCCCGCTCGTACATTCTTCCAGATGCTGCGCCGGCACGCCGAGCGGCGTCCAGACGCACCCGCTGTCACCAGCCCCGAGGGGACCTGGTCCTACGCACGCCTGCTGGACAGCACGACCCGTATTGCAGCCCACCTGCGCGGGCGCGGCGTCGAGGCCGGTACGCGGGTGGGCGTATCCCTGGAGCGGGGCCCCTGGATGCTCGCGACGCTGCTCGGCATCTCGGCCGCCGGAGGCACCTACGTGCCGCTGGACATGAGCTACCCCAACGACCGGCTCGCCTACATGGCCGGCGACTCGGGAATCACTCTTATCGTGGGTCAGACCGGCTCTGGAGCCATGACCGCCTGCGATGCCGCTGAGCGCATCACGCTCGAGGAGCTGCTGGCCGGTCCCGAGCGGCACGGCTTCCCGTCGGTCCTCGGCACCGATCTCGCGTACATCATCTACACGTCGGGCTCGACCGGCCGCCCCAAGGGCGTGGCGGTCACCCATGCCGGTCTTACCTCTCTTGGCCGCTCCATGAGCAGGAGATTCGGGACGGACCCCTCCTGGCGGGTCCTGCAGATGGCATCAAGCAGCTTCGACGCCTCTATCATGGAGGTCCTCATGGCACTCGACGCCGGCGCGTGTCTTGTTATGCCCGCGCCGGGACCTCTTGTCGGCGAGGAGCTCGCCACGACGATGGAGGCGGAGCATGTCAACCTTGCGCTTGTTCCTCCATCAATCCTGGCCACCGTGCCGAAGGGGCGCTGCCCCGAGCTGCGCACCCTGGTTGTCGGCGCCGAGGCCTGTTCCTCCGAGCTTGTGCGGATCTGGGCCCCCGGACGCACCATGATCAACGCCTACGGACCCACCGAGGCGACCATCGCCGCAACGATGAGCAGCCCCATGACTGCCGACGTCGAGCCGAACATCGGTGTTCCGTTGGATGGTGTGGTGGCGCGTGTGCTGGATGGGGCGTTGCGTCGGGTTCCGGTGGGGTGTGTGGGTGAGCTGTATCTGGGTGGGGCGGGTGTGGCTCGTGGTTATCTGGGTCGGGCGGGGTTGACTGCGGAGCGTTTCGTGGCTGATCCGTTCTCCGGGGGGTCCCGCCTGTACCGCACCGGCGACCTGGTCCGGTGGGACCGGGAGGGCCGGCTCGAGTTCGTCGGGCGGGCCGACTCCCAGGTCAAGCTGCGCGGCTTCCGGATCGAGCTCGGCGAGGTCGAGGCGGCGCTGCGGTCCCTGCCCGGGGTTCACAATGCTGTGGTCGTCGTGTCCTCGCAGGCGCCGGGGGGTGCGGCTCTTGTGGCCTATGTCGTCGGGCGGGAGGGGGTCTCCTCCTCGCGGCTGCGCGAGCTGCTGGCGGGTCGTCTGCCGGGTTACATGGTGCCGGCGGCGGTGGTGGTGCTGGACTCGATGCCGTTGACGGTCAACGGCAAGGTCGACCGCCGGGCGCTGCCCGCCCCGCAGTGGGGCGGTGGCGCGCAGGGCGATCCGGTCGAGCCCCGTACCGCTGTCGAGCGGATTCTGGCGTCGGTGTTCTGTGAGGTCCTGGGGCTGGAGCGCGTCGGCGTCCACGATGACTTCTTCGCTCTGGGCGGGGACTCGATCCTGAGCATCCAGCTGGTCTCGCGGGCCCGCCGCGAGGGCCTGGTGATCAGCACCAAGCAGGTCTTCTCCCGTCCCAGCGTCGCCGCCCTGGCCGAGGTCGCCGCTGCGAGCGGGGCCGCGGGCGCCACCGGCACCGGCCCGGTTGTCGGCCCGGTCGAGCCCACCCCGATCATGCGCTGGTTCCACCGCACCCACCCCGTCGGCCCCGACCACTTCAACATGTCGGTCCGCCTCGAGCTGGCCGACACCTTCCAGCCCGAGCACCTGCCCGCGATCGCCCGGGCGCTCGCCGAGCACCACGACATGCTGCGCCTGCGGGTCCTGCCCGACGGCACCCATCGCATCCTGGCGCCCGACCAGGCCGGCATCCCGGTCGAGACCATCGACCTGACCGGCCTGGACGACCAGGCTGCCGCCGCCACCCGCGAGCACCGCATCCACCGTCTTCAGACCAGTCTCAGCCTCGCCGACGGCCCGCTGGCCCGCATCGCGCTGTTCACCGGTCACGGCCCCGACCAGCTGTTCCTCCTCGTCCACCACCTCGTCGTCGACGGCGTGTCCTGGCGCATCCTGGTCGAGGACCTCTTCACCTGCCACGAGCAGGCCGCCACCGGCAGGCCCCTCGACCTGGGCGCCCGCACCACCAGCTTCCAGGACTGGGCCCACCGGCTCACCACCGCCGCCCAGGACGGCTACTTCGACGACGAGATCGACCACTGGCACGGTCTCGCCGAGACCCCCACCACCATCCCCCGGGACTACGACCGCACCGGCAACGGCACCGTCGCGACCCAGGCCGCCACCACCGTCCGCCTGGACCCCGACACCACCCGCGCCCTCCTGCGCAAGATCCCCACCGTCTACCGCACCCGGGTCAACGACCTCCTCCTGGCCGCCCTCACCCGTGTCCTGCGCACCTGGACCCAGCACGACACCCTTCTCATCGATCTTGAGGGCCACGGCCGCGAGGACCTCTTCGAGGATGTCGACCTGTCACGCACCGTCGGCTGGTTCACCACCATGTTCCCCCTCGCCCTGGCCTACGCCCCCGACTGGGACACCCAGATCAAGACCACCAAGCAGACCCTGCGCGACGTCCCCCGCCACGGCATCGGCTACGGCGCCCTGCGCTACGGCACCCACCACGACGTCCCCGCGCCCGCGCCCGCCGTCAGCTTCAACTACCTCGGCCGCTTCGACCACGACGGCCCGCTGCACACCCGCCTCGCCCTGAACAACGGCGACGAGTGCCACCCCCAGGAGCAGCGGCCCCACCTGATCGACATCGTGGCCTACGTCGATCAGGACGACAGGCTCGCCCTGTCCTGGCTCGCCTCCTCCACAGCGCACAAGCCGGAGACCATCCAGCGGCTCGCCGACAACCTGACCCAGGAGCTCAAAGAACTGGTCACGTTCTGCCAGTCCGAGCAAGCCGGCGGAGCGATCCCCTCCGACTTCCCCCTGGTCGACATCGACCAGGCCACCACCGACCGCCTCGCAACCACCACCACCGAGGACATCTGGCCCCTGACCCCCATGCAGCAGGGCATGCTGTTCCACTCCCTGCTCAACGGCGACAACGCCTACCTGGAGCAGATCACCCTGACCATCGAGGGCCTCGACGACCCGGACCACCTCGTACGCGCCTGGCAGCAGGTCATCAACACCACCCCCGCCCTGCGCGCCGCCCCCGTCTGGGACGACCTCACCACCCCGCTGCAGACCATCACCACCCACGCCACCATCCCCGCCACCATCCACGACTGGCGCCACAAGGACCCCCGCACCAACCACACCGACCTCGACCAGCTCCGCCACAACGACCAGAACACCCCCCTCGACCTCACCACCGCACCCCTGATGCGACTCAACCTCGTCCGCACCACCGACACCACCACCACCCTCATATGGACCTTCCACCACATCCTGCTCGACGGCTGGAGCCTGCCCCTGGTCCTTGACGACGTCCTCACCACCTACACCGGCACCACCCCCGCACCACGCCCCAGCTTCCGCAACCACCTCGCCTGGCTCACCCACCAGAACCACCAGCAAGGACTCGCCTACTGGCACAACACCCTCGCCAACATCGAGTCCCCCACACCCCTCCCCTACGACAAGACCCCCACCGCAAGACGGGAAGCACGCTCACGACGCCGCACCGAGACCACACTGAGCACCACCCAGACAACCGCCGTCCAGGACCTCGCACGACAAGAACGACTCACCCTCAACACCATCATCCAGGGAGCCTGGGCACTCCTCCTGGCCGCCCACAGCGGACACACCGACATCATCTTCGGCGCCACCACCAGCGGCCGCCCCGCCGACCAACCAGACATCGAGAACGCCATCGGCATCTACATCAACACCCTCCCAGTACGCACCACCATCACCCCCACCACACCCGTCACCACCTGGCTGCACAACCTCCAGGACCACCAGCTCACCGCCCGCCAGCACGACTACCTCCCCCTCAACCGCATCCAGGCCCAAGCCGACCTCCCCGGCGACACACCCCTGTTCGACAGCCTCGTCGTCTTCGAGAACTACCCCATCAACCCCGACCACAACAACAAACACAACCTCACCATCACCCACGTCACCGCCGAAGAAGCCACCAACTACCCCCTGGCCCTGAGCGTCTACGCCGATGACAGGATCCGCCTGATCCTCGGGCACGAGCCTTCGATGTTCGAGCCGAGGACCGCCCGGCGCCTCCTTGACGACCTTGAGAGGATCCTCCTGTCGCTCGTCGAAGACGGTGAACGACCACTCGCACAGGTCGCCGGCGCATCCGACGACCGGATCGCGGTCTTCAGTGATGGCGGCAGCACGCCCGTAGCGCGTCTCAGCGTGGTCGACCTCTTCCGCGAACAGGTCCGCCGCGCCCCGGAGGCGCCCGCTCTTGTGAGTGCCGACGGCGCCCTCACCTACCGCGAGCTGCACGAGCGGGCGACCCGGGCCGCTCAGGCCCTGGCGGCAGCGGGCGCGGCACCCGGCTCGCGCGTGATGCTCTCCATGAAGCGCGACCGCTGCGTCGTGGTCGCCATGCTCGCGACACTCATGCTCGGCGGGACATACGTGCCGCTGCACGATACCCTCCCAGCCGAGCGCGTGGCCCGGCTGGCGCGGACGCACGATATGTCTATCGCTGTTGCCAGTGCGGAGGATGCGGGGCGCTTCCCGCCCGACATGACCGTTGTCGAGATGGCGGAGGACGGGACAGTGCGCGAGGGCAGCGGCACCAGCGCGTTGCCGGCCACGGCGCTTCTCCCGGGCCATCCCGTGTACATGATGTTCACTTCCGGCTCCACGGGGACGCCGAAGGGTGTCGTGGTGTCGAATCAGAACGTCGTCTCGCTCGCCGGCGACCACCGCTGGGACAAGGGGCATGAGCGAGTGCTGTTCCACTCCCCCCATGCGTTCGACGCCGCGACCTACGAGATCTGGGTTCCGCTGCTGCGAGGAGGGACCGTTGTGGTCGCTCCCGGGCAGGCCCTCTCGCCCCAGTCCCTCAAGGAGCTGGTGGCGGAGCACAGGATCACGTCTGCTTTTCTCACGACGGCGCTGTTCAACCTCTTCTCGCAGGAGGACGCCTCCTGCTTCGAGGGTCTGCACCAGGTCTGGACGGGCGGCGAGGCGGCTGATCCGCAATCATTCGTTCGCGTCATTGACGCGTGTCCGACAACGGCCGTGCACCACGTCTACGGCCCTACGGAGACGACGACGTTCGCCACTGCCACCCCGATCACGAGGGAGCAGGCCGCTGCGGGATACTGTCCTATCGGAGTCCCGATGGACAACACCACGGCCCGGGTCCTTGATGCGAGCCTGCGTGAAGTGGCGGTGGGCGCGGTGGGCGAGCTGTACCTCGCTGGTGCGGGGACCGCATTGGGTTATGACGGAGGCCCAGGCCTCACCTGTGAGCGCTTCGTAGCCGATCCGTTCTCCGGGGGGTCTCGCCTGTACCGCACCGGCGACCTGGTCCGGTGGGACCGGGACGGGCGGCTCGAGTTCGTCGGGCGGGCCGACTCCCAGGTCAAGCTGCGCGGCTTCCGGATCGAGCTCGGCGAGGTCGAGACGGCGCTGCGGTCCCTGCCAGACGTGGCGCTCGCCGTCGTATCGGTCCTCAGGCAACCATCCGGGGGGAAGGCTCTCGTCGCGCACGTGATGCTCGACACCGGGAGCGAAGCCGATACGCAGAAGATGCGCGACGCCCTCTCGGCGATCCTGCCCGGCTACATGGTGCCGACGGCGATCGTCATAGTGCCCGCCCTGCCCCTGAACCCCAACGGCAAGGTCGACCGCCGGGCGCTGCCCGCCCCGGACTGGGACAGCGCCGCGCAGAGCGGGTTCGAGGAGCCGAGGACGCCGACCGAGGAGCTCGTGGCCGAGATCTTCTCTCAGATCCTGCACCGCAAGCGCGTCGGCCGCCACGACAACTTCTTCGACATCGGCGGTGATTCGGTGAAGAGCATTCAGGTCGCGGGCGAGATCCATCGGGCACTGGACCTCTCGATTCCAACCCGAACGCTATTCGACGCCCAGACGGTCCAGGCCTATGCGCAGGCGGTGGAGGACCACCTGTCAAAGGGCCTCTGACAGACGAGCACCTACCAGGAAGCAGGAACATGAGCGAGACGACAGACAGCCATCGGGCCAGACTGCAAGAGGAGGTTATGCGCCGACTCAAGAACCGCGCAGGGCGACAGGACGACATACCCGTCGTGCCGCGCTCGGGTCCGCTGGAACTTTCCCACGCCCAGCAGCGTCTGTGGCTGCTGGACCAGATGGAGCCCGGCCGCACCGACTACAACTCCGGATTCGCCCTCGAGATCCGGGGCCGGTTGGACGTCTCCGCGCTCGACCGGGCCCTGACGGCGCTGGAGCGCCGCCACGAGTCGTTGCGGACGACCTTCACGGAGGTGGACGGGCAGGGCCGCCAGGTTGTGCACGCGCCGTCCCCGGTCGCCGTGGCACCCGTGCAGACGGATCGGTCCCGTCTGGCCGACGCCGTCGCCGAGACCTACGGCGCTCCGTTCGACCTCACGGAGGGACCGCTGTGGCGACCCTGCCTCTTCCGCACCGGGGATGACCATCATGTCCTGCTCGTCACCATCCATCACATCGTCACCGACGGCTGGTCGATGGGTATCCTCCAGAGGGAGCTCGACCTCCTGTACCGTGCCGCGGCCGCGAACGCCGACATGTCTGCGGACTCCCTCGCCAAGACCCTGCCGGAGCTGCCGTTCCAGTACGCGGACTACGCCGCATGGCAGCGAGCACGGCTCTCGGGACCGGCGTTCGACGCCTCCCTGCAGTACTGGCACGACAAGCTGGCGCACGCCACGACGGTGATCGACCTTCCGCACGACCACCCGCGACACAAGCGGCGCCTCACAGGCGGCGCCAACCACCGCATGAGCATCGACAGCGAGACGACGGCCCGACTGCGCAATCTCGCAAAGGAAGAGCATGCGAACATCTACATGACGCTGCTGGTGGCGACCCGGATCGTCCTGGCGCGCTGGTCCCGCCAGGACGACGTCGTGCTGGGCACCGTGACCGCGGGTCGCGATGATCCCCGGTTGCAGCCACTGGTGGGTTTCTTCGTCAATACGCTGGCGCTGCGGGGCGCTGTGGACGAGACCCTGTCGTTCCGCGAGAACCTGCGCCGGACGCGGGACGAGGTGCTGGCAGACTTCGATCATGTGGAGGTGCCCTTCGATCTCGTGGTCGACGCGGTGCTCGATGAACGCGACCCGGCGGTTCCTCCACTCGTGCAGGTGGCGCTCATCCTGCAGAACGTCGGCACTGTCACTCCCGCGCTCGGCGACCTCTCCGTGTCAAGCTTTCCCGTCGCGCGAAAACAGTCCGTCTTCGACATTGCGATCGAGGTCGTCGAGTCCGAGACCGGCCTCGACGTGTCGTTCGAGTTCGACCGCGGGCTGTTCGAGACGAAGACTATTGTTCGAATGGCCGATGATCTCGACAGCGTTCTGCGCCAGGCGCCGGACACCGCTCCTCTCCGGCAGCAGCCGCTGAGGGCCCCTGAGCCGGGTGCGTGGTGTGGGCCGGATGCCCCCGCCCCCGCCACGCTGATGGAGCTGTTCACGGCTCACGTGGCGGACACGCCGGAGGCACCGGCCGTCGTGGGCCCCGATACGGTGATGACCTACTCCCAGCTCGACCAAAGGGCCGCGCGTCTGGCGGGACACCTGCTGGCCCGGGGGCTGGGGAAAGGCGACCGCCTCGGAGTCTGCCTGCCGCGCGGGCCCGAGCTGATCACGGCTTTCCTGGCCTGTTTCTACGCCGGTGTCGTCTATGTTCCTCTAGACCCTGACTATCCAGCCGATCGGCTGGCGTACATGACGGCCGACGCCCGGATGGCGGCGGTGCTCACGAGCGAGGAGCAGTCCGACCGATTCCCGCAGAACGTTGCCTGCATTCATATGGGTGAGGGCGAGCCGACTCGTGCGGCCAGTCGGGTGGACCAGCCCGCCTACATGATCTACACCTCGGGATCCACGGGGCGTCCCAAAGGCGTGCTCCTCAGCCATCGCGGCTTCGCGGCCGCGTCCGCCATGCAGCGAGACGTGTGGGGCATCGGCACCGGCTCCAGAGTCCTACAGTTCGCATCGCCCAGCTTCGATGCGTCCATCTATGAATTCCTCATGGCGCTCACGCGGGGGGCGGCACTCGTCGTTGTCCCGCCGCCGATGCTCGCCGGTTCCTCACTGCGATCCACACTCGCCGACCTCGGAGTGACCCACGCCGTCATCCCTCCCGCCCTCGTCGCAGCCCTGGAGGACGAGGACCTCGCCGGAGTGACCACCCTGGTCCTGGCGGGAGAGGCGTGGAGCGGCGAGCTCGTGGAGAGATTCGGCTCCACACGCTCCGTGTACAACGGCTACGGCCCGACCGAGGTCACCGTCTGCGCCTCCGTCTCCAGGCGTTTGCAGGGACTGTCCGGCGATGATGTACCGCCGCTCGGCAAGCCGATCCCTGGGTGTCGTCTGCAGCTGCTGGACCGCTGGCTGCGGCCGGTGAGCGACGGCATTCCAGCCGAGCTGTACATCGGCAGCGAGGGCCTGGCCCTGGGCTACTGGAACCGCGCCGGCCTCACGGCCGAACGCTTCGTCGCAGATCCGCACGGCCCGCGCGGCAGCAGGATGTACCGCACAGGCGACCTCGTACGGCGACGGCCCGACGGCGCGCTCGAGTTCCTGGGGCGCACCGATACCCAGATCAAGATCCGCGGCTATCGCGTGGAGCTCGGTGAGATCGAGAACGTGCTCGCGACGCTCAAGGGAGTCGAGCGCGCCGTCGCGACCGTGACGGGCCAGCCGGGCAGCACGCGTCTTGTCGCCTATGTGGTCCCCTCGCAGGAGAGGACGGTCTCATCGGACTCCTTGGCGGCCGAGGCCGCCGCCGTCCTGCCGAGCTACATGGTGCCCGCCGCATTCGTCGATCTTCCTGAGGTGCCGCTGACTCCCAACGGCAAGGTGGATAGGAGGAGGCTCCCGGCCGTCGACTGGTCCAAGCTCGACGGCCAAGAGCCTGCTGAGCCGCGGACCGACATCGAGCGGAAGCTGGCAGCAATCTGGTGCGACCTCCTGGGGCTCGACCACGTAGGGGTGCGCAGCAGCTTCTTCCGTATTGGAGGCGATTCCGTCACGGCGGTGCGAATGGTGGCGAAGATCGCCGAAGAGCTGGGAGACCGGCTACCGGTCCGCAGAGTCTTCGACAGCCCGACGATCGGCGAGCTCGCAGCGCTGCTGGAGGAGCGCCATGGTACCGGCACCGCGCCGGCAGCCGTCCTCGAGCGAGTCGCCGACGCCGACCGCTATCCCCTTTCCGCCGCCCAGCGCCGGCTCTGGTTCCTCCAGACTCACGATCCCGAGGACACCTCCTACAACTCCGGTATCGCACTGCGGCTACGCGGCGTGAACGCCTCGGCGCTGGAGCAGGCCCTGCGCAGGCTGCTCGACCGGCACCAGTGTCTGCGGACGGTGTTCACGAGTGATGAGGACGGCACCCCGATGCAGACCATCCTGCCCGCCCCTGACGCTCCGGTCCTCAACCGCGTCGATCTGAGCCACCTGCCCGAGCATGAGCGTGAGGATGCCGTCTCGCAGGCGGTGGAGACATTCATGCACGCGCCCTACGACCTGTCCGCCGGGCCACTCACCCGTTGCCTCCTGGTCCGGGAGGCGCCCGGGAAGCACGTTCTCGCTGTTGGCATGCACCACATCATCATGGACGCGTGGAGCCTATCGATTATCTCACGGGATCTCATGGCGCTGTACGCGCGGTGCAGCGGACGCGAAACGCCCGCCCTCCCGCCCGCGACGGTGCGATACATCGACTACGCGGCCTGGCAGGACCGTTTCTGGAAGTCGCCGGACTATGAGTCGGGCCTCGCATTCTGGCGGGAGCAGCTGGCTGGTCTCGAGCCCCTGGATCTTCCGACCGACCACGCCCGCCGCAGCGTCCGCACCGGCCGGGGAGATACCTGCGCCTTCAGTGTCCCGGCTGCGACCCTCGCGGGTCTGCAAGATCTTGAGCAGCGATCAGGGGCCACTCTCTTCATGGTCCTGTACGCGGCGACGCTGCTTGTCCTATCGCGCCATTCGGGGCAGAAGGATATCGCCCTCGGAACCGTCACCTCCGGCCGCGATCACGTCGGCCTGGAGAATGTGGTCGGCTTCTTCGTCAACACGATCGCGCCCCGTATCGCAGTTGACGAGGACGAGGACCTGCTGACGCTGGTCGGCAGGGTCCGCGACCGCCTCCTGGACGCGTTCCAGCACGCTGACATCCCGTTCGACAGCGTGGTCGACGCGATCAGCCCTGCACGGGATCCTTCGCGTCCGACGCTCGTGCAGGCTCTCATCTCGCTGCAGAACGCCCCGACCGGTGACGGGTGGGCCCTGGAGGGGGTCGAGGTCGAGGAGTACCCGGTCTCCCGCAACCACTCGCTGTTCGACGTCAGCGTGGACTTCGCCGAGGCCGACGGGATGCTCACCGGCATCGTCGAGTACGACGCCGACCTGTTCGACCCCGGCAGCATGGCTGAGCTCGCGCAGCATCTTGTCACCGTCCTGGCCGAGCTCGCGCACCATCCGGAGAAGCTGGTCCGCGACACCGCCCTCATGACTCCGTCGGAGACCGAGAGGATTCTCGCAGCGGGCACCGGCCCGGCCGGCGCAGACGCCCCACCGCTGCTGCCCGAGGCCCTGCTTGCGAAGAACGCCCACGAGCGGCCGGACAGCCCCGCGGTCACCGCGCACGGCGCAACGGTGTCCTTCGGCGAGCTCAGTGCCCGCGTTCAGCGCACGGCGGCGGCCCTATCGGCGCGGGGCATCGGCGTCGGCGACCGGGTGGCGACAGCGCTGTCACGCTCCGTCGACGCTGTTACCGGCATCTTCGCAGTATTGCAGGTGGGAGCGGCGTACGTGCCCGTCGACCCGGCCGGCCCGGCGGACCGCGTACGCCACATCCTGTCGCAGTCCAGGGCGCGGGCCGTGCTCACGGACGTGAACGCCCGCGAACTGCGAGCACTCGTCGGCGAGAATCTGCCGATCCTGCCCATGCGCGCGCTTGAGGACTACGAGAGCACGGCGAGCATGGCGACTGCCCCGGTGCGCGAACCGCGGCCGGACGATGCTGCGTACATTGTCCACACATCGGGTTCTACGGGTGAGCCGAAGGGCGTCGTCGTCACCCGTGCCAATGTCTCGGCCATGCTCACCGCCTACCGCATCGCGGTGCTCGATGAGATCGACCGCTCGGACACAGGCCGCGAGCTCACTGCCGCGCACCTGTCGGCCTGGACCTTCGACGCCTCCTGGGACCCGCTGGCGTGGCTCTTGAACGGCCATCACCTCCACATTATCGACGAGGAGACCCGGACGGACCCCGAGGCCCTGTGCGCGTACCTCTCTGACGCCCGTATCGACTACTTCGACACCACCCCGTCCTACCTGGAGCAGCTTGTCACCGCAGGGCTGCTCGACGAGGGGCACCATCGCCAGACCGTGCTCACGGTCGGCGCAGAGGCCCTCGGCAGCACCCTGCACCATAGGCTGGCCGCCGCCGGCATCCCGGCCGTCCTCAACTTCTACGGGCCTACCGAAAGCACGGTCAACAGCACGGTGTGGCGCGTCACCGACGGGGAGAGGCCGCTCATCGGCCGTCCCGTGGCCGGTCTCACCGCCCATGTGCTCGACGACCGGCTCCGGCCGGTCCCCGCCGGGGTCCGCGGAGAGCTGTACCTGTCCGGCGCCAATGTCGCGGCATGCTACGACAACATGCCTCGGCTGACCGCAGAGCGCTTCGTCGCGTGCCCCGGTGCGGACGGCGCTCGCATGTATCGCACAGGTGACCTTGTCCGCTGGACGGGAGAGCTGCAGCTGGAGTTTCTCGGCCGAAACGATAATCAGGTCAAGGTCAGAGGCTTCCGAATCGAGCTGGGCGAGGTCGAGAGCGCCCTAACAGCGCTGCCCGATGTCGCCCGGGCAGCCGTCGCGGTGCGCGAGGACGTCCCGGGCGTCCGCCGGCTGGTCGGCTATGTTGTGCCGGATTCCGGAGCGTCGCTGGACATGGTGACGCTGCGATCGATGCTGCGCGAGGTCGTACCCGAGTACATGGTCCCCCAGGCGCTGGTGCCTCTCGAGGCTCTCCCCCTGAGCTCCACGGGTAAGACGGTACGTGCGCTGCTTCCACCACCGCCCGACGAGGCCTTCAGCACCGCCGCGTTCGTCGCCCCGGAGGGGGACACCCAGACGCGCCTCGCGGCCATCTGGGCGCAGCAGCTGGGGGTCAGCCGTGTTGGGGCGCACGATAACTTCTTCGACCTCGGCGGCGATTCCATCTTGAGCATCCGGCTCGTGTCGCAGATCCGCGCTGCCGGCTGGGAAGTCACCACCAAGGATCTCTTCACCTACCAGACTGTCGAGTCTCTTGCGGCCGCGCTCGACCAGCGCCGTCCCGCCTCGGCGAGGAGAACTGAGTACGAGAAGGTCGAGGGGCCCGTCAGCACGTCGGCGATCAGCCACTGGTTCTTCGACTCGCACGTACTGGCTCCGCAGCACTTCGACATGTCGCTGCGCTACGAGCTGGCCTCCGGCATCGACATCGATCGCCTGAGGAGCGCTCTGCTGGCGCTCGTCGAGCATCACGACATGTTGCGGCTACGCGCGCACCGGGACGCCGATGGCTGGCACCAGCACCTTAACGGCGGGGTGGACCCCGGACTCGTGCATGTCGTTGAGATCGGTGGGCGCCCCGCCGACGAGGCAGTGCTGGAATGCGCGAGGCGAGAGCGCAGTGCGAGCAGGCTCGAGAACGGACCGCTGTTCGAGGCCTTCGTCCTCGCACAGGACGGGTGTCCGCGAGAGCTTCTCTTAAGCGCCCATCACCTGGTAGTGGACGCCGTCTCCTGGCAGATCGTCCTGGAGGATCTTCAGACCCTTTACGACGCCGGCGGCACAACAGCCGCACGCCTGTCAACCACCTCGTTCCCCACCTGGATGCGACGTCTGATCGACTGCACGCGCGCCGGCGCCTTCGACAGCGACCTCGAGGCCTGGACCGACACGGTGAGCCGAATCCGCTCGATTCCCACAGACATGAACGACGGAGCGCATAATGTGGCGTCGGAGCGCACCGTAGTGGCGTCAGTCCCAGCGGATGTGACCGAGCACCTTGTGAGTCATACAACCGGGGTGCTCCGATGCCGGATCGACGATCTCCTCCTCGCCGCTCTCGCCCACGTGATGACCCGCTGGGCGGGCCAGCCGGAGATCGTGATCGAGAAGGAGGGCCACGGCCGCCACGATCTCTTCGAAGACGTGGATCTCTCCCGTACCGTGGGGTGGTTCACGACGCTCTATCCACTCGCTCTCAAAACCTCGCCTGCAAGTACGTTGGTCGAGCTCGTCGCGAGCGTGAAGCGGCAGACGAGGCAGGTGCCGGAGGGAATCAGCTATGGCGCCCTCCGCTACCTGCGAGGCGCGCCCGACCAGGGCCTCGTTCCCGACGCACCCGCCCCCGTGGTCTTCAACTACCTCGGGCGCTTCGGCGAGGATATCCGGGGAGACGGGGTTGTGGCCCGCATGCTCCCCACCCCGGGCTTCGACCACGCCCCGCAGGAGGCGCGGTCGAACCTGCTCGACATCACCGGCGCGCTGATAGACGGTTCACTGTCATTCAGCTGGACGTACTCGAAGAACCGTCATCGCGAGAACACCGTCCAGCGACTGGCCAACAGCCATGTCGAGACTCTCACCCGGCTGGCCGCTGAGACGCCTGCACGGCAGCACCTGAGAGACGAGCCGTCCCGTCCCACTACAAGAAGGAAGTGACTCACCATGAATAACACCAACCCGTTCGAGGACGACAATGCCAGCTATCACGTGCTGATGAATAGCGAGGGGCAGTACTCGCTATGGCCCGCCTTCTCTCCCGTGCCCGAAGGATGGGATCAGGTTCTGAGCGACAGCTCACGCGCCGACGCGCTGGCCTACGTCGAGAAGAACTGGACGGATATGCGCCCGAACAGCCTGATCAGGTCGACTGACGGCTGACACCGTCGCCCTGTTGAGGTGCGGAGGCCGCGGGCCTCCGCACCTCAACACGTCCAAAGCCCCTCGTCTCGACTGATCGGCCAGGCGCGAGAACAACATGACGGCCAACGCCCAGGGCGAGGAGGACTCGCCCGAAGGGTACGATCGAGATTACGCGGCGAGGGCGCCAGGAGCGCGCACCGAACGCGCGGGCCCCGGCCCGCCGGCTCCTCGCCCACGCGGACCGCGCCCCAGCAATCGGTCCTCATGCCTTGCGAGAAGAATGTTCTCACTCTTATAGTGGCAGGGATCGGAAACACGGTAGCCGCCCGGCACCTGCGCCGGATCTGCGGCGGAACGAACAAGTCGACCGGCGCGTCCTCGTGAAGCCGGGCCTAAGCCCGGGCTGTGCGACCGATGGCCGGGCCGTCACTGCGCCGCGGAGCTTGAGCACAATGTTTCTATGACTTGAGAATGGTGTAGGATGGAAGAGAGTAACAGCGCTTTCGTCCGGCTTCTGGGTCCGGTACGGGTGCTCGATGCGGACGGGACTGCGATCCGGTTGTCCGGCCGGCGCACGGCCGCGCTAGTCGCGCGCCTGGCGCTTTCGGCAGGGGTCGTCGTACCGGCGGAGACGCTGCTTGACGACATCTGGGAAGACGATATCCCCGACGGCGGTACCGAGACGCTCCGTCGGCTGGCCTCGCGGACGCGATCGAGGCTCGCAAAGCACCGTCTTGCCGTCGGGCCCGTCCCCAACGGCGGCGGTTACCGGTTCGTCATCGAACCGATGCGCGTCGACGCGCATCGGTTCGAGCACCTGGTGACCGAGGGCGCACGCCTTCTGCGCGAGAACGCGCCCGCGCGGGCGAACGAGGCGCTGGTCCAGGCGTTATCGCTATGGGGAGGAGCGCCTCTTTCGGGAATCAGGTCGGAGTTCGCCTTACGCGAGGCGGCACGGCTGGAGGACCTGCACCTGCAGGGCCAGGAGGACCGCCTTGTCGCCGTGTCCAGCCTTGAGGGGCCAGAGGCGGCGGTTGGCGACCTGCAGTCGCTGGCGAGCGCCTTCCCGTTGCGTGAGCGCACCCACTATCTTCTCATGAGGGCGCTGCACGATTCGGGCCAGCGAGGTGCCGCACTGACGACCTACGACAGGTTGCGGCACTCGCTGAACGACAAGCTCGGCGTGGCCCCCGCTCGACGGGTGACCTCGCTGTACGAGGAGATCCTGCGCGACGAGCAGGCCACGCCCACGGGGTGGAGGAGCCCGTACCTCACTCGGGCGGTGGCCCGCGACCGGGAGATCCACCTGATCGACGAGCTCATGGACCGCACTCGCCTGGTCACGCTGACGGGAACCGGCGGTGTCGGGAAGACGCGTCTCGCCGTCGAGTACGCGACGCGCGCGACTGATCGCCCGTCCGACCGCGGCCCCGCGCCGCGCATCTGCTTCGTGGGGCTCGCCGCCCTGCGGGACGGGGACAGCCTCGAGGAGGGAGTGAGCGCCGCGCTCAGCGCCCACGGCATGCTCACGCCCTCGCGCTCGCCGGCCTGCATTCCCCGCATCGCCTCGGCACTGTCCGACATGCCGACACTGCTCATCCTCGATAACTGCGAGCACGTGATCGAGCCCGCTGCTGCTCTGGTTTCTGAGCTGCTGCCGCTGCACCCCGACCTGCGGATCCTGGCGACCAGCCGGGAACCCCTTATGGTGGCGGGCGAGGCTGTACTCAGAGTACCGCCGCTCCCGTTGCCCGACGGGAGCGGCGCCAGCAGTGGCGCCGTCGAGCTGTTCGAGCAGCTCGCCGGCCTGTCGGACCCGAGCTTCTGCATCCATGACGGCAATCGCGCCCTCGTGGAGTACGTCTGCCAGCGACTCGATGGACTCCCACTCTCAATCGAGCTGGCGGCCACCCGCACCAGGTCCATGGGGATCGAGGGCATTGCCGGCCACCTGAACGAGATGTTCCAGCTCCTCTCGTCGGCTCGGCGTACTGACTCGACGCGACAGCGGTCCCTCCGCGCGACCCTGGACTGGAGCTGGGATCTTCTCAGCCCCGACGAGCGGATACTCGCGCGGCGGCTCGCGTGGTTCCCCGCAGGTGCGAGGGTGGAAACCGCCGAGCATATCTGCGCCGGAGGCGACTTACCGCAGGAAGAGATCCCATTCCTGCTCTCGTCTCTGGTGGATAGGTCTCTCCTTACGATCTCGTCCTCGAGCGACACGCAGGCCCGTTACCAGCTACTCGAGACGACACGGCGCTATCTGCTCCTCCGTCTGGACGAGGCCGGAGAAACGGATCGCATTGCGCATTCTGCTGTCGAGTACTTCCGGGATCGGCTGCAGGACACCTTCCGAGGCCTGCTGTACGGCTGTCAGGCGGAGTCGCTCGCCTGGCTGGACGCAGAGTACGACAACATTGTGGAAGCCATGCGCCAATTAGACCGGGCGGAAGACCTGGTGGCGTTCGTGATTCCTCTGTCATGGTACTGGATCATGCACGGCCGCGTCGATGAGATCTCGCGCCAGCTCCGCGAGCTGGAGCCAGCGCGAGATGCTCTCCCGACCGGCGTCGTCCTCATTCTCGACCTCGTCGCCTCGCTGTGCCCGGGCCAAGATGACTCCGGTGGGCGGCGGCCCCTGTGGTCGGGCGTTGACGCCGACACCCTTCGCACCTACCCGCCTCTGGTGATGATCGCATGCAAGTCCGCCCTGCTGGCGGGGGATCTTACTGCAGTCGCCTCATTGCTCGAGATAGCGCATGACCATGAGGAGCCGTGGGTCAGGGCCGCCGGGCACGCCGCCCAGTCCATCGCCGCGGAGACGGCGGGGGATACCGAGGCCGCCGAGAAGTGCGCGGAAACGGCGGCAGCCGAGTTCAATAAGATCGGCGATCACTGGAGCGCCGGCCATATGGTCACCCTGATCGCACGGCACCGCTCACGCCGCGGAGACCTGGACGGCGCGGTCGAGGCTCTGCGCGATAGTGCGACAATGGAGGAGCGCTCGGGCGTTGTGACGGTACTGGCCCAGGTGGAGCTGGGAAGGCTCCTGGTGCGTGCCGGTCGGACAGAGGAGGGCCGACGCGTACTGTCTCGCACACTGGGGCAGGCCTGCAACATCTCGGCGGAGTACCGAATCCTGGCCCATGTGGGGATGATGGCCGCAGCTCTGGATGATGAGGACACCCGCGCAGCGGGAACCTCGTTGGCCGAGGTACGGGAGGTGATGGCCGCTCGGCTGGTCTCCGACCCGGAATACCTGAAGGTCGAGATAGAGCTCGTCACGGCGCGGCTGTACCTGCAACGCGGTCAGGTCAGGCTGGCCGAAGCGGCGATCCGCGAGGCGGCCGCAGGGGTCGCCGGCATCGCCTATCCCACGCTCGACGCCGACGTCATAGACACGACCGCGTTGGTCCTCGAGGCGACCCGGCGTCCGGAGATGGCTGCTCGCGCCCTCGGGATGGCCGACCGGCTGCGGGGCGGCGGTACGGCGTCGGGGAAGGCGCCTGTCGTCCTCGGCGAGCGCCTGACCCAGGCCCTCGGCACCGAGAACTTCCGCTGGTTGTACGACGAAGGACGGGCGACGGGGCTCGGCGCCACGGGCGTGTGGGCGCTGGCAGCGGATGATGAGCCTCTGAGATGAGTCCCGGTTCTGTCCGGAGATTGTCCGTGGTCCTTTGGTAGGGTGCTCGTGCTATTAAGTGAAGCCCTCGCCCTGGAGACCACCTTGCCGAACAGACCGCCTTTGCCCAGCAATTCCGACGCCCTCTCCTCTGGCGCCGCGCTCGAGCTGACGGAGGTGACCAAGACCTATCGGCTCTCCGGTGAAGACGTGCATGCGCTGCGGAGCGTCAGCGTGCGCCTGGAACCCGGCACCTTTACCGCGGTCATGGGGCCGTCCGGGTCCGGCAAGAGCACCTTCCTGCACTGTGCGTCGGGGCTTGACACCCCGACGTCGGGGCGGGTCATGATCGGCGGTCAGGATCTATCGGGCTATTCTGAACGCCGCCTGACATTATTCCGGCGCGATCACGTGGGCTTTATTTTTCAGGCCTACCTCCTTATTCCTACGCTCACGGTGGAGGACAATATCACCCTGCCGCTGCGTCTGAGCGGGAGGCCCGTCGACAAGAAGTGGGCGCTGGAGGTGGTTCAGCAGGTCGGCATGGCCGACCAGCTGCATCGGCGCCCGAGTGAGCTCTCCGGCGGGCAGCAGCAGCGTGTGGCCATTGCGCGCGCGCTCATCGCGCGCCCCAACCTGCTCATGGCGGATGAGCCCACCGGCGCCTTGGACTCGGCGACCGGGACGCAGGTGCTGGAGCTCTTGGCTGTTGTCTCCTCACGCCTGGGGCAGACGGTGGTGATGGTGACGCACGACGCCCGCGCAGCGGCCTATGCCGACGAGGTCCTCTTCCTGGCGGATGGCCAGCTGGTGGACAGACTGGCGGGCGCCTCGGTCCAGGATATTGCGGCCCGGATGGCCCGCCTGGGGGAGCGGCGGTCATGATTTCGCTCGCCCTGTCCACCGTGCGCGGCCGGATGGCCGCATTCGCCGGCGCGTTCGTGGCGCTGGTCTGCTCGGCGGCCCTGCTGTCGGCGACCTCCTATCTCGTGGAGTCCGGTCTCCGTTCGACGACGCAGGCGCAGCGCTATGCCCGCGTCAATGCTGTCGTCGTGGGCGAGCAGACCATGCGCGTTCCCGGCAGTGATGTTCTGTCGGGTGTCCGGCTGCCCGAGACCATAAGGGTTCCTCGTGCGCTCACGGCGGAGGTCGAGGCCCTGCCGGAAGTCGACTCAGCGGTGATGGACGACCGGATCACCATGCGGATCACAGGCGACGCGGCCGAGACCTCCCCGAGTGATCGGGCTCTGGAGGCCCGGAGGTGGTCTACAGCGGCGGCGGGCGGTTTTCATATTGTCGAGGGCAGGCAGCCCGACTCCGGGCAGGAGATGGTGCTGACGGTCGATGAGGCGCGTCGTCGCGGCATCGGCCTCGGGCAGACGGTCACGGCGTCGGTCGACGGGGTGCCGCAGGGCTACAGCGTGGTAGGGCTGGTCGCCGCCGACGTCGAGACGGGTGAGGCTCCCACGGCGTTCCTCACCGACGCGCAGGCGGACTCGCTGGTGCGCGACCCGGATGCCGGCGACGTCCTCCTGCTGCGAGGCGCTGATGGAGTGAGTGCCGCGCAGGTGAGAACCGCGGTGGAGAGAGTCCTGCCCAAGGGACTCGCCGTCGGCACGGGTCAGCAGGTGGCGGACGCCGAGCACCAGGACGTGGCATCCGGTCGATCGCTGCTGCTTCTGCTCGCCGGCTCGTTCGGCGGGGTGGCCGTCCTGGTCTCCTTCTTCGTCATCTCCTCGATGATGAATCTGGTGCTCGGCAGCCGGAGGCGCGAGTTCGCGGCCTTCCGCGTGCTCGGCGCAACGCCGCGGCAGCTGATCTCCATGGTCTTCGCCGAGGTGGGGATCCTGTGCCTCGCGTCGGGCGCCGTCGGCGCGCCCCTTGGCACCTGGGTGGCTTCGCTGCTGCGGAACGTGTTCGTGAGCCTGGGAGTCATGCCGGCCTCGCTCCGGCTGGTCGTGACGCCGTGGGCGGGTGCGATCGGCGTGGCACTGGTCGTGCTCTGCGCCCTCCTGGCCTCGTGGCTGGTCACCTACAGCGTGGCGTCCATGAGCCCGGTCTCCGCCTTGCGGGACGCGGCCCCGACTGTGCGGCCGGTGCGCCCCTGGCGCGTCATGGCCGCCGGGATCACACTGGCCCTGGGCTGCATGGCCATGACCATGCCGCTGTTCCTCCACAACGATATGGGAGCCGCAGGTACGGGCAGTGCCGCGCTCGTGCTCGTCATCACCGTGGCCCTCGCCGGCCCGTTCCTCCTCAGGCCCGTGGTGCACCTGGTGTCGGCTCCCGTGCGACGCATAGGGGCCAGCGGATTCATGGCAGCGGAGTCCGCGCGAGCCGATACCCGTCGCATGAGCGGCGTGGTCATTCCACTGGTCCTCGCCGTGGGCTTCACCCTCTCGATGGTCTACAGTCAGATGACCCTCTCGAGCGCCGTCGCGACGCAGGCGGAGCACGGCGTGGTGGCGGACGTGGTGGTCGCCGGCATCGGCGGAGACCCGATTGCGCCCCAGGTGACCTCGGCCGTGCAGGGCGCGCCCGATGTCCGTCGCGTCCTGGGCGTCAGTGACAGCAAGGTCTTCGTCCCCGTGGGTCTTTTCGATGACGTTGAGGTGACCGAGCTCAGCGCCTCAGTCTTGTCCGGCGAAGACGCGCAGGAGGTGCTCGACCCCGGCGTCACGAAAGGATCGCTGCTGGACCTCCGTGGCAATGCCATCGCCCTGGACAGCTCGACCAGCGCGACTCTGCGCCGCGGGCTCGGGGACCTCATTGACGTACGGCTCGGCGACGGAGCGCCTGCTCGGCTCCGTGTCGTCGCCATCTACCAGCGCGGACTCGGGCTGGGGGAGGCGCTGCTCCCGCAGAGCGCGGCCCAGGGGCATGTGGCCCCGCCGACCCGCCTTCTTGTTGCGGGCGCCGAAGGCACCTCGCAAGAGCACCTGACCGGCAGCGTGAGTGCGGCGCTCGCACCCTACCCGGCAATGACGACGACGGACCGGGCGGGGTTCGCGACCTCGTCGCGGGCGGAGGCGACGATGGCCGCCTGGGTCAACCTTCTCGGTCTGCTGGTGATCATGGGGTACGTGATTATCGCGGTCGTGAACGGCCTGGTGGTGGCTACGAACGCGAGACGTCGAGAGCTCGCGCTGCTGCGGCTGGTCGGCGCCACGCGCAGGCAGGTCCTGAGCACCATGCGCTGGGAGACCCTCATGGTGGTCGTGTGCGCCGTGCTTCTCGGCACGGTCGCGGGAGGCCTGCCCCTGATCGTCCAGGCCATCGGCTTCCTCGGGTCGGTGGTGCCTGCAGGTCCACCGTGGATCTACGCCGCTATCGTCGGCACTGCCATGGCGGTAGGCGTGATCTCGGTCATGCTGCCGGTCAGGGTGGCGCTGCGCCAGGCGCCTGTCAATGTCATCGGGCAGAAGGAATGAACGCGCGACGCGGTCGCGGGCAGCTCTGGGGAAGCCGTCCGTCACCAGCAGAAACGGTCACCTGCTGCACCGTCGAGCCGGCAAGCACCGCCGGCGCCCGCCGGTGCCGATGGGAGATGACATGGCGGCGCGGCCCTCTCATGACGAATCCGGGCACCACCCACTGTCACCCCAGGGGACCGCGCCGCCCCCGCCACCCCATAGCTTTGCCGATCCCCTGGACCCGAGAACGACACCGGGCCGGGCCAGGACCCGTCCGCCCCATGTCCGACTCCTGCCCCGGACAGCTGGTTCTGCGAGACCCGACGACAACTGCCTCCGGGAGAAGAGATATGAAGATGGATGTGCGGGCCGAAGGGCTCGTCAAAACGTTCGGTAAGACGCTCGCGCTCGATGGTGTCGATCTTGCGGTGCCTCGCGGATCAGTGCTCGGCGTACTCGGTCCGAACGGCGCGGGCAAGACGACACTCGTCAGAATTCTGGCGACGTTGAGCCGACCTGACTCGGGAACAGTCCGGGTCGCAGGATGTGATGCTGTGAGAGATCCTGTGGCGGTGCGGGCCCGCATCGGGCTCACGGGACAGTACGCGTCAGTTGACGAGGAGCTGACCGGGCAGGAGAACTTGATTCTTATCGGCAGGCTCCTGGGCCTGCGACCCGCCGACAGCCGCGCCCGAGCCAACGACCTCCTGGACAGATTCGGGATGCAGGAGGCCAGCGGACGTCCCGTGAAGACCTACTCCGGAGGTATGCGTCGCCGTATCGATCTTGCCTTGAGTCTCGTAGGCCGCCCTGAGGTGCTGTTCCTCGACGAGCCGACGACTGGTCTTGACCCCCGCAGCCGCGAAGACCTCTGGTCGATCGTGCGCGAGCTCCGGAGCGACGGGATGACGGTTCTGCTCACCACCCAGTATCTGGAGGAGGCGGATCAGCTTGCAGACCGCATCACCGTGATCGATCACGGCGTCGTCGTCGCCGAGGGAACGCCGCAGGAGCTCAAGCGCGAGACTGGCGCTCAAACCCTTGTCGTCAAGGCGAGCGACCCTGGCCGGGTAGGGCGACTGGTGCAGATCGTGCGCGATATACACGGATCCGAGCCAGTCGTCGCACCCGACGGCGTTACAGTGACCGTCCCGACAGATGACCCGCTCATGCTGTCAGCGATCGTCCGTCGTCTTGACGCAGACGGTATCGCCACCGACGAGGTCGCGCTGCGTCTCCCCAGTCTTGACGACGCCTTCTTCGCGTTGACCGGCCGACCGGCCACCGAGCGCCCCGCAAACCCGCCTGCCATTGCTGATTCTGTTGAGGATGTTCCCGCATGACCGCTCAGCCCACCGACCGCACGGCACGAGACTCCTCCCCGCTGTCGATCTCGCAGCGCGACACAGGCCAAAGCCATCACGACGTCCCCGTCAAGAGGCCGCTCTCGGCCCTGTCGGAGAGTCTCGTCCTCGCTGGACGCAACCTCCGCTATGTGGTGCGGACGCCCACGACTCTAGTCGACACCGTAATTCAGCCCGTCCTGTTCCTGGTGGTCTTCGTGTTTCTTTTCGGCGGAGCCATCTCCGGTGGCTGGCGGGCCTACTTGCAGCTCATTGTGCCGGGCCTGATGGTGCAGATCGTGATGTACGCGTCAATGGGTACAGGCATGGCGCTGAACACCGACATCGACAAAGGCGTCTTCGATCGCTTCCGCAGCCTTCCTATCAGCCGGTCCGCCCCCCTCATAGGTGCTGTGCTGGGGGACATCGTCCGTTACATAGTGGCACTCGCGGCCCTTCTCAGCCTCGCATTCGCACTCGGCTTCCGTGTCAAGACCAATCCGCTGTCGGCGATGCTCGCCTGTGCGCTCGTGATCCTGTTCGGCGTTACCCTGTGCTGGCTATCCGTGCTTGTCGGCATGATCGTCTCCAGTCCTCAGGCAGTACCGGGTATCGCCACGGCAGTGATCCTCCCGCTCACATTCGGTTCGAATATCTTCGCCGACCCGTCCACAATGCCGGGATGGCTCGAGGCGTGGACCAAGGTGAACCCGGTGACCTACTTCGTTGACACCACCCGGGCCCTTATGCTCGGCGGTGACGTCATGCGGGCGCTCACGATCAGCCTCGTCGCCGTCCTCGTGATGCACCTTGTGCTGCTACCGCTCGCGGTACGCGCCTATCTGCGCCGGGTTCGCTGAAGCGACGGCTTCTCGCTGAAGTGACGGCGGCAGGGAATCGCCCCCCGATCGAAGGCAAGCAGCGGGTGCTCACTCCGGAGCGCCTCCGCGACGCAGTGCCGCACCATAATGAGCTCCCCGTACCGCCCTCTCACGCCTCCACCAGGATGGTCACCGGCCCGTCGGCCTCCATGTCAATGAGCATGTGCGCCCCGAAGCTCCCGGTGGCCACCTCCAGGCCGCGGCCGCGCAGCGCCTCGACGACGGCGTCCACGAGCGGGGCGGCCACGGGCCCGGGCGCCGCGGCGTTCCAGGAGGGCCGCCTCCCCTTGCGCACGTCGGCGTAGAGGGTGAACTGGGAGACGACGAGCACCGGCGCCCCCAGGTCGCTCACCGAGGCCTCGCGGCCGGGGGCGCCGCCGTCGTCCCCCGGACCGTCGAACAGCCGCAGCTCGGCGATCTTGCGGGCGATGACGGCGACCTGGGCCGGGCCGTCGTCGTGGGTGGCGCCCACAAGCGCCAGCAGCCCGGGCCGGGTGATCTCCCCGACCGTCACCGGCCCGCCCTCGCCATCGACGCGCACCGCGGCGCGGCTGACCCGCTGGAGGACCGCGCGCATCAGCGCCGCCGGCCGCCCGCGCCGCCGCGCCCGTCCTGCCCGCGCCTGCGGATGCGGACGCGCACCCGCACGGGCCGGTAGTAGTTCAGGGCCGGGCGGACGTCGGCCAGGTAGACGGCGTTCGCGACCACGCCGAGCAGGCCGAAGAACGACGTCAGTCCCGAGAACGCGACGACCAGCACCCCGACGGCGTTGACGGCGAGCCAGAAGCCCTTGGTGCGCTTGTCGGCGGCGATGAAGTTCTGGGCCGGGCGCCGGAGGGTGTCGATAAGCGCCCAGGCGCCCAGGCCGATGGCGCAGAAGCCGGCGAGGTTCCAGGTCCATCTCACGGCCACGGCCAGGTAGTACGCGGTGAGGATAAGAGCGGTCACGGTGCCACCCTACCGGCCGAGCGGCGTCGTGCCTTGGAGCAGGCACGGAGAACCCTGAGAAGTCAGCGCAGCAGGCCCCTGCGCAGCCCCGCGCCCGGGCGCTCAGCCGGGCTCGCCTGCGCCTTGCCCTCGGGCGAGACGAGCGGCTCCTGGGCAGCGGCCACGCGCACGGGCTCAGCCGCGCGGCGCGGCCCGGGCTCGGCCTCCCCCTCGGCGCCCGCCGGACCCTCGGCGTCCACGGTGAGCACGGCATCGACGGGCACGCCCCGGCGCAGCAGGGCCAGGGCCATCGGCCCGAGCTCGTGGTGGCGGGCCACCGAGGTCACGGCCCCCACGGCCCTCTCCCCCATTCGCACGACGGCGCCGGGCGCTGGCAGCCGGCCGGCGAGCCCGTCGAGCTGGAGAACGGTCAGGCGCCGCGGCGGCCGCCCCAGGTTCAGGGTGCGGGCGACCGTCTCCTGCCCCGGGTAGCAGCCCTTGGCCAGGTGGACGGCGGTGCGCAGCCAGTCGAGTTCGTGCGGGATGGCGCGCTCATCGACCTCCCGCGCCCACCGGGGCCGTCCCGCCTCGACCCGCAGCGCCTCCCAGGCCAGCGACCCGGCCAGGCCTCGCCCGGGTGCGGCCGCCAGGAAGGCATCGACGACGGCGCCCGCCTCGCCCGCGGGCACGAGCACGAGGCCGGCCCGCCGTGCCGCACCGGGGTGGGGGCGGGTGAGCCCGACGTCGTAGCTGGTGCCGCCCCGGGCGACGCCGGGCCACGGGTCGCGCCACACGCCCAGGCAGGCGGTGGCCGGGGCCGCCGCCGTCGGGCTCGGGACCGCCTCGTCCGGGGCCGCCGGGGTCTCCGCGTCAAGCGCAGCCTCGCCCGTCCCGCCCCGGGGGACCGCGCGCGCCGCCTCCTCCAGGCGCGCCACGCCCTCGCCCATGGCCGCCAGGGCGGCGACGTCGTCGCGCACCGCCACCTCGACGCGCAGCATGAAGCGCATGCGCTCCAGGTGCTCGGCCAGCGCGGGGCCGCGGCCCGCCTCGGTGAGAAGCCACAGCGTCTCGGCGTCGTCCAGGGCCGCCAGGGCGTGGGCGATGCGCCCGCGGGCGTCCAGGACGAGCGCCTCGACGCCGCCGTCGCCGGGCGTCAGGTCCGTGAGCACCTGGCTGGACAGGGTCGTGAGCCAGGACAGGCGGTCCGGACCGGTCACGGCGACGGCGTCGCGGGCCAGTGCGACCGCCGCGGCGCCGGCCTCCAGCAGGCGCTGCTCGCGCGGGGGGTCGCCGTAGTGGGCGGGTACGGGCTCGTCGGGGTCGCCGACGGCGTTGGGCACGGCGCCGGCGCGGTCCAGGAGCGGGGAGGGGCGCATCAGGCGGTCCCGGCGGTTCTGTCGGCCCCGCCGGTCTCGGCGCGCAGCGCGGCGCCAGGGGCGTCCGCCGGCTCGCTGGGGTCCTCAACGCGGCCGAGCCGCCCCGAGGCGTAGGTGGTCGGCTCCTCGACGCCGAAGGCCGCCATGTCCTGGGTCCACATGAGGTCGCCGCCGACGAGCCCGAACATGCGGGTCATCTCGGTCAGTGGCGCGGCGGTGCGGGCGCGGCCCACGGCCTGGGTGCCGACCCGGGCGCGGGGGCCCTGGATCCAGCCCTCCCACACGGCGACGTGCCCGGCGGGGTCGGCGGAGACAAGCTCGAGCCGGGTGACGGGGGCGCGTGGGGGCGCGCCCCCGCCAGCGGCGCCAGCGGCACCGGCATTATCGGCGCTGCTGCCGCTGCCGGTGCTCTCCTCGCCGTCGGAGTCCGGGGCCCCCTGACCGGGCGCCTCCTGGCCGGCCGGCCGCCAGTAGGCGGTCTCGGTGGACCAGACCTGAGCCGGGGTCAGGCGCGAGGCGCCCTCCAGGCCGGGCGTCTCGAAGTCGAGGTCGGCGGAGCGGGTGGCGTCCACGGTCCAGATGGTGGTGACCTGGCGCAGGTAGGGGCCGCCGTCGTGGTCGAAGGTCATCTCCTGGACCACAGCCTGCTCGGGCACCGTCTCGCCGTAGGTGAGGATGCCGTAGCCGCGCCAGGTGCCGACCAGCCAGGCCAGCGGGTAGGTCTCGGGCGCGAGGTCGTCGGGGAGCGTGAATGCCATGCCCGCAGGCTACAACGCCGAGATCGGTTCACTTCCGCGTCGAGACCGGTCGAAGGCGGCGCGGGCGCGCCAATCGCGCGCGGAGACCCGCAAGAGATCAGATGGAAGAGGACGTCGGGCCGGAGAGCGCCAGTCGGCGCGTATGCCGCTCGCGGCGGCTTCAGGTGGAGCCCGGGGCCCGTCGCGGCCCGACGTCGCCCCCAAGGGTACAGGCGCCTCACGGCCCGCCGGAAATCGGATGCCCGCCGCGCGCCGCCCCGGGCGCGCGAGCCGCAGCCGCAGGACGGGGGCGGCGGCTGCCGGCCGCGGCGTCCGCTGAGCGCGCAACCCGCCCGGCCCGCGCCCCTACTCGTCGTCGGGGGCGTCCAGGCGGTAGCCCACGTTGCGGACCGTGCCGATGAGGTGGTCGTGCTCGGTGCCGAGCTTGGCGCGCAGGCGGCGGATGTGGACGTCGACCGTGCGCGAGCCGCCGATGTAGTCCTCGCCCCACACCTCGTCCAGGAGCACCTCGCGGGTCAGCACCCGCCCCCGGTTGAGAGCGAGGTACTTCAGCAGCTCGAACTCCTTGTAGGTCAGGTCGAGGATCGTGCCGCGAATGCGCGCCGTGTAGGCGGTCACATCGATTACGAGGTCGCCGACCTCGATCTGGTCGTCGCCCACGGGCTCGGGAGCGAGCGCCCGCGTGCGCAGCAGCCGCAGGCGCGCGGAGAGCTCGGCCGGAGTCGCACCGGCCATGACGAAGTCGGAGGCTCCCCAGTCGGGCTGGACGACAGCGGCGCCGCCCTCCTCCATCACCAGGATGATCGGCGGGCAGTCCATCGGGCCGGACAGCAGCTGGCACAGGGCCCGCGCCCGCATGAGGTCCCCGCGGGCATCGACCATGACGACGTCGGCGTCGTCGATCGCGCTGTAGAAGGCGGGCGTGGGAGGGCGGCACTCGACGTGGGAGTCGAGGAAGGAGGCCGATGGGAGCACGGTGGCGACATCACCCTCATGGGTGAACATGATGACGCGCATACTCCGGACTCCTTCCGCTGCGGTGAGATTCCGGACCTCAGTGAACCACATGCACATGTTTCAGGTATGGGACGATGCCTCCGTGAACACCCAGGACGCCTCTCCGGTCTCTCCGGTCGCCGCGCCGTCGCCCGGTGCGACCGCGACTCACGGCGCGTACGGCACCCGTCGCGGCGCGCACCGCCCGATCGAGCCCGGGCTGGTGGACCCGGCCTGGACGCGCCTGGCCATGGCCGGCGTCGTGCCCATCCTGCTGGCCGCCTCGGCGGCGCTGCCGACATGGGTGCGGCTCATCGTCATCTCCCTGCTCGTGCCGCTCACCGCGCAGGGCTGGCCCGCCCTCGTGCGCTCCCAGCACGATCAGGGCGCCACCGCCGTCGTCGCCCTCACCGGGCTGACGGCGGCCGTCGCCGTCGCCGTGCGCGGAGACTACGGGGCCGCGGGCGTGGTCATGGCGCTCAGCGTGCTGGCGGCCTTCCTCGCCCAGATGGCTCGTCAAGACGGCCGCAAGGACCTCGTGGAGGACCTGTCCGCCACCGTCGCGGGAAACCTCATGGTGGTCTCGGGCGCCGCCTGGTGCGCTCTGGCTCCGGGCCTGGCCGATCCGGCGGTCATCGTCCCCTGCGCGCTGGCGCTGTTCGCGGGCGCCCTGCTGACGGTGCTCGAGGTGCGGGCCACCATTCTGGAGGCGCTGACGCTGACGGTCCCGGCTCTCGTGGCCGGAGTGGCCGGAGGCATCCTGGCGGCGGTGGGCTTCTTCGGGCCGGGTCACATCGGCCTCCGGCAGGAGCTCCAGTCGGCGGCCGCGTGCGTGATCGTCGGCTTCGTGGCGGGCGTGCTCATGGCGACCGCGAACCGGGTGCTGTGGACCCACCGGTGGGTGCCGGGCGGGCGCGCCGCGGTGGCGAGCGCGATCGTGCCGATCCTGGCGCTGGGCGCGCCGGTCTACGTGATCGCGCGCCTCATGGGCAGCTTCATCGCAGGCTGACCCGCCGAGATCGGTCGAGTTCCGGCTCGAGATCGGTTCACTTCCGCGCCGAGATCGGTTCAGTTTGCGGAGCAGACCTGCGCATCGCCCGCGTCGAGCAGAGAGCCGAAGTTATCCACAGGCAGGCCGAGCCCTGGCGCGATCCCCCCATCATCGGGCACCGTCGTTGTATGAGTTCAACGACGAGCCCCGCACCGCAACCCCCTCAGAACCAGCGCACCCCGCGCGAGATCGAGAACTATCTCGCCATCGGCGAACTCCGCCGGGTGCGCCGCAGCACCTACATACCAGCCGCCCCAGACGCCCCCGACTTCACCAGCCGCCGCGCCACCCGTGAGATCCTCCTGCGTGCGGTCCGCAACGAGAGGCTCGACGGCGTCGTCGCACTCGAGACCGCCGCACTCCTCCATAAGGGGCGCACGCTCTACGAGCCCGCCACGGTCCACCTCATCGTGGACTGGAACGCCGCGGGCCTCAAGCGCGGCTCCCGCAAGCGCCCGCCCAACCGACCGACCTCGCGCGAGCTCGGGCCACGCGATCACCGGAGGGCGCTCAGCAGCCGACCGTTCATCCGGCACCGCTACGACCTCGCCGGCTCCGACGTCGTCGACCTCGACGGCCTGCGCGTCACCTCGCTGGAGCGCACCGCCGAGGACTGCGCCCGATTCCTGCCGCCCGACCGCGCCCTCGCCGTCGTCGACTCGCTCTTCGCCATTGCGGCCGGAGCCGGCGAGCGCCCCTGGGACCGCCGCGAGGAGATCAACGCCCGGGCCGCCCGTTTCCGCCAGGAGCTGCTCGCACGGCTCGACGCCCGCCCCCGCGAGCGGGGCGTGCGGCGGGCTCGCGCCGTCATCATGGTCGCGACACCGTGGAGCCAGTCGGTGTGGGAGACCGAGGCACGGCGTCTGTGCCTCATCGGCGGGATCGCGCCGCCGGATCCCCAGATGCCCGTGCGCACCGCGGTCGGCACCTTCTACGCCGACCTGGGCTGGTGGATCGTGCGGCTGGTCCTGGAGATCGACGGCCTGATCAAGTACCTGGAGGACGTCGAGGCCGTGCTCGCGGCGCAGCACTGGCGCCAGTCCGCGATGGAGGACGCGGGGATTCACGTGGAACGCTCGACGCCGGCGGAGATCGCCGACGGCGAGGCCTTCCTCGCCAGGCTGCGCCAGATCCTGCCACCGACCCTGTGCGAGGAGAAGCCGGTGGCGGCGCTGCGCACGCCGTCTGAGAGCCGACGGCGGGGCACGCAGCAGTAAGCCAACGACGGCCGCGCTCCGCCGGCCGGACCGATCTCGGCGCGGAACTGGACCGATCTCGAGCCGGAGTACGACCGATCTCGGCGAAGGGGTGGGCGGCGGGCCGGCCGGCTCAGCGGCCCTCGGACAGGACCGGGCGCTGCTTCTCGATGGCCACGGCCCGGATCTTGCCGCGCGGGCGCCGCGCCAGGTGCACCACCATGATCTCCCCCGTCTTGAGCCACGGGTCGCGGTCGGGCACCGAGCGCAGCAGCTTGCCCGGCGCATAGCGGGAGACGACCTCCATGACGGAGGGCAGCACCGGGCGGTGGGTGCACAGGGCGACCGGCACGTCCCGGTGGCGCAGCACGTCGGAGACGACCTTGCGCGCGGCCTTGCGGGAGCCGGCGTGCGCGAGCTCGGTGAGGGCGGGCTCCGCGACAATGTCGATCCCGGCGGCCTGCGCGTAGGGCCCGACCGTGTCCATGCAGCGCCGCCACGGGCTGGAGACGACCCTCCCCACCCCGTAGGCCGCCAGCACCGGCACGAGCGCGCGGGCGCGCACCTCGCCCTGGTCATCGGTGAGCGGGCGAGTGGCCTCGTCGGTCTCCTTGTCGCGCACCTTGGGACGGTTCCACACCGAGCGCTTGACCGCGCGGGCGTGCCGCACCAGGACGAAGGTCCAGGTGTCGAGCTTGCCGTCCTCCCACAGGTCCACGAGGCTGCCCAGCAGGTCGCGGTCCACCGCGTGCGTCAGGATCCCGCGGGCGTTCTTGGCGCGCGTCCACACCACGCTGTCGACCTCGTCGGCCGACGCCGGGGTCACCGCGGCACGGGCGCGCGCGCCCGGCTCGTCGTCGGCGAGCCCACGCGCGGCCCAGTAGTAGACGTGCTTGCGCCGCCCGTCGGAGAGCTTGTAGCGGATGGTCCCCATCGGCTGGCCCAGGGCGATGCACGCACCGGTCTCCTCGGCGACCTCCCGCACCGCGCAGGTGCGCACCGACTCTCTCGGCTCCACCTTCCCCTTGGGGAAGGACCAGTCGTCGTACCGGGGCCGGTGCACCAGGAGCACCTCGAGGCGGCCGCGGCGCTCCCGCCACACGAGCGCACCCGCGGCACGCACCACGTGCTTGGCACGCGATGAAGATGACATACCTGCCTCCTCGGCAGTGTCTCAGTGAAGTATCAGCGGTCTGTCAGTGGCGGCCCTTGACTCGCGAGCGCGCCCGCGCCATGAGAGTAGTCTGGATGTCCTCAAGTTTCTCGCCGTCGGGCCCGTGGGAGTGACGGACCCAGGCGCCGTCGGGCTCGAGCCACCAGGAGGAGACGGCGTCGGAGGCGGCGTGGGTCACCAGCCACTCCAGCTGCTCGACCATCGCCGGGTCGGTGATGCGCACGAGCTCCTCCACGCGCCGGTCCAGGTTGCGGTGCATGAGGTCGGCCGACCCGATGAACAGGTCGGTGTCGCCGTCGTTGCAGAAGGCGTAGACGCGCGAGTGCTCCAGGTAGCGCCCCAGGATGGAGCGCACCCGGATGTTGTCGCTGAGCCCCGGCACGCCCGCGCGGATGCCGCAGATGCCCCGCACGACGATGTCGACCGGCACCCCGGCGCGGCTGGCGCGGTACAGGGCGTCGATGCAGGCCTCGTCGATAATGGAGTTGACCTTGATGCGGATCCAGGCCGGGCGCCCGGCGCGCTTGTTCGCGATCTCCCGCTCCATGCGCTCGATCAGGCCGTCGCGCACGGTGCGCGGCGCCACCAGCAGGCGCCGGAAGCGGGCGCGCGGGGCGTAGCCGGACAGCATGTTGAACAAGGTGGTCATGTCCTGGGCGACGTCGCGGTCGCAGGTCAGCAGCCCCAGGTCCTCGTACCCGCGGGCGGTCTTGGGGTGGTAGTTGCCGGTGCCCACGTGGCAGTAGCGGCGCAGGCTGTCGCCCTCCTGGCGCACCACCAGCAGCAGCTTGCAGTGGGTCTTGAGCCCCACCATGCCGTAGACGACGTGCACCCCGGCGCGCTCGAGCTTGCGGGCCCAGGAGATGTTGTTCTCCTCGTCGAAGCGGGCCTTGATCTCCACGATCGCCACCACCTGCTTGCCCTCCTCGGCCGCCTCGATGAGGGCGTCCACGATCGGGGAGTCGCCGGACGTGCGGTAGAGGGTCTGCTTGATGGCCAGCACCTTGGGGTCTGCGGCCGCCTGGGAGACGAACTCCTGCACGGAGGTGGAGAAGGAGTCGTAGGGGTGGTGCAGCAGGACGTCGTGGTCGCGCATGGCGGCGAAGACGTCGGGGGCGGTGGAGGACTCGTGGGAGGCCAGGCCCGCGGCGGTGACCGGCACGAAGCGCGGGTACTTCAGGCCGGGGATGTCCAGGTCGTGGAGCTGGTTGAGGCAGGTCAGGTCCAGGGGCGCCGGGAGCTCGAAGACGTCGTCGGGGCTCAGGTCCAGGGCGCGCACCAGGTAGCGGCGGGCGAAGGGCGAGATGGTGTCCTCCACCTCCAGGCGCACGCAGTCCCCGAAGCGGCGGCGCTCCAGCTCCTTCTCCATGGCCTTCAGGAGGTTCTCAGCGTCGTCCTCCTCGACCTCGAGGTCCTCGTTGCGGGTGACCCGGAAGAGGTGGTGCTCCAGGATGTCCATACCCGGGAAGAGGTGGTCCAGGTGCCGGCCGATGACCACCTCCAGGGGGATGACGGCGGAGCCGGCGGCCTTGTCGGTGGCGCCCAGCTCGCGGCCGGGGACGGTGACCAGGCGCGGCAGTGAGTCGGGGACCTTGACGCGGGCAAAGTGCTCCTTGCCGGACCGCGGGTTGCGCAGGATGACGGCGAGGTTCAGGGACAGGCCCGAGATGTAGGGGAAGGGGTGGGAGGGGTCCACGGCCAGGGGCGTGAGCACCGGGTAGATGTGGTGGCGGAAGTAGCGGGTGAGCCGCTCCTGCTGGTTGGGGTCGAGGTCGTCCCAACCCAGGATGTCGACGTTGTGCGCGGCCAGGGCGGGGCGGATGTCCTCCTGGAACAGGGCGGCCTGGCGGGCGGTGAGCTCCTTGGCGCGGCGGGTCACCTGGGCCAGGACCTGGTTGGCGTCCAGGCCGGAGGCGCGCACCGGCGTGATGCCCGCCTTGATGCGCCGCATGAGCCCGGCCACGCGCACCATGTAGAACTCGTCCAGGTTGGAGGAGAAGATCGCCACGAACCAGGCCCGCTCCAGCAGCGGCAGGTCGTGGTCCTCGGCCTGCTCCAGGACGCGCTCGTTGAAGTCCATCCAGGTCAGCTCGCGGTCGGTGTAGCGGTCCGAGAAGGACTCCAGCGGGGGCAGCTCGTCCTCGGGGTCGGGGCGGGGCGGGGCGGGGGGCTCGCTCCGCCCCGCCTGTGCGGCGCCGGTCTCATCGGCTGACGGCGGGACTGCCGGCGCGGGCTCCGCGTCCTCCTGGGCGACGACGGCGTCGGCGCGCCCGGTCGTGGGCGCACGGCCGCCCCTCTCGCCGTCCTCCTCGATGTCCTCGTCGAAGTCCTCGTCCTCGTACTGGGGGCCGGCGTCGTCGGCGAAGTCGCGCGGGTCGGCGGCCTCGATAATGTGGTCCACGAGCTCGGTGGTGTCGTCGAGCTCGGCGAGCTCTTCGGCCGGATCGACGACGACGTCCTCATCCGCGTCGGCGGCCCCGGGTGCGGCGGCGGGGCCCCCAGGAGCGGGGCCGTCCTCCTCAGGCGTCCCGCCCACACCGGCGTCGGCGGCCCGGCCCGCCTCGGCGTCGGCGGGCTCTCCGGCACCGGCGCCGTCGTCCCCGCCGCATCCGGCATCGGCGTCGGCGGCCTCGCCGATCTCCGCGGGCCCGCCAACCTCTGCGGCCTCTGCGGCCTCTGCGGACTCGTCGGCCCCGCCGGCGGCATCCGGCGCGCCGGCCGGCGACTCGGCGTCGTCGGGCGAGTCACCGCCCTTGGACTGGAAGCGGGCCCAGCCTCCGAGGAAGGCGGACAGCCGCGCGCGGCTCGGTTGGGGGGTCTCGGAGGAGTCAGGCGTCGTCATAAGGGCATGTTCCCACGTCCGGGGCGCCGAGAGGAGGCCGTCGGCGGACGAATATTGCGCTGGCCGGCCGAAGGCGCCGGCCAGGACGCGCCGGGAAGACGTCCCGAGTCAGTCGAGGCGGCCGGACTCCGCCCGGCGCGCGGCCTCGGTCAGCTCGTCGGCGGTGGCCAGGAGCGCGGAGTCCCGGCGGGTGACGCGGTCGGCGAGCTCGTCGGCGTCGTCGGCGATCCACACCGGGTTCGAGCCGGCCGCGAGCGCTCGCAGGAAGCCGGCGACGACCAGCAGGACGGGCGCCAGGGCGGCCGTGTCGGCCAGGCCCCCGGCGAGAACCCGGTCCAGCACGGCGCGCAGGTCGTCGGGAGAGGGGGCCGGCCTCGCCTCGGCACGGGCGGCCTCGAAGCGGGACAGGGCGCTGTCGTCGGCGGCGCTGAGGTCGATGACGGTGGCGTAGCGCCGGGCGATCGGCGCCGGGTCGCGGCGGATCCACTCGCGCACGAGGAACAGGCGCCACAGCGCGCCCGGCAGGGTGACGGCCGGGGAGTCGGCCCACAGCTCGGCGACGGCGTCAACGCCGTGGGCGGTGACCGCCGCCACGACGCCGGGGCGGGTGATCCGCTCCCCCGGGTCGCCGGTGCCGGGCCCGTCGTCGGTCGGGGAGCCGCCGAAGAGGGCCTGGGCGGCCTGGTGGGCGAGCTCCGAGGCGGCGGCGGTGTCGATGGCGCCCTCGATGCTCTCGGCGGCCTCCGGGTCGAGGCGGGCGGGGCGGTGGAACTGACGGGTCATCTGGCCTCCTCACACGTGCCGGGGTGGGGCGCCCGCCCGCGGACGTCCGCGCGCCTCGCCCCGTTGAGAGAGGTATTTTCTCACGGGACCCACGGCGACGGCACAACGGCGGCGCCGCCGCGCGGGCGAGAAAGCCGGCCTCGGCGCACAGGGCGAACCGCGCGGAGCCCTGTTGCACATTCGTTGGCGGCGCGAGCGAACCCGAGCCGCGGAATCATGCGGAAACCAGGTTTCGGCGAGCGCGAACCATCTCTCCTATGTGCGCGGCACCCCCTGGGCGCACATGGGAGAACGTCAATCGATCTTGACAAATCTCCAGGAGTCGCAGAATCTCGCGGCAAAATAGCGTTGGCCCTATAAAAGGCCCCGCCCTCCCATGTGCAATACCGCCAGCGCGGCCGCCCAGCCGCACCCGCAGACCAGGACCATCATGACCGTCTCCAGGTCGTCATCGGGCGACGGGCAGCGCGACCAGAACCGGTTTCGACGCGGAGTCTCGGGCCTGAGCTCAACCGGTCTCGACGGCACGAGCGCGGGTCACTCGCGGGGCGCCGTCGCCGTAGAGAGCGCCCTCCCGGCCTTGACGGCGGCGACGAGCACGGAGTTGAGCGTCACCAGCAGCGCTCAGGAGCCGGGCTTGCCGACGTGGACGAGGTGCCGCCTGTCGCGCTGGTCGGGGTAGCACCAGGCCCAGGAGGGTCGCCAGGTTCTCCGCGAGCCACAGGGCGCCAACGATCCGGCGCTCATGCGCGCCGCTCCCGCTCATCGCGCAGGACCGCCGGGGCAGAGCCCCGCCGGCGCGGGTCGGAGCAGGTGGCACACGGCATGACGTCGAGGCTACCCCGGCGCTCCGCCCCGGCCCGCGGTGCTGTAGTCGGCGAAACCCACGGTGTTGCCCCACGGGTCCCGGACCTGCGCGCACAGCCCGGTGCCGATCTCAAAGGGCTCGACGCCGAGCTCACGACCGGCCGCGGCCGCATCGGCGACCTCGAACCAGACGGTCGAGCGGCCGGCGCCGTCACCGTGCCGCAGGACCACGCCGGCACCGCCGTCGGCGGGGTGCAGGACCGCGACCTCGGGCGTGACGAGCACGGGGGTCAGCCCGGCCGTGCACCGGTACCACTGGACCGCGGCCCCGACGTCGGGAACCTGAAGGATGACATTGTCCAGGCGCAGGGGCTCAACCATCTGCCGCCACCCGCCCGCGCCCTTCACGAATGGCGCCGTCGAGCTCCCGCTCGGGGGCTCCGCGGACCGCGCCCTCCGGCTCGGGGCCGACGTCCGGCAGGTCGCGCAGCCCAGTGGCATCGACATGGTCCTCCTCTGCTGTGCGTCTCCAGGGCTTCAGACCGAGGCCCGCAATGGCCCCCTCGGAGCCCGCCGCATCATATCCGAGGCCGAGGAAGTCTCGACGAGCGGGCGGCGCCACTCCGGCGCGCTTCCGAGACACGACTGTTATGAGGACTACGATCCGTTGCCAAATCGTAATTCTGCGCTGCACGGTCCCGACGGCTCGGCATGCCGATGTCTCGGCTCAACGCCCTGAGCCCCGCCCCGGGCGCCGCACGATCTTTCACAATCCATGACGTCCTCGAGGAGCTCCGGCCCATGAGCACGGCACACGCCCATCCGACCGATCTCCCCTGCGGGGGACTATGGTCATGACAACGACGACCGAGGCCTGGAGCCCCGCACGGGTCGCCTCCATCGCCCCTGACGGCCAGGTCGCCGCCGCAGGACTGACGCTGTCCACACGAGGTTCATGGACCGGTGTCGGCCACCGCGGGGACCTGCTGTGGGGGCGGTGCCAGGGGTCGGGCAAGAAGTCCTACCAGGTGTGCGTGGACCTGTCGGGCCCCGCCTTCCGCTGCTCCTGCCCGTCCCGGAAGATCCCCTGCAAGCACGTCGTCGGCCTCATGCACCTGTGGAGCGACGGCAGGGCCGGCGAGGCGGAGCCCGCCGACTTCGTCCGGCAGTGGGCGCAGCGGCGCGAGGCGCGCGCCGCCAAGGCGGCAGCCAGGGCCACCGGGGCCGCCGCGGACGCCGACGACGCCTCGCCGGCCGGCCGGCGCGCAGGCTCGCAGGCCTCCACCCGCCGCGAGCAGCGCGTCACCGACGGCCTGGACGAGCTCGACCGCTGGCTGACGGACCAGGTCGAGCAGGGCATCGCCACCACCAGCGAGGGCCTGCCCGCGGCCCTGCGCCGGCTCGCGGCCCGCATGGTCGACGCCCAGGCGCCCGCGCTGGCCCTCCGCCTGACCGAGCTGGCCGACGCCGGCGACACGGCCCCCGACTGGGCGCGTTCCCTCACCGCCGAGCTGGGCACCGTCCACCTGCTCGTGCGCGCCTGGCAGGTCCGCGAGCACCTGCCCGCGGACCTGGTGGCGGCCGTGCACCAGCAGCTGGGCCTGAGCGTGCGCTCCGAGACCGTGCGCGCCGAGCCGGAGGTCGCCGACCACTGGGTGGTGGCGGGCTCGCAGGACCGCGGCGAGGGCCGGGTCGTGGCCCGCCACTCCTGGCTGTACGGCAGGCGGACGGGCCGCTGGGCGCGGATCGTCGCCTACGCGCGCGAGCGCGAGGACCTGCCGCGGACCTACACCGCCGGCACCCAGGTCGAGGCTGGCCTGCACTTCTACCCGGGGACCTCCCTGCGCGCCCTGTCGCAGCAGGAGTACCCCTCGACCGGGGCGGTCACCGGCTGGTCCCCCGTCCCGCTGTCGATCGCCGGGGCCCGCGAGGCGTGGCGCGACGCCCTGGCCGCCGACCCGTGGGCGGACGCGCGCCCGGCCATCGTCGTCGGGCGGCTCGCCACCGACGACGGCGGGCGCCTCGCACTGGCCGACGACACCGCCATGCTGCCGCTGACGGGCGGGCCCGACCGGCACCGGCGGCTCGCACTGAGCGCCGCCTGTGACGACGCCGTGGTGGCGGGGGTGCTGTCGCCGGCGGGGCTGCAGCCCCTGACCCTGGTGACCGAGGGAACGGTGGTGCCGCTATGAGCGGCCTGAACGACGTCGTGCGCTCCGCCGCCCTGGGCGCGCGCAACCACCCCCTGGCCCCGGCCGGCCTGCCGGAACCGGTGGCGGGGGCGCTGCACGCCGCCACCGGGCCCGAGCTCGTGCTGGAGGCGGCCGCGGCCTACGCCATCGCGCGACGCAGCACGATCCCCTCCGCGCCGGTGACCGCCCTGGACCTGCCCGCCGCCTCGTCGGCCCCGGTCATCCCCGACGACCTGTCCGACCTGCTGGAGCGCATGCTGGCGCTGAGCGGGCAGGACGAGCTCGTCACCCGCACCCTCCGCCTGGTCCGACGCCGGGGCCTGCGCCTGCCGCCGGTCATCCTGGAGCGGGTGGCGAGCAGGTTCTCGCACGGGGACCGGGCGCTGGTCGTGGACCTCATGGACGCGCGGGCGCGCGCCGTCTTCGCCATGGACGAGCGCTGGGCCGGCCTCATCGACGAGGTCGAGAGCGCGGCCGCGCCACCCGACCCCGCCCGCTGGGAGTCCGGCACCGGCCAGGAGCGGGCCGCCCACCTGGCCCGGGTGCGCACCCACGACCCCGCCGCGGGCCGCGCACTCCTGGCTGACGGCGCCTGGCTGGAGGCCAGGGCGGCCGAGCGTGCCCAGATCCTCGACGCCCTGGCCACGGGCCTGGGGCCGCAGGACGAGGAGCTCCTGGAGGCCCGCCTGGACGACCGCGCCGAGAGCGTGCGCCGCGCGGCTGCCAGCCTGCTGCGCCGCCTGCCGTCCTCCGCCTTCATCGGACGCACCGAGACCCTCGCCAGGACGCACGTCGTCGTCACCAGGCGGTTCCTGCGTGCCCCGCGAATCGAGCTGGTCCCCGTGGAGCTGACCGACGAGCTCGCCCGCGACCAGTACCCCGCCAAGGCTCACCGCGCCTCCGCCGCGCTCACGCGGGCCCTGGAGATGGTCGCCCGGGTGCCCACCGGCCGGTGGCACCACCTCGTGGGCCTGTCCGCAGTCGAGCTGCTGGAGGCGGAGGTACGCTGCGAGGGGCAGCGGACCGACCTGTCCGAGGCACTGACGCGCGCGGCCCTGCAGTGGCAGGACGGGCGGCTCGCGAACGCCCTGGTGGACCGAGTGCCGTCGGAGACCGCGACGCGGCTGGTCGCCCTGCTCGACACGCCGGACCGCGACGCGTTCATCGACCGCCTCGTGGCCGCAGGGCACTGTCTTCGGGCCGCCGCCACCTGCGAGGCGTGGCCGCTCACGCTCTCGCCGAGGCACTCCGGCCTCATCGCCCGCTGCATCGTCGAGGCGGCCGCCCCCTCGCACGGGGCGTCCGAGAGGTCCCTGCTGACCACGCTCGGCGGCCTGCTGCCGGGCCGGTGCGCGCCCGAGACGGTCCAGGACGCCCTGACGATCCTCGAGGCCGCGCCGGCGGAGGCGCTCCAGACCAGCGACATGCGCACCATCATGACCGCACTCGAGCTGCGCCGCGAGCTGCTCGGGATGACCAACCAGGAGACACCGTGACCACCACCAGCACCGTAACGGACGCAGACGGCTCCTCCGGAGAGTCCACCGAGCTCCTGCGCCCGCACGCCGAGCAGCGCTACGCCGCCGAGCTGGCCGCCCTGGCGGCGCTCGACGAGCGCCCCCGGCCCGCGGGTTGGCGGCTGTCCCCCTGGGCCGTGGTCACCTACCTCATGGGCGGCGCCCTGGACGACGGCACCGTCATCACCCCCAAGTACGTGGGCAGCCGCCGCCTCATGGAGATCGCCGTGGCCACCCTGGCCACCGACCGCGCCCTGCTGCTCCTGGGCGTGCCCGGGACCGCCAAGTCCTGGGTGAGCGAGCACCTGGCGGCGGCCATCTGCGGCACCTCCACCCTCCTGGTGCAGGGCACCGCCGGCACCGCGGAGGAGGCCGTGCGCTACGGCTGGAACTACGCCCGGCTGCTGGCCGATGGGCCCTCCCCCGAGGCGCTCGTGGCCTCCCCGGTCATGGAGGCCATGCGCTCGGGGCGCATCGCCCGCGTCGAGGAGCTCACCCGCATGCCCTCCGACGTCCAGGACGCCCTCATCACCGTGCTCAGCGAGAAGACGCTGCCGGTCCCCGAGCTGGGCGCGGAGGTCCAGGCCCGCGGCGGCTTCAACCTCATCGCCACCGCCAACGACCGCGACCGCGGCGTCAACGACCTGTCCTCCGCGCTGCGCCGCCGCTTCAACACCGTCGTGCTGCCCCTGCCCGACTCCGCCGAGGAGGAGGTCACCATCGTCTCGCGCCGGGTGGCCGACCTGGGCTCCGCCCTCCGCCTGCCGCCGGCCGAGGGGGCCCTGGACGAGATCCGGCGCGTGGTCACCGTCTTCCGCGAGCTGCGCCGGGGCGTGACCGAGGACGGGCGCACCACCGTCAAGTCCCCCTCGGGCACGCTGTCCACCGCCGAGGCCATCTCGGTGGTCACCAACGGCCTGGCCATGAGCGCCCACTTCGGCGACGGCGTCCTACGGCCCGGCGACGTCGCCTCCGGGATCCTGGGCGCGGTCGTCTCCGACCCGGTGGGCGACGCCGTCGTCTGGTCGGAGTACCTGGAGACCGTCGTGCGCGACCGGGAGGGCTGGAAGGACTTCTACCGCGCCTGCCGCGAGGTGAGCCGGTGACCAAGGCGGGGGCGGTCGCCCAGGGGAAGACGACCGCGCAGAAGGCGGCGGCCCCCGCGGGGGCGGGGGCCGCCGCCCCGTCCTGCCCGGCCCAGGCGCCGCCGGTGCGGGTGCTCGGCGTGCGCCACCACGGCCCGGGATCGGCGCGCGCCCTGGTGGCCGCCCTGGAGGCCTACCGGCCGGACTGCGTGCTCGTCGAGGGTCCCGCCGACGCCGACGACCTGCTCGCCTGGGTCGGCGCCCGTGAGGCGGGCCCGGACGACGCCCGGAGCCGCCGGGACGACGAGGTCCCGGCCGGCGCCGAGGCCGTCATGGAGCCCCCGGTGGCGCTGCTCGCGTGGAAGACGGACGAGCCCTCCGTGGCCTCCTTCTGGCCGCTGGGCGTCTTCTCCCCGGAGTGGCAGGCGCTGCGCTGGGCCGCGGAGAACGACGTCGAGGCCCACTTCATGGACCTGCCGGCCCGCCACGTCCTGGCCCGGGAGGCCGAGGACCGCGACGAGTCCGGGCCCGGCGCCGGTGACGGCACGGGCCTCGGTAGCGGCGCAGCCCCCGGCAGCGGCGCAAGCCCCCGTGCGGGCGAGCCGGCCCCCGCGCCGGAGGACGCCGCACCCGACGAACCGGCCGAGCCCGCACCCGCCGAACCGGCCGAGCCCGCACCCGCCGACGCCGGGCCGGCCGAGGACCGCGACGAGGCGACGGCCGCGCCCCCGCGCGTGGACCCCGTTGCCGAGCTCGCCCGCCTGGCCGGCTACGAGGACCCCGAGGCCTGGTGGGAGGACGCCGTCGAGCTGCGGATGGACGCCGATCCCTTCGACCCGCTCGCCGACGCCATCGGCATGCTGCGCGAGGCCGCCCCGGAGACCGACCCGTGGACCCTGCGCCGCGAGGCCCACATGCGCAGGGTCCTGCGCGCGGCGCGCAGGCGCGGGCACGAGCGCGTCGCCGTCGTCTGCGGGGCCTGGCACGCCCCGGCGCTGAAAGGCCGCCCGCCCACCGTCAAGTCCGACAACGCGCTGCTGTCCGGCCTGCCGAAGGTCAGGGCACGGCTGACCTGGGTGCCCTGGACGCACGAGCGCCTCGCCGCCGCCACCGGCTACCGCGCGGGCGTGGGCTCGCCGGGCTGGTACCACCACCTGTTCACGGCCCCCGACGAGCCGATCGTGCGCTGGCTGACCCTGGTGGCCCGCTCGCTGCGGGAGCACGACCTGCCCGCCTCCAGCGCCCACGTCATCGAGGCCGCCCGCCTGGCCGAGGCGCTCGCGGCTCTGCGGGGCCGCCCCATGCCGGGCCTGGACGAGGTCGGCGAGGCCACCTGGTCGGTCCTGTGCGAGGGCAGCGGGCTGCGCGCCGAGCTGGTCACCCGCGAGGTCGTCGTCGGCCAGGCGCTGGGGAGGGTGCCCGACGGCGTGCCCATGGTCCCCCTGGACGCCGACATGCGCGCCACGGCCCGCCGGCTGCGCCTGGCCTTCTCCGCCTCGGCGCGCTCCCTGGTGCTGGACCTGCGCAAGCCCAACGACCTGGCCCGCTCCCACCTGCTGCGGCGCCTGGCCGTCCTGGGCATCGGGTGGGGGTCGCCGCGGCGGGTGTCGGGCACCGGCACCTTCAAGGAGGCCTGGGACCTCCAGTGGCGCCCCGAGCTGGCGGTCGACGTCGTCGAGGCCGCCGCCTGGGGCACGACCGTGGCCTCCGCGGCGGGCAACGCCCTGCTGGCGCGCACCGCCACCCTGCCGGAGGTGACCGGCGCGATCGAGGAGGCTCTGGCCGCCGACCTGGGCGAGGTGCTGCCCGAGCTGCTGCGCGCCCTGGACGAACGGGCGGCCGGGGACCCCGACGTCGTCCACCTGCTGGCCTCGATCCCCTCCCTGGCGCGCGCCCAGCGCTACGGTGACGTGCGCGCCACCGACACCCGGAGCCTGGCGCAGGTCACGCGAGCGGTCCTGGCGCGGGCCTGCGCGGGCCTGCCCGCCGCCGCGAGCGGAGTGGGACCGGAGCCGGCCGCCTCACTGCGCACCGCGGTGGACGGGGTGCAGGACGTCGTCGCCCTGCTCGGCGAGGAGGAGGCCCGACGGTGGCGCGAGTGCCTGCTGGCTACCCTGCGGGTCGTCGCCCTGCCCGGGCTGCTGGCCGGGCGGATCGTCCGCCTCCTGCTCGACTCCGCGGGGCTGACCGCCGCCGAGGCCGCCGAGCGCATGAGCCGCGCCCTGTCCCGGGGCGCCGACCCCGAGGAGCAGGCCGCCTGGATCGAGGGGTTCCTGTCCGGCAGCGCCCTGCTGGTCGTGGAGGACCGGCGCATCCTGGGCCTGCTGGACGAATGGGTCGGCGGCATCGACGACCGGGCCTTCATCGACGTACTGCCGGCGCTGCGGCGGGCCATGGGGTCCTGGTCGCGGGCCTCCAGGCGCGAGCTGGCGCGCCGGATCGCGTCTGGAGGCCCGCGGCGGGCCGGGGCCGGCAGCGGTGGCGGAGGCGAGGACGGCGAGAGCGGCGAGGACGAGCTGCTCGCCTTCGCCGCCCCCGTCCTGGCGACGGTGGGAACGATCCTGGGAGGCGGGCGATGAGCCGCAGGACGAGCGCTGCCGGGGCGTCCGGGCCGGCCGGCCCCGGGGGCTCGGCGCCGGCCGGCGGGCCGGTCGGCGCCGAGCAGCGCTGGCGGCTCATGCTCGGGGTGGACGAGGGGCTCGGCGAGCTGAGCGAGCCGCTGCGGGCGATGGACCGCGCGCTCGCCGCGGTCTACGACGTCGGGGACGACGGCGCCGAGAAGGGCCGGGGCGGCCTGGGCGGCTCCGCGCCGTCGGTCACCCGCTGGCTCGGGGACATCCGCACCTACTTCCCCAGCCGGGTCGTGCGGGTGATGCAGACCGACGCGATCGAGCGCCTGGGCATCCGCTCCCTGCTGACCGAGCCGGAGGTGATGGAGACCCTGGAGCCGGACGTCCACCTCGTGGCGACCCTGGCCTCGCTGTCCAAGATCATCCCGGAGAGGTCCCGGGCCACCGCGCGCGCCGTGGTGAGCCGGGTCGTCAAGGACGTGGAGAAGCGGATCGCCGACCGCCTGCGCCAGTCCGTGACCGGAGCCCTCAATCGGGCCGCGCGCACCTCCCGGCCCCGCCCGGGCGACATCGACTGGAACCGCACCATCGCCGCGAACCTGAAGAACTACCTGCCCGAGCACCGCACGGTGGTGCCCGAGCGGCTCGTCGGCTACGGCCGCAGGCACCTGGGCGTCCAGCGGGAGTTCACCATCTGCCTGGACCAGTCCGGCTCCATGGCGACCTCCGTGGTCTACGCCTCGATCATGGCGGGGGTCATGGCCTCGCTGAGGTCGCTGCGCACCTCGCTGGTGGCCTACTCCACCGACGTCGTCGACCTGACAGCGGCGCTGGCGGACCCGGTCGACGTCATCTTCGGGACCCAGCTGGGCGGCGGCACGGACACCTCGCCCGCGCTGGAGTACTGCCGGCGGACCATCACCCGGCCGTCGGCGGCAGTCCTCATCCTCATCAGCGACCTCTACGACTACAGCCCCGAGCGCATGCTGGAGCACGTGGCCCGGATCCAGGGCGACGGCGTCCGGGTGATCGTGCTGCTCACGCTGTCCGACGACGGCCTTCCCTCCTACAACCACGGGGTCGCCGCCTCGCTGGGGGCCATGGGCGTGCCCGCCTTCGGCTGCACCCCGGACGCCTTCCCCGACCTGATCGCCGCCGCGATCCAGGGCGAGGGCCTCGGCCGCTGGGCCGAGCAGCAGGCGGCGCAGTGAGCCCGGCGGCGTCAACGCGAGCGCGCCATCGCTTGCTACGCTCCTTTGTTCCTTTCTGTACGGCTAAGAGGAGCGTAGTAAGGCACGAAGGAGCGTAGTAAGCGATATCCCTGCGGCGGTCATGGATCAGCGGGAGGTGGTGGATGTGGTCAGCCCGGGGCGTCATGGAGGTCCTCCTCATCAGGTGCGGGGCCGGCCCCATGGCGGCCTGCGGTCCCGGCGGCCCTCGCGAAGGCCACCGGGACGACGGCGCCCCGGCGGGCTGCGGGGCGATGCTCCCGCGCAGGCGCCTGGCTACCGGACCAGGCCTGCCTTCACGAAGTGCCTCCTGATAATCCTGGCCGCCACCAGGGCCCCGGCGAGGCTGAGGACGGCCACGAGTGCGGTGGCACCGGCGAACACGGGCCAGCTGACGTAGCCGAGGTACTCCTGAATGGCCTCGTCGCTGAGGTGGAACAGGTCCTTGCGCGCGGCCAGGTAGTCTCCGGCGGACAGGAAGATCGGCAGCATGAAGCCGACGAACTGAAGCGCGCTCCCGACGACATAGGCGGCGATAATCCGCCCCCGACTGGCGTAACGACCGGCGATGGCATCCGCGACGAGCCATCCCGCGACGCAGCCGGCGACGCCGACAACATTGCCGCTCATCATCCCGAGCAGGCTCACGATCGTCCCCATGAGGAAAATGGTGCCGGGCTTGCGGATGCGGACGGCGCCGAGCAGGAACACGATGGCCACGAAGAACGCGGCGACAGCGATGTAGAGGAATGCCCCGATGATCGTCGTCGCGCAGATCATGCCGACGACGGTGCTGATGACGAGCGCGATGGCGGAGAGCATGCCAATGGTGACGAGGTCTCGGACGCCGAGCCGTTGACGGGGCCGGGAGGCTGCGGGCGCGGAGGCCATGGGCTGGTCGGGGGAGGCCATGCGGTGGTCCTTTCGAATGAGCGATCGGGGCGGGGTCGGGGGGTGCCGGGCGAGCCGGCGCGGCCGCCGGGCCCCGGCGCCGTCGGAAGGCGGCGGGCGGCCGCGCGAGAAGGCCGGCGGCCGCAGGGCCGGCCGATCGCATGGACGGCGGCGGCCGCGGGGCGAGCCCGGCGCCGCGGGGCTCGGACGCTCATAGGCGCTGGACGACGACGACGGCCGCGGTGACGCCGATCGCGAGCCCGGCCAGCGCAAGGTCCGCGGCCCCGATGCGCAGGTCGTGCAGGACGGTCCGCGGCCCGGGGGCGTCGAGCCCGCGGACCAGGCCCGCGCAGGCCAGCTCGTCGGAGCTGCGCAGCGCGCGCATGAGGATGGGGACGACGAGCTGCTCCAGGGTGCGCAGCGGGTGGGCGGCCAAGGCGCACGGCCCCGGAGCGAGCCCGCGCACGCGCAGGCTGTCGGTCAGCGCCCGCCAGTCCTGGCCGATGGTGGGCGCGAACCGGAGCGCCACGGAGAAGGGGACGCTCACCGCGGCCGGGGCGCGCAGCCTCTCCAGGGCGGACACGGCCAGGGAGACGCTCATGTCGGCGGCCAGGAACAGGCCCATCATGGTCATGACCACGAGCTTCTGGACCAGGTAGACGATCATCGCCAGCGTGAGCATGAGCATGCTGCTCTCCATCCGGGGGACGGCCGCGGCGCCGGCGGCAGCGGCAGCGGCGACCGCCGTCGTGGCCAGGGCGGCGCGCCACCGCCCGACCACGACCAGCAGCGCCGCGGCGAGGGCGACGACCGCTCCGGCGGGCACCGGCGCGGAGACCAGGAATGACCCCGCGGTCACGGCCGTCGCGATGAGCAGCCGGATGCGCGGGTCGATCCGCACGGTGCTCGTCAGCGCCCGGGCGACTCGCTGCGACACGGCCGGGACGGACGCGTCCCCCGGGGCGCGCGGCGAGCCAGGGCCGGAGCCGCCCGCGCCCCGACCGCCGACCGGCGGGGCGCCGTCGTCGAAGCGCGGAAGCACGGCCGCCAGGGACACCCCGTCCGCGGGCGCGTCCAGGGCCACGCGCCCCTGCTCGATCGCGATCAGGCGGGTGCAGCAGGCGGCGAGCAGCTCGTGGTCGTGGGAGATGACGAAGACGATCCTCCCGCCACGCGCCAGGCCGGTAATCGCCCGCGCGACGGCGGTCATGGCCCGGTGGTCCAGCCCGCTGGAGGGCTCGTCGAGGAAGAGCACGTCGGCGTCGGCGGCGAGTGCCGCGGCGATGGTCAGGCGCTGCTGCTGCCCGCGCGAGAGCGCCGCCGGGTGGGCGTCGCGCAGCTCCCACAGGCCCAGGGAGGCCAGGATGCGGCGGTCGGTCTCCTGCGCGCCGGCGCCCCGTCGTCCCGGGTGCAGCTCGCCGAGCACGGAGTCGGAGAAGAGCTGGTAGCCGGAGTCCTGCACGACCAGGTGCACCCGCCCCAGCCGGTCCCGCGCCGACGCCGGGGCGCCGCCGAGCAGGATCCGCCCGGCCCGCTCCCTCTCCAGCCCGGCGCACACGCGCGCCAGGGTCGTCTTGCCGGCGCCGTTGGGGCCGACGACGCCGATGACCTCGCCGGCCCGGGCGCTCAGCGTGACCCCGCTCAGGCCCGCCGCCCCGCCCGCCTCCCCGGCCGGCCGGTCGCCGCGCCGCCGCGGGTGGCGGAAGACGATGTCCTCGCAGGCGAAGGAGACGCCGGCGGGGTCGGGGCGGAGGCCCCCGCCGGGGGCGGGGCCCGCGGAGGGGCTCGACGGCGGCGGACCGGGCCGGGCGGGCGGGTCGGCGAGGTCGAGGCGGCGCAGCCCCAGCGCGGTCAGCTCCGGGGCGCTCAGGGCCAGGAACTCGGCGGCGGCGCAGTCCCTGCGGATGCGGCCCTCGGCGAGGTAGACGACGCGGTCGGCCAGCCCGGTCAGGTAGTGCAGGCGGTGCTCCAGGACGATGACGGTCGCGCCCCGCCGCTTGAGGCCGGCGAGTATCCGTGTCAGGTGCGCGGTCGAGGCGGGGTCGAGGTTCGCGGAGGGCTCGTCGAGCAGGAACACGTCCGGCCCCAGGGCGTAGCAGGCGGCCAGGGCGACCTTCTGCTTCTCGCCGCTGGACAGGCCCAGGACGCCCCTGTCGGCGAGCGCCGGGATGCCCAGCTCGACGAAGGCCTGCGTCACGCGCTCGACGATGCGCGGGCGGTCGAGCCCGTGGTTGCGGCAGCCGAAGGCGACCTCCTCGGCGGTGTTGAGCGTGAAGAACTGGGTGCGCGGGTCCTGGAACACGGTCCCGACGCGCAGGCCCAGGTCCCCGATGGACGTCTGGCGTGTGTCTCGGCCGTCGACGACGACGCCGCCCTCGAGCAGGCCGCCCCGCACGTGCGGGATCAGGCCGTTGCACAGATTGGCCAGTGTGGTCTTGCCGGAGCCGCTCGGACCGGTGACAAGGACGAACTGGCCGGGCTCGATAGTCAGGTGGGCGTCGCGCAGGGCGGGGCGCTCCGCCTCCGAGTAGCGGAATGCCGTGACATCGATGGTGACCGCGCCCAACTGCTTTCGCCTCCTCTTACTGACTGACCGGCAGTCATCATATAGCACAGGCGAGCCTCAGCGGAAGCTGCGAGGGGAGGCTCCTTCGCACGGGCGAGCACGGAGCGGGCACGGAGGAGCTCGCGGCGGGACCCGCCGCCATCGTCCGTCCGCCCGCTCAGCCGGCGCGGACGACCATGCGGCACCAGTGCCGCAGCTCCATGAGCACCCGGTCGGTCATGGCCTCGTCGTTCGCATGGTGCAGGTAGTCGGCGGCGTGGTGGGCCGCACCGAACAGCAGGACCGCGGTGGCCAGCGGGTCGGCGATCGCGAGCGCCCCCGCGCGGGCCCCCTCCTCCAGGAGCGCGGACAGCGTGGCGACCGGTCCCGAGAGGGGGTCGCCGGACTGCCCGTCCGCGTAGATGGACGACTGCGCCCCGGCGTGGCGGGCGTGGTGGAACAGCGCGTCGTGCAGCCCAGGGTCCGCCAGGTAGTCCTGCACCCCGGCGATGAGCCAGGTCTCCACGCGACCCGCCCAGTCGGCGGGGGCAAGCCGGTTGACGACGACCTCCTGGCGCTGAAGGACGCGGGTCGCATAGCGCTCGCGCAGCGAGGCGATCACGTCGTCCTTGGTTGAGAAGTACAGGTAGAACGTCCCCTTGGACACCCCGGCGGCGGTCGTGACCTCCTCGACCGTGAGCTGGTTGATCCCCCTCTCGACGAGCAGCCGCTCCGCCGCGTCCAGCAGGCTGGCGCGGCGCTCCGCCTTCGGCCTCGTCCGTGCCATGCAGCCACCTCCAAGAATCGCCGCCGCCCCCCGGTGCCGGGGGCGCACACCGGCTCGGCCCGTCCCGGACTCGGCCGGGCCCCGCTCAGGTCCTGTCCGAGCCGGGTCCGGCTCCGGGTCGTCCCGCCCCGGGCTCGCGCGAGTCCCGGACCGCAGGCCGACAGCCTACCCCCGCGACTCCGCTCCTGTTCTCCGCGGCGCGAAGCACATACTATATTAGTGACCGACGGTCAGTCATCGATATTGGTACGTGGAGGAGCGTCGTATGGCACTGCACAGCCCGGACGCGGCCCCGCCGTCGGACGGCGTCCGAGAGCCCGGGTCGTGGAGGGCGGTGGCCGAGCTGCTGCGCCCCGTCCGCGGGCGCCTGGCGCTCGGGGCCGCCCTGGCGCTCGTCGGCTCGGCGTCGGGCCTGCTGCCGTATGCGGCCGTCGCCCAGATCGGCCGCGAGCTGCTGGGAGCACGCCGCGACGCCGTTGTGTGGGCGTGGGTGGCGGTCGGCGTCGCCGGCGCGGCCGGGCGCCTGGCGCTCATGGTGGCGGCGAACCTCATCACCCACTACGCCGACGCCGACCAGCAGCGCCTGCTGCGCACCCGGCTGGCCCGGCACGCCGCGGCCCTGCCGCTGGGCTGGTTCACGGGACGCGGCTCCGGTGAGCTGAAGAAGGCGATGGAGGACGACATCGAGGACATGCACCACATGGTCGCCCACGCCGTCCTCGACCTCGCCGGTGCGGTCGGGCTCCCCGCGGCCGCGCTCGTCTACCTGGTGGCGACCGACTGGCGCATGACCGCGCTCACCCTGGCGGCGCTCCCGGCCGCGGCCCTCGCGCTCGGCGCGGCGCACCGGACCATGCCGGTGCGCATGGCCGAGCTCACCCGGGCGCAGGTGGACCTGAACAATGCGGTCGTCGAGTACGTCGACGGCATCGAGGTCGTCAAGGCCTACGGCGGCGCGGGGCGGGCGCGCCGGCGGCTGGCCGACGCCGTCGACCGCCTGGGCGACTCGCTGGCGGCCTGGGTCGCCGAGGCGGGCCGCGCCATGTTCGCCTCCAGGATGCTGCTCTCCCCCGCCCTGGTCCTGCTGGTGGTCGCCGGGGCCGGCACCGGTCTCATCCTCGCCGGGGCGCTCGAGCCGGCGGACCTCCTGCCCTTCCTGCTGGTGGGCGTGGGCCTGCCCGCGCCATTCATGACGATCATCCAGGGCGCCCAGCAGCTGCGCAGGGGACGGGCCGCCGCCGCGCACCTGCTCGGTGTCCTCGCCGAGCCGCCCCTGCCCGCCCCGCGCGATCCGGCCGTGCCGGGCGCCCACGGCATCCGCTTCGAGGCGGTGACCTTCGGCTACGAGGGCGCCTCCCCCGTGCTGCGCGGGGTGGACCTGGAGTGCCCCGCCGGATCCGTCACCGCCGTCGTCGGGCCCTCCGGGTCCGGCAAGACCACGCTGAGCCTCCTGGTCCCGAGGTTCTTCGACGTCGACGCCGGGGCGGTGCGGATCGGCGGCGTCGACGTGCGCGACATCCCGCAGGAGCGGCTGCTGGCCCTGGTCGCGACCGTGTTCCAGGACGTCGTACTGGTGCGCGACACGGTCCGGGAGAACATCCGCCTGGGCCGCCCCGGCGCGAGCGACGCCGAGGTCGAGGCGGCCGCCCGCGCGGCCCGCGTGCACGAGACGATCATGGCGCTGCCGCAGGGCTACGACACGGTGGTGACCGGCCGCTCCGGGGCGCTCTCGGGCGGGCAGCGGCAGCGCATCACCATCGCCCGCGCCCTCCTCCAGGACGCCCCGATCGTGCTGCTGGACGAGGCGACCGCCCACGTCGACCCCGAGAACGAGCGCGCCGTCCAGGAGGCGCTGGGAGCCCTGACGCGCGGGCGCACGCTGGTGGTGATCGCGCACCGGCTGTACACGATCCGCCGAGCCGACCAGATCGTCGTGCTCGACGCCGGCCGGGTGGTCGAGCGCGGCACCCACGAGGAGCTCCTGGCCGCCGGCGACCGCTACCGGGACATGTGGGACGCCCAGGGCGGGGACGACGGCCAAGGCCAGGGCGGGGAGGACAGCGGCCGGGCCGGGAGGCGGGACCGGCGTCGGAATGGGCCCGCGCCCGGGTACCGGCGTCGGGGCGACGGCGAGCCCCGGAGCCGGCGTCGGACCCCGGGCGATCCCGCCCCGCACGACTGCGCTCCGGGCGGGGCCGACCGATCCGGGGCGGCCCGCCCCGGGCCCGCCGTGAGCGGGAGGGAGACAACCCGATGATCCGCCGCATCCTGAGGCTGTGGCCGCACCGCGGCCCGATCCGCGCACTCGCCGTGCGCTACGCGCTGGCCGGCGTCGGCCAGGGCGTCGTGCTGGTCATGCTCCTGCCGCTGCTGCGCGCCCTGCTGTCCGAGCCGGTCCGCACACGCCAGGCCGCGGGGTGGCTGCTCGCGATCGGGGCGGTCGGTGCCGCCCACCTGGCGGGCGTGTGGCGGGGGCACGCAGTCGGCTACCCGACCGCCAACCGGATTATGCGCGACCTGCAGCACGACCTCGGCGACCACCTCGGACGGCTCCCGCTCGGCTGGTACGTCGGCCGGGCGCCGGGGCGCATCGCCCGCGTGGTCGCACAGAGCGCGCCCTCGGCCGCCAGCGTCGTCTCCCTGCTGTGGCCCGAGCGGATCGCGGCCATCGCCACCCCCGCCACCATCGCGGTCGGCGTGCTCGCCGTCGACTGGCGGCTCGGCCTGGCCTTCGCGGCGGCCGTGCCCGCCGTCGGGCTCGTCATGCGCTGGGCGACGCCGGTCATCCGCGACACCCAGCGCCGGCTGGACGACGCCTCCGAGGAGGCCGCCGCCCGCGCCATCGAGTTCGCCCAGGCCCAGCCGGTCCTGCGCGCCACCGGGCGGGCCGGCGCCGGATTCGCCCCCATGGAGCACGCCCTGGACGAGCAGCGGCGGGCCTTCCGCCGCGCCCTCGCCCGGCAGAGCGCGCCGCAGTACGCCTACGTCGGCGTCGTCCAGGCCGGCTTCACCCTCATCATCGTCACCGGGGCCTGGCTGGCCACCCGCGGCGAGCTCGCCGTGCCCGACGCCGTCGCGGTGCTCGTGCTCGCCGCGCGCTTCATCGAGCCGCTCGTCCAGATCGCCGGCCTGTCAGGCGCGGTCCAGGCCGCCGACGTGGCCCTGGAGCGGGTGAGCGCCATCCTGGAGGCCCGGCCCCTGCCCGAGCCGTCGCCGCCGGGACGCGCCCCCGCCGGGCACGGTATCTCGCTGGAGGGCGTCGGCTTCGGCTACGAGGAGGCCCGCGTCCTTGACGACCTCACCGTCGCCATCCCCCAGGGCGGCCTGACCGCCGTCGTCGGGCCGTCCGGGTCCGGCAAGACCACGCTGCTCAGGCTCATCGCCCGGTTCTGGGACGTCGACGCCGGCTCCATCCGGATCGGGGGCGCCGACCTGCGCGAGATCCCTACGCCTGAGCTCATGCGCACGCTGGCCATCGCCTTCCAGGACGCCTACCTGCTGGACGGCACCATTGAGGACAACCTTCGCATCGCCGCCCCGGAGGCCACCGACGCGCAGCTGCGGCGGGCGGCGGCCGCCACCCGGCTCGACGAGGTCGTCGAGCGCCACCCCGACGGCTGGCGGGCCCGCACCGGCGAGGGCGGCGTCGCCCTGTCCGGCGGGGAGCGGCAGCGGGTGGCCCTCGCCCGCGCCCTGCTCAAGGACGCCCCGATCGTCCTGCTCGATGAGGCCACCTCCTCCCTCGACCCGCAGAACGAGGCCGCCGTCGGCGCGGGCGTGCGCGAGCTCGTCGCGGAGGGGCGGAGCGTGGTCGTCGTGGCGCACCGGATCGCGACCGTCCGGCACGCCGACCGCATCCTGTTCCTCGACGGCGGGCGCCTGGTCGAGGCCGGGGACCACGAGGCCCTGCTGGCGGCAGGAGGCCGCTACGCCGACTTCTGGCGCGAGCGCCGCGCGGCCGCCGGGTGGACCATCCGGCCGTGACGGGCGGTCTGCTTGGCCGGCCTGCTTAGCCGGCCCGCTTAGCCGGCCCCGCATCGTCGAGATAGACATTTTCGTACGAGGTAGACGGTGCCACCGCCGATCTCGTACGACAATGTCTATCTCGATGGGGTCTTCGAGCCGGCAGCCTCTGGGAGACCCGGCTGAGCATGGCGCCGGCATCGGGCTGAGTACCGCCCACGACGAGCAGCCCTCCCACCCGTCACGGGCGAAGCGGTGCAGGGCGGCCAGTGTCATGGCCCGCAGGTCAGTGCGGCATCGGCTGCGGTTGTCGGCCGCGCCGAGGCCTCGGGTGGCGCCCTTCGTTGAGCCCGAGCGTAATTCCGCTCCGAGAACGGTCCAAGGAGTCTGACAGGGCGCCCGACGGGCACCAGCCGGATGCCGGCCGGATGCCGACGTCCCGAAAAGTGATCATCCCACGCACCTTTAGTCCCCTGCCCCGCCCGACCTGCACCACAAAACCGCGGAATCACGCCGTTTCCCGTCGTACCCGATGACACCAATCGCCTTAAAGCTGCGTGGGATGATCACTTTTCCCCACCACCAGCGCCCCCAACCCCGGAGTCAGCCGCCTGGGAGCCGCCCGGCCGGGTGCGGACCAGGGATCCACTGGCGCTGGAACGAGCCCCAGGCGCGGGGGGTCGCCCGGCCGGACGGGGAGCAGGGACCGAGGCGAACCGGGGTCTCCGGATGCGGGCCGCCCGGCCGGGTGCGGGTGGAGCAAGCCGCCGGGACATGCCGCCGACGGCGGTGGCGGCGACTATGCTGGGGCGCGCCGCCCGGTCCGGGCCGTCCCGCGCACGACGGCATGCCCCTTTAGCTCAGTCGGTTAGAGCTGCGGACTTTTAATCCGAAGGTCGTGGGTTCGAGCCCCACAGGGGGCACCACAACCCCCCTACTCAAACCCTCGTCATGCAGCGCATGGTTGGGGTCTGTGTCGGGGGTCTGCAAGCACCTGCCCTTCAGGGCAGGTGCTTTGCGTTGTGGAGACTGGCCGTTGCCGCTGCTAGGTCCGTGGGGCCTGTGTTCCGGATCAGGTCCCTGGTCGGCGAGACACGTCTCTCGATCCGTGTCTGCCTCCCACATGTCAGAGTCAGTAGCAGGCGTCTCCCGGTCCGTGCCTAGCGCCTGCAGGCTGGTGATCTTCGTCTCGTGGCCTATGCCTGACTCCTGCTGGCCGATGCCCGGTGCGTCTTGGTCTGTACCTGGCGATGGCCGGTCGCTTATGGGCGCGCCTTGGTCAGTGGGTGTCTGTTGAGCGGTGGCATGGGCGTGCTGGGCGGCGGAGCGCAGGGCAGGGCTAGCTAGCTGGTCGAACAGCGGGGTGAGCAGTCCGAGGGCGCTGGTGGCGACGGCTGTGTCTTTGGCTAGGGGCAGCTTGGTCATGATGGCCGCGCTGTCGGTGGCGTGGGCCGGGTCTGGGTCGTCTGCTGCGTCTGGTGCCGTCGGTGGCTGCGTGGCTGTGGGGTTGAGCCTGTCTGGCGGGAAGATGACGTTGCCGCGGTGGTCTGTTTTGGGGTTGATCAGTATGCGGCTGAAGAAGACCTGGTTGAGCAGCTTCTTGAGGTGGTCGGGGGCGGCGATGTACATGCGGTGGCAGTCTTCGAGCAGGTCCAGGGCCTGCTGGAGGTGCTGGCGGACCTGGGCGGTGTTGGCCTGGTAGCCATCGAACTGGCACTGGATGGTGTGGAGTTCTCTGCTGATGCGGTCTTGCTCCTCCTTGAGCAGCTCCAGGGGGACGGCTCCGGCGTAGTGGGCCTGGAGCAGGCTGCGGCGCTGGTCCTCCAGCTGGGTGCGTCGGACTCGCAGGGCATGGTCAGCGACCCGCACCAATCGATGTGGATTTCAGAGTGTTCATGAACGCTAAACGTGGTTTATTTGCGTTCCCAGCATTCTTCTCATCGCTGGTATCATTTTTTGTTGTATGCTGCGTCATATATGGGAGTCGGCAGATGTCTCCTACGACTTCCACTAATGTCGATCAATGGTCCGACGTTCTATCGGTTGCAGCTCTAACCCCGGCGGTCGTTGCGACCTACCTTGCCTTAAATGAAGAACATGAGCAGGTGAGTATTGCTTTAGGCCTACGCCGCCTCCTTCTTGTCATGGGAATTGTGGCTTCATTATTTTATACCCTTACGGCAGCAGTGTTGCATAATCCTAGATCTGTTGTGTGGTTTGATAACATATCGATAGCTGTCGGTTTCTTCGAGTGGTCAATAGCCGTTTTCTTCTTGTCCGAAATAATGAGAATAGAAACATGGAGACATAGCTTTAGTAAGAGGCATCGCAAAGAACTTTTGATAATACTCGCCATTGGGGCGGTCATCATGTTAATAGCAGGGATGTGGATTCTAGTTGATATTCATTATGAAGTTCCACATGTATTATCGCTGCCCTGGCGGTGCATACTAGGAAGTATTGGGATGGCGGCGATTATTGTGATGGTTCTAGAAATTTTGAGGAAGGTTCAGAAATGCGATGCCGAGCAACTGTGATCATGAAGTATGTCATATTTGAGCTTTAATACCCTGAGGGTTGTTCACAGTCCGATCCCAACTGGTCTTGACCTGCTAAGATGCTTGCCGCAAGTAGCTCCATGAATAGGCTTCCCTACCTTGTGGAAGAATTAGACAGTTATTTATAGATTGGAGGATTCTATGAAGGTTATTCAGGGGGTGTGTATGGGGAATTAGTGGTTCGGCGTGTTGAATAGGTGACGGCTCGTTGATCTGAGAGAATCAAGATGCTAAAGAAAACCTCTCAGGAACGAGCCGTCATGGGTAAGGGTATCACAGGCCTGGACAGAACGCAGTTGAGTCGCCTGGTGGAACTGGTGGTACAAGATGCTGAGATCGCCTTGGCGCCAAGAATCCTCAACCCACTGGCCGCGGTGCGGGCGACGTTGATGTATTTGCGCACCAACACCTCCCAGGAGGCGATCGCCGACATCATGGGCGTGTCCCAGCCCACGATCTCGCGGACGATCAGCGTGGTCACCCGGATCATCGCCAGGGCCCTGGGGCCCGTGCTGGCGACCGTCGAGGAGGTCCCTCATGGGGGCGTGCACATCATCGACGGGACCCTCCTGCCGTGCTGGAGCTGGAAGGACCGGCCCGATCTGTGGTCGGGCAGGCACAGGCGCACCGGTATGAGCCTGCAGGTGCTGGTCAGCCTCACCGGGCACCTGCGGTGGGCCTCGGACCCCCTGCCCGGGGCCACCCACGACTCCAGGGCCATCACCACCTCCGGCGTGCTCGAGCAGATCGACCCCTCCTGCTGCATCGCCGATAAAGGCTACATCGGAACCGGGGTTGTCACCCTCTGTAAGAAATCTCCCAACGGCGAGTTCACCCAGGCCCAGAGACAGGTGAGCAAGGCCCTGGGCAGGATCCGTTACGTCGTGAAGAGAACCATCGCGCACATCAAAGCCTGGAAGATCCTGGCCCACGACTACAGGCGCCCCCTACACACCTTCAAAGAAACCATCACAGCCACACTAGTCCTTTACACCTACACCTGAATAACCTTCTATGTCCCCAGCCATATTCGGTGTTATAGGTGTTGTTCTCGGTGTCATCTGCACTGGGGTGGTTAACTATGTACTTGAGTGGCGGCAGCACAAGATTGAGTACCGCGCAGCAAATCGATTGGTCTGTAGCGATTTAAAGCGTTTCTTGGCTTTCGTGGAACCGGTGCGTCAATCTGGCGCATGGGGCAATGAACGGCGGCCGCTGTCGACTGAGGTCTGCCGCCAGTATGCAGAAGTCATGGCCAAGGCGTTGTCGCGAGCACGATGGGTGAAGTTCGAGGGAGCGATTCTGGGGATAGAACACTTAGAGCTGATCCGAAAGCAGTGCGAATCTGACAAGCGTAGCCTAAGCGAGGTTGAACTGGCTCATGTTGAGCGTATCGGCGATTTCGTTGAGGATACCGTAGAGGCGTTGGATGGCGTGTAGTACGGAGTATGATAATGCGTATCATCATCTTGCGCAGAAAAGCACCAACGCGATGTCCACGGAATAGCTATTCAAACTGTCTGCGACCATCCCTTGCATCTCGTATCGTTTTCGCTGCGGTCATGAATATGCTATAATCCCATCAATACCAGTTTAATAGCAGTCCGCGAAAGGAGGTGCTCGTGACGTCATCATCCACTCAGTCTGCTCATGAGTACCTTATCGTGCCCTCCCGTCAGGTCGAGATCCCTCCGACTACGCCAGAGCGCTATATCACCGGCATCTATGCTCTGAACGTCCAGGCGCCAGAGGGGACCAGTGGGGACTGGCATGATGTGTTTCATTGGCGCGAGGGCGTGGATGATCCCGACGAGGTGATGCTCGGTGGCAGTGCCGAAGTGGACACCAACCATATTTATGGCGACCTTGGTATCTACAATGGCAAGGACAGTCTGCTGGCTAAAGGTCTGGAGATACCTGGTCAGACGGCGTCGGTCTACGTGGCCAACCACTTCCGGGCCATCCTGGACATGGTCTATCACTCGCTGACCCATTACAGGCGGGTCTATAACCTAACCGGCGCCACCACGGACTGGCTTGACACCCCTGAGCAGCAGCAGTATGTACTGGAGCAGGCTACGCGAATGACGCCATTCCTGCCGCAGGAGTCTCAGCAGCACCTGGCTGACTGGGTCAGTAAGGAGCTGGCAGCGGCCTAGGCATGGGGGAGGAGGATCAACCTTCACTTCCACCTGCTGAGCGCTGGGACGTTGACCCGGCTCCCTTCGAAAAGATCCAGTTCACTCCGGAGCGGCAGCGCCACGTCAACCTGATGCGCCATGTCGCCCAAGAGATAACCACCCAGACCGGCAACAACCTGATCCTCAAGGGCGGCACCGGCCTGCTGCTGGCCTATGGTCTGCCGCGCTACTCAACCGACCTGGACTTCAGGGGGTCGGCGTAGTCGTGGGTGTGTTGGTGGGGGTGCGGCGCGGTTCCTGGGGTGACGATGGGTGTGTCCTACGCACCCTTTCGTCGTCAGGAGCCGCGCCGCTATGCCATCTTCCCCTATCAACATTGCTGGGCGCCAGCCGAGCCTGATGCAGGTCTTGTCCACCGTGCCCGATCCCAGGTGCGCCCGGGGAATGAGGCACCGGCTGGAGGTGATCCTGGCCGTGGCGGTGGGGGCCGTGCTGTCCGGAGCGCGCAGCCTGCTGGCCATCGGGCAGTGGGCCGCCGGCCTGGACGCCGAGGCGCGCACAAGGCTGGGCCTG
>NZ_JONS01000026.1 GCF_000711965.1 Actinomyces israelii DSM 43320
ACCGCCATCGCCCCTGAGGCTGTCTTGACCTTACGCAGAAACGGGCTCACCACCCCCACCCTACCGGCCCCTTAGTGTGCCAGCACACCCACAACCACCACGGAATACCAACGAAAAACCCACCTCAAAACCCAGACCCCACCAAAGTGTCACGAGTCAGGTCTTAAAACAATCGACAATCGCAGTCACCGATGAAATCCATGAGAGACGAAGAAGCCGAACTTATGCACTGTCTTATTGACCGAGTTGATAACGCCCGGGCATTGAGTCCGTCGGATGTAGGCAGCCTGCTCTATGACATCTCCGAGGGTGAATACGTAATTCCGCTGAAGTGGATATGCGAGGCGATCGATAAGCATGACAGCCTCCCTTCGCGGGGAGAGCTGGAGGCGCTGCGCGATCTGGGGAGTCAGCTGGACGTTGACGTTGACAGCTTCTTCCGCTACCTCGATCGCCCGGATGAGACGATTCCGGAGGAGTACCTGGTGTGGACCGACTGGGAGTGCCAGAACATCCTCCTGCCCGAGGGCTGGACACAGGAGGCCGCCGACGTCTTCATTCCCACCATGATCAGGTTCGCTTTTCTGCGAAATGAGTGCACGCGGTTGACGGGCGGCTCCTGGGGCCGCTGGCCACGCAATGGGACACCGCCCCTGCACTGGATCATCGCTTATCCCGAGCACATGGAGATCGACATTGTTGCCGACTTGCACCACCGACGAGTAGTGACGCGTAATCGGATGTTTCTTCCGGACACGCTTTACGAGCGGCGGGCCCGCCACCTTCTGCTCCAGGCTGCCAAGATCCCAGACCTGGAATACCGGGACTTCGCACCGGTGCTGAAGCTGGTCGGGGCCGGCGAGTGGGAGGTCGCCTTGACCGTCCTGTGCACCCAGCTGTGCGAGACGCGCGCCCCCCTGGGCCCGGACGACCTCGCCGCCATCCATGCCGCCGGGGAGCACCTGCGTATCGACACCGGCGCCTTACTGACCCCGGCCAGCTTCCTGACCAAGAGAATACGAATCAAGAAGATTCCATGATCAGCGCCATAAATATCCTCCCGCTGCCGATGCTCTACAGCCGAAAACACCACCAGCTCACACTATCCTCCCGGGAGGGATTTACTATACTATGAGCGCGATCAGAGCACCGGCGACGACATCATCTGATCGAGAAAGGCGACGTTGGGGTGTACGATTGGGCTGCATGCAGAAGAGCGCTCGGTGGCTAAGGAGGAAAATATGCCTTACATTCCTGACGGGACCGTCGCGGAACTACCGGAACGCGAGTGGCCCAGGCCTCGTCGTCGTCTTTTCAAGTGGAGGCGCCGCAGGGAGCAGCCCTTGTTCAACGTCCCCAGCGTCCACCTCTTTGGCTGGCTCAGCCACCAGGTTTCGTACTTCTCTGGCCCTACGAGCCCAAGGGATCTTGAGGTGCTGGAAAGAGCGGCGCTAGCTCGGGTGTGGGGTATGCGCGGATTTCATCACTGCAGGATGTGCCCACCGCCCGGCCACTACGGGGCCACTCCTTACGAAACGACCACCAAGGCATACTACCTCGGCTCCGCCTCCCTCATCGTCGCAGACGTGGATGGCAACCCGTGGGTAGCCCCGAACCTCGTGCTCCACTACGTCACCGTCCACGGGTATGTGCCACCTACACGAGTTTACGACGCACCTCCGGACCTTGTTGCCTCAGTCCTACACAAAGGATACCCTGACATAGCGAAGTGATGCAGAACCTCATATAACACCAATTCCGTTTAATGTAAAATAATTCGGGGAGGCGTGGCGCAAACAGAACAAGGGACTTATTCGTGGGGTTTGCGTCATAATGAGGGGTGATCGTGGTATGAAAGCGAGTGGGGTTGTTCCATCGGAGGGCGTGTGCTGTGGGACACGATCTGCGTCGCCTTCCTGCTGGGGATTCCGCTCCTGCCGGACTGGGTGACGGTGGGGGACACTCTGGTGGTCGAGGTGCCCGGTGTCGTCTTCGGGGCTGTATGGGCGCTCGTCTCGCGCAGGGCCCTGCTGCCGGCGGCGCTCGCCTACCCAGTGGCTGTGGCTGTCAAAACCTGCCCCGGTTTCGCGACCGCGATCCACGGCCTGCAAACTTCGGTCGTGGCAGTCTGGACGTCCCCGCCGGCGGGCATGTTCCTCCCCAGCATCTTCAAGGCCATACGAATGTACGGGCTGCGGAAGTCCCTGCTGGGCCCGCCGGACAACAGCCACCTGGACGGCTGCTGGCGCTGGCAGGAGGACGCATGGCAGCCGACCGCTCCCGAGCCCTTCCTGGTGGGAGAGGACGCCGCCACCCTCAAGACGCCAGTGGTCCTGCGAGCAGCACACGACCCGGCCCGCCTCTACGTCGTCCTGGACGGCGATCACTCCCTGATCTTCCACACCCACAACTGGAGCAAGCACGACCCCGACCAGGGCTACATGCCCGACGCGACACCCGCCCGCGACGGCTACGAGGGCCCCCTGGGAGGCCTTCCACTCATCTACTACTGGGGGGACTACCCCGCCCGGCTGTTCGTCCCCCAGGACGCCGCCCACCGCGCCCTGACCACCTTCCACACCACCGGACAACGCGACACCACCCTGAGCTGGACCCCGACGCCATCATGATCCCCGTCACCCTCTAAGCCGGAGGAGTGTGAGCGGATTGAGAATTATGTATGTGTCCGGAAATGTCGGGCGCAACAGGAAGTGGAATGGAATCGAGCAGAAGATTAGCCTGTCGGATTTTATCGCGAGATACGAAAAGCACTTCTTAACCGAGGACACCTATGCCGAAGTCGAGACCGGAGGCGAGGCGGGCCGCCTGCTGGCCGCCGGAAGCACCGGAGAGATCGCGGTCATACAGATGATCGACGGAGACAACCGCAGCGCGATCTTCGTCCCGGCAGACGACTCGATGTTCGGTACAGGGCGCGAATCAGTTCGCGTCCCCATTATGGAGGACTGCACCGAATACGACTCGCGCTTCGCCATGAGCGCCGCACAAGCATGGCGGACCCTTCTTCATATGATCACCGACGAGCACTACCCGGACAAGCAGTCCTGGTTCTACCTGTGAACCGCCCCGCTTGCCGTCGTGAAAACGAACGACAATCCGCAGGCGGCCTGGGGCGGCACCCCCGGAGAGGAATTGTTCGACGTGCTGGTGTACGCGCCCGGATGGCTGCGAGAGGAGATCGAGCGCCACGGCCCGATCACTGGGTGTCACCTCCTGGTGGTCTATCTTGAAGCTGCGGGAGGCCATCAGGTTCTCGACCTGCAGGATCGAAGGCGAGCGCGCCGAGAACTGGACGAGACTCGGCGAGCTCCTGTCGCGGATCGGGTTCCGGGAGTTCGAGGACTACGACTTCTCAACGCCTCTGGGTAGACGACCACGACAGCCTCCCCTCCCCCGAGGAGCTGGAGGCGCTGCGGGACCCGGGCCGCAGGCTGGATGTCGACGTCGGCAGCCTCTTCCGCTACCTGGACCGGCCTGACGAGACGATTCCAGAGGAGTACCTGGCGTGGACCGACACGGAAAGCGCCACTCGCCCCTCAGCGGGACGTCCGGCATTATTCCGCCGACGTCCGTCGTCCGCCGCGCCCTGAACCGATCTCGGCGCGGAACCGAACCGATCTCGGCGAAGGTGGGGGCGACGGGGAAAAGGGCGGGAAGACGGCGGCTCGCGCGCAGCGCCTACAGGCCGAGGAAGCGGGCGACCGCCTCGCCGCCCGGGTCCGCCCACAGCGCCTCGGGCGCGTCAACGCGCAGCAGGCGCCCGGCCTCCATGACGCCCACCCGGTCGGCCACCGCCCGGGCCTCCCCGTGGTCGTGGGTGACGTACAGGGCGGTCGTGCCCTGCCTGGTCAGAATGTCCCGCAGGTCGACGACCAGCTGCTCGCGCAGCGCCCGGTCGAGCGCGCTCAGCGGCTCGTCGAGCAGCAGCAGCCGCGGCTCCGGCGCCAGCGACCGCGCCAGCGCCACGCGCTGCGCCTGCCCGCCCGACAGGGTCGTCACGTCGCGCGGCCCGTAGCCCGGCATGCCGACCAGCTCCAGCATCTCCTCGACGCGGGCCCGCCGCTCCGGGCGCGGCACGCCGGTAAGCCCGTAGGCCACATTGCCGGCCACATCGCGGAAGGGGAAGAGCTGGCCGTCCTGGAACATGAGGCCGAAGCCGCGCTTGTGGACCGGCACGCGCACGACGTCGCGCCCGTCCCACGCGATCGTCCCGCCCGCCAGGTCCTCCAGGCCGGCGACGGCGCGCAGCAGCGAGGACTTCCCGCACCCCGAGGCCCCCAGCAGGGCGACGGTCTGGCCGCGGGCCACGTCGAGATCGACGCCGTCGACGGCGGTGACCGGGGCGCCGCCGCGCGCCCCCCGGTAGACCACCCTCAGGCCGCGCAGGCTCAGGCCCTCCGGCGCCGGCTCGCCGGAGGCCGCGCCGGGCCCGCTGTCTCCGCCGCCCCCGCCGGCCCCGGCGGCCGCGCCGGGCCCGCCGACTCCGGCCGATCCGCCCCCGCCGGCACCGTCCCCGCCGGCCCCGGCCCTCACGTCTCCGCTATCACTCATGGCTCTCCCTTCACTCGCGGTGCAGACGAGCGGTCTGCAACCACTCGCAGACCAGCATGATCGCGGCGGTCCCCAGCGCCAGCACGACGCCGGCCGCCAGCCCCATCCCCTGGTTCTGGTCGCCGGGCGAGCCAATGAGCCGGTAGAGGACCACCGGCAGGGTGGGCGCCTCGGGCCGCGCCAGGAACGACGTCGCCCCGAACTCCCCCAGGCTCGTGGCCAGGGCGAAGCCCGCCGCCAGGCCCCCGGCGCGCAGCAGGTGCGGCCCGTCCACGGTGACCAGCACCCGGCCCGGCCCCGCGCCGAGCGCCGCGGCGGCCTCGCGCTGGCGCGGGTCGATGGCCCGCAGCGCCGGCAGCAGGGTGCGCACCACCAGGGGGACGGCGACGACGGCCTGCGCCAGCGGGATGATCCACCAGCTGCGGGTCAGCGCCAGCGGCGGGCGGGTGAGGGTGATGAGGAAGCCGAACCCGACCGTCACGGCGCTCACCCCCAGCGGCAGCATGAAAACGGCGTCGAGCGCCCCCACCCCGCGGGCCAGCAGCCGGCTGCGGGGGCGGCGCGAGACGGCCAGGCTCACGGCCGCGCCCACGGCCAGGGCGATGAGCGCGGCGACGGCGGCCGTGCGCAGCGAGCTCGCCGCGGCCTCCCACACGGTGACCGTCAGGGCGTTGCGGCCGCCGGTGGACGACAGGTCCGTGTAGTTCGCCGTCGTCCACCGCCCCGCGCGCCGCAGGGAGCGCGCGACCAGGACGGCGACCGGCCCGACGAGCAGGCCGGCCACGACCGCCAGCGTCAGGGCCAGCGCGGGCAGGTCGCCGCCGCGCAGCGGGCGCGCGGGCACGTCCAGGCGCAGGGCCAGGCGCGCCTGGGAGGCGCGGCGCGCCCGCTCGACCGCCCACAGGGCGACGGCGACGACGACCAGCTGGACGACCGACAGGACCGCCGCGTCCCGCAGCTTGAGGTACTGGGCGGTCAGGATGTAGATCTCGGTCTCGATGGTGCCCGTGCCGGTCCCGCCCAGGACCAGGACGACGCCGTAGGCGGTGGCGCACAGCAGGAAGGTGATCGAGGCGGCCGAGGCGATGGCGGGCGCCAGGCTGGGCAGGGTGACGGTGCGCCAGGCCCGCCACGGCGAGGCCCCCAGCGCCCGTGCGGCCTCAACGGCGCGCGGGTCGAGCCGTGACCACATGGTGCCCACGGTGCGCACCACCAGGCCGTAGTTGAAGAAGACCATGGCGGCCACGACCGCCGTCGTCGTCCCGTCCAGTCCGGCCCCGCCCAGGGGCCCGCCGGTGGTGACCAGGGCGTGGAAGGCGACGCCGACGACAACACCGGGCAGCACGAAGGGCACGATGACGACGGCGCGCAGCAGGTCGCGGCCGGGGAAGCTGCGCCGGTAGAGCACGGCCGCCCCGGGCACGCCCAGCACGACGCAGGCCGCGGTGGCGGCGGTGGCCTGGATAAGGGTGGCGCGGATGATCCGCCAGGTGCGCGCCCGGCCCAGGACCTCGACGAAGCCGGACAGGTCGAGGCGGCCGTCGGGGGCCAGGCCGCGGGCGACCAGGGCCGCCACCGGCCAGGCGAAGAAGACGGCGAGGAAGACCAGGGGCAGTCCGACGGCGAGGGCCCAGGCGGTGCGCTCCCCCGCCCCCGGCCGCGGGCCTCGCGCCGGGGGCGCAGCCGGGGCAGCGGGCGCAGTGTCCGCCGCCGCCGCGGCCATCGCCGCCGCCGCCGAGATCGGTCCCGGCCGACGGCGCGGCCCGTCCGGGCGGGCCGCCTCCCGGGTGCGCCGCGCGCGCAGGCTCCTCAACCGGCTGCCCAGCCAGCCGCCCAGCGGGCCCCTCACGCGCCGACGGCCTCCGTCCAGGTCTCCAGCCAGGCCTCGCGGTTGGCGGCGATGTCGTCGGCGGCGACGGTCACCGGCTTGTCGGAGGCGGCGCCGAACTTCTTGATCTCCTCGCTCAGCACGGCGTCGGGGCTGACCGGGTACATGTACATGCTCTCGGGGATGGAGCTCTGGACGTCGGCCGACAGCATCCACGTCAGGAAGGCCTTGGCGCCCTCGGGGTTGGCGGCCCCGGCGAGGACGCCGGCGTACTCGACCTGGCGGATGGCCGTGGCCGGCAGCGCGGCGGTGGTCGAGGCCGAGCCGTCCTCGGTCAGGGTCGCGGCGGGCGAGGAGGAGTAGGACACGACGATCGGGTAGGCGCCGCCCTTCCCGCCGCCGGAGAAGTCGGTGTAGTAGGCATCGGTCCAGCCCTTGTCGACCCGCATGCCGTTGGCGGCGAGCTGCTTCCAGTAGTCGGCGAAGCCGCCGGTCTCCGCCGTGCCGAAGTGCGCGACGGTCGCCAGCAGGAAGGCCAGGCCGGTGGAGGATGTCGAGGGGTTGATGGCGACGAACCGGTCCTTGTGCTCGGCCTTGGCCAGGTCCTCGAAGGCGGTGGGCGGGGTGGCGCCGTGCGCGGCGAACCAGGCGGTGTCGACATTGATGCTGACCTCGCCGAAGTCGATGGGGGTCAGCGCCGGGGTGCCGTCGATGACGTACTGGTCGGCGCCCTCGGGCAGGTCGACGGCGACGGAGGTGTCGAGGACCCCCTCGTCCAGGATGCGGGAGGCGAAGGAGTTGTCCACGCCGAAGAAGGCGTCGCCCAGCGGCGCGTCCTTGGTCAGGACGAGCTTGTTGGTCAGCTCCCCGGCGTCCCCGGAGGCGACCGTCTTCAGGGTGTAGCCGGTGTCCTCCTTGAAGGCGGTGATGAGGTCGTCGGGCACGGAGAAGGAGTCGTGGGTGACGACGGTGACGGTGTCGCCGGCCGAGCCCGAGCCGCCGGAGCCCTTGGAGCCGCAGGCCGCGAGCGCCAGGCCGACGGCGGTGGCCGCGGAGCCGGCCAGCAGGGTGCGGCGGGATGTCCGGGTGCGGCGCGGAAGCGAGGCGCGGCGCGGGGACCATGCGCGGTCGGGCAGTGCACTGGTGAAATGGGTGGTCATGGTTCCTCCTGGATGGGTGCCGGGAGGGCCCGGGCGCGACGGGCCGGTGTCCGCGCGCCCGGGGAGATTCGACTCGACTTCCTTCGCCGGTGCTAACCGGAGCAGGTTCGAGGGTCTGCGGTCGCCCGCACTCTCAGCGCCGCTGCCGCCGGTGCGGGGCGGCTCGGGCCCCGGGGCCGACGTCGGGGCGCTCCCCTGTCGCAGGGGCAAGCCTAGATGATCGGTTCCCAGGTGGTCGATTCTGGAGTCCTCACGCTGGAGCCGGACCGATCCCGGCGGGCGCCCGCTGTCGGAGCTCCATCGGCACTCCGAGACTCTCCGAGACTTTCCGAAACCTCCAGGAGGCCGGCCTCGGCCGGAAAAGGCGGCGCGGCAAGCAGTCGGCCGGTGCCCGGCCGGTGCCCGCGAGCGCCGGAGCGGGGATGTTGCACATTCGTTTGCGACCCGTGCTGAACAGAACCGCGGAATCGCGCGGGAACGGAATCTCAACAAGCACCGGCGCGCCTCTCCCATGTGCACAGACCCCCTCGGCGCACATGGGAGCCCGTCAACTAATCTTGACGGCTTTCGCGTAACCGCAGAATTCCAACGAAAGATCGCATTGACTCCGTAAAGTTCCCGCTCTCCCATGTGCAGCCCGGCCCCGTACCCGCCCGAACAGTCTCGACCGACCTCGGCAGAGGGGGCGTCGGAATCAGCCTTGACGCCTCAGGAACTCACGCTCGTCCTCGGCGTCGGCGACGTTCTCCCTCCAGAAGGTGGACAGCTTCGGCGCCTCGGTGAGAACCGCCTCGAGCAGGGCCGTCAGCTGCCGGTCGGTCATTCCGGGACGCTCGAGCCAGCAGGCGTAGCCCTCGACCCCGAGCGGAGCATCGGCACCCGTCCCCAGGCCTGCACCGGGCTCGCCCCTGTACCTGCCATCTGCCGGCCCCGCCCCGGTGACCCGTACGGCCAGGGCATTGAAACCCTGATTCCAGGCTCTGGCGACCACAAGCGCGGTGGAGGTCTGATCGTCGTCCGGGGCGGGCACGGTGAGGTCGTCGAAACGGCAGACGACATCCAGCCGCTGATCCGTGGTGCTGATCGTCAGCGTGCTCCCGTCGAGCCGGGCGACGAGGCGCTCGTTGTCCTCGGGGTCGGCAGCCGGCTGCACGCCGAGCCCCTCCAGGAGGGCCGCCACGCGCTGCGCCATCCGCGTCCGCCTGTTCTCGAGCCGGTTCCGAGACTCGTGAGAATCCCGCAACAACTTGTTCTCGAACGCCGCCCCGTCCCTGTCCCGGCGCAGAAGACGTTCGAGCTCGCCGGCGAGCTCCTCCCGGGACGTTCCCCGGTCGCGGAGCTGCTTGTTCAGCACTCGCGCGAGCCCCGCATCGATGCCGATCTCCTCCGGATCCAGCCCGGCGCGCGTCACGCACTCACCCGCGCGTCCGATCAGCTCGGCCGCCTTGTCGGAGTCCGCGTACATGAGCCCCTCGGCCTGCGCCATGTACCGCTTGGCGGTGGCGATGACCGCATCGGGGCTGGTCTCGCCGTAGAGGTCGATGCCCACTCTCTTCGCGATCTCGTCGAACCTGCTCTCCGGGAGCACGTTCTCCAGGTAGTCGAACATCTCGCGGCTGCTGTCAACGGCGTCCCGCAGATGGAAGACGAGCTGCGCGTCCGTCACCCCGCTCCCGAGAGGCACGCTCAGGACGCCACTGAGCTGCAGCAGGACGTCCTCATCGACGACGACGCTGGCAGCCGGGACGCCCAGACGACGGTTCCAGGTGTTGACAACGACCCCCATCACCCCCTCGAGCGCCGAGGGGGCCCGCGGCGCCCACTGGACCACAAGCCTGAGACAGTCGTTGTCCACCATGAACACGCCCCTGCTGCTGCCGAGGCTCACCCAGACCGACTTGTCGGGCGCCACCGCGTAGTCCTGGCCGAAGACTTCGGCCGCCGCCCGCTCCAGGCGCCTGGGGGTCAGCCGGGCGGGCGTGCCGCCGCTGTGGGACCGGGTGCCTGTCTTCTGCTTCCTGCTGCGTCGTGCCAAGGGTTCCTCCAGACGGTTGCGGAGCCTCACAGTCTCACGACGCCCCCGCACTGTCGAGATAGACATTTTCGTACGAGGTCGGCGGTGACACCGTCTATCTCGTCCTAAAATGTCTATCTCGACGCCGGGAGCCGCGCACGCCGCCGTCGGCCCACGAATCGAAGAACGGAGCCATAATGTCCGACAGCAAGAACGACTTCGCCTGGGCGGCCGCCTCGGCCCTGATCCTGCTGGCCTCCAGCATTGTCGCCGAGAAGGTTGTCGCCGCCGGCTGGAAGGCCGCCACCGGGCGGCCCGCGCCCCAGGACGACGACCAGGTGCTGAACTACCGGCTCGGCGAGGTCGTCGCCTTCGCGGTCGTCTCGGGTGCGGCCATGTCCCTCACGCGCCAACTCACCCTGCGCCAGGCCGCCAGGTGGCGCAGCAGGCGCAGCCTGAGCCGTTCGGACGGCGGGCGCCCCGGGGCCCTGGAGGCCTGAGCCGGGGACGACGCCGGGGCCGGCCCGCCCGCCCTGCTCCTCGGCGCCGACGGCGGCCGGGCGCGGCGCCGGAGGACGCTGAAGGCGCGGGCGGGGCCTGCAGCCCCACAGCCCCCGACTGCGGACCCGCAGACCCCGGGATCTCCGTTGGCCTGCCCGCCGGCGCGTGAGATCATAGCCAGACGTGAGCATCTTCGGGCGCACGGATCCGCAGCGGCGCAAGATCCTTCTCCGCAGAATGGCGCTGGTCGCGCTGGTGGCACTGCTCGTGCTGGTTCTCGGGGCCGGGGCGTACGCGGCCCTGTCGCATCGCAGCGGCTCCGCGGCGGCGCCGGCCGATGCGACGGCCGGCTCGTCCTCCGGCCCGGCCCCGCCCAGGACCCCGCGCCCGCGCACTCCCGCGGCCATCCCGTCGACGGCGGATGTCGATGAGGCCTGGTCGGTGATCGGCAACGCCATTGTGGAGGACGACACGGCGACCTTCCGCGAGTACGCGAACCCGGAGACCTACAACCTCGTGGTCCGGCCCCGGGACATCAACGGCTCCCAGGACGTCCTGATCGTCTCGCACTGGGACTACATCGGCGGCCGCAAGAACTTCTCAGAAAGCTCCGACACCCTCCCCGTCGGGTCGCCGTCTCCCGGCAAGTGTGCGAGCGGCCCGCCCCCGTACTCGAAGCCCGACGTGAAGGTCGACTACACCTGCTCCTTCCTCTCAGGAACCCCGAGCACCCCGGGCGCGCCGGACGGCTCTGGTGACGGGCACACGATCGCCTACTTCTACCTCACGAGTATCAACGGGGTATGGACCGTGGTCGGCTTCTCCCCGCTCTACGGCTGATCCACCGGAGACCGCTCAGGGCGGGGCGGCGCCGGCTCTCCTGCGAGCGGCCCCAGCGCCCCGTCCGCACCGCCCCGCCCCCGCGCTTCCGCAACAGGGCCCGGATGATTGACTTCGAGCCGCACGGGGCGCGGGCCGGGCGGGCGCATCTCAGGGGGTGCGGTCGTACGTCAAAGGCGCGGCCGCAACCCCTGAGGCGCGATCCCACAAGCCGACACACGACCGCGCGCAAAGAACACGACCCAGCCGGCCACCGGCCCCGGACGACGAACCGATCTCGAGCCGAAACTGAACCGATCTCGGCGCGGAACACGACCGATCTCGGCGAAAGGGGGCGGCGGGGGCCGGGTGAGGAGCGCTCAGCCCACCACCCCGGAGTCAGACCTAGGCGGGGCACAGGTCCTCGTAGGGCAGAACGCCCTTCACGTAGGTCCTCCACTCCTCCTCGCTCAGGCCCGACCCCGCGATCGCGCACATCCTGTCGGCCCAGTTCGTCTCATCAGTCCGCACAATGTAGGTGTAGTCGTCCGGTGGAATACCGACCGCATTACCCGGGACCGTGCTGGCGGCCAGGCTCTGGGAGTCCGACCCCCATGCGATGTCCGTGAGATCCAGGCCGTTCCCCGCGAGTATGGTGGGCACGGCCTGGTCGAAGGTCTCGGCATCGACGACGTCGATCCTCCCACCGCCCTCAATGGCCGCGATCCTGGTGCCGTCCGGGCTCCACACGATGTCCTCGGCGGGGTTGAGCAGCTCGCCCTGGCGGAGAACACTGTGATCCTGCCCCGAGTAGACGGTGATCGCGGAGCCCTCGAGCACGGCGAGATCCCCCGTGACCCGGTTGACCGAGATCCGGGAGGCCTGCCCGACGGGCAGCGTCCACTGAGTCATCCCCGATGCCGCATCGAGCGCCACGATCCTGTGCTCGTAGTCCGACGCCCCGGCGCTCCTGTCCGACCAGACCAGGGCGTAGACCATGCCGTTCACCTCGGAGTACTCCAGCCCTCCGACATCATTTCCCAGGCGCCGCTCCGAGAGCAGGCCCCCCTGTCTCCCGGTGTCGTAGACGGCGAGCCGCCCCAAAAGGGACTCGAAGGCGGCCACCAGGCCGGTGTCGCCGAGGAACCTGACGCGCTTTATGTCCCTCCCCCAGGGGCCTCCGCGATCCGGCAGCCCGTCCATGTAGGTGGAGACCACCTCGCCCGAGCCCCGGTCCCAGAAGGCGATGACGCCGGCGCTCTTCTCGCCGTCCTGGTCGCGCGTCGTTATCAGGCCGCTGGCGGCAATGAGGTCGCTGTTCACATCGATATCGTCAACGGTCCAGGTGTCGTCAGCCCACTCGTCGGGAATCCTGAGCTCCTGCGCAATCGTGTAGCCGCCCGGAGCGCTGTCGTCCAGGCTGAGAACTCTCAGGCCCTTGTCGAAGACCTGCACGAACTCCCCGTCCGGCGTGGAGGCGAGCGCCGTCGTCGCCGGTGTCCTCACGGCGGCGGTCCGGTTCTCCTGGCGGTTAAGGGTGACCAGCCTGCCGTCGGATGTGCCGACGACGACGCCGTAGGCATTGTCCGCCGCCCCCACCGCAGTGCCCGCGATCGTCTGCGTCGCGGGCCCCCGCTGGTCGATGTCGTAGTAGAGCACGGTCGTCGCGGTGAGCGCGCCCCCGATCAGGACGGCGATCTGCCCCCGCCAGGTCATCACGACGTCGTGAACGACGGAGTCACTGCCCGGGAGCGCCAGCTCGGTGGCGGCGCTCGTCTCCTGGTCCCACACCTGCACGCCGCGATCCGTCCCCACGGTGATGACCGTGTCATCGCACGCCAGCGCCGTCACCGACCCCCGGTCGCTGACAATGAGCCTCGCCGAGCCGGCCTTGACGTCGTAGAGGTACACCCCGCCCTTGTCGGTCCCCAGAAGAAGGCAGTCGTCATGGCACGTCTCACCGGGAATGTGCCCGCCCATGTAGATGGCGGCCGCCGTGACCCTCACCTCCTCGCCGCTCTTGTCGGCGAGCTTCGGAGGATCCGCATCGCCCTCCGGGTACCCGTAGGGGCTGTACAGGCCCATTTTTCCCGCCTGCCCGATCACTCGCACCTGGCTGCCGTCGGGGGCGACGACGATATTCGGATGATCAGCACGAGCAGGCACTCGCCTGCGCTCCGTGAGCTCGCCCTCGTCGGAGACCCCGATGAAGACCATCTCATTGTCCACGACCGCGACGGCCAGGGTCCCGTCGAGCGACCCCGTCAGACCCCTCACCTCGCCCTCCAGCTCGAGGGAGCCCAGCTTCAGCTCCTTGCTCCACAGCGACACCGTCCCATGGGCATCGCCGCTGATGGTGAAGTCCCCGACGTTGGTCACCCGCGTCACCTGGGCGTCATGGGCGTCCACGGTGCCGACGACGGCGGGGTACTCCTCCGACACCTCGCGGAGCGCGCGCACCGAGTTCATGGACGGGTCCATCTTGTAACCGGCCAGGGCCATGAGCGCCGCCAGCCTCGGGTCGGAGTCGAGCTCCTCATGGGCCCGGGTCGCCAGCTCGGCAGCGGAGGTGCGCAGCTCCTGGGCGCGGATCTGACGCTGGCGGACCGTGTTGACCACCGCGGCGCCGCCTCCGACTCCGGCCAGCACCAGGATGACCACGAGCACCGTTATCATGAGCTTCTTGTTGGCCCTGCTGCGGACAGCCCGAATGGCCTGGGGCACGGTCCGGGCGAACACCACGTCGGGGCTCCCGGACAGGCGGAACCGGATCTCGTTGATCTCCTCGCGCGACTCCTCGGGAACGACGACTCTCCAGTGCTTGTCGGCGGCGGCCCGCAGCTTCCCCTCGTACCCCTGGACCGGCAGGATCTGCCGGCCCTCCACGCGACCCGTCACCGCGCAGGCCGGGTTGAGCGTGCGGCGTCGGAGCACCCTCCCCATCCGGGTGCGCGGCGACAGGTCGTCGAGCCCGACGGCGAGAGCCGCTCCCAGCGAGCCGCCCTTGACGTGGTCCAGCGTCTCCTCCTCGTCGTACAGCCCCCAGACGACGCAGGCGCCCGTCTCGGCCAGACGGCTGGTCCGCCACGCCTCATCGAGCGCGTCGGCGAAGTCCTGGTCGCACTGGATGAAGGCCATGGTCCGCGGATCCGCGTAAAGGCCCGGCGGGCCCCCGCGCAGGCGCTCCAGCCTGAGCAGCGCCCCGAGCCCCGTCCCCGTCGAGCTGTTGTACGTCCGCAGGAGGACAGACACCTGCGCGGGGCTCCCCACCGGTTCGGGGAAGCGGCCTGTGAGGAGCCTGACGAGCAGCTCGGCGAAGCCGGCGGCAGGGGCGTCGGAGCCGCGCAGGACCCCCAGGAGCGGATCGGCGAGGTCGCCCGTCCGGGAACGCTTCTGCTCCTGGTCCCGCACCGCCCCGAAGACCGGCTCGGCGGCCTTCTCGGCGCCCGATTCGGCGCCCGGCTCGGCGCCCGGCTCGGCGGCCTTCTCGGCGCCGGGCGCCGAGACCGCGGAGACGACGCCGTTGGCGGCGAAGGCGTCCAGCGCCCTTGCGACCAGGCCGGCGCGCTCGCGGGGCTCCAGCACCGATCGGGCCAGGGCAGTGACTCCGCGCGCGGCCCGCCCGACCGGGGTCTCAATGAATTCGGAGAACTCGTCCTCAATCCCGTCGTCCCTGGCGCCCGCCGCCAGCACCGCGTAATCGGGGTTGGCGAGCGAGGTCAGGGCGTCGAGCCGCGCAATGTCCTGGGCGGCGACGCACCCCGCTATTGCCCCCAGCCAGGGCTGCTCCCTGGTGCGGACCAGGGTAATGAGTCTCTGCTCATGCTCCTCGCGCACTACTCCACCCCAGACGCATATGCCGACGAGATCCGGTAGTCATTCCATCCACCGAGGTCGAGGCCGAAGACCATGGCCTCATCGTTGCTCAGCGGCACCACGCAGGAGACCGGCTTTCCCAGAGATCCGATCGACTCGCCCTTGTAAGCATTGCCCTGGGAAAGCCCGCCCTCGCACACCAGCTTATCGACCTTGAAGGAGACCCCCAGCTCGACGACGCGGGTCAGGGCCTGCCACGCCTGCGGGGAGACCCCGTCGGGCGGGGGCGGGGCGCTCGCTCCGCCGGACCGGCCGCTCGCCTCCGAGATCGCGGACCGCACGACATCCTCGCCCCGCGTGGAGCTGACATCCTCGGGCTCGCGCCGACCGTGCTCGGCGACATCGACATGCCCCTGCGCGGAGTAGGTGCCGCTGCTGGTCGTCTGGTCGCCGTCGCCCGCGTAGGTCCATTTGATCTGCATGTCGGTGCCGCTGATCTCAATGGCGTTGATGCGCCCGCGCTCGCCCTCGGTGCCGCTCAGGTCGACCCAGGCCACGAGGTTGAAGGCGTCGTCCTACACCACTACCGCATCGGGCCAGGACATATGCCTCTCGGAGCGGGCCGCGCCCTCCTGCTGCTCGCACGACACCGCGGCGGCGATAGCGGCGGAGGGGTCCGTGCCAATGGCCAGGACGTCCGACAACGACGCGCTGGTCACCGCCGACAGGACGTCCTTCCGGAGGCTCACCCGCCCTCCCTGCGCGCCGGCGTCGGGCAGGCTGCCGTTGATCAGACGGCCGCCGGCGGAGTGGTCGCACAGCGCGGGGACCTCCGCGTTCAGCAGCCCGTAGGGATCGACCGTCGTCCCCGCGGAGCTCGCCGTCGTGCTCTGCCCGCCCGACACGCCGCGCCCGCCCGACCCGCCCTGGTCGCCCGACACGCCCGTGCAGGACGCGAGCAGGCAGCAGGCCGCGAGCGCCCTCAGTACGGTCAGCGCCCTCGACGCCGTCGTGCGCCGCGCTCCCATCAGGAGAGCCCCTCGCGGACGGCGGCGCGCAGGCGGTGCCCCTTGGGCAGGGTGCGGGCCGCGTCGATCCAGGCCCGCCGGCCCTCCTGGGTGGAGACCGACCGCACGCTGGCGGAGATGACCGGGGCGAGGTCCTCGTCGAGGTCCCGCAGCGGCCGCGGCGCCCCCAGGGTGACATCGACCCAGCGGTTGTGGCCCGAGATGACCGTGCCGCCGGACAGCAGCCCCCCGGCGTCGGGGGTGAGGACGACGGCGAGCTCCAGCTCCTCGCCCTCGCCGCCCTCGCCGTCGGCGGCGCTTCTGAGCATGGCGACATCCAGGTTGCGGGCGATCCTCGGGTCCGCGGTCACGGTGACGACGACGCGCGAGGCGGTGAGGCCGACCACGTGCAGCTCGAGGTCCCCGACGCGGTTGCGCCCCTCGACCGACGTCGTCGTGTGCTCGGCGGCGGCGAGCACGAAGCGGTCCAGGCGGACCCGCGGCCCGGCGAAGGCGGCCCCGGCGTCGGACTCCCCGGGCTCGGCAGCGGACTCCGCGGCTCCGGCGGCGGGCCCGGCAGACGCAGCCCCCGGAGCCGCCGGCCCCCTCGGGTCCTCGGCCGTGACGAGCTCGCCGAGCCAGGGCAGCCCGGCGTCGAAGACCTCCGGCACGAGCTCGGCGGGCAGCTCCTGCGGGATGTCGTCGAGCCCGCGCCGCCAGGCCCACTGGGTCGCCACCTCCTGCTCGGCGCGCATCGCCTCCCGGCGCGCCCCGAGCCGCGGCGGCCCCGGCCGGGGCACGCTCACGACGTCGACGCACTCGACGCGCGCCGTCCCCTCCAGGGCGGCCTCCCCTACCATGCGGTCCCCGCGCCGGGTGAGCGCGACGAGCAGCGGAGCCCGCACCCCCTCCAGGCAGACCCGGGCGGTGCAGCGCGGCACGCGGCGCCCCGGGGGCAGCCCGGGGGCCAGGGGCGCCTCGATGAGGAGCCCGCGAGCGCCGTCGCGCTCGTAGACATCGCGGCGCACGGCGCCGGTGCGGGTGTCGAAGAGGGCGCGGGCGTTGTTCCCCCAGTCGATGGTGTCCCGCTCGTCCCACACCCCGCTCCCGCCGGCGGGCCCGCGCGGGGCCTCGGTCCACACTGCGCCCAGGCCGGACGGCGCGGGCACGGCGGGCCCCTGCGCCCGGGGCCCCGCAGGCGGCGCGGGCACGACGTCGAAGCCGGCGTCGAGCCTGTCGGCCAGGGCCCCCAGCTCTGCGAGCCGCGCCTCGTCGCCGTGCTCCTCGGCCTCCTCACAGGCCAGGGCGAGGTCCGCGGAGAGCACCGTGCGCAGCCGGTCGGCCACCCGGGAGCCGGCGCCGCGCTCCAGGACGTCCTGGCACACGGCGCGCAGACCCCTCCGGGAGCGCCGCAGCAGGTGGCGGGCCAGGGCGCTGTCGGCGAAGCAGGGGGCGAGCTCGGGGGCCGCGGCCAGGGCCGCCGTCTCAAGGTCGATCAGCGTCCGGTCGGGGGTCGCCCAGGGGCGGCCGTCGTCCGGGGAGGGCCAGTAGCGGCGCATCCAGGTTCCCACCGCCAGGCGGTGGAGGGCCCGGGCGGCGGCGGTGGGGCGCCGGCGCCAGTCGGTCCGGAGCGTCTGGACGGTCCCGGCGGCGGGGTCTCCGGCGAGCGTCCGCTCCGCGGCCGAGGCGACGGACGGGCCGTAGACGGCCTCCACCCAGGCGGGGACGGTGCCGGTCACGATCGTGGCCCCGATGTAGGCCGCGGCGGCGGCGGGGCCCATGCCCAGGTCGCAGAAGACGGAGCCCCCGTCCACCGGCAGCGACGGGCACCCGAGGCTCTCGGCCGGCTCGCGCCCGTCCGGGCAGATGAGCACGCCGTACTCGTCCCGCCGGACGATCACCCTATCCGGCTCCTCGTCCGCCGCACCGGGGGGCGGGGGCGCGCTCGACGGCGGCGGTGGCGGGACCGGGGGCGATGGCGGGGCCGCCCCCGAGGGCGGTGGAGGCGGGACTGGTCCTGACGGCGGTGGCGGGACCGGGGGCGAGCCCGGCGGCGGCGCGGCCGGAGAAGAAGCCCCGGCCGGAGGCGGCGGGGGCGGGACCGGACGGCTCATGACCGCTCACCTCCGTACACGACGGCGGTCTCGTCAGCGTCCTCGCGGCCCTTCTCGATCCATCTGTTGACGTCTTTCAGTATCAGGGAGAACTTGCTGACCATTGTGCTCCACGTCCAGGTTCGGTCGCGCTTGATGAACTCCCAGTAGTGGAGTCGGCTCCACAGGGTGCGCGCGAAGCGCGGAGGAATCCGCTGCGCCAGGTCCTGGGCCCGGAGCGAGCCGAGGCTGAGGGTGCTCGCGGACCAGGGGTCGTCGAGGTCCTCGTCCTCGTCGTCGTAGATGACCGAGCTCGAGGCCTCCAGCGCGTATCTCATTGTCGGCAGCGCCTCCCAGCAGTGGAAGGAGAGAATGCCGGCCAGCCCGCCGCACGGGGCGGGCGAGTAGTCGTGCAGGCGGCGCGCGGCGACATTGTTGCGCCTCTCGATGTCGCCCGGCACGAGGGCGGACGACATCATGCCCTCGAGGAGAACGGCCCGATCGGCCCGGTCCCCCAGCCCGGACCAGTGGCCGCACCGCGACGCCTCGTCGGCCAGAGTCCCCCTCAGGGCCCTGCGGCTGACGGCCCCGCGCATGCAGCGCCGGACCCGCCCCATGAAGTCGAGCTCGAGGACGGCGGTTCCCGCCGTGTCGTCGGCAATACCGGCAATACCGGCATTGCCGGTATTGCCGGCGCACTCGGCCTGGTCGGCGTCGCGCCGGGCCCGCGGGGCGCCGATCCGCCCGAACGGCACACGTCGGCTCAAGGACGAGGCCTCGGCCTTATCGACCAGCAGCTGTTCCGCCTGAAGCTCGAGACCCGCCTCCATCTGCGCGACGCGGGCGCGCACGCCGTCGTCGTCGGCGTCGGGCTCGATAAGTCGCCGGGCCTCGTCCCACGCCCTTTCCATCCCCCCGTCAGCGCTCCGGTTCTGGCAGGCCACGGCCCAGAACGCGTCCAGCACCGGCGGGCCGCCGGCCGCCGCGCCCGCGCTCCCCGCCCCCTCCCGACCCGGGGGCGCGACCCAGCGGGACAGGGCGCCGTCGAGCTCGTCGTGGATCTCCTGGTCGCCCACGAGCTCGATGACGTCGCCGACCGTCGCCTTGTCAGCCACCAGGACGAGCATATTGATGAGGCACTCGCGCAGTGCGGACCGGTCGATGCCGCTGTCCCACGGCTCGAGCCTCTCGTCGGCCACAGCCCGCCAGACCTCGGGAAGCAGGCGCCTGCGCAGCTCCTGCCTGGGGAGCCGGCGGTCGGTCTCCAGGGCCTCGCGGAAATCGGCGGCTTCCTCGTCCTCGTAGTAAAGACCGACGAATGCGGTCGCCCAGCCCAGGCAGCTGAGGATGCTGTCCCGCTGGGAGTCGATGGCCTCGCCGATGCGCGCCGCCTCCGCGGCGGCGACCGAGTGGCGCTCGACCATCCGCGCCCTGGTCGCCAGCCCGCGGGAGTCGAGGATGTCGCCGAGGAACGCCGACCACACATCCTGGCTGGGGAGCCCGACCCTTGCGCCCGACTTGGGCGACCGGCCCCGCCGCTGCAGGCCGATGGTCCACATCCTGACGTCGTCCTCGGCCTGCTCAAGCAGCGATCCCCACGCCGAGCGCAGCACGTTGTCAAGCCTGCTCACCTCCGCGGTGCGCCGCTGATGCCCTCGGTCGGACACGAACTCCGGACTCATCCCCACCCCCGGGCACTCACAGGGTCCCAGCGCCATGTTATGGCATCTCATTGACTGTCGGTACCTCCTCTTCCGGGATGGGGTCGGCCCGCCGCGCCGAGCCGGGCCTGCGCCCCGGTGAGGCGCCGTCACGGACGAGCGCCCCTCCGTGCCGGGGCAGGGCGCGGGGGATAGCGCCCGGGCCCACCCGGGCGCCCGAGCGCCCCTCCGTGCCGGGGCAGGGCTCCCAGGGCTCCCGCTGCCCCACTGCGCCGGGGCAGGGCTCCCGTGTTCCTGTGACGGACACGGGCCGCTCGAGATCGGCCGATCTCCGCACTCCGCGTCGAGATCGGTTCGAGGCGCCGCCTGGCGCTGCGGCCCCTCAGGTCGGTGTCGACCTCCCGGGGGTCTTGTCTTGAAGCGTCCCGGAGGTCGGGCGGAGGCCCGGCGGCGGGCGTCCGCAAGCCCTCTTGAACCGGTCTCGAGCCGGAGATCTACCGATCTCGGCGAAGAGGGCGGCGGAGGTCGCCGGGGGCGGGGTGCGGCGCCCGGGCGCCCGTACGGGGCGCGCCGGAACGTGAACGTACCTTTGCAACGTGAACGAACCCCGTTGGCGTCGGGGCCCACCGCCCGCCCGACCGACCCGGCCCTCAGAATCACTCATCGGGCAGGGACCATGCCCTCGTAGTCTCCACGGTCGGTGGGCGACGCCGGTCAATGAGACGATCGGCCTCAACGGAGCGGGCCGGATTGTCTTCGCACCTCATCTGCCGAGAGCCGGCATTGTCATACGACACCGACTCCATCACAAGTACAACAACTTATACAGGTATTCCGCTCCACAGCCCGGCGGGCGCCATCTAGACTCGCTGCGCCGCAACGCGCACCAGCGACAGGCGAAGGAGGCCAGATGTACTCGCCAGCGGGGACTCACGCAACGGGGCACCGCCTCAGCGCTCGCCGGCGCAGCGGGCGATGTACGAGAGGTGAGGCCGCCACATCACCATGAGGATTCGCCGCCCCGGGCGCAGGCCCGCACGGACGTGCACGCCCACCGCACGGCGCTCATGCCCGGCCGGACGACGCCGACGCGACTCATCAGCACCCATCCCGCCGCCGCGCAATACGGCGGTCATGACCGTATCTGTAACCGTATCTGTCCTATAGCGCCCCTCGGCCGCCCGCCCGAGAGGCCCCCAACCGCCCGAGGAGTCCAGTTGGGAATTGTCATCCGCGACCAGGAGAAGAAGCCGGAGCCCTCCAGCGACTCCGCGAAGGAGCCCAGACGCCCCAGCACGCCGGTAAAGGATCCCAAACGCCCCAGCATCCCGAAGAGGAAGCCGGAGCCTCCCGGCACCCCGGGGGAGAAGTCTCCCGAGACCCCCGACGACCGCACCTCCCCCGAGTCCTCGCGGCCGGAAGGATCTCGGAGGCCTCAGCGAATCAGGAGATCATCAATAAGGCGCAAGAAGCGCAGAGCCAGAAAGCACGTCGTTATAGCCCAGGCCTCGCTCTTCATCCCCTTCGTCCTCGGGGTCCTTCTCACTGTCGACCGCTCCGCGCCCGCCCGCTCGTGCGTCGCGAAGGATCAGTACTCGGCTCTCATGGCCCATCTCGCGCCCGACGACGGCCAGTGGACGATTATCCGCCTCGGAGCGTCCGCCCTCCAGACGGTCGCCCCACTGCTCATCATGTTCGTGGGGTTCATCGCGCTCTGCTGCATCCTCCAGCTGCCCACTTTCGCCTACATAGGACTCAGAAAAGGCAGTCCAGACCGCCTCCTCGTGGAGGCGCTTCGGGCAATGATTGTGCTCGTAACACCAGTATCCCTCGTCCTCGCCTTTCAGCACGCCGACGTCATCCCGGCGCTCCAGGGCTGCGAGCTCCCCGCCCTCACAACCTCGTGGTTCCCCTGGAGCCCCGCCCCGTGGTTCCGCACCGGAATGTCCTGGGTCCTCTTCATTGTCTCCACCCTTCTTCTCACACTCGCTGCATCAATCGTGGCATTCATGTTCTCGGCCCCCGGCCCGCTGCTGGTAGGCACAGGAGAGGACTTCGACTAACGATCGCGGCCGGGAAAGGAGGCGACGGGCTCTCACGGCGGCAATATGTCTCAGCCCGACGCTTCCGGGCGCCCAGAGGCCCCGCTGGGCGCCCAGGGGCGCGACCCCGGCCCGCATCCGCATCCGTCACAGTGGGAGCGCGACGCCGGCCGGCCTTCACGTCCGTCACAGGATGCTGGCATCCTGACCACCAACACGTCCGCCGTTCAGCCCGCCTCGTCCGCACCGTCCGCCCTCGAAGGAGCCGCCCATGGTTTCACGAGCTCACCGCTTCCTCTACGGTCGCGAGCTCAATGCCGTGGAGCCCGTGTGGCGTCTGACGGCGAACACGGACGACATCTTCTTCCACGACGCCTACCTCGGCTGCCTCCCGCTGGCGGAGACCATCCGGCACTGGGCGCGGGAGCAGGACCCCGACGTCGTCGCCGTGACCCTCACCGCCCAGGGCGATCTCAGCCCCGAAGACGATGCCGCCGCCCTCCTGGACCTGCTCCAGCCCAGACGCCGGCCGGCCCACCGCTACGATCCCGCCGGCACCCCGGGCTCCGACGACGGCCGCGAGGCTCACACGCCCCAGGCGACTCAGGCGGCCCATCCGGCCGGCCCACCGCAGGCCCAGCCTGCCGGCCAGGCAGAGCAGACCGAACAGGCCGGCCAGCCCACCCGGCGTGCTGCGGAGACAGCCCGCTCGCGCGCCGACGGCCAGGGCTACCTCAACCAGCTCGCCCGCCTGGCCGCCGCATTCGGCAACCCGAAGGGCCGCAGCATCATCGCCGTCGTCGAGGGCCTGCCGGAGCAGTGCGAGGAGGCCGGCCCCGAGGCCCTGCGCGACCTCCAGCGGACCATGCGGATGCTGGTCCAGCGCGCCCGGGCGAGCACCGGCCTCCTGCTCGTCCTGCTCGACCCCCGCGACGAGCTCGAGGCCTTCGCCCTGTGGAACAGCCCCGTGAAGGCCCTCGGGCTGCCGACCCCGCGGCCGGAGGAAGTCGAGGCCGCCCTGATACGGGTCTCGTTGCGCCACGATCTGGCCATCCGCCACACCGGGAGCATCGCAGCCCACCTGGCCGCGGGCACCGACCTGCACGGCGCCCTCAGGCGGGCCGCCTCCGCGGCCCGGGACTCCCGAATCATGACCGCGGACGCGTTCCTGAGGCTGCCCGAGCCGGACGCGGACCGGGTGGACGCCGTCTTCCGCGACCTCGACTCGCTCATCGGCCTGAAGGACATCAAGGCCTATATGCACAGCCTGCCCGCCCTCGCCCGGCGCCGCCGGGCCGACCTGCGCGAGCGCGGCACGATCCCGCAGGCCACCATGCACATGGTCTTCAAGGGCCCCGCGGGCACGGGCAAGACCTCGGTCGCCCGCATCGCCGCCCGGCTCTTCCACGCGCTCGGGCTCCTGCCCACCGACAAGGTCGTCGAGATCCCCCTCGGCGAGGTCATGCACGCCGGCGAGACCGGCGCGCGGATGCAGGCCAGGCTCGGCGAGGGCGTCGGCGGCGTCGTCCTCATCGACGAGGCGCACCACCTGATGAGGGACCGGCACTCCCGGGAGGCGATCGACCCCCTGCTGGTCTTCGCCGAGGACCACCGCAGCAACACCGTCATCATCCTCGCCGGCTACTCCGATCAGATCGACCGGCTCATGCGCGCCGACCCGGGCCTGCCGCGCCGCTTCCCCAACGTCCTGTCCTTCCACGACTACACGGTCGAGGAGCTCGGGCGGGTCGTGCGCGCGATGGCGCGGGACGACGGCTTCGCCCTCGACCGGACCGCGGAGGCGCCCCTGGCTCGGCTGCTCGCGGACCGGCGCCTGGACGCGGGCTTCGGCAACGCCGGCGGGGCCCGCAATACCTGGCAGGAGATCCGCCGCGCGCACGACTCCAGGCCGCAGGCCGCCCCCGGCGTCATCGGGGCCGAGGACATCCCGGCGGTCATCAGCACCGACGGCGCCCTGGTCGCGCAGGCGCTGGAGGCGCTCGGGAAGTACACGGGCCTGGACGCCCTGCGCCGCTACCTGGAGTCCCAGCGGGACTACCTCGCGCACTGCCTGCGCACGGGCCGCCCCCGCCCGGCCGCCGACGGGCTGCGCTTCGTCGGGCCGCCCGGCACCGGCAAGACCTCCATCGCGACGACGGTCATCGCGCCCTACCTGTACGGCGTCGGCCTCCTCGACCGCCCGACCGTCACGGCCGCCACGGGCGCCAACCTCCAGGCCGGCTACTCCGGCCAGACCCCGGAGAAGGTCAGGGAGCTCTTCCGGGCGGCCCGCGGCGGCGTGCTCCTCATCGACGAGGCCTACAGCGTCCCGGCCGAGCACGGCTACGGCGCCGAGGTCATCGACACCCTGGTCGCGGAGACCACCCGGCCGGCCAACCGCCGCACACTGGTCGTCCTGGCCGGCTACAAGGCGGAGATGGATGACTTCCTGACCCGCAATCCGGGCCTGAAGGACAGGTTCCCCCGGGAGATCGTCTTCGAGCCCCTGTCCACCGCCGAGCTGCTGGCGATCATGCGCGGGCGCGCGCAGGCGGAGAGGTACCGCCTGGCCGCCGGCTTCGAGCAGCGCTTCGTCTCACTGGCGCCGATCGCGCGCAGCGTCGCCGGGCCCGGCTTCGGCAACGCGCGGTGGGCGGTCGGCATGTACCGGCAGGCGAAGGAGGCCATGATCTCGCGCACCCGCGCGCATCCCGACGATGACGCGGCCCGCCTGACCGGCGAGGACCTGCTCGCCGCGGTGCACGACGCCGATCCGCGGCTCGCGCGGCTTCTCGACCCGGCCGCCCCGTCCCGCCCTGACGCGGCGCCGCCCCCGCCGTCGGGGGCGATGAGCGCCTCGGAGTGCGAGGAGTGCCTGCGCGACGCGGTCCTGCCGCTCGTGGTCGACCAGGAGGACTGCCAGGCCATGGGGACCGGGTTCCTCGTCGTCGGCTCCGGGCTGGTGGCCACGGCCGCCCACGTCCTCCAGGACGCGACGCGGGTGACCGCCCACATCGGCCCGAAGCAGATCAGCGCCGGCGTCGTGGCGGTCGATGAGGAGACGGACACGGCGCTGCTGCGGGTCCCCGCGCAGGCGGTGGCCGGCCGCCGGCCGCTGCCGCTCGGGCACAGCCGGGACGTGCCCGTGAGCAGCGAGCTGTGGGCGGCGGGGTACCACCACTGGCAGCCCGGCGAGGACCCCCACATCGTCCAGGTCCGGGTCAGCCGCAACATGCGGTCGAAGAAGGTCTTCGACGTCGCTGGCGCCGTCGAGCACGGCGCCAGCGGAGGCCCCCTCATCGACCCCTCGCAGGGGGCCGCGGTCGGCCTCGTGCGGGGCGGGGTGGGCAGCACCGTCAAGGTGATGGTGCGCATCGAGCAGGTGCGCAGCCTGCTGGAGCGCGACGGGCACGACCGCGAGGGCACCGGGGTGCCGGAACAGGACCGGAGTCAATCGGAAGTCAAGGAGGCGGATTCATCGTGGTGAGCATCGGGATCGACATCGGGACGTCGAACACGGTCGTGGCCAAGGTCGACGGCAAGGGGGAGGTCGCAATCCACAAGTTCGAGGACAGCGACCTGCTGCCGTCGGTCATCCACGTCGAGGAGACCGGCGGCAACCTCACCGTGGGCGCGGCGGCCCGCAACTTCTGGGCCGACCCGGACGCGAACCCCGCGGAGACCTTCCGCAGGTGGAAGATGTCCATGGCGAACCAGACGATCCTCGCGACCCAGGACTGGGGGGACGGCCCGAGGCCCATCACCCCCGAGCTGCTGACGACATGGCTCGTGGAGCACGTCATGAAGAGCATCACCGGGGGCCTGGGCGGCGAGGAGGTGGAGTCCGTCGTCGTCACCGTGCCTCACGGCTGGCGCCGCGAGCACGTCGAGAAGTGCCTGGCGACCCGGGAGGCCGCGCGGGCGGCGCGGGCGGGCGGCCGCCCCCTGGAGACGAAGGTCCTGGACAGGACGGTCGACGAGCCCGTCGCGGCCGCCGCGTATGCGCTGCACGCCGTCGGCGACGCCTCGGCCTTCACCGGCAAGGACCTGCTGATCGTCGATATCGGCGGCGGGACCACCGACCTGAGCCTGGTGCGGATCAAGTCCCCCAGCGAGCTCGTCGTCGTCGATGCGATCAACAACGACGTCGGCGGCGACTACGCCACCGCGCTCCTGCTCGGCAAGCACCTCGAGGCGATCGCCGCCCAGACCGGGATCGGCGTGCCGAGCACCGCCGAGGCGGTGCTGAGCTCGCTGGAGGGCGAGGAGAACGGCTGGCTCCGCGAGGCCTTCGCCGCGGCGGAGACCGGCTACCTGCACACGCTGTCCGAGGCCTTCAGGATGGCCGAGGGGCGCAACGACCTCGATGACCGGGTGAAGGGCAGCTGGGGGCGTCGCGTCGTCCCGATCAGCTCGACCGTGGGGGACGCCCTCGTGACGACGCCGATGTCGCGCTCGGACTACCTCGCGCGCCTGGGCCCCTTCTTCGAGAGCGCCAAGGAGCTCCTCACCCGCTTCCTGTCCCGGATCGGGGAGCCGGGCCACCTCCCCTACGCGGTCCTCATGACGGGAGGCGGCAGCAGGATCGGCGGCCTGCGCTCCCAGGTGATCGAGCCCGTGATCCGCGAGCTCACCACGCGCTCGGAGGCGCGCAGCATCCTCGACCGCCTCGGCAGGCTCCGGCTCAACGAGTCGAGGCTCTCCACGGCGGTCGCCATGGGCGCCGCGCTCGTCGCCTCGGGAAGAATCACCATTGAGGAGCGCCTCCTGTGGGACGTCGGGCTGGAGGTGACGGTCCCCGAGAGCATGGCGGACAAGCTCGACCTGGACGACTCCCGCCGCTGCATCGCCTCGCCGCTCCTGGTCAAGGGGGCCCGCCTGCCGGCGACGGTCGGCCTGAAGGACCTCGGCTTCGGGACGCTGGACATCGAGGCCAACGACCTGTTCACCCAGCTCATTGTCGTCTTCGACGACATGAGGAGCCCCTACGACCAGACCTGGGAGCGCTCCCTGTCCGGTTCCGGGGACGCGCTCAAGAACGTTGACGTGAGGCTCACCGCGGACACCGAGGGCATGCTCCACTTCACCGTCACCGGGAACAACGGGCGCAGGCTCGTCGAGGTCGACGGCAAGCTCCACCGTCCGCGCCGTCCTCAGGCGGGCGGCATCCTTCTGCGCGACGAGTCGGAGCGGCCCCTCGCCCCAGTAAGAACCCCCCAGCAGATCGCCGAGGCCAGAAAGGCGTCACGATGACTCTTCAGACAATGCTCGCACGACTTGCGCGATCGCAGTCCGAACTGGACTGGGACGAGTGGTACGTCCTGGCGCTTGCCGCGCACAAGGAGCCGGACCAGTGGCGCGGGGCCTGGGAGAGGCTCGACGCGGACGATCGCGAGGCCCTCCTGACCCGTCTCCACAATGACGCCGGCCCGCTCGCCGACCACGTCATCCGCAGCATCCTGCCCAGGGAGCTGACAGAGCTCGACGACCCGACCCTCGAGCTGGCGCACGAGGACGCGGCGGCGGCCACCGCCAGGCAGCTGGAGCGTCTGAAGCGGATCGGGCGGAGGGCGGAGCTCGACACCGGGGAGGCACGCGCCGCGCTCGAGGCGCATATCGACATCGAGAGTCTCAGGCAGGAGGCGGAGCGGCTCAGGGCCCAGGCCGCGCGCGATCCCGAGCTCGCGGAGCGCAACGCCCTCGAGAAGGAGATCACCCGCCTCAAGGCCCTCATGTCGACCCTGCAGGCGTACGACTGGAAGGCGCGGGAAGCCGAGCAGAGGCGGCTCGCAGGCGACACGGAGGCCCTGAAGGCCAACAAGACGCGTCTCGAGGAGAGCATTCGCGAAGCGCGCCAGGAGCACGAGCACGCCAAGCAGGAGCTCGCCGAGGTCCAGGCGGAGTGGCAGCAGAAGCAGGCCCGCCTGGAGTCCCTCCGGACGCAGGTGACCGAGACTCAGCAGCGCGTCGCCCAGGTTCAGGCCGTCACCCAGGGCCTGGACAGGCTCGTCCACGATCTTCAGTCCGCCCTGGACCAGGCCTCAGCTCAGCTCACGGGCACGGGTCAGGCCCTCACCCAGCTGGGCGCGGCGCCGCCGCTCGCGGACAGAAGGGGCCCCGCACTCATGGGCCGCCTCCGGGCCGGTAGGGACTGAGAGACGCCATGCCACTGACCGACTTCCTCTCTGACCTCGCCGGCTCCTCCGGCCCGATCCCCTGGATCGGATGGCTGCCCCTCGTCGTCGAGGCGCAGGACCCCGAGTCATGGGCGCGCGCCTGGGCGGCCCTCGACGAGGACTCGCAGAATCTCGTCATCCGCCGCCTCTACGAGGACAGCAGCGTCTACGCGGACGTGCTGCGCCGGCTCGCCGTCGCCGGCACGGAGGCCCTGCCCGCCCGCGACGCGATCCGGGAGACCCTTCTCGACGACGCCGCCGGCTCGGCCGGACGCAATGCGGACCTGCTCCGCGACCTTCAGCGGCGTCTCGCCGATCTCGGCATCGTCCTGGACACGGCCCGGGTCACCGAGCTGGAGCTGGGGGCGAAGATCGCCGAGCTCGAGAGGAGGAAGGCGGAGCTCCTGGCGGACGACCTCGACGGCGCGTACTCCGAGCTGGTCGCCCTGCAGGAGAAGGAGACCCGCCTCCAGCACGAGGCCGACGCGGTCAGCGGCGTCGACCTGTCCGCGGAGCGCGCCCGCCTGGAGCAGCTGCAGGAGAGCATCGACGCTGTGCAGGAGGAGCAGCAGACGCTTCTCGCCTCTGTCAAGGACCGGGAGGCCGCGCTCGCGACGGCCAGGCACGCCGTCTCCGACCTCGACGCCGAACGCACGCGCCTGGAGCGCCGGGCCGAGGAGGCCGCGGCTGAGCGGGACCGCGCCCGGGGCGAGATCGACGCGCTGGAGGAGCGCGTCCGCCGGACGAAGGAGGAGACCCGGGCGCTGGAGGAGCACCGCGAGCAGGTGCGGCAGCGCCTGGAGGAGGCGGAGGCCCTGTTCGGCGAGCTGAGCCGGCTCAGCTCGGTACCGGCGTCGGCCGAGGCGGAGCGCCTGCTGCGCGACATCCGCGCCCTCGCCCGGGACCTGCCCGACGACGAGGCGGACAAGAAGTTCCGCCGGGTCCCGCCCGGGGAGCCGGGGCGATGAGCGGAGGACTTCCACCGAGATCGGTCGTATTCCGCACCGAGATCGGTTCAGGGCGCCCGCCGACTTCCGCCCGGGCACCCGCCCAGCACACCCCGGCCCTGCCCACCGAGGGGCGAGTGCCGTAGCTCTCCAGGTGCCTGGCGAGCTGGGCGGAGGTGTACTGGCAGCCCCAGCCCGAGTGGAATCGAGTGGAATACCGTCTCCCCCTGTCGTGTACGGGCGCCTGCGGGCCGCCATGTCGATGTGAGATGCCCTCTACGACCCACGGCCAGCAGACCAGCTGCCAGCCGCCGCTTGACACACAACATAGGGGCACCACCCGTGCTGCGCCGACAGCCGGGGCATGGACGACGCCGTGGGGGGCGCCGTGTCTGATGGTGCTCGTGCTCCTGTCCGAGACGCTCCCAGCAGTCCATCCTGCCGTTGAACTTCCTAAGCTGGCGGCTCGCGGCGGTCTGATGAACGTCGCCTACGGCCTGTATCGTGTGCCGGACGTCCCGCCGACGCGCTTCGATCAGTTCGCGGAGGCTCTGCTGCGGGTCGGCGGGGGAGCATACCTGCACGGAGAATCAGTTCTGGCGCTGTTCGGCCTTGCCGATGTGAACCCACGGCGGATCAAGGTCGCGGTTCCCCGCAGGGTTCGGGCCAGGCTTCCGCCCTTCATCGAGCTGACTCAGGTTCCCGGAGGGAGGCGCGCCACCTTCTACGAGGGACTGGCGTCACAGCCGGTTGCCGAGGCGATCCTTGAATGCCGCGGGCGGGTCGAGTCCGAACGACTGCTGGATGCCACGAGGCGAGCACGGCAGGAAGGCCTGCTGACCACCGCGGAGTGGAAGCGGGTCAGGAAGGGACTTCGACCATGAGCTACGACAACGCGCCGGTGAGTGTGCGATCCCTCGAACAGCGCATCCGCAACCTTGAAGACTCCCAGGGGCTGGCGCTGCGCCGCCGCGTCTCAATGGCACTGGTCGTGGTGAGCCAGATGCTCCCGGAGGGCGCGATCAAGGGTGGCGGCGCCATGGCGTTGCGGTACGGGCGCGGGACTCGGTTCACCCAAGATCTGGACGCCGCACGAGTCCAGTCTCTCTCCCGGTTCCGCAGTGATTTCGAGAACTCGCTGGCGGCGGGATGGGCGGGGTCCACCGGTCGTCTCATTGAGAGGCCGGCGCCCCGTCCGGCAGCGGTGCCTGCCGCATACGTGATGCAGCCTTTCGACGTGAAGCTGGACTACCGGGGCCGGTCATGGTGCACGGTGAAGTTCGAGTTGGGGCACAACGAGCTCGGTGACGCCGATCAACCCGAATACCACCTCTCCAATAGTCTTGTGGGATTTTTCACCGAAGCCGGACTGGAAGAACCGAAACCAGTCCCGGTGATGTGTGCCGATCATCAGGTCGCGCAGAAACTTCACGCCCTTTCAAGTCCGGGAAGCGAGCGGGCCAAGGGCTTGGTCGATCTGCAGCTGCTCGACAAGGGCGAGAACCTTGACCTCTCCCGACTCGCTGAGACCTGCGCGCGACTGTTCGACTATCGCCGTCAACAATCTTGGCCGCCAACCATACAGATCGGCAGACAATGGGACACGCCCTATATCGAGGCGGCAGAAGATGCTGCCGTACTCCCAGCTGCGGAAGAAGCTGTCGTCTGGGCTAATAAACTGGTTCAGCGCATTGCAGCATCATCTTCTCTCACGCCCGGCTCAGAGGCTGCGAAGTAATCAGAACCTCCACGAGGACGAGACGCCCCCGGACTCCGCGCGCAGCCTCACGGTCTCAGCCGACTCGCCGCCCCGCTCCCCCTCACCCCTGGGACGGCAGACTACTGAGAAGCGGCGACCGACGCGATCGTCCGGCCCCTTCACCCACGATCTCACGCACAACCCGCTCCCAGAGCCCATCCGAGCACCGCGCTCTCGACACAGTCCCATCCTATCCCGCCACCAGAACACCGGGTCCCCACTGTCCAAGAAACACCAGGCAGCCCACCACACCACCACACACCGATCTTGTTCAGCTCCAGCCAAAGCAATCCTGTACGAGATGCTCCGCAAACGCCAACCAGGAGTCCCGCAGCAGCCGTTCCAGAATGCCGTTCTGTTTAATTCCGGTCATAGCACTATTCCTCCAGGCACGGCACCAGCCAGGCGTCCCGCCGGACTCCTTGAACCGATCTCGACGCTCAGCCGAGCCAGAGCACGAGCGCCAGCACCAGCAAGACCGCGTTGAGGACCAGGCTCGCGCCCAGCGCCGAGGAGCTCTGCACGCACTCCAGGCACTGCCGCCAGCGGGGCGGGTCATCCGCCGTCGACGATACTCGCGGCTGCGCCGCGGCGCGCGGGGCCGGGCGCCGCGCGGGCGGCGCGCCGCCCGCACAGGGCCGGGGCAGCGGCAGCGCGCGCTCGAAGGCCAGCAGGGCCGCCGCCGTCTCGGCGCAGACCACCCGGGACCAACCGGTCACGAGGAGATCCGCAATGGCCCGCCGCAGCTCCATTGGAACCGGACTCCCGGCCGGCCCGCCCCCACAATCCTGGGCCGCGGGCGCCGCAGGGCCGACCCCGGGCGCCGAGTCGTCGATCAGGGCCAGGACCTCGACCACCCGGGAGGGCGGGGCGTCCGCGGGCAGGACGCCCCGGAGGAGCTGCTGCCACGTCACGCCCCCGGCCGGCCCCTGCCACAGCCCGCACAGCAGCGGCCCGAGCGACTCCGGCACCTGCCGCACCGCCCTCATCAGGGTCTCGGCGCCGTCCGGGGCCGACCGCGCGTAGGCGACGACCTCGGCGGCCCGTGCCGGCTCCCGCTCGAGGTCGTCCAGGACCCTCTCCTGCCACTGGGGAAGCGCCTCGCCGTAGGCCCGCGGGTCGACTCCGAGCGACTTGATCCAGGCGACGGCGCGCGGCCCCCAGCGGGAGCCCGGCGTCCCCCTGGCCGCGGTCGCGGCCAGGACGTCCGTCACCAGGGAGGTGCTCCGGGCGAGATCCGCAGCCTCACGGGGCGCCGGGCGCCCGGCCCCGACCAGCTCGGCCTGCCAGCTCACGAGGTCGGGGTACAGCGCGCCCTCCCCCGCGGCGACCCGCCAGGCAGAGGCGCGCACGGCGTCGTCGGAATGCGTGAGCAGGTCGCGCAGGCAGCCGCGCCGCAGGTGCAGCAGGCGCGAGGCGGCCGCGTCGTTCCAGCGCTCGGACACGGACGGCGGCACCTCGGCGCCGTCGACGACGGCGCCGAGCTCGTCATCGCTCAGCGGACGCAGCCGCTCCAGGACCGCCTCCCACGTCGTCGCGGCCCGCCCCCAGTCGGCGGCGGTGGGGGCGCCGTCGAGCTGCGCCTCGAAGAGCCCGCAGGCCCTCTGCCGCGCGGAATCCGCCTCGGGGCGCGCGGTGAGCACGAGCCCCGCGTACCAGACCAGACCCCTGGGCACCTCCGACAGCGGGACCGACGGCGCGAGCAGCCGCGCCGCGCCCATGGCGGAGTCGTGCTCGCGCGGATGGCGCTGCGCGAGCACGGGGGGCCACGGGCAGGTGACCACCTTGCTCCCCGGGTTGCGGTCGGGACGCGGGTAGGCGGTCGACCACTGGACCAGCCGGGCCATGGCCTCGGGCACGGCGCCCATGAGCGCGACGAGGGCCCGCTCGTCCTCCGCCCCGGGCAGGTCGAGCACGGTGTGGCGGCGCGTCTCGTCCATGCTCAGGACGGTGGCGAGCTCCTGCGCCAGCGCGCTCCCGTCCGCCTCGGGGCCCGCCTGGGGCAGCGGTCGGCTCAGGGCCGCGGCATTGAGCGACGACGGCGACAGCAGCGGGCCGCTGTCGAGCGCACCGAGCACGTGGTGCGCGGCCCCGGTCAGGGACAGGCCCTCGGGCGCGAGCACGACCTGGATGGTGCCCGCGGAGCCGTACTCGCCGCCCGACCCGATGACGATGACCGCCCAGCGGCCGGTGCCCCGGTCGTGGACGAAGGTCACCGAGCGCAGGGCCCTCGGCGAGGTGGACATGTCGACGCTCAGCTGGGTGAAGCCGCTGGAGCACCTGGACAGGGCCTGGCGCTCCGCGCCGGTCGCCTCGCTGGTGTACTCGGGGTCCTCCCTGAAGCCGCCCCCCAGGGCGGAGTTGTCCCTGTCCGTGCGCATCACCCAGCCCATCAGTGCCCTCCGTGTCCCAGGAACGGGGCCAGGATGTGCCGGAACACCTGGAGGCACCCGGCGTCGTCGTCCCTCCGGTCCCTCATCTTCCGGCCGTCCCTGTCCACGCGCGTCCACGCGCTCGCCAGGGCGAAGCGCACCTCGCGCTGGCCGAGGAGCTGCTCGAGGTCGTTGCGCCGCACCATGGTCGACAGGATCGCGCTGACGACGACGGCGCTCATGACGTCGCGCATCTGCAGCCGCTGCGCCCCCAGCCCGCTGTACCACGTGTCGCCGCTCGTCGGCACCGTGAGCGCGCCTGCGAAGGACGCCCCGGGCACCACTCGGGTCCCCGACCGGTCCTGCGGCCCGGTCGAGCCCATCGGGGCGGTCGCGAGCTCGTCCTCGAGGGGAACCTCGACGGCGGCCCCGGAGTGGGCCAGCGCCCAGAACCTGTCGGGGTCGGAGAACTGCGACAGCAGTCGCGCCACGGCCTCCATCTGGCGCGCGACGCCGGAGCGCACGACCGCCGACAGGAAGTCCCAGGTGGCCGGGTCGGAGCTGCGCACGGTCCAGGACCTCTCGCACCCCAGGAGCGCGGTGCGGGCGCACTCCCGGAAGTCCTCGTGGTCCTCTGCGGGAACGAGCTGCGCCCACCGGCCGAGCGGGTCGTCGCTCTCGGGGGTCCTGGCGAGGAGGGCCCGGATCGCGTCGCACTTGGTGAGCACGATTGTCGCGCCGACCGACTCCTCCTCGTCCATCGTGTCGGTCATGACCGCGATCATGTCCTCGGTGGCGTCGCGCGCGAGGCGGCCGCGCGCCTCCAGGTCCCTCCACCGGCCCTGAGCGTCGTCCGGGGCGCCGACGGCCCGCAGGGACAGATCGAGCGCGGGGGAGTCCTTGAGCGAGTCGAGGCACCAGTCGGCGGCGAGCGGGTCGATGACGGCGAGGTAGTGCGCGGACTGGCGCAGCTGAACGACGTCGGCCTGCGAGCCCACGTAGTGCTCGTCGCCCGGGCTCGTCCACGCATCGGTCGCCTCGCCCGGCAGGTCCACGAAGGCGACGTCGAAGCCGCTCTTCCTCTCGCCCTCCCGGTTGTCGTTGCTGTACTCGACGCGGACCGGCCGCAGGTAGGGCGGACGCCCCCAGCCCCAGTCGCCGACCCGGGCGTCCACGTCCTCGGCCGACAGGGCCCGCCCCTCCGGCGTCGCCCGGATGGCGTCCCGGAGGACCTTCTCGAAGCCGGCCAGGACGTCGCCGGCCCCTCCGCGCCCCGGAAGGCGCTGCAGCCCCGTCTCGATCGTCGTCCTCATGTCCTCGCCCGAGGCCGCCCGGGTCGCGCCGATCGACTCCCGGTCCGAGGCCCCGGCGGGGCTGTACTTCTGCACCGGTCGGGCGAACCTCGCATTGCGCACGAGGTCGTCTCCCCCGCCCGCATCGCTGCGGATCGGCGCCTGGATGCGCAGCAGCGTCTCCCGCAGCTGGGACTTCCCGCCGCCGACGGGCCCGAGGAGGCACACCTTGATGCGATCGTCCCCGCTGCCTCCGGGGGAGTCCATGCTCTCGCGGACGTGGCCGTGGGAGCACACGTCATAGGAGCGGGTCGGCGCGACACTCGAATCGGCCCCGGGAGACTCCCAGAAGTTCTCGGGGTGGCCCACCTCGAATATGCGGATCGACTGCTGGCCCATTCCGAATCCCTCGCGCTCCTCGATTCTCAACCAGGCGCGCGGCGAGCTGCACAAGTCGCAGTGGGGGACCTCGCACTTATTCTCGCGCTGAAGCGGAGAGGGCTCATCGGGAAAAAGCGAACGGGTCATGACACGCTCCAAAAGATGAGAAACAGTACAATGACGGCGAGGGCGCCCCCGCACACGGCTGTCACCCGGGAGGAGACGCGGGCGGCATCGGCCTGCGCCCGGTCGCGCACATCGGCGTCGTGCTGCCTCATGTGCGCCCGGAGCTCGAGGACGTACTGGTCGTTCCGCAGGCTGCGGCGCTCGACGTCGGTCATGCTGAACGGCGCCGCGGCGGACGCGCAGGCCTCCGCCCGCGCACTGAGCCAGCCCCGGCCGCAAATCCTGCCCAGGACGTGGCACACGAGGTTGTCCAGATAGGCCTCCCGGGCGGTCTCCAGGCTCTTGCGGGCCACCGCCTTCCCGATCTCGGCCTCCCAGTCCGCGGACCTCCTCCCGGTGATGCTCGCGTCGATGAGCCTGCTGTACTCGTCGGGCTCGGGAATCGGGGGGAGCCGAGCGGGATCGCCCGGCCCGGCCCCCGGAATCAGCCCCGGAACCGGGCAGGGCCGCCCGAAGCCGTTCGCCTCGGCTCCCGGCAGCAGCGCCGTGCGATGCTGACCATCAGCGACCGCCCCGGGTCCCGGCGGCGACGCCGTGCGGCCCCGGCCGGGAGCAGCCGGGTCGGGTCCCGGCACCCGGGGAACCGGGCCGCCGCGGCCCGGCCCGCCCGCAGGACCGGGGGGCGGGCCGTCAGGACCGGCGCGCCCGCCCCACGAGCCGAGATCGAGAACGCCGTCGCCGACGCTCAGGACCACGCCGCCGCCGAAGCTGTGGATGCCCCGGAGCTCCTTCATCATCGCCTCCGCCGACCGGGCCCTTCTCGCCGGGTCGAGCGTGAGCGCCCGCCGGAGGAAGCCGTTGATGGCGCCCACCTCGCCGCTGCGGGCCGCCGGGCCCGCAAGTCCGGGCACCTCGACCGCGGTCCCGTCGGCTCCGACGACGAACTGGGCGACGCCCCGGCCGAACGGGCGCGCACCGCACAGCATCTCGTACAGGACGATCGCCGCGGCGAACAGGTCGGACCTGACCGTGACATCCCCCGGGCTCAGAAGCTGCTCCGGCGACGCATAGGGGAGCGTGGCTCTCAACGGGGCAGCGAAGGCCTTGGTCGCCGTGGACGCGATGCCGAGGTCGATGATCACCGCCTTCTCGTCGTGCGTCCCGGGGCTGGTCACAATAATGTTCTCAGGCTTGACGTCGCGGTGGATGACCCCGTGATTCGCCCTGTCCCTGGGAACCCTGTGGAGAACATCGAGACCGTTGAGGATGCTGTAGGCGAGCCGGAGCGCGCGATCGGCCTCAAGGCCGTCGGGAGCCCGATCAAGAACCCCCCTCAGCGAGTCTCCGCTCACATAGCGGGTGACAATGCACGCCCCGCCGCCGCTCAGGGTCACCTCCACCGGCTGGGCGACATTGGCGTCCCACCAGTTGTCCACGGCCTGACGCAGGAAGGCGTACTCGTCCTGCGCCATCTTGAGGTCGGCGGAGGGCATCACCTTGATCACCACGCGGTCGCCCTGGGCGAGCCCGGCACCGGGCACGCCCGCCACCGCGACGGCCCGGTGGACGTGCGAGCCGCTCCCGGCATTCTGGCCGATCAGGCCCTCGATCCAGTACCGCCCTCCCAGGACGTATGTTCCCGGGGCGAAGGACTCGTGCGGGCCGCCAGAAGGCTGAGGACGCGCCGCAGGCTCATTCATTCCGATCTCCTTTCGAGTCGAGGAACCGCTTCGACATCAGCACGTCAGACACGCGCCGCGGGCGCCGGCACCGCCAGGTAACGGTCCAGCGACTCGCGGAGGACATCACTGCGCCGGGCCTCGTCGGCGAAGAAGTCGAGGCGCGCCATGAGCGCCATCATGGAGCCGCATCTGGCCCGCAGGACCCGCGCCCCGGAGCCGCTCTCGGCCAGGACGATGGCGCCGAGGAGGGAGGCCCAGGCCTCATCCGCCTTCACCGGGCCCTCAATCCTGTGCCCGTGCCCGGCGACGAGAACGAGGCACGCGCCGATAATGAAGAGGCAGCGGGCGAGCCTCACCTGCTCGCCGGAGAAGACCGCCGCAGCCGGCTCGAGCTCGAAGCGGGCGCTGCGCGCCATGGCGATGGTCCTGCCCAGGACGTCCCGGTCGAGGTCAGCGCCGAGATCCCCGGCCTGAGCCAGCCGGAAGGACCGCTCGGTCACCTCCAGCAGCATCTCCGCCGTCGTCGTCGAGCCCCTCCCGGCCGGCTCGGGCCGGGGATAGCGCTCGGCGATGACCCCGCGCAGGTCCTCGACCCTGCTGCTGCACGCGGCGCGGTAGGGGGCGGCGGCAGGAACCGCGTCCACGAGCCTGAGCGCGGTCCGCGCTGCCGCGCAGGCCTCAATGGGCATGTTGAGAGCGCTGCAGGTGGTCGACAATCCGTAGCGGCATGCGGCCCCGGCGAGCTCAGCCCCTGCGATCCCGGCCCACAGGGGCTGCGCCATGGCGTAGAGGAGGAGGGCATCGCGGTGCCGTCCGGCCTCGGTCTGCGCCAGGGCGGCCTGTGCGAGGCGCCCCGCCTCCTCGAACCGGGCGCGATCGCCCTCGGGGACGACCAAGCCGGCCTCGCGCCTCCGTGCGGCGTCGGCCCGGTCCATCTCCGTGTACGGCAACGGCCTGAGGTCGCGGATCGCGTCGAGGGGGCCCGTCCCGCTGCGCACCGTCGCGAGTGGCGCCCGCCGCGGGGCCCTTCTCGACGACGGCGCCGCGGGCGCGTGCTGGGTCGGGGCGGGCGCGTGCTGGGTCGGGGCGGGCGCGTGCTGGGTCGGGGCGGGTGGAGGACTTGGGCACGCCGGCGTCCGCCCGACCAGCTCGGAGAGCCTCCGGCACTCCTCGGCCCTGCCGTGCTCGCCCGCCTCGGCGAACAGGGAGCGGGCCTTCTCGGCGTACTGGCCGGCCTCCTGCGCCCTCCCCTCGGCCTGGAACTGAGTCGCCGCCCGCAGGATGAGCCCCGCCCGCCACGCCGTCCGGTCACTCCGGTGTCGTCCTGCGAAGAGCCTCCACCCGGCGTGCCCCGGGTCGGGCTCCTCGTCGTCGTAGAGCGGGATCGCCCGGATGAGGCAGGCGATGCCCCGCCCCCTGAAGTCCGTCGGCTCCTGCCGCAGGTCGTGGAGGTCCGCCAGGGTGATCCAGCACTCCGCCTCCGCCTCCAGGATCGAGTCCGCCGCGTCGAGTGCGTCGCTGGCCAGGCGCATGCACTCGCGGAGCACGGCCTCCGAGTCACGGCCCGCGGATCGGAGCTCCTCGGCGGACTCCCGCACCAATGCCGCCGCGCGGTGCAGCACGTCGGAGTCTCGGCGGCCGGCCACCTCCTCCAGGCGCATTGCCAGTGACAGGGCGTTCTCGACGGCGACCGGCGCACCCCGCCGCCTACCGGAGTCGGCCGCCGGGAACACGGTGCTCGTCATGGGAGCCCTCGCTGGGGATGGGTGAACGGGGTCGCATCGCTTCGTCGGCCGATCTGTCTCTGTCGTCTGGGGTGTTACGTCATGGTTGACGGACACGCCCGGGGCCGAGAACAGCCGGCGGCCCGGGGGCCGCCGCCACCACAGGTCCTGAGCCTGACGCCGCAGCCGACGCATGGCCCGCCCGGGGGCCAGGCCGCCCGGCGCCCAGCCCGGGCCGGCCGGCGTCCAGGAGCGGCCGGCGGCCCAGCGCTACAGGCCGGTGCAGTCGCCCATCGGAGGGAACGGGTCGGGGGTGATCCAGATCAGGCGGCCCCTGCCATTGCTCTCCTCGACCCCCGCCCAACGCCCGTCCACGGGCCACAGACGGGCGAAGGTCATCAGGCCCTCATCGGTGATCATGTTCATCCCGCCCTGGAATGAGCGCGAGACCGCGCACTCTGTTGCGCTCTCCCCCGTCCCGCTCTCCCAGGGGAGCTCCTGCCCGAGAGAGAACCCGACCGACTCCAGATGCCTTAGCGGACTGCGCTCCACGGCCTTCATGGCCGACTTCTTGAGCACTGTCACCCTGTCGGGGCGGACTACAAGGTGGGTGCCCTCATGAATATCGAACGGCAGGGGCGCCCTCTTGGCGCTGTCGAGGTTCAGGGCGAGCAGCGTGAATGGCATGTCGCCGGGATCGATTCGCTCGCGGTTCGGGAGCCGGGAGCCTCGCTTTCGCGCCCATGCCAGCAGTTGACTCTTAGCACCTGTGCGCTCGCCGCCTGCGAACAGCGAGTCTCGCACTCGCGTCGCTGCCAGCAGCTGGCACCTGCGGCCCGGCCCGGTTGTCATAACAATCCGGTCCGGGTCCGACAGGTCCACCTCCACCTCGTCCGAATGAGGCGGGGCGTCGTCGTCATCGAATGCGCCCCTCTCCATCCACTGCCCCGTCCCGTCCTTCTGAATAATGGACGCGTGCGCCCCGTCACCGCCGTGCGCGCCCGCGATCTTGATAATCAGATCGATCCGGGGCTCCTCAGCCAGTACCAGCACATCTCCTCCGTTCCGCCGCGCTCAGCGGCATCAGCTGATTCGTCCGCTCAACGGCGAGAAGGGGACGGACGTGATGCAGATGAGGTGGCCCGCCTCGCCCGCAGCCCCTCTCTCCACGCCCAGCCAGCAGTCCTCCGCGGGCCAAAGAGTGGCGTCCTTAATGGCGCCTCCTTTTTCGAAGGCCAGCACGCTCATCGCACAGTCGAGAGAACGTTCCACATACCACTTCGCCACCTTCTTCGCTCTTCCGCTCCCCCAGAACAGCTCACTTCCCTCGAAGAAGGACCCCTCGTTGTTCTGCCGCCTCTCAAAGTCCCCGAGCACCGTCGCCCCTTCCGAACGGATCACGAGACAGGTGCCGTCACGATTCTCAACCGGCAGGGGAATCCTCTCGACACCTTTCAGAGCGATCACCGCATAGGGGCGCTCACCGAGGCTGCTCACCTCAACGCCGGCGAACAGCGAGCCCTGTTTCCGCATCGCGGTCAGGTGGTACTCCCGGTCCATTCTGAGCACAATGGAGATCCGGTCCGGCTCCGACAGGTCCACCTCGACCGGATGGGGCGCACCGCCGAGCGCATCGCCCTCCACCCACCGCCCCGCCTCATCCCTCCGCAGCGCGAAGGCGTGCGCCCCGTCGCCGCCGCACGCCCCCGTGATCCTGACAATGAGATCGATCCGGGGCTCCTCAGCCAGTACCAGCACACGTCCTCCGCTCCACAGTCCCGTCAAGAGTAACTCGCACCGCCCCATGGGGTGCGAGCTCCGAGGTGCCACATCACCGGGGAGCCGGTCCCCACCGCACCGCCCCATGGGGTGCGACCTCCGGGCGTGGCGTCCAGGCGCCGGCCCGCGGCCGCCGCATCGAGACCGGGGCGTCAAGCGCGCCCACTCGCCCGACGACGAGAACGGATCGGGCATCATCCAAATGAGGCGTCACCCGCCGTTCTTCTCCTTCTCGACCCCCAACCAGCGATCACCCGCAGGTCGAGGACGAACTCTACTAGCGCGACTGAAAAGCGCCGTAAAAGGCCTCTTATCGAGCACCCTGGACCATCTATTCCGGAGGCGCGGGGCGGACTGGGCAGACAGTGGGCCCCAACACCAACGGAGGTTCGTCACGTGAACGTGCCTTTCTCCCACCCCTCTGAGGTCTACTACGGTCTACTACCAGAAGGACGGGAGAAAGGCACGTTCACGTCGCAAAGGTACGTTCACGTTCCGGTCTGTTCCCGCCCGCTCCACGCGGTCACCAGGGCGGCGGGCCCGCCCGCAGCCCCGGAGCCCGTCCCGGCCGCCACCCCGACTGACGGGCACGGGCGCCTACGACCGCAGGGGCGTGCCGACGACGGCCGCGACCTCGGCCGCCCAGGGCATGCTCAGGTCCAGGCCCGACGGGATCCGCCTGGGGACCGGACGATCCCACGGCGACCCCTCGGGGTCCGCACCCCCCTGCCGCCGCACCGCCCCCGCCCGACGGCGCGCCCACGCCGCCGCCTCGCGCTGAGCCGCCCGCATCCGCTCGCGCGCCGCCCCCCGCAGCGGCCCGCGCCCGCCCGGCGCGCTCACCACGTCAACGGTGTCCACGCCCCGCGCCTCGTCGGCCGACACGGCGGCCCACCCCGTCAGACGCGTCCCGGTCTCATCGGGCGCGAGCTCGACCAGCACGGGCAGCCCAGCCGGGATCGGGACGCGGGCCAGAGCCCTGACCCCCTCGGCGTCGCGCACGAGCCGCTCGGCCAGGGGCGCGGAGACCTCGAGCCTGAGCCGGCCGTCGTCGGCGGGAGCGACGAACCACCGCACGGCGCCGTCCCCGGTGTCGAGGAGCCCGTGCAGGTTCTGCGACCAGTCCAGGGTGTCGACGCCGTGGCGCACGGGCGCGCCGCCGCCCCACTCGCCCTCGGGCCCGGCAACAGCGCGCGGCGCGCCCCCATCCCGAGCGGGACCGCGCGCCGTCGAGGCGTAGTAGGACTCGCTCACGGGCCGGGGCAGCCCGCCGAGGTCGTCGTACAGGGCCCACAGCGCCCCGACGTCGTCGGCCCCGGCCCCGCTATCGGCCCCGGCCCCGACACCCTCGCCGTCGTCGTCCTCGATCCGCGCAATGAGCCAGGCCAGCGCGCGCCGCAGCAGAATATGCAGCCTGCGCGCCAGGACGTCCGGCGCGCCGTGGTCGCGCAGCTGCTCGGCGGCCCCGCGGATCCGGTCCCGGTGGGGGCCGTAGACCAGCAGCTCCATGACGTCGGTACCGAAGCAGGCGGGCACCGGCTCGGCCTGCATGAGGGCGCCCAGCTCCAGGTCAAGGAGGAAGGGGTCGGGCGCGGGCACGGGCCGGGCGGCGGGGGTCGGCCAGTAGCGGCGCATCCACAGCCCCTGGGCGATGCGCAGGAGGGTCCAGGCGGCCGGGGACGGGCGGGTGAACCAGGTGGTGCGCACGGTGCGCGCCGGGCCGTCGGCGTCCCCGGCCGACCCGGCCAGCAGCTCGCGGGCGGCGCGGGCGACGTCGGGCCCGTAGACCAGGCCGACCCACTGGGGAACCTCCGCGGCCAGGACGCGGGCGCTCATGCAGCCCGCCGCGGCCGGGTCCGCGATCCCCGGGTCGCAGACGAGCTCGCCGCCGTCCACGGGCAGGGCGGGCCGCACCAGGTCCCCGCCGCCCCCGCTGCCCGCACCGCCCTCATCGGGCCCGCGCCCGCCGGGGGCGATGACCAGGCCGTCGTCGGCCAGGCGGAGGCGGACGACGTCCAGCCCGGAGGGGGTCCCGGGCCCGCGGCGTTCCGACTCGGGGCTCATTGTTCGGCTCCTTCCCCCGCGCCGCCGGCATCCCCGGCGCCGTCGGCACCATCCGCGCCGTCGGCTCTCTCAAGCACGGCGACGACAGCGCTCACCGTCAGCTCCGCACCGGCCGCCCTCATCACGCCCTCGCGCCGCCAGCGCCGAAGCATCTCCCCGATCCCCCTGCGCGCGGCGGCCAGCGCCCCGCGGTCCTCCTCCGCCGGCTCATCGACGTCGCGGCAGCGCCGCAGCGCCACCAGGTAGGCGCCGAGGGCCCGCCTTCCCAGGCCGCTGTGCTGCTCGGCGGGCGAGTACAGGCCCCGCATGAGCGCGTTCGCGGCGTCGCCGGCCACGGCGGGCCCGCCGACCCGCTCGCCGTCCCGCCTCTGGCGCTCCACGAGGAAGCGGGCGGCGTCGCGCATCCAGCGGGCGAGGTCGCGGGAGAAGCTCGTCAGGTCCTGCCCGCCCGGGTCGCCGACGTACTCGCGCCGGTGCAGCCTCCGCCAGGCGGTGCGGCCGATCTCGCCCAGGAGCCGCGTCTCCACCCGGTGGCCGGCGTCCGGCTGCCCGCGCAGGTCGACCAGGCTGTCCACACCCACCGCCCGGCCCCTCCACCGGGCGTCGTAGAGCACGGACTCCGACGACGCCGTCGCGACCATCCGCTCGACCCGGCCGTGGGCGGCGATCAGCCAGTCGACGAGGGTGCGCCGCTCCGGCCGGCCGATCGCCCCGCGTCGCCGCCAGCCCAGCCGCTGCGCCTCCTCGACGACGACGGCCGCCAGGAGCAGAACCAGCCGGTCATCGGGGCGCCCCAGGCCCATCCAGTGGGCGCACCTGGCGGCCTCGCCGCGCAGGTCGTCGGGCAGGCCGGTAGTGCGGTAGTCCTCGGGAAGCCGCCTCAGGGCGGAGGCGACCCGCTCCTCGAAGCTCCAGTCCAGGGGCGCGCGGCTCTCGCTCTTCCCGCGCAGGCGCACCGGTGCACTCATCGACGAGGCCTCCGCGTCCCGCGTGAGCCCGAGCGCGCCGGTCCGGTCCCGCAGGAGCCTGTCCGCCGGCTCGTCCGCTCCGCCGGCGCTCGCCCGCATGGCCCGCCACCGCTCGGTCATCTCGGGCAGATCCGTCTCCCGGCCGGCCGCGTCCATAGCCTGGAAGGGGAGGCCCACGAGCTCGCGCAGCTGACGGCCCAGCGCACGGGCGGCACCCGCTCGGGGCCCGACGACGCCGTCGCAGGCGGGCCGCCAGGACCGGCGCAGACGGTCGGCGAGATCTGCGGCGATCTCCGGCTCATCGAGCAGACGGCGGGCCATGTCGAGGGTGGGCCGCACGCTCTCCCGTTCCAGGATCTCCTCCAGGAGGGTGTCGGCCTCCTCGCGGGTCGAGGGAAGGGACTGCCCGGCGGCGAGTCCCTTTCTCGCCCTTGCGACGAACTTCCGGTTCCGCCACTGCCTGGACCGGTCCGAGAAGCACTCCCTCCACAGCCAGCTCCTGCCGGCGGCCTCGTCCAGAGCCTCGACCAGGCGCAGCGCGGCGACGATCCTGGGCGCGCCGACGGCGATCCCCTCCTCCAGCCTTCTGGCCTCGTCATGGTTGAGGCTGCGGTAGCCGGACTTGTTGAGCAGCGCGGAGGGATCCGGGAACTCCCCTGCGAGGAGCAGCGGAAGCAGCTGCTTGCGGAGCACCGCGACCGGCACGCCCTCGCCTCTCGCCGGGCGGCCGCTGCGGCCCGGCCGCTGCGTCCACCTGTCGACGAGCTCGGGATCATGCGCGCGCACCCGCTCCCAGCCGCTCCTGAGGGGCCTCTCCGCGCTGACCACACCTACCTCCGGGCACTCCGACAAACTGAGTGACATGGTATGGCATCGCATCGGGACACAGCCCGCGCCGCGGCCCGTCCGCCCCGGTTGTGGGCGGCCCGAGCGAGCCGTCGTCCAGGTGCCCGGGCGCCCTGTTGCCCGGGGGCGCGGGCGCCCTGTTGCCCGGGGGCGCGGGCGCCCTGTTGCCCGGCGGCCCGCCCGCTCCGCGAGCACCGCCCGGCGCGGGCCGCGGGCTCCGGGACTCCCCCGCAAGCGCCCCGAGGCCCCGGGCCTCCCGCTCAGATCCTGGCCGACGGAGGTCACTCGAAGTCCCTGTCCTTCAACAGCAGCGGACCCCTGCCCGGAAGCACGCTCGCAATGAACGTCAGGAGGAAGGTGGAGACGGCGAAGAGAATCCACGACATGCCGGTGCGGAACCACCCGGCCGGGGCCCAGGGGATCCACGACGTCTTCAGGGCGGGGAGCTCGCACCCCTGGAACGCGAGAATAATGCCGGCGTGCTGAAGGATCAGGACGAGGGCCACCGGCGTCACGAGCACAATGAGGGTGTGGAGACCCACCGCGCTACCGAGATTCAGAGGACCCTTTGCGAACCCGATATAGCTCAGCACGGGCAGCTGGAGCACCCAGCAGAGGGCGACGAAGACGACAAGCGCGATGACCAGCGGGGCGGCCGCCTGAAGAACCGACGCGCCGACGCGCATAATCGCCCACAGCGCTCCCCGTCCACCGCCCGGGGAGAACTGGGACATGAAGGTCGAGTACCGCCGGCTGGCGACGCACGTGCGGGCGGACGCGGCGTGGTCGACGGTCAGCAGCACCCCGAGGACGAAGGGGATGAACAGACCGGCCGACGAGGTCGCCACGACCTTCAGGGCCCTGCCCCTGCTCGCCGTCGGTGCCGGTCGGACGCGTTCCGCCCCCTTCTTCGAGCCGCCGGAGCAGCTGGCGTGGCGCATTCCTCCTCCTCACGTCTCCTTACGACGAGTCCCGATGAACCTGTTGACGGACACGCTGCCCGGGCGCCCCGGACACGCTGCCCGGGCGCCCGCGCGGTCCCGCACCCCCCTTCGCCGAGATCGGTCGAGTTCCGCGCCGAGATCGGTTCGGTTCCGGCCCAACGACGTCAGGGGACGCTCTCTGCCGCCAAGATGGACGCGCGAGCCGTGGCGCACCGCCGCAGAGCGGCTCTGCCGGGCCCCGTGAGTGCCGGGACGATGGATGTTGCACATTCGCGCACGGTTCGTGTTAGCGAAAACCCAGGAATCATGCGGAAAAGCGGTTTCAGCGGCAGCCAGGACCCGGCTCCCATGTGCGCAGTCCCCCCTCAACGCACATGGGAGCCCGGCAACCGAGCACGTCAATCGACGGGAAAACGCATGATCCCGCCAAAATCCCACCCTCGCCCCGCGAAGGCCCCGCCCTCCCATGTGCAACACCGGAGAGGACCGCCCCCACCCCGGCACAGCTCCCACACCCCACAACCGCCCCACCACCCACCGGACGTTTTGAACCGATCTCGGTGCGGAGCCGGACCGATCTCGGCGGGCGGGACGTCCGGCGGCCTAGATGCATCAGGGAGATCCACGCCACATCGTGTTGATTGCTGCGAGCTGCGGATCGATGCGCACCCGTGTCCGTCATACGCGGTGTGAAAACACAACCGCTCGTCCTCGCTCAGGACCGCACCCCGCCCGCACCGCCGGCGGCCGACCAACGTCCTCTGAGCGGATGGCTGCTCGACGCGCTCACCCGCCTCATCGCCCGCAACCCGCAGGACATCCTGCTCATCGCCCCCGAGCACCTGACGCCCGACGACCTCGTCGACCGCCTGGAGGCCGGCCTGGCGGAGGTCGCGCCGCGCACCGCGCGGCCGTGCGTCCTGCACCGCTGCCACGACCTGTCCGACCTGCGGCAGTGCGCCCACAGCACCCCCCTCTCGCCCGCCGACCAGCGCCACATCCTCGTGGCGATGGATGACGGACCCGACCCCATCGAGTCGGGCATCCCTCACGCGGCCCGGGCGGCGGCCCGCGAACTCGGCGTCCCAGCGCTCATCGTGGTCACCAGCGAGGGCTGGGACGAACTCGACGACCTGGGCTCGTGCAGCGCCCTGCTCCCGGGGACGGCCATTGTGGACGCCCGCCCCGCGCCCGGGTCGAAGGAGATAGTGGACTACCTGCGCGCAGCGGCCGAGCGCCTGGAGAAGTACCACAGGGTCTCCATCCCCGAACCGACCATTGGCACCGCCGCCGCGGCCGTCCCGGGCAAGGGGGACCCGTCCCAGCCGGCCTTCGGGGAGAGCCTGCTGGACCTGTGGGCGTGCCAGGGGGCGCTGCTGGGGCGCTCGCCCATCCTTCCCCCCGAGGCCGAGGAGGCGGCCGAAAACTTCGGGCGCGGAGCCGCCGGGCGGGGCGCCGCCGTCGGGCTGGACGTCGAGGCCCTCTTCGAGTCGCTGTCCTCCAGGGTGCTGGGTCAGGAGGAGGCGTGCCGCACGGCCGCCACCCAAGTCGCCCTGGGGGCCTCCGGGCTGCGCCTGGTCGCCGACCGCCCCCGCTGCGCTCTGCTGCTGGCGGGGGGCACCGGGACCGGCAAGACGCTGCTGGCGCGCACCCTGGCCGAGCAGGTCGGCGAGGGCGCCGAGCCGCTCATCCGGGTGGACATGGGGTCCCTGACCTCCGACCACCTCGGGGCCGCGCTGCTCGGCTCGCCGCCCGGCTACGTCGGTTCGGAGAACCGCGACGACTGGCTGACCACCCGGATCCGCCGCAGCCCGCGCGCCGTCCTCCTGCTCGACGAGGTGGACAAGGCCGCGCCCGTCCTGCGCGACGCGCTCCTGCTCGAGATCCTCGGCAACGGCACGCTGACTGACTACTCGGGGCGGACCGTGGACGCCTCCGGGCTCCACATCGTCCTGACCGCCAACACCGGGGCCCGCGCCCTGACCCGCTCGGCCACCGGCTTCGGCGACGACGAGGACCGCCGCCGCGCCGCCGAGACCGAGATCCGGCGCCTACTGCCGCCCGAGGTCTTCAACCGCCTCGACGCCGTCGTCCTCATGAACAACCTCACCCGCCCCCGCATGGCCGGGGTGCTCGACGCCGTCCTGGCGGACCTGTCCCGGGTCGCGACGGCGGCCGGCTACGAGCTGGAGATCGGGGCCCGGGCGCGCGAGCTGCTGCTCGACGAGGCCGTCAGCAGGCCCGACGGCGCCCGCCGGCTGCAGCGGATCGTCGAGCAGGCCCTGGCCGCGCCCCTGCTCGGCCGGCCCGCCGGGACGTACCGGGCGGATGCGGGCGCCGGGGGAATCGCCGTCGTGGCGTGCGAGGGGTGCTGCACCGACTGCTGACGGACCCCCGGGCCGGCTGACGAATAAACACCGCGCTTGTCCCTCGACAGGTCCGAGCACCCGGCCCGGGCCGCCGCCGAAGGAGTCACCATGGGCAAGCGCAGCCTCTACACCGAGGCCGAGATTCTCGCATCCCAGTACATGCTGACGGTCCCGCCGCACCTGGAGGGCGCCGGGCGCGCGCGGGGCGCGGGTCTCGGACCGACTGCCGCGCCCCAGACCGTGTACATCGCCGCGCGGAGCGCCCAGGGCGCCGCGGGCATGGTCTGGTCGGGGCGGGAGGCGCGGGTCGCCTCCTCCTTCGAGCGGGTCGAGTACGTCAACGAGGACGAGTTCTACGACCGGGTCCGCACTCTCCTCGACTTCGCCTACCGCAGCAAGATCACGCGCCAGCTCCACAGCTTCCGGCGCCACGGCGGGAGCTGCGGGGTGAGCCCCTTCTCCCGCCCGTCGTCGGGTCCGGGGGGCGCCGAGGCCCTCGGGACCGGGATCTCCACAGAGTGCCCGGCCTGCGCCGACTTCGCCTGGAACGTGGTATTCGGCCTGGTGTCGCGCAACGAGGACACCGGCGCCGTCGTCACGACGCCGGGGGTCATCGCCAAGCTCAACAGGCGCGGCCGGGCGCCGCTGCCGCTGGTGACCAACCTCGCCGGGTACTACCGCAGGACCGTCGAGAGGGAGACGACCTCCATGTACCGCCACCTGGCGGGCAAGGCCGGAGACCCCACCCGGATGGACGCCAAGCGGGTTCCCGGCGGCCTGCCCGCGGACGCCAAGGAGGTGGTTGCGCTGCTGGTCAACAAGCTCACGGACCGCCGGTGCACCACCATCCCCCTCGACGCCCTCGCCGACCACTACGCCATGCGGCACGCGTGCGACTCCCGGACGGCGGGCGCCCGGGTCAGGCGGATCCTGGCGGAGGCGCAGGCCGAGCTGAGCACGGTGCCCACCGGCGGCACCGACTGGTGGACCAGGAGGGTGGCCGACCCCCTTGAGCGCAACGCCGCTGGCCCCGCGTCCCTCCAGGCGCCCTACGACGTCAAGGCGGACAGCCCGAGGACTGTCGGCGACGTCCTGGGCGGCGAGCTGTCGGCCGCGTCGGGCCAGGGCGGCGATCACCTTCCGGTGGACGGGGCCGGGTACGAGGACGTCGGCGAGTCCTTCCTCTCCCAGCTCGGCCGGGTCAAGAACCAGGTCATCGAGGCCTTCAGCGCCGTCGGCTGCGCGGCCGACCCGGAGGGCGAGCGGGCGCGGGTGCTGGAGCTCGCGCAGGCCGAGATCGGCGCCGTCGTGTCCCTGAACGCGCCCGCAGAGCTCTCGTGCCGCGCCCTGACACGGGCGGGGGTTCGCCGCCTGGCGGCCGAGTGGGCGGACGACCTCGTGGCGTCGGTGGGTGCGCGGGGGGCCGGCGCACGGGAGGCCGGCGCGCACCGGCGGGCCTGAGGCAGGGCGCGGGGCGGGCTGGGCGGGCGGCGGGCCCCGACCTCAACGGAGGTACGTTCACGTCCCCGCCTGTTCCCGCCCGCTCCACGCGGTCACCTGGGCACCCGGGCGCTCGGGCGCCCAGGCGCGCCTCCGTCGCCGAGATCGGTCGAGCTCCGCCCCGAACCGATCTCGGTGCGGAATACGACCGATCTCGGTGCGGATATTGACCGATCTCGGCAAGGGGGCGGCGGAGGGGTAACAGGCGACGGCGGACGGGGCGCCGGAGCGGTTCAGGCGGGAAGACGCGCGAATGAGCGGAGGCGCGGAGCCGCCGGCGACCCCGCGGGCCGCCCCGTGAGCCGCCTCGCGGGCCCCGCCGGCGCAGACAACTAGGCTGACGGCATGACCCCCCTTGCGATCGTGCACCTCATCTGCGCCGTCGTGGTCGCCCTCACCACCGTGGTGGGCGTGGCCGTCTTCGCGCGCGCCTGTTGCACGATCGTGGCCCGCATGCGCGTGGGCCGGCCCGTGGCGCGCGAGCGCCTGCACCCGGTCGGCCGCCGCCTGGTGCGCATGCTCGCCGAGGTCGTCGGGCACACCGCCTTCAGGGGCCGCCCCTGGATCCGCGCCGCCCACTGGCTGGTCATGGTGAGCTTCCCGCTGCTCTTCCTGACCCTGGTGACCGGCTACGGGCAGGTGCTGGCGCGCCCGACCTGGGGGCTGCCGTGGCTCGGCCACCAGGCCTGGTGGGCCTGGGTCGTGGAGGTCACCGCCTGGCTGAGCACCGCCGGCATCCTCCACCTCATCGTGGTCCGACGGCGGAAGACCCGCCGCGCCACCGCCCCGCCCTTCCCCGACGCCGAGGAGGGCGCAGGGCGCCCCCGCACCTCCCGCTTCGCCGGCTCCTCGGCCGCCCAGGCGCACTTCGTGGAGGCCGTGGTGGCCGGCGTCGTCGCCTGCGTCCTGGTGCTGCGCATGCTGGAGCACGCGCGCCTGGCGGTCTCCGACGACGGTGCCGAGCGCGCGCTGGCGGGCTGGACCCACTTCCCGCTGACCGCCTGGAGCGGCCCGCTGCTGGAGCCGCTGGGCGCCACCGGCCTGGCCATCGCCATCACCGTGGTGGCCACCATCAAGGTCGTCATCTCCATGAGCTGGTTCGTCGTCGTCGGACTGCAGCCGTCCATGGGCGTGGCCTGGCACCGTTTCCTGGCCTTCGTCAACCTCTACGCGCGCCGCAACACCGACGGCACCAAGGCGCTCGGCCCGGCCCAGCCGCTGCTCCTGCCCGACGGCGTGCCGCTGACCGCTGGAACCATGGACGACCTGGACGCCGCCATGGAGGCCGCCGAGGAGTCGGGCGGCGAGGTGACCCTGGGCGTGGGGAGGATCCAGGACTTCACCTGGAAGGGCCTGCTGGACTTCTCCACCTGCACCGAGTGCGGCCGCTGCCAGGACCTGTGCCCGGCGTGGAACACGGGCAAGCCCCTGTCCCCCAAGCTCTTCGTGCTGGCGCTGCGCGACCACCACGCCGCCGTCGCCCCCTACCTGCGGGCTGCTGGCGCGCTCGGCGTCGCCCCGGAGGAGGTCACCGAGGAGGTGCTGGCCGAGCGGCGCGCCGGCGGGGGGCTCGCGGGCCGCCTGATCGGCATGACCGACGGCCTGGAGCGCAGCGACCGGTTGGGCCTGGCGCCGGGCAGCGCCCACACCGGCGACGTGCTGGGCGCGCTGCTGGCCGCCAGGGCCGCCCCCTCCGAGTCGGGCGTGGCCGCGCGCCCGGCGCCGCTGGCCGGGGAGGTCATCCCGGCCGACGTGCTGTGGTCGTGCACCACCTGCGGGGCGTGCGTGGACCAGTGCCCGGTCGATATCGAGCACCTCGACCATGTCATCGACGTGCGCCGCCAGCAGGTCCTCATGGAGTCGGCCTTCCCCAAGGAGCTGGGGCAGATGTTCCGCAAGCTGGAGTCCAGGGGGAACCCGTGGGGGCTGGCGCCGCGCAAGCGGATGGACTGGGCCAAGGGGCTGGACTTCGAGGTGCCGGTGGTGGGGGCCGACGTCGAGGACGCCTCCGAGGTCGACTACCTGTTCTGGGTGGGGTGCGCGGGCGCCTTCGAGGACCGGGCCAAGCGGACGACACGGGCGGTGGCCGAGCTTCTGCACGTCGCCGGGGTGAGCTTCGCGGTGCTGGGCGACGCCGAGTCCTGCACGGGCGACCCGGCGCGGCGGGCCGGCAACGAGATCCTCTACCAGATGCTCGCCTCCCAGAACGTCGAGACCCTCACCGAGGCCAAGGCCCAGCGCATTGTGGTGACCTGCGCCCACTGCTTCAACATGATCTCGCGGGAGTACCCGCAGGTCGGCGGGCGCTTCGAGGTGCTGCACTACACCCAGCTGCTGAGCCGCCTCGTGCGCGAGGGGCGGCTGAGGCCGGTGGCGCCGCAGGGCGGTGCGGGGCCGGGGCTGCAGGAGGGGTCGACGGCGGCGGGGGTCGTGGCCGGGCCGGGGAGTGCTGTCGGGCCGGCGACGGCGGGTGCAGGGGCCGGCGCGGCGCCGACGGCGGAGGCCGGCAGCGCCGCCACCCCAGTGGACGCCGCCCCGGGGAGCGCGGCACCGGCGTCGTCGAAGAGTACGGAGAAGCCGGCCAAGGCGGCCGAGCCCGCCGGGGCGGCCGACGTCGTCGAGCCCGATGAGCAGGCCGGGCAGCAGGCCGCCCCGACCGTCACCTACCACGACGCCTGCTACCTGGGCCGCCACAACCGGGTCTACTCCCCGCCGCGCGAGCTGCTGGAGGCGACCGGGGCGACCACGGTGGAGATGCCGCGCAGCCGCGAGACCTCCTTCTGCTGCGGCGGCGGCGGGGCGAAGGCGTTCATGGAGGAGTCGATCGGCACGCGTATCGCGGTCGAGCGCTCCCGGGAGGCCATTGGCACGGGCGCACAGGTGATCGCCACCGCCTGCCCGTTCTGCACCACCATGCTCTCCGACGGCGTCGCCAGCGAGGGCGCGGACGTGCGGGTGGCCGACGTCGCCACCCTCATGCTGGAGGCCGTCCGCCGTGGACAGGAGTGACAACCCCGCCGACCGCCGCGGGCAGCAGCCCGAGTGCGGGGCGTTCCGGACCGCCCGGGCGATGCGGCGGTTCAGGCGCCGGAGCCCCGCCCAGCAGGCGGTACGCACCGCATCAGCGTCCCAGGTCCAGCATCCCGTGCCCCCACCTTCAGATCCACGCCCATCGCGATGCCTGGACCTTCCTCATGTGCCGGCACGGGGAGGGGAGCAGACGACGCGCCGTCAGCCGTCGGGGTGCAGCTGAGAAAACGCCGGCCCCCCGACATCCACTTCCCCGTCGGCGGCCCCGGGCTGCGTCCCACTCTTGAGGACTTCCCCGAGATGCTCATCCACGACCCGGGCATCGACCACCTCGACGGCGCCTTGGACGCACTCGCAGACGCGCGCGTCAGATGGCGGCGAGATCAGGCGCGCCATGGTCGGCGCGGGCCAGGAGACCGTGGCCCGGGTGCCGCGCGGGGCGGGTGGGGGGTCATGCCACCGGAGGGCTGCGCCCCGCGGGGCGGCCCGTCCCACCGGCTCACGGGCTACCGGCCGTCATGTTCGTGCCGGTTCGTTGTGGGTGGGGTGGGGTCTGGCGGGTGGGTGTGTTCGGTTCTGTGGTGTTTCGGGGCGGTGTGGGCTGGGCTACATTGTGTTCTTTCTGTTGTCTCTGCGATAGGCCCCGTGGCCGACTGGGTGCGGCCGACTGGGTGCGGGGGTGTGTGCCTGTGGATCTGGATGTGGTCTTCGATGAGCTGGCTCGTGCCGCGCGCCTGGCCGATGGGTGCGGGCAGGAGGTCGCCGGGGTGGTTGTGGAGGCCGGCGACGGCGGCGCCCTGGGTGAGGCGGCCCTGGTCGGCGCCGCGGCCTCGTTCGCCTCGGTGCGCACCGGCGCGGCCCGGCGGGCCGCGGCCGGGGCGCGGGGCCTGGCCGACGGCGTGCGGCGGGCGGGGGCCCTGCTGGCCGAGGCCGACCAGCGGGCCGCCGACGGCGCCCGCGCCCTGGCCGCCCTGAGCGCCGGGGCCGGGCCGCGGGGCCTTGGGGGCGGTCTGCGGTGACGGGCGGGGACGCTCTGGCGGGTGTGGTGGTCGGCGCGGTGCCCGGCTGCCCGGGCGGGGTGCGGGCCCTGGCCGACTCCTGGAGACTGACGGGGCGCGCCCTGGTCGAGGGCGCCGACCTGGCGGCCGGCGCCCGGGCGGCGACCGCCTCCTGGCAGGGGGCCGCCGCCCGGGCCTTCACCGCCGCCGCCACCGCCCTGACCGGTGATCTGGATGACGGTGCCGAGCGCCTCGAGGCGGGCGCCCGGGCCCTGGAGGGCTACGCCCGGGTCCTGGATCGGGCCGTTGTCGCCGCCGACCAGCTGCGCGCGGCCCTGGCACCCGTCCTGGCCGCCGCCCAGGCGGCTCCCGCCACCGCGCCCGTCGCCGTCGCCGTGATCGCCCGCACCGCAGGCGCCTGGACCAACATCCTCGCAGAGGTCCGCCTCGCCGCCCTCCGCACCGCCACCACCCTCCAGGCCGCAGCAGACGACAACA
>NZ_JONS01000027.1 GCF_000711965.1 Actinomyces israelii DSM 43320
TACCAGGAGGACCTGGAGCGTCAGCGCCTGCTGGTGGTCTTCGAGCTGCACGACACGGTGGTGCGCGACCTGACCCGGGCGGTCATGCTCGCCGACCGGGCCCGGCTCGCCCAGCCGCCGGACGCGCCGCTCGGCCCCGAGCTCGCGGCCATGGCGGGCTCGGTGCGCACCGTCGTCGAGCAGCTGAGGGCCAACCTGCGGGCCATCAGCGGTGCGGCCGGCGTCATAGCCGGCGCGGCTGGAAGGGACAGCGCGGCCGGCGTCATAGCCGGCGCGGCTGGAAGGGACAGCGCGGCCGGCGCCGTAGCCGGCGCGGCTGGAAGGGACAGCGCGGCCGGCGCCGTAGCCGGCGCGGCCGGAAGGGACAGCGCGGCCGGCGACGTGGCCGGGCTCGATGTGCTCGCCTTCTCCGCCCCGCGCCCGCTCGCCGAGGTCGTCGCCGAGGCGCGCGCCGTCCTGGCGGGGCGCGGGATCGCCCTGGAGACCGAGGGCCTGGAGCTGCTGGAGGCCGACGCCGTGCCGCCCGGCGTGCGCCGCCAGCTCGTGCGCGTCCTCGGCGAGCTAGTGAGCAATATGGCCAAGTACGCGGCCTCCGGCAGCGCGCGGATCATTGTCGACAGCGACGGGCGCAGCCTGGAGGCCATGGCCGCCAACGCCGCCCCGCCGCAGAACGGGGCCGACGCCGCGGCGTCCTCTATGCCTGCCGTGTCCTCCGGGCTCGGTCTGGCGGGGGCACGACGGCGGGTGGAGTCGCTCGGCGGCGTCTTCGACGCGACACGCACCGCCGAGCGCTTCACCGTGATCCTGTCCGTGCCCCTGAGCAGGTGAGCTCTTCCGCCCCTCCCCCTCCCCGGTGTCGAGATAGACATTTTCGTACGAGGTAGACGGTGTCACCGCCGATCTCGTACGAAAATGTCTATCTCGACACCGGAGAGCGGCCCAACCTCAGACGTTCAAGGAGGGTTGGTGCTCGTAGGCGGCGGAGTCGGGCGAGCAAACGATCAATCCGCCAACCTGTGCTCCTACCTTTAGAAGGCCATCGTCCCAGGTGAAGAGGAACGGCGCTCGCACGCGTACGGCGGAGGCGAGGATCAGGGCGTCGGCCCCTTTGAGCTGGAACTTCTGTGCAAGCGCTCCGGCCTTCCGTGCCAGGACATCGTCGGCCTCAATGGGCATATATGGCGCGGTGCTGAGCCACTCTCGGGCCTCTCGGCTGCGTTGGCGGCGAAGCCGGCGATCCAGGTGCCGACCCCGAACCTGCGGAGAGGCCAGCACCTCAGCCACAGTCACCACGGACAGGCACGCCTGAAACTCCCCGGCCTCGGCGGCGCGCCATAGCGCGACACTGCGCTCGAACCAGGCGGGGCAGTCAGCACCGCCGCCCGTGAGCATATTGACAATAACGTTGGTGTCGATGACATATCGATCGGAGTCAGCCACGGCGCATCTCTCTGACCCAGTCGACTGAGCTCAGCCCCTCGGTCCAGTCACTGCCGAGAGAGCCGGCCACATCATCAACGGCGAGGCGCTCATCGGCCCCTGGCGACCGGCGGACTTCGAAGCCCTCCATCGTAAGGACGTCCTTGCGCCCATCGGTTCCACGGCTCAGCGGCCCCCAGACGGTGACTCGCCGGTCAACCATGCCGACCACCTGGGGGAGGGCGTCCTCCGAGAACCGGATTGTCATGGGGCGGCCCGTTGCCTCATCGATCAGACCGAGCTCCCGCCTGTCCCGCGCCATGAACCGGTCCACCCTGCCCGTCACGGAGCCGAAAGCGACTCTGGGCGAAGGGGCTCCCCGGCTGCGGCGCGCCTCCTCCGCGAGATGGCGAGTCATGCGGACCTCGGCTTCCCCCGAGACGATACGCGCCCCCGTCGTTCCGGAGCGATCCGCAACCCTCGCCATTGCCACCAGGCCGCTCAAAGCACTCGGCGACCAGGTCTCGGGCGCCCCCGCACCGGCGTCGACCGACTCCATACCCGTAATGATCTCGCGGAAGCGGGCCTCCGTCTCCTCCCGGGACAGGCCAACCGCTGTAGCACCGAAGCAAGCGCTGCCGACCGCGAGGGTGCCGAGAGCCCAGGTGGTGTCCCCGGTTCCCTGAAGGAAGGACGTGAAGGCACTCATCGCCTCGGCTGCGACATCGAGCGGGATCTGGCCGGGGATGCCTTCGACGATGAACGTGATCTCACGCTCTGCCATGAGCGACACCTCCTCCGGACCGCCAGGCCGAACCACGCTGCCGACCGAGTCCATCATGCCCTGTCCAGTACACGATCCGCTAGCAGGCGGGCTCCGCCACCCCGTCGAGATAGACATTTTCGGATGAGGTAGACGGTGTCACCGCCGATCTCGTACGAAAATGTCTATCTCGGCGCCGCCCGCGGACGCGAGCCCGCGCCCTCGGACGGGGCTCAGTGGGCGCCGCCGGTCTCGACGAGGAGCACTCCGGCCATGATGAGCACGATCCCCGCCGCCATGGTCCGAGTCAGCGGTTCACCGAAGAGGATGCGTGAGGCGATCGCCGTGACCGCCACTCCCCCGGCGGACCAGATCCCGTAGGCGACGCCGAGCGGAAAGCCCTCTCGAAGAGTCAGGGTCAGCATCACGAAGGCCATGAGATAGCCCGTCGCCACAACGCCGTACCATCGCAGCCCCTTGGGGCCGGAGGCGAACTTGAGGGACAAGGTCCCGGTGACCTCCGACGCTATGGCGCCCGCAAGATAGATCCAGCTCACGGCGCCTCCTCATCCCGCTCTCGCCGCGGAGCGGCACTCTGCGCCCCGGCCTCCGCCAGAAGAACCCCGGCCATGATGAGCACGATGCCCAGACCGGTCAGGACGGTCATCGACTCGCCGAAGATGAGAGCCGACAGCACGGACGTCAGCGCCACGCCGAGGGCTCCCCAGATCCCGTAGGCGACGCCGAGCGGCATACCCGATCTGAGCGCCAGCGACAGGAGTATGAAGGCCACGGCGTAACCGGCACCGACAATGACGTAGAGTCCCGGATGAGTGAGCGCCGCCCTCAGGGACAGGGTCGCGGACACCTCTGCCGCAACCGCGCTGGCGAGCGCGAGCCACGCGCACGCGCCCCGGGCCCGCTGAGCCAAGACAGATGCGGAGCGCGGACAACCCGCCCGGCGTCCGCCCACCGGATCTGCGCGCCGGAGCGGACTCCCGCCGCGCTCGCCGCTCCGGCAGGGCCGGCGCAGTACGGCCCGTACGCCTCTCGCCGTCATGGACGGCTCTCCGCCCCCGAGAGGCGTCCGCAGACCATGGAGCCGAACGCAAGAGCGGGAATGAGCATGAGCAGGACGTTGGGGCCCCACCAGAGAGGATCGAAGTCGCAGTAGAACGACCAGAAGGAGATCGCCATGAATCCGGCGCAGAAGGTCAGCATGAGCCCAACGGTCAGCACCAGGTCACCGACCCTGCTGCCCCTGCGCGTCAAATGAGCTCCCAGGAAAACGGTGACGGCGGCGCTGATGTCCAACGGGAAGAACGACCAGTTCCACGCCTCAACGACCGGATCGTCGTAATCCTTGAACCGCATCTCCTCAGGAATAAGACCGAGCAGCACGGCTCCCCAGTAGAGCAGGAGCCCCGCGTCGACGAGCACAAGCATCATCTTGAACGTACGATTCATCATCCGCTCTCTCAGGACCGCCGGCCCAGGATGAGGCTCATGGCCTCGCTGCGGGTGGCGGCGTTGCGCATAATGCCGCGCACCGCGCTCGTGACGGTGTTCGCACCGGGCTTGTGCACCCCGCGCATGGACATGCACAGGTGCTCGGCCTCGACGACGACGAGCACGCCCCGGCAGCCCAGGCGCGCGACCATGGCGTCGGCCACCTGCGCCGTCAGCCGCTCCTGGACCTGCGGGCGCCGGCCGTAGCCGTCCACGAGGCGCGCCACCTTGCTCAGGCCCGTCACCCGCCCGTCCTCGCCGGGGATGTAGGCCACGTGCGCGGCCCCGTGGAAGGGCAGCAGGTGGTGCTCGCACACGGAGTACAGGGGGATGTCCCGCACGAGCACCATCTCGGAGTGCCCGACGTCGAAGGCCCGCTCGACGTGCGCCCCGGGGTCCTCGTCGAGACCGGCGAACATCTCGGCGTAGGCCCGGGCCATCCGCTCCGGCGTCTCGCGCAGGCCCTCGCGGTCCGGGTCCTCCCCCACCGCGACCAGCAGGTCGCGCACGGCCCGGCGCACGGCGTCGGCGTCGTAGGTCACGACGCAGGGTCCTCGGAGTCCTCGGGGTCCTCGAAGTCATCGCCGCCCTCGCCGTCAGAGCCCCGGCCCTCGGCGGCCTCGGCGTCGGCGGCCTTGTCCGCCTCATCGTCGTCGGCGGGCTCCCGGCTCTCCGCAGCGTCCCCCTCGGCAGAGGCCGGGTCCTCGCGGTCGAGGCTCCGGGTCCCGTCGTCCCTGCCGTCCGCGCCGTCGTCGGAACCCGTGCCCTCGCCCTTCCTGCCGCGCCGGGAGAAGGACTCGGCGGCCGCGGGGAAGTCGGCGGCGGAGACGGACTCCTCCACCACGAGGGTGTCGTCGGCCCGCCACAGCGGGCGCTCGGGCTGCTTGATGACCGAGGCGAAGATGCGCTCCAGGTCCTTCTCCAGGAGAGTCTCCTTCTCCAGCAGCTGGCTGGCGAGGTCCTCCAGGACGGAGCGGTTGCGGGACAGGATCTGCCAGGCCTCGCGGTGGGCGGCGTCCATGAGGGCGCGCACCTCCGCGTCGACGGTCGCGGCGACGTCCTCGGAGAAGTCGCGGTTGGTGGCGGACAGCCCCAGGACCGTCTCGTTCTCGGTGGTGCCGAGCTTGACGGCGCCGACCGTGCGGGTCATGCCGTAGTCGGTGACCATCTTTCGGGCGGTGCCGGTGGCCTTCTCGATGTCGTTGGAGGCGCCGGTGGTGGGGTCGCGGAAGACGAGCTCCTCGGCGGCCCGCCCGCCCATGGCGTAGACGAGCTGGTCGAGCAGCTCGTTGCGGGTCGTGGAGTACTTGTCGTCGCTGGGCATGACCATGGTGTAGCCCAGGGCCTTGCCGCGCGGCAGAATGGTGACCTTGGTGACCGGGTCCGAGTAGGCGCCGGCCGCCGCGCACAGGGCGTGGCCGGCCTCGTGGTAGGCGGTGACGGCCTTCTCGTGGTCGTTCATGACGCGGGTGCGCTTCTGGGGTCCGGCAATGACGCGGTCGATGGCCTCGTCCAGGGCGCGGTTGTCGATGAGCTGGGCGTTGGAGCGGGCGGTGAGCAGGGCCGCCTCGTTGAGGACGTTGGCCAGGTCCGCCCCGGTGAAGCCGGGGGTGCGCTTGGCGACCTGGTCGAGGTCGACGTCGCGGGTCATGGGCTTGCCCTTGGCGTGCACGCGCAGGATGGCGGCGCGGCCGGCCATGTCGGGGGCCTCCACGCTGACCTGCCGGTCGAAGCGGCCGGGGCGCAGCAGGGCGGGGTCCAGGACGTCGGGGCGGTTGGTGGCGGCGATGAGAATAACGTTCGTCGTCGCGTCGAAGCCGTCCATCTCGACCAGCAGCTGGTTGAGGGTCTGCTCGCGCTCGTCGTGGCCCCCGCCCATGCCGGAGCCGCGGTGGCGGCCGACGGCGTCGATCTCATCGACGAAGATGATGGCGGGAGCGTTCTCCTTGGCCTGCTCGAACAGGTCGCGTACGCGCGAGGCGCCCACGCCCACGAACATCTCGACGAACTCCGAGCCGGACATGGAGAAGAAGGGCACGCCCGCCTCGCCGGCCACGGCCCGGGCCAGCAGGGTCTTGCCGGTTCCGGGAGGGCCGTAGAGCAGGACACCCTTGGGGATCTTGGCGCCCACGGCCTGGAACTTCTCCGGCTCGGAGAGGAACTCGCGGATCTCCTCGAGCTCCTCGACGGCCTCGTCCTCGCCGGCGACGTCGTCGAAGGTGACGTCGGGCATCTCCTTCTGCCCGACCTTCGCCTTGGAGCGCCCGAAGCCCATGGCCCCGCCGCGACCGCCGCTCATGCGGCCGACCAGCCACCACATGACGCCCAGGAAGAGCGCCATGGGAAGCATGAGCTGGAGCATGGAGGACCACCAGCTCGCCGTCGGGACCACGGAGTTGAAGCCGCCGGAGGGGGCGGCCGCCTGGACCAGCTCATCGACCTGCGTGGCCTGGGCCTCGGTGTAGTTGAACTGCACCTTCTTGCCCACAGGCTTGCCGGTCTCGCCGGGCTCGGAGGGGACCGTGGTGTAGCCCTCGGTCAGGTCGAGCTCGACGCGCTGGTTGCCGTCGACCACCGTGACGGACTTGACGGTGGTCGGGTTGTCCCTGAGGATCGCCAGCCCCTCGGAGGTGTCGATGGCACGGTAGCCGCCCAGCCCCGACAGCAGCGCCCAGATCAGCAGCGCGATCAGGATGACGGGGGCCACCCACAGCAGGGGGTTGCCGAGCGTGCTACGACGCTTCTTGTCCCCCTGCTTGGAGCCGCCCTTGTCGGCCTTCTTCTTCTCGGGCCGGCTGCTCGGGCGGATCTTTCCGGCCTGACCGGGTACTTTCATCGACGTTGGTCCCTTTCGCGCGTCTGACCCCCCGACGTTAGCCGACATGGGCGGCCCCCTGCCGCGAGGATGGTCACCGTTCGCGACCGGCGTGCAGGTGCGGGATCCGGGTCAGATGTCGAAGTGCTCGCCGGGGCGACGGCGCAGCCTCAGCAGCACCCCGGCCCCCAGCAGGGCGGCCGCGACCAGGACGACCATCCCCCCGGCTCCGGTGGAGGCCAGCAGGCCGTCGCGGCGGCGCGGCGGGTCCGCCACGATAATGTCGTCCTTCGGCTCGGTGGACGGGGTCTCCCCCGGAACGGCGTCCTCCACCGCGATGGTCGCGTCCTTCGGGCTCGGGGCCGACTCGGGCGTGGCGGGGGCCGCGGCCTGGGGGGTCGGGTCCGCGACGGCCGGCTCGGACGCCTGGGGGATGCTGGGCTCGGCCGCCCCGGTGGAGGGCGTCGCGGACTGGCTCGGCGCCGGTGCGCCCTGCAGGGCGGGGCGAGCGACCAGCGAGAGGTCCTGCTTGAGAGAGTCCGGCAGCGCCTCGACGACGACGCCGGCCCCGGAGTCCCCCCAGGAGTGGGCGATCATGCCGTCGCCCAGGTAGATCGCGGTGTGGTAGACGTTCGCGAAGTAGTCGCCGGTGGTTCCCGCGCCGCCCGGGGACTGCCTGGAGAAGAAGAGGATGTCGCCGCGCTGGTAGTCGTCGGCCGTGTTGAGCCACAGGTCGCCGTTGACGTAGAACCAGCGCGCGAGCTCGTTGGCCTTGGCGAGGTCGGAGCCGGAGGTCTGGCCGAAGTCCACCCAGGTGCCCACGCGCGTGTTCTCCTCGGCGACGTAGGTGGTGTGCGAGTAGTCCCAGCCCATGAGGGTCATGCCCACGAAGGAGGCGTCCGAGATCGGGTAGGGGGCGCTCTGGCCGGCGTGGACGACCCCGCTGCTGGTCAGCGGGGAGGGGCGCGCGTCGTCCCGCACGAGGCTGGTGCCCGCATCGGCAAAGCTCTGCGCCCGGGCGATCTCGTCCTCGACGGAGGCCGCGTCGGGCTGCGTGGAGGGGTGCTCGGGGAAACCGCTCGGGACGGCCCACTGGCCGTCGGCGGTGGGCACCGCGATGTTGCCGAGGATGCCGGAGACGTTGGAGTCCCGCACGGAGTAGGTCATCCCGGCCCCGTCGTCGGGGTCGAGGTGGCCGTCCGTGGTCACCGTCTGCGCGAGCCCGGAGGCGGCCATGAGATCACGGACGGTGGCGACCTCAGAAGCGCCGGTGGGGCTGGCGACCACTGGCTGCACCACGGCGACGTCGACCTCCTGAGCCGCGGCCGGAGCGCCGAGCGTCAGCACCAGAGCCAGGGCTGTCAGCCCAGCGGCGACGGGAACATGACGAGTGATCACAGCTTCTTCTCTTTGACACAAGGACGACGGGCACCAGGACCGGCGCCTGCCGCACGTGCGGGACGTGGGGGGTCTGCACGCAAGGCTAGTCTACCGCAGATCACGAAACGATAACGCGCGAACTGGGCAGATCGGGCCCGGCGCTCTCTTGGGGGGCTTCAGTAATCGGGTGCTCGGAAGAGCGACTGCTCCTCGACCCGGCTGCGCCACAGCATGAGCAGGCCGAGGGCCAGGAGGGTGAGCGCCGCCAGGATGAGGGCCGCACCCGCACCGGTGAAGGCCAGCAGGCCGCCGATGGTGCGGGTGGGCGAGTCCTTGGCGGCGACGACGTCGGAGGTAGCCGACGCCGTGTGTTCAACATCATCGCCCTCCGCATAGGGCTCATCGGGGTCATCCGGGTAGGAGTCGAAGGTCCCGCCGGAGGCGGAGGATGTGCCGCTGAACGACGGCGTCGGGCTGAGAGGCATGGGGGAGGGCGACTCGGGGGCGACCGATCCTGCCGAGGTCGGCGCGGGGGTCTGCCCCGGAGGTGACGGCTCAACTGAGGGCGTTGCCGGAACCTCGTCCGACGGCAGCTCCGCCGTCGGCGTCGGCTCGGGCTGGGGCGACGCCGGAGGCTCGGGCTCATCCGGGACGTCGGGGCTCGGCGGCTCCTGGGGAAGCGTCGAGCTGTCGGAGTTCGAGCCGCCGTCCGCGTTCGACGGGGCGATCTCGGCCACGAAGCAGGAGGTGGAGATCGCCGGGTCGTTCCCGACGGCGGTTCGTGCGGAGCCGGCGGCCCGCGCCGGCTCTGAGGTGGTCCCGGCGGGCTCGGCGGTGCGGACATCTTCTGCGGCGACGACTCGCGCGGGTGCGGCCACGAGCGCGAGGGCAACAAGCACCGCAGCGAGGGAAGCGTAATGACGAATCATAAGGCCTCTCCTTTGCGGTCGCGGTTGTTCCAGACAGTGGCGGGAAGGTCTGGGGGCGGGAGCGCGGCAGCCCTATACCACACCCGGAGGGCGCCGTACGGGAGCCACATGCCATAACTACCCTACCTGACGTTGCGAGAAGATCACAGTGCAGTTGACCTCAGGATGTGCCGGCCGGACGGGCGCCGGGGCAGGCGGCTTGCCCCTCCACCGCCTCCTTTCGCCGAGATCGGTCGTATTCCGCGTCGAGATCGGTTCTAAACATCAGGAATCTCATAGGCCCCTTTAGTCGCACCAGCCCCGTCACGGAGTACGGGCCGTCTCAGCACACTGTGGCCGATCGCAGCCCAGCCCCGGAACCGGGTGTCCGTCCCGGCCCGTCCTGTTACGAAAGTCGTGTGAGCATCGGTCGGTGCCGACGCCGCGTGCGGCCGGGCCACGGTGACACCCCATGGGTGGTTGAGAGCATGCTCGACGGCACCCGGGGTCGCGGCAGGCGACAGAGCCCGGGGGCCGATGGGTCCTCCGCGGCGGGATCTCTTGCCACGCAAATGGCCCCGCCCCCGTATTCCTGACCCGACGCGGTCTGCGCGTAGCCGCTGTGATCGGCGTCGAGGACCTGGAGCGCCTCACCGAGGCCACCGAGGACCTGGCGGCATCGAGGCGACCAAGGCGGCGCGCTCGGGCCGCAGGCGCCAGGAGCGGAGCAGGACCACGACAATGCGGCCCACGAGCAAGGGCCGGGGCTCCTCCACGAGGTTCAGAGACGGCCTGGGGCCTTCCTGCCCTCCCCGTTCAGAGGCGAGCTCCCGCAGATGATCCCGGCGTTCCAAACCATCCGAGTCCCTGCCCCATCGGCGCCCTCAGCGGGTCCTCGACCTCCCCGAAGGCCTTTAACCCCGCCCGCCGCACGACTTGTCCGTCTCCAGACCCTGCAGGCCGCCCGAGCGCGAGCGCCTCGACAAGGTCCTGATCACCCGGGACGACACCCGCTGCGAGCCGGTCGCGCTCGGCACGCCCCGCCGCGACGGCCACGGCCGGCTGTCGGGCCGCCGCATCATGGCCCGCACCGGCGAGCCGCGCGCGTCCGGGGCGACCGGCAGCGCCGCAACCGCCGTCTTCTCCCGCCTCATGGCGCTGGCCCACTACGCCAATGTCGGCTCGCACGCCGCCTTCGGCATGGGCGTGATCGACGTCGTGCCCGACGACGGCGCGTAGCGGCCCCGCCGGCGCGTCCCGCGGGCTCAGGAGCCGGCGACGGCCGGCTGGCCCTCGCTCGGCTGGACGACGACGAAGCCCGGGCCGTGGAAGCCCAGCTGGAAGGACTCCCCCGAGCCGCGGCCGATGAGGGAGCCCATCTTGAAGGTGCTCTTGACCTGCGGCTGGAGGTTCGCGGACCAGCAGATCGCGGCCTGCGGGTCGACGAAGGTGGGCTGCTGGGAGCAGTCGAGGAGCATCGGCGGGCCGTCGGAGGAGATGGCCACCATGCCCTGCCCCTGGACGAGGAGGTTGAACAGGCCGCCCGCGAGCAGGCCGGCGTTGCCGATCATGCGGATGTCGTAGCCGAGGTTCGCGTCGAAGGCGAGCAGGGAGCGCGTGTTGATGGTGATGGCGTCGCCCTCGAGCTGGAGGAGGAAGACGTTCTGCGCGGCGCGGGCGAAGAAGACCTCGCCCTGGCCTGTCACGCGCATGAGGTTGCCTCCCTCCCCGGTCACGGCCTTCTTGAGCATACCGCTCAGGTTCTTCGACCCCTGGTAGGAGAAGTCCATGGTGCCCTGGTAGGCGACCATGGAGCCCTGGGCGGCGAGGACCTCCGGGCCGAGGACGACGCGGAGCATCTTGTTGGACTGGAGCGTCCAGCGCTGGTTGGTCTCCTGCTCGCGGTGGGTCTGGTCGAATATGGGGCTGCGCATGGGACTCTCCAGTTCAAAAGCGGTGTAGGTCTGCCGCGCCCCAGGCTATCGGGCTGAGGGCGGACGTGTCTCGGGGAGTAGTTCCCACCAGAGCCCGTCGCGGCCGGGCCTGTCGCAGCGGGGCCCGGCCGGCGCTGCACGGCCCCCAGGTCGCCGAGATCGGTCGAGTTCCGCGTCGAGATCGGTTCCGGCGAGTTCGCACTGTCCGTCGCCGGCCCGAAGACGACCGGGCGGCTGCCAAACGGGCCGGATGCGGGCCGACCTGTCACAATCCGGGGCAAACGCGTCTCGGCGCGCCGGCGCCCCGGAGCGAGACCGCGTGACTCCAAGGATCGCCCCAAGGTCCTAAGTGCGGCTCCGACCCGTTTGCCCCGAACCGTGACGCTCGCGTCCGACACGCCGCACGCCTCCAGGTGCAGACAGGCGCCCAAGCACCCGGCGATCGACCTCTCGCGGCGCAGACACAGATCGCCCGCCAACGGGCCGCGCCCTCAAGGAAGCTCAGAGGCAGAATACTGCCAGACCCCAACATGCGGATGGGCCAGATACAGCCCAGCATGTCTTAAGAGACCTACAGGTGCACGGCATTTCCTAGCCCTTGAGTCTGGAACCGGGGCCATGCCGACGGTTCCGGGACCCGGAGTGCCGCCGACCAGCCCCGTTCCCCTTCCAGCAAACAGCCTCCAACGGCGTTTTTGCCGAAAAGCGAAGTCGGAACAGGACCTGCACCCCCACCGTTCGCGTTCGACCATGTCGGCTGCCGCCCGACACACGGCGCAGTAGCCCCGGTTGTCCGTCAGAATGACATTAGAGCCTCGGGGCGACGCATGACGCGAAACGATCCGCACAATCTTGCGGATCTCTAAGCCCCGACCCGAATCGCGGACGTCCAATGTCATTCTGACGGACATCCAGTCCGCATCGGAAGCTCCGAACCGAGGACCAGACTCAACGCGCGCCCCAACAAACACGCAGCCCTCACCTCGCCGCCGCGGCGGATCTCCCATGGCTCGCCTCTGACAGCTCCGACACGAATCGACCTGGGCCCTGTTGTGGAAGTCGTTGGGGCCGGGGATCGGTGCCGGCGGCGTGTGCGGCGGTCCGGCCGGAGGAGGGGGCTGCACGTGGAAGAGGAGGAGACTGCCGGGGCGAGTGCGAGTCCTCCTCATGATTCCGCGGTTTTCGAGCGTCTGTCAAGACTGGGTGACGTGCTCCCACGTGCGCGTAGGGGGTCTGCGCACATGGGAGCACATCAACTCATCTTGGCGATCCCCGAAGATCGGCAGAGTCTCAGCGAAACACTGCACCCGCTGCGCGAAGGCCCCCGCTCCCATGTGCAACCCCGCCCGCGCACCCTCCCGGTCGGCCCCGACCGCGGCCACAGCCACCAGTACGCCCGGCCCCGCCCCTCCGCACGAACCGATCTCGACGCGGAACTGGACCGATCTCGAGCCGGAATACGACCGATCTCGACGGAGAGAGAAAAGAGGAGCGGCGCAGCGGCAGCGCACCGGCCGGCGACCTGCTCAGCCCCGTGCGCCTCCTCAGCCCCCGTACACCTCGGGGCGCAGCGTCCCGATAAAGGACAGGTTGCGGTAGTGCTCGTCATAATCCAGCCCGTATCCCACGACGAACTCGGTGGGAATATCGAAGCCGACGTACTTCACGTCCACCTCGACCTTGGCGGCCTCCGGCTTGCGCAGAAGCGTCGCGATCTCGACGCTGGCAGCCCCCCGGCTCGACAGGTTCCCCACCAGCCACGACAGCGTCAGCCCGGAGTCAATAATGTCCTCCACAATGAGCACGTGGCGGCCGGTCAAATCGGTACCGAGGTCCTTCAGAATGCGCACGACGCCGCTGGACTTGGTCCCCGACCCGTAGGATGACACGGCCATCCAGTCCATGGCCGCGCTGCGGTGCAGCCGCCGCGACAGATCCGCCATCACGTAGACCGCCCCCTTGAGCACGCCCACCAGCAGCAGGTCGCGCCCCTCGTAATCGGCGTCGATCTGCGCGGCCATCTCATCGAGGCGCTGGGCGATCTGCTCTTCGGTAATAAGGACCTGCGCGAGGTCGGATCCCATGTCCGCAGCGTCCATGTGCGCTCCTCTCATATGTGCACGAACGTTTGCCGGCACGGTCAAGCCTGCCACAGCGACAGGCCCCACCGCCCCGGTCGGGTCACAGTCCGAAACGCTCGATCCACTGGTCGGGTCGAGCGATCTCATCGGGCAGCGGCAGGTTATCCGGCGCATTCCACACCGTGTTGAGCCCAGCATGCCCCACTCGTGCGACAACCGCGCGCACAAACGCCGCGCCATCGGCGTACTGGGCCTCCTTGGCCTCCACGCCGATCATGTGGTGCAGCAGCGAGCCCGAGCTCGGGCCAGGCCCGACGCCGCCGGTGGCGCGACGCCTGCGGGCCAGCACGGCGCGCAGCCGATGGACCGATGGCATGCGGTTGGGGTCGACGGCGTCGAGAACCGCCTCGGCGTGCCCCTCCAGGAGCGTCAGGAGCGCGGCCAGGCGCGCCAGGCTCTCCCGCTCGGGCGCTTTCAGAAGGCTGTTGAGCAGGAGCGCGACCGGCTCCGGCGAGCGCCCGTCCGCGCTCCGCGCAAGCGCGACGGCCTGGGCGAGCCGGGCGTACAGGTCCGGGCCTCCGGCACCCGCGCTGCGGACGGCGGCAACGAGCCCGCCGACGACGGCGCGCAGCTGATCCGCCAGGTAGCTCGCCAGCCATGGCGCGGTACTCAGCTGGATCAGGTGGGTCGCCTCGTGAAGGGTGATCCAGGCGGGCAGGTCGATGACGTCGAGCTCGAGGCGCTGCCGGATCTCCAGGACATTGGGAGCCACGAGGAGCAGGCGCGCGCCGGGCTGCCGGCGGGCGCCGACGGCGGAGGCGGTGCGGGCCCGCAGACGGGCGCCGGGCCGGGCCGCGGCGCCAGTGCCCGCGCAGCTCCCGTCGTCGTCGCCCCTGTCGAGCGGGGGCAGGACCTGGCCGAGGAGCCGGGTGGACAGGCAGCCCAGGGCGGCGCCGACCTCGGCGGTGGCGAGCGTGCGCGCGCCGCGGCCGGCGTTGGGCGCAGGCACCCCGCCCATGAGCCCGCGCAGCCAGGCCGCCGACGCCGTCATGAGGCCAGCGCGGTCCACCACCAGGATCTCGGCGGTCTCGGCCGCGCACCGGGCGGCGTCGGTCATGCCGGTAATGCGACCGGCCCAGGGCAGGGCGCCCGCAATGCTGCGGCGCAGCAGGGCGACGGTCGCGCGGCGGGTGGAGGTCGGCACGCGCGGGCCCGCGGGAACGACGACGCGCGACAGGCGCACGGCGGCGTCCCAGTCGACGAGGTCGGCGGCGGTCGGCGCGAAGACGGTGCTCGGACTCACGCCCCCATTGTCCCCGGGCCGCCGCGCGAGCCGCGCCGGCCACGCCCTACCCGTGGCAGCCGCAGTCGGCCAGCGGAGTCACGAAGTCGTTGTCGATGGCCGTGCGCGCCGAGGTCAGGCCGCCGTCCTCGAAGCCGTCGATGATGACCGCGAAGGCCAGCTGCCGCCCCTCCCTGGTCACGACCGTGCCCGTCAAAGAGGCGACGGTGTTGTGAGAACCGGTCTTGGCCCGCACAGTCCCCGCGCCTCCGACGCCCACGAACCGCTCCTCCAGCGTCCCGTCCAACGCGCCCACGGGCAGGTCGGTGAGCAGCGTCCGGCCGGTGGTGCCGCCGTCGTCGCCCGCGGCTCGGGCGACGATCTGCGCGAGCAGCCGGCTGGGGACCTTGTCGCCCAGGGCCAGGCCCGAGCAGTCGACGAGGGTGACGCCCGTGGTGTCGAAGCCGTCGGCGCTCAGCTGGGACAGCACGGCCTCGGTGGCGCCCTCGAAGCCGGCCTCCTGCTTCGCGCCGACGGCGACCAGGCGCCCCTCGACCTCGGTCATGGTGTTGTCGGAGGCCTTCAGGGACACCGACAGCACATCGGCCAGGGGCGCGGACTCGACGGAAGCGAGCTCGGTGGCGTCGGAGGGGGCGGCGCCCCGCGTGACGTCGCCCGTCACGGTGATGCCTGCGGCAGTCAGCTGGCCGGAGAAGGCCTTCGCGGCCTCCATGGCGGGGTCGGTCGGGTAGTCACCGGTGTGGGAGTGCGCGGTCACGTCCAGCATGATCGGCTGGATCGGGGCGACCCACGCCTGGTTGCCGTCCTCCCAGCCGCTGTTCCAGGTGGGGCCGGCGAACAGGGTGTCGTCCAGGGCGACGCTGACGCTGGTGACACCCTTGGCCTGCAGGACCTCGGCGGCGGAGCGGGCGAGGTCCCCCAGGCCCGCGCGCCCCACGGTGGCGTCCGGGTTCCCGGCGTCGGCCGCCATCAGCACGTCCCCGCCGCCGACCAGGGTGACGGTGCTGCCCGACACGACAGCCTTGGTGGTCAGGGTGTGCTCGGGCCCGAGCGAGGACAGCGCCGCCCAGGCGGTGAGGATCTTGTTGGAGGAGGCCGGCGTCATGCCGGTGCCTCCGTTGACGTCGAGCAGGGTCTCGCCGGTGGCGACGTCGATGACGGTGACGGCGGTGGTGGCCTTGCCGACCATGGGGTCCGAGGCCAGGGTGGTGGCCATGGAGCTCAGGGCCGCGGTCGCGGGCACCGGCGCGTCGGCGTCGAGTCCCGACGGCGCACCCGGCTCCTCGTCCGGAGGCGACAGCATCGGGTAGGGCTCCGGGCGGTAGGATGTCGAGGCCGCGCTCAGTGGACCCGGGACGAGGTCGAGGGAGTCGGCGAGCCCGTAGTAGGCGCTCGCGACGGCGAGTGTGGCGACAGTGAGCGCCGCGATCTGAGCCTTGCGCACATCTCCTCCAATGGGTCGGCCCGCGGGTTGGACGGCCCAGCGGGAGCAGTCGGGACCCCGCCGTGGGGAACCGGCCGTAGGATGTCCCGCAGGAGTGCCGTCGTAGGCCACACTAGTGCCATTGGGACGGCTGAAGCCGACTATGACGGACAACTGATGGCAATTACCAGTAAGAGGAGGGACCCGTGGAGTTCGACGTCACGATCGAGATCCCCAAGGGCAACCGCAACAAGTACGAGGTGGATCACGCCACGGGCCGCATCATGCTGGACCGCATGCTGTTCACCTCGACGCGCTACCCGGACGACTACGGCTTCGTCGAGGGCACGCTGGGTGAGGACGGGGATCCGCTCGACGCGCTCGTGCTCCTGGAGGAGCCGACCTTCCCCGGCTGCCTCATCCGCTGCCGCGCCCTGGGCATGTTCCGCATGCGCGACGAGAAGGGCGGCGACGACAAGGTCCTGTGCGTGCCGTCGGCCGACCAGCGCGCCTCCTGGCGCACCGACATCGAGGACGTCTCTGAGTTCCACCGCCTGGAGATCCAGCACTTCTTCGAGGTCTACAAGGACCTCGAGCCCGGCAAGAGCGTCGAGGGCGCCCACTGGGTCGGCCGCGAGGAGGCCGAGGAGGAGATCCGCCGCTCCTACGAGCGCGAGGCCGAGCGGGTCGCCCGCGAGAGCAGCTGAGAGCCGCTGACCGGAGACGCCGTCGCCCCCTGCCTCGGCGGAGGCCAGGGGGCGACGGCGCCGCGGTGGCGGTGGGCGCGCGGCGGCCCGTCAGGGGCGCACGGCGTAGGGCATGATCTCGGAGTAGCGCATCTCGGTGATCCGGACGGGAACGCCGAAGGTCGGTGCCTCGATCATCTGGTCGTCGCCCAGGTAGATGGCGACGTGGTAGATGCCCTCCTGGGTGCCGTCCTCCGACCAGAAGACGAGGTCGCCGGGCTGGGCGTCGGCCAGGTCGACCTGCAGCCCTTCTCCGTACTGCACGCGCGAGGAGTGCGTCAGGGAGATCCCCGCGGCCTGGTAGGCGAGCATCGTCAGGCCGGAGCAGTCCACGCCGTCGTAGGACTCGCCGGCCCACACGTAGGGCACGCCGAGGTAGTCCTTGGCCGTGGCGATGGCGGTCTCGGCGCCCGCACCGTAGACGTGCTCGGGCTCCGGCGACGGCTCGGGCTCCGGCGACGGCTCCTCGGTCGGCTCCGGGGTGGGCTCGGCGGCCTCGGTCGGCTCCGGGGTGGGCTCGGCGGCCTCGGTCGGCTCCGGGGTGGGCTCGGCGCTCGGGGTGGGCTCGGGCGTGGGCTCGGCGGCCTCGGTCGGCTCCGGGGTGGGCTCGGCGCTCGGAGTCGGCTCGGGCGTGGGCTCGGCGGCCTCGGTCGGCTCCGGGGTGGGCTCGGTACTCGGAGTCGGCTCCGGGGTGGGTGGCGCCGTCGGGGTGGGCTCGGCGCTCGGAGCCGGCGAGGGGGTCTCCGTCGGCTTCGGGCTCACAGGATCAGGGTCCTTGGGGGCCGACGACGCAGCCGGGGCTCCCACCGCGGCCCTTGCGGCGGCCTCCTCACGAGCCTTGCGATCGGCCTCGGCCTGCTCCTGGCGCTGGTTCTCGTCCTCATAGCTCGTGTGACGCTGCTCCGCCAGCTCAGTGATGAGCTCGGACCGCCTGGTCTCGGTGTCGGTGACCGCGGTCTGGGCGTTCGTCGCAGCAGTGGTCGCGTCGTTCTTGGCGTCCTCGGCCTTCGTGGCCGCGGTCTGCTTGTCGGCGACCCTCTGCTCGGCCAGGGCCTGCGTGGTGTCCGCCTCGATCTGGCAGGCCTCGACGTGCCGCACCCGGGCATCGGTGCTGGTCCCGATGCTCTCCAGGACCATGGAGATGTCTGTGGCGTCCCCCAGCGACTGGCCCGTCAGGAACGGGGCCAGGGCGTCGAGGGGGCCGGTGTTGCCCTGCTCGTAGGTCTCGGCGACGACGGCGCCCAGGTCAAGACGCGCTGCGTCGACGTCCGCGGCGGCGGCATCGGCGTTCGCCTGCGCCGTCTCGGCGTCCGAGGTGGCGGTCTGAAGGTCGTTGACCGCGACGAGGTAGTCCTCGGTGGCGATCTGGGCGTCCCGCCGAGCCGTCTCAAGATCGACGTTGAGCTGGCTGAGCTGAGCCTCGATATCGGCGACCGACGTGGTGGCGTCAGCCGGCTCGGACTGGGCGGCGGGCGCCACACCGTCGGCGAGCGCGGCGGGGCTCGCCGACGGCATAAGCGCCACGGTGAGGGTGAGGGCGGCCAGGGCCGTGCCGAAGCGCTCACCGGTCAGCCCAGTGAGGCGCACGGCACCGCGCGGCCGCCGCGTGCGATGGGTCAGGCTCACAAGTTCTCCGTCATGTCGCGGCACGCCCTCCTGACGGACGCGCTCTCTCAACGGACACAATAATCGCATACGCCCCAATGCAAAACAAGAACAACACAAATCACAGTAGTCACATGAGCCTCGTCCCGGCGTCGCGGCCCCGCAGCCGCCCTCTCGCCGTCGTCGTGACATCCACCACACGGATCCGGCGCGCGGACGGCGGAGCGCTGAGGCCAGCCGCTCCCGCTACCGTGAACCCCGCACCCGGCCCAAGCGAAGGAGCGTCACATGCCCACCGGCACCACCCCTCCCACCGCCGCCAGCCCGGACGGCTGGCGCTTCGAGACCAAGCAGGTCCAGGCCGGACACACCCCCGACGCCGTCACGGGGGCGCGGGCCATCCCGATCTACCAGTCGACCTCCTTCGTCTTCCCCGACGCCGCCGAGGCAGCAGACCGCTTCGCCCTGCGCTCGCTGGGCCCGATCTACACGCGCCTGGACAACCCCACCAACCAGATTGTCGCCGCCCGCATCGCGGCGCTCGAGGGCGGAGTGGGCGCGCACCTGGTCGCCTCCGGCATGAGTGCGGAGACCCTGACCTTCCTCACGCTCGGCGGCGCGGGCAGCTCCATCGTCGCCTCGCCGTCGCTGTACGGCGGCACCATCAACCTGCTGACCCACACCCTGCCCGGTCTCGGCATCACTACGCGCTTCGTGGACGACCCGGCCGATCCGGCCGCGTGGGCCGCGGCGGCCGACGGGACCACCATCTGCTTCTTCGGCGAGTCGATCCCCAACCCCAAGGGCGACATCCTCGACATCGAGCCCATCGCCGCGGCCGCGCACGCCCTGGGCGTCCCGCTGGTCGTCGACAATACCATGGCCTCCCCCTACCTGACCCGGCCCATCGAGTGGGGCGCCGACATCGTGGTGGAGTCGGCCACGAAGTTCCTGGGCGGGCACGGCTCGTCGGTGGCCGGCGTCGTCGTGGACTCGGGAAACTTCGACTACGCGGCCCAGCCCGAGCGCTTCCCCGACTTCAACACCCCCGACCCCTCCTACAACGGGATCGTCTACGCCCGCGACCTGGGCGAGGGCGGGGCGATGGGGGCCAACATGGCCTTCATCCTCAGGGCCCACACCAGAGGGCAGCGCGACCTCGGCTTCGCCGCGTCTCCGCTCAACGCATTCCTGGTCGCCCAGGGGATCGAGACGCTGTCGCTGCGCATGGAGCGCCACGTCGACAACGCCCTGGCAGCGGCCCGGTGGCTCCAGGGGCGGCCCGAGGTGGCCGAGGTGCGCTACTCCGGCCTGGAGTCCAGCCCGTACTACGAGCTGCACCGCACCTACTGCCCGCGCGGGGCGGGCAGCGTCTTCGCCTTCGACCTGGCCGGCGGGCGCGAGGCGGGAGCGGCCTTCATCGACGCCCTGAGCCTGTTCTCGAACCTCGCCAACATCGGCGACGTCCGCTCGCTGTGCGTCCACCCCGCCACCACGACCCACTCACAGCTCGACGACGACGGCCTGGCCAGGGCGGGCATCAGCGCCGGCACGGTGCGCCTGAGCATCGGCATCGAGCACATCGACGACATTCTCGCCGACCTCGAGCGGGGCCTGGCGGCCGTCGCGCGCTGAGCCTCCGGGCGTCCGCGCCCGCTTGGCCGGGCCCGGACGCCCGCCTCCTCTTCGCCGAGATCGGTCCAGCTCCGCGCCGAGATCGGTTCGCGCAAGACCCGAAGACGGGTTCAGCGAGTCCGCAGGAAAGGAATACCGCAGAATCCGACCCGCCGCCCCTTGGCCGCGCGTTTTCCGGCGACAGGGCAGTAGATGACGTGGAAGAGCGAGATCAGCAGCCACAGGAACAATGCGGTGCCGATGAGCGGGTCCGTGGAGTACTGAATGCCGGAGAGGATATAGAATTGGATGGCCAGCAGGACCACGGTGGCCAGCATGTAGGTCAGCCCCCAGTTGACGGCCTTGAGCGCATTGGTGCGCGCCGGCTCCACGTCCTTCCGCTGCGACAGGCCCATGCCAATCATGACCAGCGAGGCGATGATGGCGCTAATACCGGGAATCATGGTCAGCGCGATCAGTCCCACGTACCAGGGCGTCGAGCCGTTGGGGATCGGCCGCGGAAGCGGCTGTGCCACAGGCGCCCCGGAAGGTCCCGGACAGCAGTATCCCCCGGCCTGGGGGTCGGTGGTTCGGAATGATTCGTCGTCGGGCACAGGACTCCTCTCACATGCCGGCGGTCGCCGGCCAGGGACAACAGGCTGGGACCTGCACATCAGGTCTCAAAAATATATCAGGAGGTCCGCAGGCGTCCACCCTTGTCGGTCGCGCCGGTGCGCCGGCGCACCGGCCGGGCCCGCACCCCGCCCGCTTCTCCAAGCATGCCGTGCCGTCGCGGGCCGTCACGAGCCGGCGACACGGCGCCCCCGACACCGAGCCCCGCCTCGCCGGCCTCGCCGGCACCAGCGCGCCTCCCGCTGCACGATACACAGATTCTAGCGTGCAAGAAATGATACTAAAGAACTGAAGTGTTGTCCGCGTCGGAGGAGCGGGATGGATTCGTCCCGGTTCGCCTCCCGCACCTCGATCACGAACGACGCCGTTTATGGCGAATGCGGTCGTGCAACGGCGGGCGGTCGTGCCGTATGCTTCAGCACTATTCGCGGATCACGGTGGCTCCGCAGACGAGTCCGATCCGCAAGAAAGTGACACGATGAACGCACGAGCAGTGGCCTGAACGAGCCGGTGGTCGATGCCTCGCACAATGGGGGCGCTGACGGCGGTGAGGTGCGCGACGGGTCTCGCGGCCTGCGCGAGCGGAGGGGACTCCGCCAGCTCTCCCGCAGCCTCCACGACGTTGCCGTCGGGATCCTCTACCTCTACGACGGCGAGTGAGGCGAGCTCGCCGACAGGCTCCGGCGCCACCGAGACCGCCACCGCGTCCGCGCCCGAGGCGACGCCGACGGGCTCCGGCCTGCACGGCATCATTGTGGCGACCGTGCCGGCCCTCAGCCTTCATGCGAATTTCCTCAGCGTCCAGGCAATACATCCGGGCAGTGGATCCGTCACAGTCTCGCGCCGCTTCACTCCGCCAGACGATTCCTTCGAGCTTGACAATTGGTATGCTGTAGGCAATGGCTACGGACTGCGCAGCATCCGCAGACTATTTTCTCGCAACTACGACAAGGTTGCCGCCCGCAAGTCGAGCGAGGGAGGTTCGGGAAACCTCGACAAAACAGTAGGATACATTGATGAATCCGGGACGTCTCACGACACGACAGCCTTGGCACCGGCACCGGGAGACTTCGAGCCCGGCACCGACTACGTGCCAGAACTCGTCCCCGACGACAGCCTCCATTTCGCACGACGCCCCCAAAATGACGATGATTTGAAAACAGTTTTTTATGCCAAGAACGGAGGCGCTTCCGCGGAGAGCGCAGCCCTGAGCCCTATGCCCACAGAGGCCGCAGGCTCCCGGTCAGATATCTCCGCCTATACGTTTCAGGTCGTCCGCCAGCACAACGAAATCATCTCCCGAGCAACGCAGCCTTCTCCCCGACTCGAACACGCGAAAACTCATGACCCCGATATTCAGCCCGGATGGCACGAAGATCGCGCTCCCGGCCAAGGACGCGAATGGCGACGAGATGTACGAACTATATACCGTAGGGGTCGACGGAGGCGAAGCGACCAAGATCACGGGAGCGAAGAAATTCGACCGGCAGATAGATTGGCAGAGTGGGTCTAACAGGTTTCCGCGCTTCGCAGCCACCCTGAGTCGGGCTCCACGCGGTCCACGGATCCATAAGACGTTCCAGCGGCTCGAGGCGGCTCCCGCCCCGAGCCGGCAGCGCATCGTCCAGCAGGGCGAGCGGGGGACGGCTGGCCGCCGTCGCGCGCTGAGCGACCGGGCCGGGGCGCCCGCCGCCCGCCCCTCCTAACGCCGAGATCGGTCGTATTCCGGATCGAGATCGGTTCATGGACCGATCTCGGCGCGGAACTGGACCGATCTCGGCGTTAGCCCCTCGGGCGTCCGAGGCCGTTGAGCACTGCTCGCGCCAGTCCCGGCCGCGTGCACATCTCTCCTTCTCGCAATCCGTGCACGCCCGGCCGACGCCGGCCCGTGGCTCATCGCCCCGCCACGATACGATGGCCGCCATGACCTCGCTCCCCTCCGGCTCCGGCGTCGGCACCGCGGCGCTCAAGCTCGTGGACCGTAGGGCGGGCTCCCCCACCGGCGCGTGGCGGCCCGGCGACGAGCCCGGCCACCGCCGCTTCGTGGAGATCGGCGACCTGCCCCTGGAGTCCGGCGAGGTCCTGCCCGACACCCACCTCGCCTTCGAGACCTGGGGCACGCCGACCCCCGAGCGCGACAACGCCGTTCTGGTCCTGCACGCGCTGACCGGCGACTCCCACGTCACCGGCGAGGCGGGCCCCGGCCACCCCACGCCCGGCTGGTGGGGCGCCCTGGTCGGGCCCGGCCGCGCCATCGACACCGACCGCTACTACGTCGTCGCCGCCAATATCCTGGGCGGCTGCCAGGGCTCGACCGGCCCCTCCTCCACCGCCCCCGACGGCCGCCCCTGGGGCTCGCGCTTCCCGTGGCTGACCACCCGCGACGCCGTCGAGGCCGAGACGCGCCTGGCCGACGCCCTGGGCATCGACGCCTTCCACCTGGTCATCGGCGCCTCCCTGGGCGGGCACCGCGCCGTCGAGTGGGCCGTCAGCCACCCGCAGCGGGTGCGCAACCTGGCGCTCGTGGCCACCGGCGCCTCGACCACCGCCGACCAGCTCGCCTGGTGCCACCTCCAGGAGCTCGCCATCGTGGCGGACCCCTTCTTCTTCGACGGCGACTACTACTCCCACGCCGTCGGCCCCGTGCGCGGCCTGGGCCTGGCCCGGGCGCTGGCGCACACGACCTACCGCAGCGCCGCCGAGCTCGACACCCGCTTCGGGCGGGCCCACCAGGGCGACGAGGACCCCGCCGTCGGCGGCCGCTACCAGATCGAGTCCTACCTCGACTACCACGCGGGCAAGCTGCTGGCCCGCTTCGACGCCAACACCTACCTCATCGTCACCCACTCCATGATGGTCCACGACGTCGGCACCGGGCGCGGCGGCATCCCCGCCGCGCTGGGCACCGTGACCGCCCGCGCCCTCGTCGTCGACGTCGACTCCGACCGCCTCTTCCAGCCCGCCCAGGCCGAGGAGCTCGCCTCCGGCATCCCAGGGGCGCACCGCGAGACCATCCACTCCATGCACGGGCACGACGGCTTCCTCATCGAGGCCGACCAGATGGAGGCGGTGCTGCGCCGCTTCCTCGCCGGGGCGGAGGACGGCCCATGAGCGCCCCCGCCCCGACCGGCGCCTGGGGCCCCGACCTGCTGGGGCCCGGCTTCGAGGCGCGCACGCTCGAGCTGCTGCCCGACGAGGAGGACGACGGCGCCGTCGCCACGCTGGTGCGGCACGTGCCAGCCTCGGACCCCGGCGCCCTGCCCAGCACCCCGACGACCCCGACCTTCGCCCTGCTGTACATCCACGGCTGGAACGACTACTTCTTCCAGACCGAGCTGGCGCGGCAGATCTCGCGCCTGGGCGGGGCCTTCTACGCCTTGGACCTGCGCCGCTACGGGCGCTCGCTGCGCGAGGGGCAGATGCTGGGGTGGATCGCCTCGCTGACCGACTACGACGAGGAGATCAACCTGGCCCTGGCGGCCATCCGCTCCGAGCGCGGCTGGGAGACCGACGTCGTCCTGTGCGGGCACTCCGCGGGCGGGCTCACCTCCTGCCTGTGGGCCGACCGCCACCCCGGGGCGCTGGCAGCGCTGGTGCTGAACTCGGCGTGGCTGGAGCTCCAGGGCTCCGAGCTGGTGCGCATGGTCGGCGAGCCGGTCCTCAGGACGCTCGCCCTGCGCGACCCGCGCATGTCCATCCCCACCCCCGCCTACGCGCCCGAGACCCTCTTCCGCGTCACCGACGGGTGGCTGGAGCGCGACGGCGAGCTGCCGGACCCCGCCTGGGCGGACGACCCCTACGTCACCGGGTGGCGCATCGAGCCCGGCTGGTCGTTCCTGCCCTCGGCGCCGATCCGGCCCGGCTGGCTGCTGGCCATCCTGGACGGGCAGGCGCGCGTGGCAGCCGGGCTCGACATCCGCTGCCCGGTGCTGTCCATGGGGTCGGCGCGCAGCCACCTGGGGGTGACGTGGACGGAGGACTCGCGGCGCACCGACACGATCGTCGACGCCGACGCGACGGCCCGCCGCGCCATCGGGCTGGGCAAGCTCGTCACGGTGGCCCGGTTCGACGACGGCGTGCACGACCTGGTCCTGTCGGCCCCGCCCGTGCGCGAGCAGGTCTTCTCGGCCATGCGCCGGTGGCTGGGCGGCTACGTCCTGCGCTGAGCAGCGTCCGGCGCCGAGCCGCTCCAGCCGCCGCCCGCCTCCCCCTTTCGCCGAGATCAGGGCGCGGGCGCGATCTCCAGGCGCTGGCCGAGCCAGTCCATCTGGTCGGCCAGCGCCACCGACCACAGCGCCCAGGTGTGCCGGCCGGGGTAGTCGCGCTGCGTCACGCTCATGCCCGCCCGCGTGGTGGCGTCCACCAGCACGGGCGCCACGGGACTGTAGAGGCGGTCGTCGCGCCCCACCGACACGATCCCCGCCACGCCCGCGTACTGGTCGGGCGGCGCGGCCGCCATGATCGCGAGCGGGTCGTTGGCCTCGTAGGCGACGCGGTCGCCGCCGAATCCCACCCTCACCGTCCGCTTCTCGCCGCCCAGGCTCGGGTGCTCCTCCGCGCTCAGCGCCAGGAAGGTCGGGTAGACCTGCGGGGACCGGCTGGCCACCTGCAGCGCGCAGGTCCCGCCGTTGGACAGGCCCGCCACCGCCCAGTGCGAGGCGTCGTGGTCCACCTGCAGGTTCTCCCGGATCCAGTCCGGGACGTCGCGCTCCAGGTAGGTCGCCACCTTCCCGCCCCGCTCGGTGTCCGAGCACAGGGGGTTGCGGTAGGGGCTGCCGAGCAGGTCGGCGACCACCACCACCGGCGCCAGGCCGTCATGGGCCGCCGCGTAGGCGTCCATGGTGTCCTTCAGGGCGCCCAGCTCGTACCAGTCCGAGGGGCTGCCCGGCTGCCCGGTGAGCGCGAGGACCACCGGCAGGGCCGGCCGCTGCTCGGTCAGGTAGGCCGGCGGCAGGTAGATCATGGCCTCCCGCGGCCTGAAGCCCCGCGTCCCCGACTGGTCGCCCGCGGGGATCTCCGCCGTGACCACCTCGCCGCGGGACGGCATGTCCTCGGGCGCGCTCCATGTCTCGGACAGCGCCCCCTCGCCGCGCTGCGGAGGGCTCGGGTGGGCCGCCGCCGCGGGCAGCGCGGCCAGCGGCGTCGTCGACACGTCCACGCCGAGGACCGCCGCCAGGGAGGGGAAGGCCGCGAAGAAGCCGTTGACGGCCAGCAGGCCCGCCGTCAACGCCACCACAATGCTGGCGCCCGAGCCGACCGCGTGCGCCAGCCGCTGCCTCCAGTCGTGCGCGCGGTCGCCGTCCTCCCGCGGGCCGCCTCCCAGCAGCGCCTGGACGACGACGGTGCCGGCCAGGCCCACCCACGTCCACACCACCGGGCCGAGGCCGTCGGCCACCGGGCGCCAGGCCACGTCCACCGCGCACCAGCCGGCCAGGCCCAGCACCAGCCCCGCCACCGGCGCCACCAGCCGGCGGCGCCGGGGCAGGTAGCGGGTGCGCGCGAGCCACAGGGAGGTGACCAGGACCGCCACCACGGCCAGGCAGGCGTCGCCCATCCACGGCTGGCGCAGCCGCACCGAGCCCAGCAGCCCGACGAGCGCCTCAGTCATGCGTCACGAGCACCTGGGCGAAGCGCGCCGTCTGGGCCGGCGTCAGGTCGGGGACGTAGGCGCGCCCGATGGCTACGCCGACCGCTGCGAGGTCCACGACGTCGGGAACGGCCAGGTACATGGGGACCTTGCGCGGCTGGAACTTGCGCTTGAAGGCGTGCAGGGACCGGAAGCCGTAGGCGGGCTCGAGCAGGGAGGCAAGCAGGTCCAGCAGCGGGTCGAAGCGCGAGGCGCCGACGTCGTCGGTCCCGTCCCCGGTCAGGTCGCCGGAGGTCCCGGAGCGGGCCAGCGGCGCCCCCGACAGCGACAGCACCTCCAGGCCCTCGGCCTGGGCGTCCTGCGCGGCGCGGGCGATGAGGAACTCGATCGCCGGGCGCCACCCGCCCTCGCGGCGCCTCATGACGTCCAGGGTCAGGCCGACCACCTTGCCGCCCCGGTGCACGGGCATCCAGGAGGTCACCGCGTGGACGGTGCCGCTCTCGTCGACGGCGAGCAGCAGGCGCGTGTCGTCGTCGTCGATCTCCTTCAGTCCGCCGAGCGTGAAACCCATCTCGGGCAGGGCCTTCTCCCCGACCCACCCCTGCGAGATCGCGCGGATCTGGTCGCGGCGGCCCTCCGGGGCGGTGCGCCACGTGGTCCACTCCGCCGTAATGCCCTCGCGGCGCGAGTGGTTGAGGGCGGTGCGCACGTCCTGAAAGGCCTTGCCCCTGAAGACGAGATCGGGCAGGTCGATGACCGCCTCCTCGGCGACCTGCAGGACCGTCCACCCCCGGTCGCGGGCGGCGAGCATAGTGGGCTCGTGCACGGAGTACAGGGCGGGCACCAGCCCGGCCTCGGCGGCGAATGCGGTGAAGCCCTCGACGGCGGCCCTGGTGTCCTCGGGGCCGGCGGCGGCCGGGTCGCCCAGGGTCAGGGCGACGCCGGAGCCGGCCCGGTAGGCGAAGCCGGTGCGCCTGTCCTCGGCGATCCACGCCTCGTTGCCGGGCCAGGTGAGCATCCAGCCCAGCGTGCCGGCGCCGCGCGCCCGCACCAGGGCGATGAGGTCCTCCTGGTTGACGCGGGGGGTGATCGCAGGGTTGGTCATGGCCGCCCAGGTGCACGCGACAGCGGCGGTCCAGGCCAGGATGGGGAAGAACCAGGCCGCGAGGCCCGCCAGGGGGCCGACCGGGGTCAGCGGGGGTATGAGCAGGCCCTCGGCGGCGGTCGGCAGGAGCCGCACGAGGAAGTCGACCAGCAGGGCCACGGGCGTCGCGTCGGGCACGAAGTCCTGCACCACGAGCGAGCCCAGGGCGACGCTGGCCACGGCGCAGACGAGCGCGGCGACCGCCCAGGTCCCGACCGCCTTGCGCACGACCCCGGCACGGGTGTGCAGCCGCAGGTGGTCGCGGTTCCACACGACCAGCAGCACAATGCCGAGGTTGAGCATGACGGGCACGGTGATGTGGTTCAGGCCGCCCCAGACGTTGTCCGGGCCGGAGATGATCACCGGGGTGCCGTCCTCCGGAACGAAGCTGCCATCGATCCGCAAGGTGTTGATCGACAGGACCGAGCACAGGGCCAGGAAGATCTGCAGGCCGATCGTGCCCAGGGCGGCTATGCGGCGCCCCCGGCGCAGGCCGTCGGCCAGGGCGAGCTGGAGCAGGAGCGGCATGAGGCTGAGGATGAGGGCGCCGGCGGCCGGCTGCGAGGCGCCGCCTTCGGGGACGACGCCGTAGCGGGCGCTGGCGAGCGGGCCGAGGTCCGAGCGCGTGACGGTGGCCAGAGTCAGCGTGAGCGACCAGCAGGCGACGAGCAGCGCCAGGAGGTTGCGGGACGAGCGGCGGGTGCGCGACATCCGGATGGAGGAGGCGGACCTTCGCCAGGCGACCGTCCCCAGGAGCAGGCCCGCCACGGCGGTGGTCAGGCGGGCGAAGGAGGCCGGAGTCCCGGTGACGGCGGTCTCCACCAGGAGGAAGACCAGGGTGGCCAGGCGGGTGCGGCGGCTCCAGGTGTGGTTCATCAGCGCCGTCGAGGCGAGCAGGGGGCCCAGGAGGAGGAGCGGGACCCCCGAGATCTGGTAGCGGGTCGTCAGGTGGCCCCAGGTGGGGGCGACGGCGCTGATGAGCGGGTGGGCGACCAGGGCGATGCCGACGCCGACGGCGTGGGGGAGGAAGGCGGACAGAAGAAGGCGACGGGCACCGATGAAGCGCTCGAGGGCGATGCCGACGGTGAGCAGGGTGACCACGCCCGTCAGGGGGCCGAGGTGGGTCGCGCCCGCCCAGGCGGTCAGGAGGCTCCACAGGCGCAGGGGGCCGTCCGGGAACAGGTCGGCCGCGAGGGGGCTGTCCGAGATGCGCAGCGGCGAGACGTGGCCAGCGGCGGCCAGCGCCGCCGTGCTGAGCATGAGGAGCCCGGCGAGCACGGAGCAGACGCGTCCGCTCCGCAGCCAGGCAAGAGCGGTACGGGCGCTGGCGGCCATGCGCGGCGATATGTGCATCGCGAGTCGGGAGGTGCGGGAACGGGTCGACATATATCCAATCATGGGGGATGAATCCAGTTCCCAACCTCCGCCTGGGGGAGGAGGCACATGCGCTTATTCTCATAGGGCGGCCGCCGGCTGCCGGCCCGCGCGGAGTCAGTCCTTGATGAAGTCGCGCAGGGCCGGCCCCTGGGCGCCGACGCGCCACACGCGCCACCCGTCGATGTCCTGCGTGTGCTGGGCGGCGTTGGCGGCGGCTGAGGGGTCGCGGAAGCGCATACCGTTGGACAGGGTGATCACGCCGTCGGCGCTGAGCACCGCCTCATGGTGGATGCCGCGCCGCATGCGCTGCCACACGAGCGTCACCGGCGTATCGATCCGGGAGGCCACGGAGGCGAGCGCGGCCGCCGACTGCCCGCCGGAGGGCACGGTCGGCTGCGCCCCGAGGACAGGGGCCGCGGCGCGGTGGTTGCGGTCGACGCCTCCGGGGCTCGTGGCCGGCGACGCCGACTCCACCAGGCGCACTGTGGGCACGGTCACGTCGTTGGGGCCCGTCACCGCCTCGACCGCCTCGACGGGCTCCATCGGCTCGATGAGGGTGGTCGCGACGGCGGCCGCCGGGCCGACGGCCCTGGCGCGGGCGGCCCGGGACCGCTCGCCGCGTGCGCCCGCCGCCCGCACGCGCGCCGCCTCGACGTGCCCGGTCGCCGCCTCGACGCGCCCGCCGGGCGCCATGGGCGGGCGGTCCTTCTTGGCCGCGCGGGAGGTCCGGGTCCCCCGTCTCATGCTCGGCACCGGCATGGTGGGGGCCGTCGTCGCGGCCTCGTTCTCCTTCGGCCGCTCCAGGGCCATGCGCGAGGCCCTGGCCACGAGGACCGCGCCGGAGCCGCCCAGGACGTCGTGGCGCACGGGCTCCAGCCCGACCAGCACGCGCCCGTCGGAGGCGGTGCGGACCTGCGCCTCCTGCACCTCGATGCCCGAGCACAGCAGCATCGCCAGGGCGGTCCGCACGTCGTCGTTGACCGCCATGGCGATCATGGTCAGCCGCGGGCTCGGCCCGGCGTTGATCGGCACCGTCTCGCGGAACTCGTCCCAGTCCTCCCGGAAGGACGTGCTCCCGCCCGGGTAGCGCGCGGCGAGGTCCGTCCACCCGCTCTGCGCGGCCGTGGCGGTGCGCGCCATGGCCGCGACGAGCGCGCCCGCGTCGAGGCGCTCGAGCAGCTCGACGCACATCACCTGGCTGGCAGCGTCCAGGGCGGTGAGCACGTCGGCGTCGCCCTCGCGCTCCCACACGATGGGGAAGACCGGGCGGCGCAGGACATCGACGAGCTGCCCGCGCACGGCCCCGAGCACGGTCTGACGCTGAGCAGCCTCGACGGGTTCCCCCAGGGCCGTCGCCTCTAGTCGGGTACCGGTGAGCTCGAACAGCGCCATGACGTGCCTTTCTGGATCATCTCGGTCCTAACGGCGGCTCCACGGCGGTGACGCCGTCCGCTCCGCCATCATCTCATGCCCACCACCGGTGTGGCATCACGGATCTCGGGGCGATGAGTGCTATGAGCCGACGACGGCGGGGCGCGCAGGTGGCGAGCGCCACACGAACCCGTTTGAGAACGGTGACCAAATCGTTGCGATTCCTTGATTTCATCCGTCTCACGCGCCACTCGCTCCCCACCCGCCCCGGCAGTTCTGCCCTGAGCGAGAATCTCTCGGCAACAACCCGCGCGGCGAGCTCCTCGAGCTCGCGCGCCGCGGGCCCCGACTCGGGACCCGGCATGAGCCCCGACAGGTACTCGGCGATCGCCTCGGGCGTCAGGGCCCGGGGCCCCTGGCCGGGCGGCTCGCCCGGGCGCCGCCCCAGCAGGCCCAGGTCAACGGCGGTGGCCAGGACCTCCTCCCAGGCCGCGCAGGCCGGCGCATCGCCCGAGGCCGCCTCCCGACGACGGCGCCGGCGCTGCCACCACCGCAGGGCGCCGGGGCCGGCCGCGGCGAGCGCGCCCGCCAGGACGACGGCCGGCAGGAGGGGGCGGGCACCGCCGCCCTCCGCGGAGCCGGCGCCCGCAGGGCCGGCCCCCTCCGGCCAGGCCGTCGCGGTCGGGCCGGAAGGGGCCGCGGTCGTCGCCCCCGGCTGGGGCGTGTCGGCGGAGGGCGCCTCGGCCCGCGCCCCGGCACCACCGGGCGTCGGCTCGAAGGCCACCCAGCCGACGTCGTCGATCCACACCTCGGGCCAGGCGTGCAGGTCCCGTCCGGAGACGGCCGTCATAGCGCCCTCGCCGCCGGCGCGCGAGGCGTAGCCGATGGCGATGCGCGTGGGGATGCCGAGGCTGCGGGCCATGAGGGTGAAGGCGGCGCTGTAGTGGATGCAGTAGCCGTGGCGCTCGGCCAGGAAGGCCTCCACGGTCGCCGTCGGGCTCCCGGGGGCGGCGGCGACCGAGGCGCCGGACGCGGTCGCCCCTCCCGCGCCGCCGTCGAAGCCGCCCGGGGCTGACTCGTCGTAGACGAAGCCGTTGCCGTGAAACCACGCGGCCAGGGCGGCCGCCCTGGTGGCGTTGTCGGCGCCGTCCGCGCCCGCCGCGCCGAGCGCCTCCGCGGCGGCGTCCCGGACGGCCGGGCTCTCCCCGGGCAGCGCGGTGTAGGGGGCGAGCGTCTCGGCGGCGGGGGCGGCGGGGCCCACGGGCGGGTCCGCCTGGGGGCGGCCGGTCGCGTCGGCGACGGCGGACCACCCGTAGGCGGTGTAGGCGGTGCCCGGCCGGGCCGAGGCGCCGGTCGAGATCGCCGTGCTCGTCCCGGCCACCCACTGCCAGTCCTCCGGGGACAGCGTCGGGGCGGCCGCGGCGGTCGGGTCGGCCGAGGCGCCGTCGTCGCCCGCGGGCCCCACCAGGGCGGTGGACTGCAGCAGCGGCAGGCGCCGGCCGGCCAGGCCCCGGACGCGCACGAGGACCCGCGGCAGCTGGTCGGAGGGGACCGGGGCGCCAGCGGCCGCCAGCGCCCCGCCGGCCGTCAGGGCGTGCGCGCCGGTCGGCGTCGTCAGGCGCGAGAGCGCGGTGACGCCCTCGGTCTCGGTCAGGGGGTCCCAGCTCTGCCCGTCGAGGTCGCGGACGACGGCGAGGGTGAAGCGCAGGCTCGCGCCCTCGGGGAAGCCGGTGCCGCCGTACTCGAAAGCGGTGGCCGTCGAGCCGCGCACAAGGTCCTGGTTCAGGGTGAGGCTGGTGTCAGGGACGGTGGCGGGCTGGTCCGGCGCGTGGCGCCAGGGCTGGTCGGGGACGGCCGGGGCGAGGCGGAGGGCGCCCGCCGCCAGGCCGAGCGCGGCGGCCAGGACGCAGGCGCGCCCGCCGGCGCGCACGAGGGCTCGGCCCGCGCGGGTCCTCGGCGGCAGGCCCGCGTACCGGGGCGCCGCAGGAGCGGCGGAGCCCACGAGCAGGACCAGGCACACGGCGGCCACGAGGACCGACCGCGCGGGCGGGGCCTGCCCCACCACGAGGCCGGGGACGAGCAGGGTGCCGGCGGGTATGAACCCGCTGGCCCCGACGGCGTCCCCGCTGCCGGCGCTCATGAGCACGCAGGCCCAGGCGAACAGGAGGCTGACGAGCACGACGACGGAGGCCACGGCCGGGGTGGCCTCCAGCGGCGCCACGCCCTGGCGGATGGCCGCGCCCGCCTCCCCGAGCCGTTCGAAGGGGGCCGCGCGCCAGGGAGCCAGGCCCGTCGCGGACCTGATGGCCAGCACGGTCGGGACGGCGCCGGCCACGAGGCCGAGCACGACGGCGACCAGGACGCGGTTGGGCCAGATGGTGCGCGCGGCCCCGGCCGCCCCCAGGGTCAGGGCGGCGACGAGCAGACTCTGGCCGATCCAGGGGCCGGGGCTGAGGACCACGTCGAGAACCCGCAGGCCGTTGCCCCACAAGGCGGTGATGAGGACGGCGGCCAGCAGCGGCTGCCAGCGGACGGGCTCGGCGGGCGGGGTGCCGGGGGGCGCGGCGCCGATGCGGTCGGGGCGGGTCACCGATTCTCACCCCGAGCCGTACCCGCGTCCCCGGAGAGCTCGGCGCCCGCGGGGACCGTGCGCACCCGCCACTCCGCGGGCGATCCTCCAGCCGGCCCGGCGGCCGGCCCGACCAGGACGAGCTCGCCCGCCGCGCGCGGGGCGGCCAGCCCCCGCCCGACGTCGGCGAGCGCGGCCGTCCCGGTGATGACGACGTCGGGCGCGCCGTCCCCCTGCGCCCCGGGCTCCCGGGGCGCCGGCTCCCGGGCCCCGGGCTCCTGCGGCCCGGCCACGGCCTCCGCCAGGGCGAGGGCCTCCAGCAGGGGCGCGATCCCGCCGCGCTCGCCGGCGTCGGCCTCCACGAGCCGCCGACCGAGCACCAGACGCACATCCGCGCCGGTGGACTCCCAGGCCCGCAGCACCCCGGCGGCGAGGCTGACGGCCGTCTCGAAGGCGTCCGCCTCCGCACCGGGCCGGGTCCGCCGTTGGAGGCGGTCCGCGCCGTAGGAGCCTGCGCGGGTGTCGAGCGCCACGGTGAGCCGCGCGCGGGTGCGGCGCTCGGCGTCGACGACGACGAGGCGGTCGAGCCGGGCGGACTGGCGCCAGTGCACCGAGGACAGATGGTCGCCGCGCCGGTAGTCGCGCAGGCCCGTGAGGTCCTCGCCCCGGTCGGCGCGCAGGAGGTCGGCGGGGACGACCCCACTCACCGGCAGGCCGGGCGCCGCCAGCGGCCGCGGGAGGACGAGCACATCCAGGGCCGCCCCGAGCGGCAGGCGGACCCGCCACAGACCGAGCGGGTCGGTGAAGGCCAGGGTGCGCGCCTCCAGGCGGCACCGGCCGCGCCGAGGCAGCGTGAGCACCAGGTCGCCGCGCCCCTCGACGAGGGGCCGCAGCTCGCGATGCCCCGGGACGCGCCACAGAACCCAGACGGGATGGCTGCGACCCGTGCGGCCGAGCACGAGGCCCCAGCGGGCCGGCTCTCCGGCCTGGACGCGCGCGGGTCCGGCCGGCCGCGGGCACCGCCGGGCGACCGTGACGGTGCGGGCCGCCGCCGTCAGGCAGGCCGCCGCCAGGGCGGCCGCCGCGACGCAGGCCAGGAGGAGCCCGGCGCCGCGCACCAGGCCCACCCCCCAGCGGTGGCCGGCGCCGGTCAGCATCGCAGCGACGACGAGGAGCCAGGCCCCGTGCGCGGTCGGGGCGATCCACGGCCGGCGATGCGCCCGTGGTGCTCTGCATGCCCGCGGTGCGCCGCCCCGGGCGCGGCTGCGGGCGGCCGTCGTCGTCCTGGCCCCCACGCCGTCACCTCCTGGGCACGGGGACGGAGGCGACGTGGCGGGCCAGGGCGCTCGCCGCGGCCTCGGAGGCCTCGGCGTCGGAGGCCTGGCGGCCCGCGGGCACGAGGCGGTGGGCGAGCACGCCGGGAGCGGCCAGCGCGACGTCGTCGGGCGAGACGTAGGACCGGCCCTCCATGGCCGCACCGGCCCGGGCCATGGCGAGCAGGTGCAGGCCGGCGCGCGGGCTCGCCCCCAGGGCGAGGTCGGGGTCGGCGCGCGTGGCGGCGACGATGCCGACGACGTAGTCGGCGACGGCGGGGGCGACGTGCAGGCCGGCCACGGCCCGGCGCGCGCGGGCGGCGTCGGCGGCGGTGACGACCGGCGCGAGGTCGTCGGCCGGGTCGGTGCCTGCGCGCGCCAGGAGCATGGCGGACTCCGCGTCGGGGCCGGGGTAGCCGATGGCCAGGCGGGTCATGAAGCGGTCGCGCTGGGCCTCGGGCAGGCGGAAGGTGCCCTCCATGTCCAGGGGGTTCTGGGTGGCGACCACCATGAAGGGGTCGGGCAGGTCGAGGGTGCGCCCCTCCACGCTGACGCGCCCCTCCCCCATGGCCTCCAGGAGCGCGGACTGGGTGCGCGGGGTGGCGCGGTTGATCTCGTCGGCGACGACGATGCCGGCGAAGACCGGCCCGGGGTGGAAGCGGAACTCCCGGGCGGCCTGGTCGTAGACGGACAAGCCGGTGACGTCGGTGGGCATGAGGTCGGCGGTGAACTGGATACGGGAGGCGGTCAGGTCCAGGCAGCGGGCCAGGCTCAGCGCGAGGGTCGTCTTGCCGACGCCGGGCACATCCTCGACCAGGAGGTGGCCGCCGGCGAGGAAGGTGGCGATGGCGGTGCCGACCGCCTCCGGCTTGCCGACGACCACGGTCTCAATGCGCGAGCGCAGGGCGTCGACGAGTGAGCGCAGGGCGTCTGGGCCGAAGGGGGCGGGACTCATGGGCACATCCTGCCGCACGGCTCCGCCCGCCTCTCGCCGAGATCGGTTCATCTCCGGCTCGAGATCGGTCCGGTGAACCGATCTCGACGCGGAATACGACCGATCTCGGCGAATCTCGGCGAATCTCGGCGAAGAGGAGGGGAAGGCGGGGCCGGGCGGGGCGCTACGACCGCGCCCCGCCCGGCCCCGCCGCCTCAGCGGCTCACGGCCTCACTCAACCGGCGAGAGCACCGCCGCGCGGCCCGCCTCCAGGCGGGCGACCGGGACGCGGAACGGCGAGCAGGACACGTAGTCCAGCCCCGTCTCGTGGAAGAAGAGGATGGAGTCCGGGTCGCCGCCGTGCTCTCCGCACACGCCCATCTTCATCTCCGGCCTGGTCGCGCGCCCGCCCTCGACGCCCAGGCGCACCATGGCGCCCACGCCGTCGGAGTCGATGGACTCGAAGGGCGAGGTGCCGAAGATGCCCTCGGTGATGTAGCGGCCCACGAAGGAGGTCTCGACGTCGTCGCGGGAGAAGCCCCACGTCGTCTGGGTCAGGTCGTTGGTGCCGAAGGAGAAGAAGTCCGCCTCCTCGGCCACGTGCGCGGCCGTCACCGCGGCGCGGGGCAGCTCGATCATGCAGCCGATCGGGAAGTCCAGCTCGTAGCCGGACTCGGCCGACACCGTGGCGAGCACCCTCTCGGCACGATCGCGGGCGATCTGCATCTCCCGGACGGAGCCGATCAGCGGGATCATGATCTCCGGGTGCGGGTCGCCCCCGGAGCGCAGCCGCTCGACGGCGGCCTCCGCGATGGCGCGCACCTGCAGCTCGATGAGACCCGGCATGGTCAGCAGGAGCCGCACGCCGCGCAGCCCCAGCATCGGGTTGAACTCGTGGCTCTTGCGCACCACGGCCAGGAGGTCCTCGTCGGCGGGGTCCAGGGCGCCGCGCTCGCGGTCGACGGCCACCTTGACGCTCAGCTCGGTCAGGTCGGGGAGGAACTCGTGCAGCGGCGGGTCGATGAGGCGCACCGTCATGGGCTTGCCGTTCATCGTCTCGAACATCTGGACGAAGTCGCCCTTCTGCAGGGGCAGCAGGGCCGCCAGGGCGCTCTCGCGCTCGGCGTCGGAGGCGGCGAGGATGAGGTTCTGGACGAGCTGCTTGCGCTCGCCCAGGAACATGTGCTCGGTGCGGCACAGTCCCACGCCCTGGGCGCCGCGGTGGATGGCGTGGCGGGCGTCGGCGGGGGTGTCGGCGTTGGCGCGCACCTCCAGGCGGCGCACCGCGTCGGCGTGGCGCATGAGGCGGTCCACGCTCGTGACGAGCTCGCGGGTGTCGACGTCGCCGGCGGAGTCCAGGGCGGTCTCCAGGCCGCGGCGCAGGTAGGTCATGACCGGGGAGTCGACGACGGGGACCTCGCCGAGGAAGACCTCGCCGGACTGGCCGTCGATGGCGATGGTCGAGGCGGAGGTGAGCACCTCCTCGCGGCCGGCCACGCGCACGGTCCTGGCCTCGGCGTCGATGTCGAGGGCGTCAGCCCCGCACACGCAGGTCTTGCCCATGCCGCGGGCGACGACGGCGGCGTGGCTGGTCTTGCCGCCGCGGGCGGTGAGCACGCCGGTGGCGGCGACCATGCCGGGCAGGTCGTCCGGGTTGGTCTCGCGGCGCACGAGGATGACGGACTCGCCGGCCTCGGAGCGCTCGATGGCCTCGTCGTTGTCGAAGGCGATGTAGCCGACGGCGGCGCCCGGGGAGGCCGGCATGGCGCGGGTGAGCAGGTCGCGGTCGGTGGTGGAGGCGAACTGCGGGAACATGAGCTGGTTGAGCTGCTCGCCGGTGACGCGGGTGAGGGCCTCGTTCGTGGTGATGAGCTTCTCGTCGACCAGCTGGGTGGCCACGCGGAAGGCTGCCGCGGCGGTGCGCTTGCCGACGCGGGTCTGGAGGAGCCACAGCTTGCCGCGCTCAATGGTGAACTCGATGTCGCACAGGTCGCGGTAGTGGGTCTCGAGCTTGCGCATGGCGGCGCGCAGCTCGTCGTAGGAGGTCTTGTCCAGGCGCTCCAGGTCCGCCAGCGACAGGGTGTTGCGGATGCCGGAGACGACGTCCTCCCCCTGGGCGTTGACCAGGTAGTCGCCGTAGACGCCGGAGCGGCCGCTGGAGGGGTCGCGGGTGAAGCACACGCCGGTGCCGGAGGTCTGGCCCATGTTGCCGAAGACCATGGTGCACACGTTGACGGCGGTGCCCAGGTCGTGCGGGATCTTCTCGCGGCGCCGGTAGATGTGGGCGCGCTCGGTGTTCCAGGAGCGGAAGACCGCCTCGGTGGCCATGTCGAGCTGGGCGCGCGGGTCCTGGGGGAACTCGACGCCGGCGTGCTCGGCCACGATCCGCTTGTACTCGGCGACGAGCTCGGTCAGGGCGTCCACGTCCAGCTCGTAGTCGAGCGCGACGCCGCGGTCCGCCTTCTTGGCCTCCAGGGCGGCGGAGAAGTGGTCGCCGTCGATGTCCAGGACGGTCTTGCCGAACATCTGGATGAGGCGCCGGTAGGAGTCCCAGGCGAAGCGCTCGTCGCCGGAGGTCTCGGCCAGGCCGACGACGGAGGAGTCATTGAGGCCGATGTTGAGGACGGTCTCCATCATGCCCGGCATGGAGAACTTCGCTCCGGAGCGGACGGAGACCAGCAGCGGGTCCTTCGCGGCGCCGAGCTCGCGGCCCAGCTCCTCCTCGACCTCGCGCAGCGCGGTGGTGACCTGGACGGCGAGAGCGTCGGGGACGGCCCCGTCGGCCAGGTAGGCGCGGCAGGCGTCGGTGGTGATGGTGAATCCGGGGGGGACCGGCAGGCCGAGGCGGGTCATCTCGGCGAGGTTGGCCCCCTTGCCGCCCAGGAGGTCCTTCTGGTCCTTGTCGCCCTCGCTGAAGCGGTACACGTACTTGGGCATCGATGCCTCTTTCTGTTCAGAATCTGTCTCGGGTCTGTCTCGGGTCGCCCTGATGCAGGCGTCACGCGTCGGCGCGCCATTCCGCATGGCACTCTAGTGTGACTTCAGTCCTAGACCAAACTCAAGGCGTCAGCGCGTCATCTCCCGATGACGAACGTGCGGTCCCCGGTGCGCGCCGGGGGCCGCACGCGGCGCGGCAGCAGTGCTCAGAGGCCGTCGGCGCCGGCTGCGCCGCCCGGACCGCCGGTGCCGGACGCGGCGCCCGCCAGCACGCCGTCGTCGGCCCGGCCGGACCCGTCGCCGTCGTCGGCCCGGCCGGCCCGGGCGACGTCCTCGCGCTCGCGGGCGGCCGCGACCGCCTGCCGCGCCGCGGCCGTGGCCCGCTCGGCCCGGGCCAGCTGCTCGCGCACCTCCGCCTCGTTGGCCAGGGCGACCTTGACCTCGGCCTGGGCCTCGGCCACCGTCGGCTCGGTGTCGACCAGGTGCGCCGGGGCGGCCGCGAAGATCTCGCTCACGTCCAGGTCGGGGTTCTCCTCCTGGGTCTTGACGAGCTCGACGACCTCCTCCCGGGAGGCGACCGACGGCATGGAGCCGGGCAGCGGGCGGCGCGCGGTCTCGCGCAGGTTGAACAGCGCGATGACGGCTGCGCCGGAGGTCCCCATGAGCCAGAAGGCCGGGGCGAGCTTGCTCCCGGTGGCGGTGACGAGCGCCTGCATAATGAAGGCCGCGGTGCCGCCGAAGAGCGCCACGGCGACGTTGTAGGAGATGCCCATGCCGCCGTAGCGCGACGACGTCGGGAACAGCGCCGGCAGTGAGGACGCCAGGTTGCCGACGTAGGCGGCCGTCGGGTAGGCGAGCAGGACCAGCCCCAGCAGGGTCGACCACAGCTGCCTGTGCTCCAGGAGCAGGAAGGAGGGGACGGCCAGGAGGACGGTGCTCAGCGCCGCGGAGAAGAGGACCGGCTTGCGCCCCACGTGGTCGGAGACCCAGCCCATGGTCGGCACGAGGAAGGCGACGATCACCAGGATCGGCAGGGTCAGCAGCGGGCCGTGCTCGGCGTCGTAGCCCAGGGTCTCGGTGAGGTAGGTCGGCATGTAGGCGGTCAGGGTGTATCCGACGGTGTTGGCCCCGGCGACCAGCACAATGGCGGTGGCGAGCTCGCGCCAGAAGGTGCGCACCATGTCCACGACCCCCAGCGGCCCCTCCTCGGGCTGCATAATGTCGGTCTCGGCGGCGGCCAGGTCGGCGGGCTCCTCGTCGTCGGTCTCGGCCTGCGCGTCGCGAAAGGCCGGGGTGTCCTCGATGCGGGTCCGCAGGTAGAGGGCGATGCCGCCCATGGGCAGGGCGACGAGGAAGGGGACGCGCCAGCCCCAGGTCGCCATGATGTCGTCGGGAAGGGTCAGCATGAGCGCCGTGACGAGGCCCGCGCCCAGGGCGTTGCCCATGTAGGACCCCCAGTCGAGCATGGCGGCGTAGAAGCCGCGCCGCTTGTCGGGGGCGTACTCGGTGACGAAGGTGGTGGCGCCCGCGTACTCGCCGCCGGTGGAGAAGCCCTGGAGGAGCTTGAGGCACACCAGCAGGATGGGCGCCCAGACGCCGAGCACCGAGGCCGGCGGCAGCGCGCCGATGCCGAAGGTCGCCAGCGCCATCATCATGAGGGTGAAGGCGAGGACCTCCTTGCGGCCGAGACGGTCGCCGAGCTGGCCCAGGATCACCCCGCCCAGCGGGCGGGCGATGAAGGTGACGGCGAAGACCCCCAGGGAGAACAGGGTCTGAGCCGTAGGGCTCGCATCGGGCAGGAAGGCCCGGCCGACCAGGACGGCGACGTAGGCGTACACGCCGACGTCGTACCACTCCATGATGTTGCCGACGACGGAGCCCATAATGGCCCTGCGGAGGGCCGACTCCTCGATGACGGTGACGTCGTCGGCGCGCAGCCGGCGGCGGCGCCGCATGTAGGCCAGTCTTCTCCGCTCCCGGCGGATCCTCTCCACCTTGCGCTCTGCGCGCGCCAGCCCCATGTCGAGCTCGGCGGGGTGCTTGTCGATATGTTCATCCTGCGTTGTGGCCATATGGTCCATGGCAATCCGATCCTTGCGCGGCCCCTCGGGTCAGGACCGCTCGTGATTCGGCGTCCGCCGACGCCGTGGAGCCGGGCAGCGCAACGGGCGACAGGGACCGAGAGGCTCAGGGAACGTCCGGCGCGCCGCCTTCCGGAGCGGGCCGGCGCGCACCCGGCAGACCGGGCACGCACCGCCTCACTGCAGATCCGGCACGACTCCAGATCACACGAGGGTACAACAGCTGGTCAAAATGCCGCAGCGGGCGTCCGCCCCGCGAAAGGGAGGACGCCCGCCGGTGAGACAGGTCGGTGGCGGTCAGGGCACGACGACGAGGACGTCGCACCTGGACTTGCGCAGCACCTGGACGGAGACCGCGCCGAAGATGCGGCCCAGCAGGGAGTCCACGCCCTTGGAGCCGACGACGACGAGATCCGCCTCGGCCTCCAGGGTGACCAGGGTGACGGCGGAGACCGCCGTCCCCTCGACGACGACGCCCTGGGCGAGGCCGACGCCGCGCTCGACGGCGATGTCGCGCGCCTTCTCGACGACGGCGTAGGCCTCGTCCTCGGTCAGCTGGACCTCGTTCACTCGCACGTCGGCGACCTGCGCGGTGTCGGCGACTCGGGCCTTGTCCCGGGGCGAGACGGGATCGAATCCGGCTACGAGAAGGAGCGTGGCATCGCACAGGCGCGCCATCTCACAGGCTCGGTCGATGACGTGCGTACTCTCCTCAAGGTTGCCGACTCCGGCGACGATAGTGGTATAGGTCACGGATGTCATCCTTTCGTGTGGCGCCCGGTCAGGCGACGGCGGTCTCGGTGGTAGCCACAGCGGCGGCGCGCACCCTCGGGTCGGCGTCCTTGTCGGTGTCGATCCACTCGATGAGCAGGCCGGCGATGACGAGGAAGACTGCGACGAAGAGCAGGGCGTTGACAGGGTGGTTGCCGAGCAGGTTCTTGTAGATGAAGCCGAAGGTGAGGGTCTGAAGGAGCTGGGGGATGACGATCATCATGTTGATGACGCCCATGTAGACGCCCCGGCGCTCCTTGCGGATCATCTCGGTGGCCATAACGTAGGGTATGCCCACGATTGAGGCCCAGGCCACACCAATGCCGATCATGGGCAGGTAGAGGACCGTCGTGTTCTCGGGGCTGCCGATGTGGGTCAGCAGGTAGAGGCAGATGGCGGCCAGGAAGAGGGCCGCGGTGTGGACGTGCTTGGGCCCGACCTTGTTGGCCAGCCGCGCCAGGAAGAGCGCCACGATCGTGCAGGAGATGTAGTAGACGACCATGAGGCCGGTGGCGAAGCCCGAGGCGTCACTGAAGGCATCGGTCTTGGCGTAGTTCGGGTCGCTCAGGTTGACGCCGAAGTAGGCGATGGCGCACATGAGCCCGAGGTACTGCCAGAAGACGTTCATGGCGTACCACTGGAAGAGGTAGACGAGGGCCATCTTCTTCAGGCCGCGGGGCATCTCGACAATGGCGACGCCGACGTCCTTGACGAAGCCGAAGGGGCCCTCCTCCCTCTTCTTGCGCTCGAGCTCGGCGCGGTCCTCCGGCGTGGGCGGCAGCTCCTTGGTGGAGAGCACCGAGATGAGCACGGAGCCGATGGAGCACACCGAGCCCACCATGAAGGCCCCGAACACCCAGTAGGGGATGCCCGCGGCGGTGGCGCCCCTGACGATCTTCTCCAGAACCGCCAGCGTGCCGGCGGCCAGGGCCGAGCCGGCGCCGATGAACAGGGCCTGGGTGAGGAAGCCCTTGGCGAACTGCTTGGAGGGCAGGCGGTCGGCGATGAAGGCGCGGTAGGGCTCCATGGCCGTGTTGTTCGAGGCGTCGAGCAGCCACAGGCACAGGACCGCCATCCACACGGCGGTCACGAAGGGCATGAGGAACAGGAAGATGGAGCAGCCGACGGCGCCGATGAGGAAGAAGGGCTTACGGCGGCCCCACTTGTCGCTCCAGGTCCGGTCCGACAGCGCCCCGATGAGGGGCTGGATGAGCAGGCCGGTGACGGGTCCGGCCAGGTTGAGGATGGGCAGCTCGTCGGCCGAGGCCCCGAGGAACTGGTAGATGGGAGACATGGCGTTCTGCTGCATGCCGAAGGAGTACTGGATGCCGAAGAAGCCGACGTTCATCAGCAGGATCTGGCCCGTACTCATCATGGGCTTGTGCGCGAGATCCACCGCGCCGTTCTGGGAGGTCTGTGCCATAGGTCGTCCTTGTCCTGGGCCCTGCGGTTGTCGGCGCCATCCGAAGCGGATGCCGTGCCTCCCGTCCGAGAGAGCGCTGTGCGGGACGGCGGGGAGTCTCGGGGGGTGGCAAGGCAATGATCTACCCAACATGGCTAACGTTTGACATGCCTTTAGTCCCACGTCGGGTCGATCTGAGCTCGGTTCAGGCGCACGATCCGATTATTCCACGGTATGTGTCGTGGAGCACTTTCAAATCCGAAAAGCCGTCGTCGTGCGGCGGGCCCCGGCTCCCGCGGGCCCGCAGGACACAGGGGTGCCGCGCCCCGACGGAACGCGGCACCCCGAGAGGATCGCGCTGCACCGGGCGCGGCGGGCCCCGGCGTCGAGCGGCGGGCCCCGGCGTCGAGCGGCGGGCCCCGGCGTCGAACCCTCACCGCCGTGCCGCGGGCCCCGGCGTCGTGCCCTCAGCGCGGCGCAGCAGCGCTCACGCGCGGCGGCAGGCCACCGCACCCGCCTCGCGGCTCGCGCGGCTCACTCCCCCGCGCCGCGGGCGTCCGCACCCACGGCGTCGACAATGGCCTTGGCCTCCTCCTGGGCGGCGGCCGTCGTCGCACGGGGCGGCAGCACGCTCGGAAGCCCGCCGCCTGCGCTACTCGCGGTCCTTGAGCACCTCCGTCACATCCACTCTTCGCAGCCGGCGCTCCCCCAGCAGACGGGCGACGACGTAGCAGCCCAGGACTACACCGACGATCATGACGACGGCCGTCTTCGGCAGCGTGAACTCGAAGGCCGTCGGCAGGCCGGAGATCATGCGGAGCCACACGGGCTGCATCACGAGGAAGGACAGCGGAATCCCCACGATCAGCGCCGCTGCGACGACGAGGGCGTAGCTGCTCAGATACATCCCGCCGACTTCTCGGTCGGTGTACCCCAAGGCCTTCATGAGCGAGATGCTGTAGGTCTCCTTGTCCACGACCATCCGCATGAGCAGCACGATGACGAGGACCGCCATGGAGATCGACGCCGTCAGCAGGATCGTCATCGTCGTCGTCATCGCATCGGTGAGGGTGTTGACGCTCGTCATCATGTCCGCTCGGCTCACAACCTGGGAGGAGGCAGCGTCGAGCTCGGGGCTCTGCGTGTCCGTCATGACCGCGTTCGTCGCCGTCGGCTCCTCGCCGACGAGACCGTTGGCCGTATCCAGGCGGGCCAGGACCGCCGGCTGCGGGTACTCGACAATCCCGGACACAACGACGCTGTGCTCCTCACCGCTCGCGCCCCGGAGTGTCAGGGTGTCGTTCTCCTTGAGACCTTCGTGCAGAGCGGTCGAGGAGGAGATGTAGACTCGGCCCTCCGTGAGATCGAGGTCCTGGGCGAAGTAGCGCCCGGAGTCCTCCAGCCCGAGAAGGATCGCGTCCGCGTCGGTGTCGGAGCCCGGCGGCTCCAGGGTGACGGATCGGACCGAGGCCCTCTCGGCATCCTGGGGAACGGGCGGGGGCTGAGTCCCTTTACCGCCAGCGGCGAGAACGTAGAGGTAGCCGAATGGGACCTTCTCACGGACCTGCTCGGCGTAGGCGTCCACGCTGGCGCGCATGCCGAGGCTGAACACCATGGGCAGCACCGACAGCACAACCCCGGCGAGCATGACCGCGCAGGTCCTCCACTCCCTCAGACCCTGGCGTATCCGGTAGCGTACGGAGAAGGGGAACCTGGTCAGCCTCATCCCCGGCCGGCTCCCGACGCCAAGATCGCGCCGCAGGAGCTGCAGCGGCTCCTTGGCGAGCCTGCGCTGCAGGACGAGGAGTCCGACAGCACTCACAATGAGCACCGGGACGCCGAAACCGAAGATGACCGCGGCCCCCGTCACCTCGGTGTGGACCTCCGGCAGCGAGTAGTACCCGGAGTTCGAATCCATACAGGGCGACAGGACGATGCCCGCCCCCGTGCCCACAGCAGCACACAGCGCTGTCAGGGCCACGGGCAGCGCGAGATAGTGCCTCATGAGCTCCCAGGGGGTCAGGCCCAGGGCGTAGAAAGTACCGATGACCGGGGACTCCTGCCTGATGTCCTCGGCGACCGCGACCGCCAGGAGGTAGGCGATGAGGAGGATCGCGACCGCCCCGGCGACATAGGACGCCTGCGCGGTCACTGTGACATCGTCCTCGCCCGCGATGATCCGCGAGTTATCCGCTGCGTCGAGGACCGACAGCACGCCGAGGGACGACGGCTCCCCCGCAGTGGCGATGGCGGCGGCGGCCTCCTCCACGCTCATGCCGGAGTCCCCCAGGTCCACCGCGTAGCCGGGGACCCTGGTCGGGCCGGGCGCTGGCCATGCCTCCATCGCCCCGGAGGTCACGAAGGCGGTCCCGAAGGCACGGGGATCGGCGGCCGTGTCGGTGGAGCGGGCCACGACAGTGGTGTAGTCCGGGCTGCTCCCGATCCCGATTACGCGCAGCCGGCGGCCCCCAGCCTCAATGAAGTCCCCGACGCCGATGCCGTGCGCCGTCGCGTAGTGCTTCTCGACGACCGCCTCATCATCCGACTGGGGCAGATCCCCGGTGTCCAGGTTGACCAGGTCGATGCGCGAGCGCACAGCGAAGACGCGCAGAATCGATGCATCCGGCCCCTCGACATCCGCGTAGGTCTCATCCTCGAGGGTCACGCCCTTGTCCTCGATGGCGGAGACCAGCGCGGCATCCAGCGCGCCACTTGTCGCGATGTAGCCGTCCTCGACGTTCGCGGCGGACTGGCCGTCCTTAATGCTGCTCAGAACCGACTGGCCGGCGGTGGATGTTCCCGTGGAGGCGAGAACACCGAGGATGATGAGCGCGGCGAGGAGGGCGTACCGGCCTCTTTTAGCCCTCAAGTCCCGCGGCAGCTGGCGGCGCAGGACCGAGATGGGACTCCGCAGCCTCACCACGACAGGTCCTCCGCCCGTACAGGAGCGTCATTGACCGAGGAGCTCTGCACCCGGCCGTCGCGCACCATGATCGTGCGCTGCGTCATGCGGGAGATGGCTTCGTTATGGGTGACGATGACGATCGTGGTCCCCAGGCGCTCATTGACCTGCTGCAGGAGCGCGAGCATCTCCTTGGACGTGCCGTAATCGAGGGCTCCCGTCGGCTCGTCGCACAACAGGACCTGGGGCTGCTTGACGAGGGCGCGCGCAATGGCGCAGCGCTGCTGCTGGCCGCCCGAGAGCTGGGAGGGGAACTTCAAGCGGTGCTCACTGAGCCCGAGCGTGTCCAGGAGCTCCTCCAGGGGCATCGGATCATCGGTGAGATACTCGCAGACCTCGATGTTCTCCGTGACTGTCAGATTGGGCACGAGATTGTAGAACTGGAAGACGAAGCCGACGCTCCTGCGCCTGAATCGGGTGCGGGCCCTGGGCCTCAACGAGGTGATCTCCGTGCCGTTGACGGTAATGGTGCCGCGGTCGGGACGGTCCAGTCCTCCCATACAGTTGAGCAGGGTCGACTTGCCCGAGCCACTGGCCCCCACAATGGAGCAGATCTCCGCATCCTGCACCGAGCAGGACAGATTCTTGAGGACTTCGACAGCTCCCTCTCCCCGACCGAATGACTTACTGACCGAGTCGATGACGATCGTCATGTCCAGCCTTCTTTCCCACTTCTGTCTTCATTACCCTGTCCTGATCCGCGGCGACTGCCCGGCGCCGGCCCGCCCGCCGGCTCCCGCAAAATGAGAGTCCTCGTGAGGATCTCAAGCGTCGCATCCGGATGCTCCACCACATGGAAATGACCGCCGGGGACCTCGATGGAGCGGAAAGGGCCCGTCGTCGCGGCGCGCCGTCGTGCTCACGCTGACCCACGCACAGCCTACGCGTGCGGGTCTCCTTCAGACCGCGCAGCGTACGCTCGACATCCTGGGGGTAGATGTTCTCGCCGCGCCAGATGATGAGGTCCTTAAGACAGCCGGCGAGATAGAGGCTCCCCTCGTGGAAGAAACCGAGGTCCCCGGTGCGCAGCCAGTCGGTCCTATCATCATCGCCCGCACGCCGAGCGTGAAAGATCTCCTCGGTGGCGCCGTCATTGTACCAGTAACCGGGGGGAAGCCCCGGTCCGGCAAGCCAGACCTCGCCGACGCGTCCCTGCTCCAAGGGCTCCCGAGAGGCTGGATCAACGATGCCGACTCGCGTGTCGAGTCGATATGCTCCCAGTCCGACAAGCTCGCGACCCGCATCATCTGCCCCGACGACAACCGCTCGGCTCCGCCCCAGGGCTGCGGAATCGAAGCGGGTGACGGGCTGCGCCGCCGCCTGAGGGCCGAGCCCTGGGGCGGCGCAGACAGCGAGCGAGGCCTCTGCCAGCCCGTAGGCGGGAGTCACGGCGCGCCCATCCATGCCAAGGCCGACGGCCACACGACGGAAGAAGGCTAGACTGTCCGGGCTGATCGGATCCGAGGCATTGAGGGCGCAGTGCAGCGCGGACAGATCCACCTCCAGACCCGGGCGCTTGACAATGGCAGAGGCCGCCAAGGCACAGCCGAAGTCCGGCGACGCGGTGAAGGTGGCCCGGAAGTCGCTGAGCGCGAGTATCCAGCGCAGCGGATCGGCGATAAAGGCAGATGGCAGCATGAGCGTGGTGGTGCCCTGCGTGAGAAGAGGATCCAGACATCCGTAGATGAGGCCCATATCGTGGCTGAGCGGCAGCCAGCTCACCATCTGCGGGACCTGTCCCACCTCGAGGCCTTTGGAGATGTACTCGCTCTGGTACAGCAACGCCCGGTGGGTATTGAGCACGCCCTTGGGGGATCCCGTGGAGCCGGAGGTGTACTGGATGAAGGCCGGGTCATCGCCACGCGCCGGCCATGGCTCGTCGCTGCCTGCGGAGGCGGACAGGATGCTGTCCCGACTCACCAGATGCGGAGCCGGACCGTCCGGGCGGGCTGGGATCTCGCCCGCCAAGCGGTCAAGGATCGCAGGGGCGGCCACAATGACGGCAGGCCCGGCGTCACGCACGATAGTCTTGAAACGCTCGATCGCCGACATACCCGTCAATGGGAACGGGACGGGTACCGGAATGAGGCCCTTGTGCATTGCGCCCAGGAAGAGGGAAATAAAACGATCATCTCCGGGCACCACCAGTGCGATCCGATCGCCGGGAGACCCCGGCAATACGCAGGATATTGTCTCAACGAGATCCCACAGCTCACGGTAGGTGTACTCCCGCACCCGCCGAGACTCTCCCGATCTCGGGGAATCGGAATAGTCTAGAAATCGCAGCGCCGTCCGCCGCGGAACACTCGAGACAGTCTCCATGATTCAGGCACTAATCGTCTCGCACACATCAACTCCACACACAAGGAAGAGGTCTCGATACATCAAGGACGTCAAGAAAATCTAGAGTTCAGAGAAACGCAACTCTCCCGGCCACAACTCTCAACCGGCTAATCGCTGTTGGTAAGGCTAACCTTAACCACAAGCAACCTCAACCTTCCCTCGAAAATGTAATATTTGTCACTGGCATGTCTCCTCGGTGCCGGGCCTCCGCGAGCACGGTCGGAGCGGCGCCCGGCGCCCCGTAGGAGCGGATCCGCCGACCACCCACTGGGCAGGCTCGCACCTCGCGCCCCGGTACGGTCAGCTTGGCGCAGAAGGAGCCGGCCAGCCAGATCCCCGCACTGGTGCCCCGATCCGGCCCCGGCGCCGGCCCGGGCCCGCAGACACGGGGGTGCCGCGCCCCCAGCGGGACGCGGCACCCCAAGAAACTGCGTCGTGCCGAGAAGGCGGGAGCCCCGGCACCGCGCCGCGCGCACCGGCGTCGCACCCCCGGCGCGGCGCAGCGCTCACACGCAGCCGCAGACGGCTCCCCGCCCCGCGGCTCGCGCGGCGGGTCACTCCCCCGCGCCGCCGCGGGAGTCCGCCCCCACGGCGTCGACAATGGCCTTGGCCTCCTCCTGGGCGGCGACCTCGGCGCTGAGCGGGTCGGAGGCGATCTTGGGGTCCCAGGGCTCGCCGCGGAAGGTGAACTCGCCCAGGATCCCCTCTCCCTCGGCGTCGACGATGACCTTCTGGCCGCGCTCGATCTCCCCGAAGAGGATCTTCTCGCTCAGGGCGTCCTCGATGTCGCGCTGGATGGCGCGGCGCAGCGGGCGCGCGCCGAGCACCGGGTCGAAGCCGCGCTCGGCCAGCAGCTCCTTGGCGGCCTCGGTGAGCTCGATCGTCATCTCCTGCTCCACCAGGCGCCCCGCCAGGCGGGCGATCATGAGGTCCACGATCTTGCGGACCTCCGCCCGGGTCAGCTGCGGGAAGACGATGAGGTCGTCCACGCGGTTGAGGAACTCGGGCCGGAACTGCTGCTTGAGCTCGCGGTTGACGTGGGCCTTCATCTCCTCGTAGTCCATGGTGCCGCCCTCGGAGGACTGGAAGCCCGTGGCCACGGACTTGCCGATGTCCTTGCTGCCGAGGTTGGTGGTCATAATGATGACGGTGTTCTTGAAGTCCACCTCGCGGCCCTGAGCGTCGGACAGGTGCCCGTCCTCCAGGATCTGGAGCAGCGAGTTGAAGATGTCCGGGTGGGCCTTCTCGACCTCGTCGAACAGGACCACGGAGAAGGGCCGACGGCGCACCTTCTCGGTGAGCTGGCCGCCCTCGTCGTAGCCGACGTAGCCGGGGGGCGCGCCGAACAGCCGCGAGACCGTGTGCTTCTCGGCGAACTCGGACATGTCGAGCTGGATGAGGGCGTCCTCGTCGTCGAAGAGGAACTCGGCCAGGGCCTTGGCCAGCTCGGTCTTGCCGACGCCGGTGGGGCCGGCGAAGATGAACGAGCCGCCGGGGCGCTTGGGGTCCTTCAGGCCCGCCCGGGTGCGCCGGATGGACTTCGACAGGGCCTCGATGGCCTTGTCCTGGCCGATAATGCGCTTGTGGAGCTCGGTCTCCATGCCCAGCAGCTTGGCGGACTCGGCCTCGGTCAGCTTGACCACCGGGATGCCGGTGGACATGGCCAGGACCTCGGCGACCAGGCCCTCGTCGACCTCGGCGACCTGGTCGAGGTCGCCGGAGCGCCAGGCCTTTTCCTTGGTCTCGCGCTGCTCAACCAGACGGCGCTCGTCGTCGCGCAGGGCGGCGGCGCGCTCGAAGTCCTGGTCGTCGATCGCCGACTCCTTCTCGCGCTTGACCTCCGCAATGCGGTCGTCGATCTCGCGCAGCTCCGGCGGGGCCGTCATGCGGCGGATGCGCAGGCGCGCGCCCGCCTCGTCAATGAGGTCGATGGCCTTGTCGGGCAGGAAGCGGTCATTAATGTAGCGGTCGGCGAGCTTGGCGGCCGCCTGGATGGCGTCGTCGGTGATGACGACCCGGTGGAAGGCCTCGTAGCGGTCGCGCAGCCCGGTGAGGATGCCGATGGTCTCCTCGATGGAGGGCTGGTCCACCGTGACCGGCTGGAAGCGGCGCTCCAGGGCGGCGTCCTTCTCGATCTTGCGGTACTCCTCCAGGGTGGTGGCCCCGATGGTCTGGAGCTCGCCGCGCGCCAGCATGGGCTTGAGGATACTGGCGGCGTCCACGGCCCCCTCCGCGGCGCCCGCCCCCACCAGGGTGTGGATCTCGTCGATGAACAGGATGATGTCGCCGCGGGTGCGCACCTCCTTGAGGACCTTCTTGAGGCGCTCCTCGAAGTCGCCGCGATAGCGCGAGCCGGCCACCAGCGAGCCCATGTCCAGGGAGTAGAGCTGCTTGTCGCGCAGGGTCTCGGGCACGTCGCCGTGGACGATGGCCTGGCTCAGGCCCTCCACAACGGCGGTCTTGCCCACGCCCGGCTCCCCGATAAGGACGGGGTTGTTCTTGGTGCGCCGCGAGAGGATCTGCATGACCCTCTCCATCTCCTTGTGGCGCCCGATCACCGGGTCGAGCTTGCCCTCGCGGGCCGCGGCGGTCAGGTTGCGGCCGAACTGGTCGAGGATCGCCGAGCCGGAGGGGACACCCTCCTTGGACGAGCCGCCGGCAGTAACGGTCTCCTTGCCCTCGTAGCCGGAGAGCATCTGCATGACGGTCTGACGCACCGTAGACAGGTCCGCGCCCAGCTTGGTCAGGACCTGGGCGGCCACGCCCTCGCCCTCGCGCAGCAGGCCGAGCAGAATGTGCTCGGTGCCGATGTAGTTGTGACCGAGCTGGAGGGCCTCGCGCAACGAGAGCTCGAGGACCTTCTTGGCCCGGGGGGTGAAGGGGATGTGGCCGCTGGGAGCGGACTGGCCCTCGCCAATGATCTCCACGACCTGGGCGCGCACGGCGTCCAGGGAGACGTCCATCGACTCCAGGGCCTTGGCGGCGACCCCCTCGCCCTCGTGGATGAGGCCGAGGAGGAGGTGCTCGGTGCCGATGTAGTTGTGGTTGAGCGCCCGCGCCTCGTCCTGGGCCAGGACGACGACGCGGCGGGCGCGGTCGGTAAAGCGTTCGAACATCGCTGGTTTTCTCCTCGGCACGTGCGAATCGGTGGTGCGCCCGCCCGGGGATGGCGCATTGGGGCGCTGGCACGTGCTGACAAGGCTAACGGGGCGGGCGCGCCGTCCATGCCCCTGTTCGCAGAGGGCGTGAGCAGGGTTGAGCCCAGCCCGCTCAGGGCCGCCCGCTCAGGGCCCCCCGCCCCCCTTCACCGAGATCGGTTCGCTTCCGGCTCGAGATCGGTTCGCCGGGGCTCTGGTGGTGGGAGCGCGGGCGTTCGCCGGGAGGGCGTTCGGATGGCACGGTTCTTCTTGCGTCCTGCGAGGGCGGGCCGGGGGAGGGACGGTGTCCGGGGGGTTCTGTGTCATTCCGGCGGGCACCCGATCCCGAGCGTCGGTCGCGCACCGCCGCAGCGCGCCGGGGCCCGCGCCCCGCGACGCGTGGCGCCGTGGCCGAAGGGGCACACGAGATACCCGGCACTCAGCACCGATCTCGACGAAGGGGCCACAGCCGGCTCTCAGCCCGGGTCCAGCACCAGCAGGCCGCGGCGCAGCGCCTCGGTGACGACCGCCGCGCGCGAGTCGACGCCGAGTTTGGCGTAGGCGCGCAGCAGGTGCGTCTTGACGGTCGCCTCGGTGATGTACAGCTCGACCCCGATCCGGCTGTTGGACAGGCCCCGCGACACCGCCGCCAGCACCTGGCACTCGCGCGGCGACAGGGTCACCAGCGCCGGGGACCCCGGCCCTCCCGCGCCGCTGCGACCCGCGCCGCGCGCGGCCCCCAGAAGGCGCGTCGCCACGGTCGGGCTCATCGCGCTGCGCCCCACGGCGGCGGCACGCACGGCCGCAAGGATGTCCTCGCGCGCCAAGTCCTTCAGCAGGTAGCCGATGGCGCCGGCCTCGACGGCGCGCAGAATGTCGCCGTCGGTGTCATAGGTGGTGAGGACCACCACCCGGGGGCTGGCAGTGGCGGCGGTGCTGTGCGCCGTGCCCGCCCCAGCCCCGCTGTGCGCCGTGCCCGCCCCAGCCCCGCTGTGCGCCGTGCCCGCCCCAGCCCCGCTGTGCGCCGTGCCCGCCCCAGCCCCGCCGTGCGCCGTGCCCGCCCCAGCCCCGCCGTGCGCCGTGCCCGCCCCAGAGGCGATCCGGCGCGCGGCCTCCACACCGTCGACGCCGGACATGCGTAGGTCCATGAGGACGACGTCGGGGGCGAGTTCGGCGACGAGCGCGACGGCCTGCTCCCCGTCGGCGGCCTCCCCCACCACCACGAGGTCCGCCT
>NZ_JONS01000028.1 GCF_000711965.1 Actinomyces israelii DSM 43320
CCGCACACCGGCGCCAGGGCGCCGTCGAGCAGGCCCGCGCCCCGGTCCACCAGCCGGGACGCCACCAGGCGCGACACCCCCGCCCGGCACGCCACCTCGCCGGCGGCGCTCCACCGCCCCGCCGGGGCCACCTCCCCAGACACCACCGCACCCGACCCGTCCGGAGCGTGACAGCGGGACAGACCATCACCCCGACCCTCGTCCCAACCGTCCCGGCCGTCGTCCTGGATGTCGTCCTGGGTGTCGTCGCTGTCGGGCCGGCCGGGCCGGTCGGGCCGGTAGGGCAGGCCGCTCATCTCCGGGCAGCGGGCCATGCAGGCCGCCACCACCGCCTGGGCCCACTGCGCCCAGGCGGCCAGACGACCGCAGGCCGCCACCAGCTCGCCGAGCACCTCCGCACCCAGGCCCACCAGGGCCCCCACGCCCCGGCCGTCGACCACCACCGACCCCGCGGCCTCAGCCAGAGCCCGCTCACCAGGGCCCACCAGCCCCCCAAGAAGCCCAGCACCCCCACCAGCACCGTCGTCCCCGGCAGCGGTGTCGTCGGCCGGGGCGGCAGGACCACCGGCCGGCCCAGCAGCGCCGTCGTCGGCCGGGGCGGCGGGGGCCAGCAGCGGCGCCACCGCCCGCTCGACCACGCCCGCCAGAACCGCCCCCGGCACCATCCCCGACAGCGCCGCCGTCACGGCCTCGAGCCCATCAAAGCCCTCGGGCGGGGCGCCGTCACCGGCACCGTCCGCACCACCCGGCACGGACGGCTCGGCGCCCCAGTCTTCGAACATGTGTACAGGATAGCATCTGCCACCCCTCCACCACAACCCCCACAACCCCGGAATCCCAGCACAAAACCGGATCCCCGACAACCCCCACACGCGCAGAGCCCGACCTTGACGCGGAACCGGACCGATCTCGACGAAAGGGGTGGGCGGGAGGGGGGGCGCCTGCTTAGGCTGGCATGTAGGCCCCGAGCCAGCCCTGCGCGGCGATGAAGACCAGCGCCCCCAGCAGCACGAGCAGCCCGATCGAGAACGGCGCGGCCTTCTTGAGGATCTCCGCGTCCTTCCCGGGCGCCTGGACCGCCGTGGTGACGACGGCGAGGTTCTGCGGCGAGACGATCTTGCCCAGGCCGCCTCCGATGGTGTTGGCCGCCAGGAGGATGCGCGGGTCCAGGTTCGCGGTCTGCGCGGCGGTGGCCTGCAGGTTGGCGAACAGGGCGCCGGCGCTCGTCGCCGAGCCCGCCACGGCCGTGCCGATCCACCCCAGGGCCGGGGACAGGAAGGCGAAGGCCGCTCCCGTGGTGGCCAGCGCGGCTCCCACGGCGCTGGTCTGGCCCGAGAAGTTCATCACGTAGGCCAGCGCCATGACAGTGGCGATCGTGAGGATCGACATGCGCAGCGTGTAGATCGTCTCCGGCAGCGCCCGGAGCATGCGCCCCGCGCTCACTCGGAACAGGCCGCCCGAGGAGCGCCGGGAGTAGACGATCGTCACGATCAGGGCCGTCAGGAAGATCCACGTGCCCGGGTTGGACAGGGTCTGCAGAGTGTAGATCGCCGACGACGAGGCCTCGCCGGACTCGGTGAGCAGCCGGCCGTGGACGCCGGGCCAGGGGATCTTGATGTCCGTGCCCGACAGGACCTTGGACAGGTCGACCCCGATCTTCCACAGCTTGGTGATGCCGATCATGATGACGACCAGGACGTAGGGCAGCAGGGCGAGAGCGATGCGCTCGGTGTCGGGCTTGTCGTCGGCGCTGGTCTCCGAGCGGTACTCCTCGGGGGTGGTCGGCGTCCACACCAGGAGGAAGAGGTAGGAGGCGGCGAACCCCAGGAGGGCCGCCAGGACGCTGGTGAGCTCGTAGGAGATGTACGGGGCGATGAAGTGCCCGCCCCCGGTGGCCAGCCCGGCGACCAGGGCCAGGGGCCACAGCTGGCGCACCGCGCGGACGCCGTCGAGGATCCCCAGCAGGAGGAAGGGCATGAGTACGCAGATGACCCAGGTGAAGTGGGTCATAATGATCCCGATGAGCGTGGGGTCCTGGCCGCCGCCGAGGCTCGCGGCGGTGGTCACCGGAATGGCCATGGCGCCGAAGCCCACGTATATGGCGTTGCCGACGATCGTCACGAGCGCGGCCTTGATCTTGTCCAGGCCGAGGGTCACGAGCATGGCGGCGGTGATCGCCACCGGCGCCCCGAAGCCGGCCAGGCCCTCCAGCAGGCCGCAGAAGCAGAAGGCGACGATGAGCGCCTGGGCGCGCATGTCCCCCTTGCCAATGGCGTTGAACACGGCCCGCAGGTCCTTCGAGCGCCCGGAGACCTCGGTGAGGTTGTAGAGCCACACCGCGGCGAGAATGATGTAGATGATCGGCACGAAGCCCATGGCCAGGCCCTGCGTGCCCGACAGGAGCGTCATGCCCGCCGGCATGTGGAAGCACACGACCGCCAGCACCGCGGACAGCGCGAGCGCAATGATCGAGCACCAGTGGGTGGCGACCTTGAAGGCGCCCATGAGGACGAAGAAGGCGATCAGGGGCACGAGACCCACGACCGCCGTGAGGAACACGTTGCCGCCCACCGCCGTCGTTGACGGGGTGAAGGACGCCTGGGCGGCGCCGAGGAGCGGAAGGACGTCGAGAGGCATGAGGACTCCGAGATCGGTGGCGGAGGACGGACGGTCGCGAGAGCCCGGGCACCGGTGCCCGGGCGTGCGGAGCGCGACGAGACGAAGACGATCATGCCATGTCATCGCCGTCCGGCGCACGGCCCGCGGCGGGGCGGGCGCGCCGCCTTGACCGCCTATGCCCCCCGGGGTATAGGCTGGGCGTCGCAAGATACCCCTAGGGGTATATTCGACGTGCGAGGAGAGACCCATGTGCCGACCCGTGACCTGCAGGACGTGCGGAAAGACGACGTGGGCCGGCTGCGGCCGGCACGTCGCACGGGTGAAGGCGGGCGTGCCGGCGGGGCAGTGGTGCACCTGCGAGCGCGACTCCCCCGCCTCCGCGACCGCCGGCGGCCTGCTGGCGCGCCTGCTCGGAAGGCGCTGAGCCGTGAGCCCCGCCGCCCCCGCTGCCCGCTCCGTGCCCGAGGCGCCGCCGCGCCGCATTGTCATTGTCGGGGGCGTCGCCGCCGGCATGAGCGCCGCCACCCGCCTGCGCCGCCTCGATGAGAGCGCCGCCATCACCGTCGTCGAGCGCAGCGAGCACGTCTCCTTCGCCAACTGCGGCCTGCCCTACTACGTCGGCGGCGTCATCGCCGAGCGCGACGACATCCTCCTGCAGACCCCCGCCTCGCTGGCCGCTCGCTTCGCCCTCGACGTGCGCGTGCGCGCCGAGGCCACCGCCATCGACCGCGCCGCCCGCACCGTCCGCGTGCGCACCACCGGCCCCGACGGCGGCGCCGCCGAGGAGGACCTGCCCTACGACGCCCTGGTCCTGGCGCCGGGCGCCCGGCCCGTCCTCCCGCCGATCTCCGGCATGGAGCGGGCCCTGACCCTGCGCGACGTCGCCGACGCCGATGCCCTGGTCCGCGCCGTCGCCACCGCCGGTGGCGACGGCGGCCCGGCCCGCAGCGCCGTCGTCCTGGGGGCCGGCTTCATCGGGGTGGAGACCGCCGAGAACCTCCACCGCCGCGGCCTGGCCGTCACCCTCGTCGAGCTCGCCGACCACGTGCTGCCCCCGCTCGACCCCGAGATGGCCGCCCCCGTGGCCGCCCGCCTGCGCGAGGCCGGCGTCGAGGTGCGCACCGGCGTGACCATCGCCGAGCTGGGGCTGCGCGAGGCGGTCCTCACCGACGGCGCCGCCGTGGCCGCCGACCTCGTCGTCGCCGCCGTCGGAGTCCGCCCCGACACCGCGCTGGCCCGCGCCGCCGGCCTGGAGGTCGACGAGCGCGGCGGCATTGTCGTGGGTCCCGACCAGCGCACCAGCGACCCCGCGATCTGGGCGGCCGGCGACGCCGCCGTCAAGACCGGCGCCATTGACGGGGCCCCCGCCCATATCGCCCTGGCCCAGACCGCCAACCGCCACGGCCGCGTCGTCGCCGACTCGATCATGGGACGGCGGGCCGCCGCCGCGCCCGCCATAGGCACCGCCATCGTCGACGTCCTCGGCCTCCAGGCCGCCATGACCGGCTGGAGCGAGACTCGCGCCCGCGCCGCCGGCCTCGACGTCGTCTGCGTCCACGTCCACCCCGACGACCACGCCTCCTACTACCCGGGCGCCCGAGCCATGAGCCTCAAGCTCGTGGCCGAGGCCGGCACCGGGAGGATCCTCGGCGCCCAGGGCGTGGGGCCCTCCGGCGTCGACAAGCGCATTGACGTGATCTCCACCGCAATCCGCGGCGGACTGCGGGCCCCCGACCTCGCCGACCTGGAGACCGCCTACGCCCCGCCCTTCGGCGCCGCCAAGGACCCGGTCGCCATGCTCGGCCTGGTGGCCGACAACGTCCTGAGCGGGCTGACCCCCACCCTCCAGTGGCACGAGCTCGACGCCGCCCGCGCCGCCGGGGCGGGCCTGGTCGATGTGCGCACCCCCGCCGAGTACGCGCGCGGGCACATCCCCGGGGCCCTCAACATCCCCGTCGACCGGCTGCGCGGACACCTCGACACGCTTCCCGACGGCCCCCTCATCGTCTCCTGCCAGGTCGGCCTGCGCGGCCACGTCGCCGCCCGCCTGCTCCTCCAGCGCGGCCGCGAGGTGCGCAACCTCGACGGCGGCTACCGCACCTGGTCGGCGGTGCACGGCGCCGGCGCGGTCGGCCCGGAGCCGGGCCCCGCGCCCGCGGCCGAGGAGGCGTGAGCATGGCGGTTCGCCTCGACCCCGATGAGCTGCGCCCGGCCATCACCCGCCTCAAGCGGGCGCGCGGCCAGCTCGACGCCGTCATCCGCATGCTCGAGGACGGCCAGGACTGCGAGCGGACGGTCACCCAGATCGCCGCCGTCTCCAGGGCCGTCGACCGGGCGGGCTACGCCGTTATCGCCACGGGCATGCGCGCCTGCTTCGCGGCCGACCCCACCGGTGAGACCGTGGACGCCGCCCGCCTGGAGAAGATGTTCCTGGCCCTGAGCTGAGCCGGGTCTGGCTCAGGGCGTCGGCGCGGTCGGCACGGGGCCGGGCCGGATCGGGGCGCGCTGGACCGGCTGGATCGGGTCGCGCTGGAGGTCGGCGGGGGCGACCCGGTCGGCCAGGGCGATGACCTCGCCGATCAGCGGCTGGACCTGGGCCGGGGTCGTGCCCCACACGCGCATGAGGACGTCCACGGGCACCGTGGGCAGGCCGGCCTTGCGCAGCACGACGACGGCGCTGGGGCGCACGGTGGAGCCCATCGCATTGCCCCTGGCGAGCGCCCAGTAGCCCGCTGTGCCGGGGTTGGGGCGCAGGCGGCGCGGCTCGCCGCCCGGCAGGTTCTCGTTGAGCAGGGCCAGCTGGGTGGCGTGGCGGCCCTCCTTGGAGCTGTCGTCGTAGGCAATGACCAGGCTCAGGTCGACGGCGAAGACCCTCTGCAGGCCGTCGCCCACGTGCAGGAGCCGCGCCAGCGGGGCGCGGCGCTCGATCCGCCTCAGGGTGACCAGGAGCTCCTCGAGGTTGGCCCGTCGGCGGGGATCCGCGCCGGTCATGCCTGACGTGCGCCGACGCGCCTCCGCGCGCTCCCACCCCGGCGGAGGGAATTCGGGCACCACGATCCAGGTCGAGGCGTTCGGGGTGACGGCGATCTGCATCCTGAAGACTCCTTGTGCGTCGCGTGTGCCGCGGCGGTCGGCGCTCGTAGGACGCTACTCATCTTATGCTGTAGTCGTGCCAGCAACAGTTCCCGTGCCCGCCTCGCCCGTGCAGCGTCTTGTCGCCGGTGGGATCGACGTCCTGCTCGTGACCGGGATCTGCGCGTTCCTGCCGATCCACCTGATATGGAGGCTGGCGTGCGCGGGGCTCGTGCTCGTGGTGCTCGTGGTGATCCAGGCGCTCACCGGCGTCGGCCCCGGCGGAGCCGTCATGGGGATGCGCCTGCACCGGGTCTCGCGCGGCGGCAACAGCCCTGGGCTGGCGGCCGTGGGGCGCGCGGGCCTCATGGCGGTGGCCGCTGTGGCGAGTCTGGGGGCGGTGCCCGTGGTCATGGTGGTGCGCGCGGACGCGACCGGTCTGCGGCGCACCTGGTATGACCGGATCTCGGGGACCATGCTGGTCTCCAGGCGCTCGCACATGATGTACACCCTAGTTCTCGATGGGCGATCCGTGCTGGTGGACGCCCCGGTGCTCCTGGGGCGGGCCCCGGAGCGCAGCCCCGGGCGCGAGGGCGTGCGCCTGGTCTCCGTGCCCTCCGACGACGCGACGGTCTCCAAGACCCACGCCCTGCTCGAACCCACTCCGGAGGGGATTGCGGTGACCGATCTCGGCTCGACCAATGGCACCTATCTGGTCGATTCTCAGGGCAGCCACGAGCTGTCTCCCGGTCTCGCCGAGACAGTGCCCAGGGGAGGGGCTATATACTTCGGCGAAGCTGAGTGCCGTGTTCGGTGACGTGTCCGGTCAAAGTCCGGAGGCGCGGCCGGGCGCGCTCGGCAACCGCTACCGCGTCGCCGCTCACCACCTCACCCACTGGGTGGGACAAAGGAGGAGACAGTGTCCGAACACGGCATCGTACGCTGGAGTCGTTGGGCTGAGGGGACTTGGACGGCCGCCGTCGCACCGCACGGCGTCCTTCTGCTCCCCCCAGAGCTGCCCGAGGAGATGGTCACCGACCTGTGGAAGGAGCTGCGCTCCTCCCGGGGCAGTCTGACGGCGATCCTGGACCATCTGGTCATGGGCGCCGGCGGGCACCTGTCGAGCATCCCGGACTTCGCGCTGGTGGTCGCCGCCTCCGACGGCGTGCGCATGGCGGTACGGGGCGGGGTCGGCCTGGAGATCGACGGCGAGTCCGTCGACGCCGGCGGCGTGGCGACATGGCGGGAGATCTTCCTGCCCGGCTCCCCGGAGGTCATCCTGCGGGCGCCGGAGCCGACGGGGCCCGTGCTGCGCCCGGTCGTGGACGCCATCCTGACCGCCTCGGCCGTGTTCCTGGGGGACATGCCGGGCGCCCCCGACCCCGAGGAGCCCTCCGGCTCCGCCACCGAGCCGAGCCCGGGCCCCACGCCGCTTTTCACCCGCCCCGACGCCGCATCGGATCCGGCCGCCGGCGCTGGTCGAGCAGGCGGCGCCGACGCGCCCACCTCGCGAGCCCTCTCGCCCGCCTCGCCGGCGGCCCCCTCAGCGGTCCTCTCGCCCCTCTCGCCGGCGGGCCTCTCGCCGGCCCCGGCCGCCGGCAGCGCCGACGACGACGCCGGGCCGGCTGCCCCATCCCTTACCCCCGCCTCGCCGGCGGCGCCGTCGCCCGCCTCGCCGGCGGACGCCCCCGAGCCTCCTTCACCCCTGTCGCCGGTCTCCTCCCCCGCTTCGCCGGAGACGCTTCCGTACGCCGAGGAGGACGAGGGTGACGTCGCGGTGGACGGCTCGGAGGTCGTCGAGCTCACCGAGGCGGAGGAGCCGCCCGCCGCCCGGTCCTACGACATCGACGTCGACGACGTTCCGGTGGACGGCTCGCAGGCGGTCGAGCTGGCCGACGCTGAGGGCGAGGCCGTGTCCGCGGACGAGCCGGACGATGCCGCTGACGGCGGCCCGCTCTCCGTCCCCGGCGCGGCCGCCCACGGCGCCGAGGGCGCCGAGGACCTCGATCTCGAGGCCGCGCAGGCCGGGGACCATGACGGCTGGACGCTGGCGTCCCTGCCCGACGACCTGGTCGACGAGCTGGGCCCGCTGGTCTCCGGCAGGCCTGGCGCCTCCCCCTACGCCTCGGAGCCCTCGACCGACACGCCCGTGTCCCTGGCTGTGGCCATCCGGCAGCCCGACCTCCCGGCGGCGGGCCGTCAGGCCCTGTCGGTGCTCTGCCCGGAGGGACACGCCAACCCGACCAACTACGTGCGCTGCCGCGCCTGCGGTGCGGAGCTGTCCCAGCCGGCGCGCCTGATCACCTGCCCGCCGCTCGGGCGCCTGCGCCTGCCCTCCGGGCAGGCCGTCACCCTCGACCGCCCGATCCTGGTCGGCCGTCAGCCCTCGACCTTCGACGTGCCCCAGCTGGAGGGCCAGTCGCCGACACTGGTGACCGTGCCCAGCCCGGGGCAGCACGTCTCCCGCAACCACGTCCTCATCGAGCTCGACGAGTGGTCGGTCCTGGCGCGCAACCTGTCGGCGGGCAACGGCACCGTGCTCAAGCGCGAGGGCGCCGCCCCGCAGAAGCTGCCCTACACCGAGCCCATGGTCCTGCGCAACGGCGATGTCCTCGACCTCGGCGACGGTCAGTCGCTCGTGCTCGAGGACCTTCCGTGACGGGTTCCCCCCACGCCGCCCACCCCGAGATCACCGGGTACACCTACCGGCGCGAGCTGGGGGCGGGCGGCTACTCGCGCGTCTACCTCTACGAGCAGCACATGCCCCGGCGCGAGGTCGCGGTCAAGGTCATGGACACCGACGTCGCCGGCAGCTCGGCCTCCCGCTTCGAGTCCGAGGCCAACCTCATGGCCAAGGTCTCCTCCCACCCGGCGATCCTGTCCGTCTTCGGCGCGGGCGTGTCCTCCGACGGGCGCCCCTTCATCGTCATGGAGTACTGCCCTCCCCCGCAGCTGGGCATGCGGCTGCGGCAGAAGGTCATGACCATCCCCGAGACCCTGGACACTGCCATCCGCATCGCCGGGGCCGTCGAGACCGCGCACCGCGCGGGCATCATCCACCGCGACATCAAGCCCGCGAACATCCTGTTCACCGTCTACCGCCGTCCGGTCCTGGCCGACTTCGGGATCTCGGCCATGAGCGGGCCGCGGGACACCCCCAACGAGCTGCGCGGCATGAGCGTGCCCTGGGCCCCGCCGGAGCAGCTCGTCGGGTCGCGCAACGCCGAGCCCGCCACCGACGTCTACTCCCTGGCCGCCACCGTCTACGCGATGCTCACAGGCCACAGCCCCTTCGAGACCCCGGGGTCGTCCGAGGGGGTCTACGAGCTGGCCCGGCGCATCGTCAAGGACGCGGTCCCGCCCCTGGGGCGCCCCGACGTCCCGCTCTCGCTCGTGCGGGTCCTCACGGTCGCCCTGGAGAAGGACCCCGCCCGCCGCTACCCCACCATGCTCTCCTTCGCCCGGGCCCTCCAGCAGATCCAGGGCGAGCTCGGGCTGCCCACGACCGCCGTCGACCTCTACGACGACGGCGAGGACGAGGGCCCCGACCGGGCGCCGCTCGACGTCGACGACCCCGAGGCGACCCGCCTGGGCGTGTTCTCCCGCGTCGAGGAGCCCGTCGTCGTCCCCGCGGGCCCCGAGCCTCCCGCCGCCGAGCCGGAGGAGGCGCGCCGCCCCGGGGCATCGGCCCGCCTCGTGGCCGGTGCGGCCATGGTGGTCCTGATCGCCGTGGTCGCGGGCGCCATCTACGCCTCACGGGTCGCGCAGGACAGCCGGCCGTCCCCGACCTTCGCGACGCTGGCCCCGGGGCGCTCGGACCCCCTGGGCGCCACCGTGCCGGAGCCGCGCAACCTGCAGGGCTCTCTCGGCGCCAACGGGCAGGTCGATTTCACCTGGGAGGCGCCCGAGGACGGGTGGACCGGCGACTACCTGTATCGCAGCGACGTCGCGGGCAAGGAGAACGAGTCCCGTCAGCGGACCGAGAGCACGAGCGCGTCGCTGCCCGCCCAGGAGGGGACCACCTGCATCGCGGTCTTCAGCAGACGGCAGGACGGCAGGACGTCCGAGGCGGTCCGCGCCTGCGTACCCACGCCCTGACCGGGACTACGGGCTACCGGGGGCCGTCGGGACTTCAGTCCTCCACGCGGTAGGCGGCGCTGCCTAGCACGATGGTGGCGCCGGTGGGCACGGGGATCGACTCTCCGGGCTTGGCCACGGTGACGCGGCCGTCCTCCTCGACGCGGGTGCCGTTGGTCGAGTGCAGGTCGGTGAGCCACAGGCCACCTGGCGCCAGCGCGAGCGCCGCGTGAGTCTTGGAGATGGAGCGGTTGGCGTCCTTCAGGGACACGCAGGCGGCGCCGGGGTAGTCGGAGATGTTGTCCGGGTCCCGGCCCACGACGGTGGTGCTCGACAGCTCTACGGGGGCCCCGCCGGTCAGGGGGACCAGCCTGCTCGCGCGCGGGTCCTCGACCTGCCGGTGCCTGCCCCGGGCCGTGGGAGGCGAGGACGCCGAGACCACCGGCTGCGCCCCGGGGACCGAGTCCGCGCTGATCAGGGGCTCGGCCGAGGCGGCGGATCGGTCCGCCATGCGGGACCGAGCGGGCGGCGTCGAGGGGGAGGGGGACAGGGGCTCTGACGACGGCGGCACGATAATGGGCTCCTCCGGTGACGGCGAACGGGGCGCTGACGCGGGTGCTGTCACTGATGAGGGGACCATAACTTCGTACGGTGACGATGACGACACGCCGTGAGGAGTGGAGGACGCCGGTGTGTACGGGGGGGCGGAAGGGGCGCCGGCGGTGAACAGGGCGGCGGGACGGGGTCCCGCCGTGGGCGGAGCCACAGGGAAGGGGCCGACCGGAACCGGTGGGCTGGCGGGGGGAGGAGTCTGCTCCGGGGACGGCGGCAGCGGTCCCGGAGCCGGGGTCGGGGCCGAGGCGGCTGGGCCCGACGGGGCCGAGGCGGCTGGGCCCGACGGGGCCGAGGCGGCGAAAGCGGTTCCTGTCGCGGCCGACGGCATGGAGTGCGGGCGCACCATTGGCGGAGGCGGGGAGAAGGGGTCCCCCACCGGGCCTGCGGATTCGGGTCCCGCCGTCGGGGCCGATGTCACGGGAGGGGGATCGTCCGGGGCCGAGGAGGCGGAGAAGGAGTCCGTTGCGCCCGGGCCGGCGGGAGCGAGGTCCTCCGGGGGCGCGGACATGAGCGGCGAGTGGTCCCCGGTCGGCGTGTCGAGCTGGGTCGGCACGGCAGCCCAGGGAACGGAGTCGATAATGGCACGGTCGGAGATCGGGGGCAGGGCCACGGCGCTCGTCGTGTCGACCGTGGAGCCGATGTCCGTCGAGGAGCCGTCGGGGTTGAGGAAGAACGCGTTGTCGGGGAAGACGCGGCCGCGCCCGCGCGCCGAGCCCCTCGCCGCCGAGTGCTGGGCGGGGGCGGCCGCCTGCGTCTGGTGCCTGATGGACTGGCGTCTCGGGGCCTGCCGCTTGGGGACCTGCTGCTTGACGTCCTGCCGTGGCTCCTGCCGCACGGGGGGAGCGTGCCGGCTGGGCGCCTGCCGCACGGGGGCCGCGGTGGGGCGGGTGGACACGGCCAGGATTCCAGCCATGCGATCGTGCCAGCCCTGCCCGTGCGGGTCGGCGGCCGCCGAGCGCATGAACATGAGTGCTCCCAGGCCCACGGTCACGCACAGCAGGTCGGCGTGGATGAACAGGCGCGTCTTCGGCGCCTCGCCGGTGGCCGCATCGACCAGGCGCACGCCCATGAGCCGGCCGCCCGGGCTCCAGCCGGTCAGGGCCAGGAGCAGCTCGCGGGGCACCGCAACGGCCGCGGCAGCCCCGAGCCACGCAATGGCGGCCTTGGGGATCACCAGGCCCAGGAGGAGCCCCAGCCCCGCCACCAGTGCGACGCCGCCGATGAGGTCGATCGCCCCGGCGATGACGCGGTTGCGCACCGCGGCGGGTGGAGCGGCGGCCTGGCTGTACGGCGGCATCGAGGTCACGAGCGCTTCCTCCTAGGTGCTGAGCTGGTGGTGGATCGTCGAGATGTGCGAGGGCGAAGCCTGTGCGGACGCCCCAGAGACCACGGCGACAGGCGTGCAGCGAGGCGCCGCATCCGGGAGCGGTCCGAGCCCATGGCGGGCACCATGGCGTCGGCCGACGCCCAGATTGTGCTCACAGCGTACGACGTCGGCACGCCCTTGCCGAAGACCTGACCATCGACAGCGGCTGCGAAACGTGTCAGCTCGGCGGTCGGAAAGGCCGGTGCGAGCGACGAGGCGGCCTCGCGGCGAGTGGCCCGCGGCGGTGTTCTGCGCCCGAAGTCACGTGCGCGGTCCACGACCTCGTCCCATGCGCCGAGCACCCCCTCGACCCCGCTGCGCCGTCGCCGCCGTCGTCGCCGCAGGGCCTTGGCCGCCAGGATCGTCGCAATCGGCAGCAGCACGACCCCCAGCCCGCCGGCGACCATGGCCACGATCCGGCCCAGGCCGCGGTCATCGTCGTCATTGGAGCTGTCGCGCTCCTCGTCCTCGTAGGACGGCGGCAGGTGGGCCGGGTCCTGAAGGGGCAGAGGGGGCTGAAGCACCTGCGGCTCGGGGTTGGAGACCTTCTCGGTCGTCTGCTGCTGGGGAACCTGGTCGCGGTCGGGGACCACATCGATAGTGACCCATCCCACGGAGCGGAAGGGGACCTCCACCCAGGCGCTGATGTCCTGGCCGGTGACATTGGCGGCATTGCCGTCCATGGTGGGTCGGAAGCCCATGACCACCCGCGCCGGGATCCCCAGCGAGCGGCACATGAGCATCATGAGGACCGAGTACTGCTCGTCGTCGCCGACCAGCGAGCCGGCGTCCACCATGGAGGCGATGCGGGCGGCGCCGTGCCCGGGCGGGGAGGGGCTCTTGGTGCCGTCGGAGTAGTAGCCGGCCCGCAGCGCCTGCTGCAGCATGCGGATCTGGGCCAGCGGCTCGGATGTCGTCCCGACCAGCGTCGCGGCCAGGGTCTGCACGGACGGGGGCACGTCCTCGACCGGCCCCAGGGCGACGCTGTCAATGCCGGCCTCGGTCAGCTGCGCGTCCGTGGCCGTCGGAGGGGCCTGGACCTGCTCGGTCAGGACGTCGCCGCTGCTCAGGGACGCGGTGGTGATGCCGGTGGTGGAGAACACGTCGTAGTACAGGCTCTGGGAGACCTGGTCCGCGCGGGAGCCCGAGACCTCCAGGCTGAGGGTGTCGGCGACGGTCGGCACCCACGGGAAGTTGTAGTCGGCGATGCTCACGGTCACCTCGCGGGAGTCCTCCGAGCGCGTCAGGCCGCCGGCGGTCAGCGGGGTGTTGCGGCCGATGCGCTGGAAGCGGGCCGCGCCGGTCGCGGAGGCGCTGATGCGGGCCGACAGCCCGTCGTAGGAGTCCAGCGCGGCCAGGCGGATGCGGGTGGACTCGTCCGCGCCCGAGGCGGTCATCAGGGGCGTGGAGGCCATGTCCGTCTCCAGGGTCCGCACCAGGGACAGCGGCGTGGCGTACTCGGTCAGGTCCAGGGGCGGCTCGAACAGGTCGCGCAGCACCGTGCGGCTGTGCGGGGCCGCGGGGATGGCCAGCGCCACCACCGTGGAGGTGACCGTCAGCAGCGCCAGGACCCGCGCCAGTCCGAGCCGCGAGCCCCTGCCCACGCCCGCGTCACTGGTCTCCAGGACCTCCGCGACGCGCTCGCGCCGGCCGCGCTGCGCCGTCATGGCCCACAGCAGGAGCACGCCCGCCATGAGGCCCGCGCCCAGGGCGCTCGGGGCCAGGGAGGTGCGCACGCCCCAGGCGATGGCCACCCCCGCCTCGGCCAGGACGGCCGTGCCGGCGATGATCACGCGCCCCGACAGGACCGCCCGCGTGGCCAGGACCCCGGTGATCAGCCCCACCAGCCACGGCAGCACCGTCATGGTGGGGAAGGCGGTCAACGGCACCGGCAGGGTCAGGGCGTCGCGCCACACGGTGACCGTGGCCGCCAGGACCGCGCGCGCCGCCTTCCACCCGCTGCCGACGTCCGGCAGGACCCACGGGGCCAGGCCCACGTGGGCCAGCGCGGTCAGGGCCAGCGTGGGGGCGGGCCCCAGCCGGGCGGCCGCGCACACCAGGGCCACCACCACCCCGGTCCCGATCCCGCCGGCCGCGGCCCGCGCCCCGACGGGCGAGCCGAAGGGCGGCACGAACAGGACGGCGGCGACCAGGGCCAGGACGACGACGAGCACCAGGTCGATCCACCGCGACGGCGGCAGGCCCCTCAGGCCGGCCCGGGCCCGGCCGCGCCCGCCCGCGGGGACCGGGCGCGGGGCGCTCATGAGGCCCTCCTCATAATGCGGGGGAGGGACTGGACCCGGTCCAGGTCGTAGGCGGTCAGCCCGCCCGCGGCGTGGCGCTCCATGGACTGCGAGCCGCAGCGCAGCGCCAGGACGACCGCGTCCAGGGGCGTGAGGGTGCGCACGCGCGCCAGGGTCTGCTTCTCGCAGCGCTGCCCGGTGACCAGGATGATCACGGAGGCCTCGGGGTGGCGAGCGGCGGCCTGGCGGGCCAGGTCGTCGCAGCCCGCCTCGGCCGTCGAGGTCACCAGGCAGGAGGCGTCGAGCAGCTGCAGGCCGGTGGTAGTGGGCAGCTCGTCGTCCTGGGTCGCCAGCGTGACCTCGCGGCCGTCGCGGATGGCGTTCAGGCACAGGGAGCAGGCCACCGACACGGCCGTCTCGAAGTCCTCCTCCACCTCGTAGTCGTCAATGAGGCAGTCCAGGAGGATCAGGAGGCTGGAGCGGTGCGTCTCCTCGAACTGGCGGACCATGAGGCGCCCGGTGTGGGCGGTGGTGCGCCAGTGGATGTTGCGGCGGTCGTCGCCGGGCACGTAGTCGCGCAGGGCGTGGAAGGAGACGTCGGAGCTGGACAGCTCCTGGGTGACGGCCCCCTCGACGTCGCGCATGAGGCCGTGCAGGGAGGAGCCCACGTGAACGGTGCGCGGGTGGATGTGGACGAGCTGGGCCCGGGTGCGGGTGCGCTCGCGGCGCAGCAGCCCGATCGGGTCGGCCGAGACCGAGACCACGGGCCCGACGGTGACGACGCCGCGCCGCGCGGTCGGCAGCACGAAGCCGCGCTCGTGGACGGCGGCGGAGCGCAGGGTGGGCACGGCGAAGACGGCGGTGCCCGGGCCCACGGGCATCTCCATGCGCGCGGGCAGCAGCGGGCGGCCGGTCGGGTTGAGGACCGTCAGGTGGATGATCGCCTCGTCGCCGACCGTCACGCGCGGCTCCAGCAGCTCGTGGGAGACGCGGTGCGCGCCGCGCGGCAGGAGCCACAGCCAGGAGGTGCCCACGACGACGGCGAGGACCGCGGCCGCGCTCCACGCCTCCTGCCAGCCCAGGCGGACAGCGGCCAGACCGGTGGCGACCAGGAGCAGCAGGCACGCCCAGCCGGTGGGGGTCACCACGCTCAGCGTCCAGCCGGGGGCGGACGCGCCGTTGATAATGCGGCGCAGCGGGAGCGACTCGTGCCATGCGGGCGCCGAGGCCCCCAGGGACCTTGCGGGTCTTGCGGGCGCAGCGCTGCGCGGGCGGGCGCCGTCGCGTCCGGACCGTGGCGGTGGGGTGGGCTGAGATGTGGGCATAGTGCTGCGCCGTCACTTGCTGTCGGGTGTTTGTCGGGTGCTGTGTCGGGACGATGGGGCGGGGCTAGAGGCGGGTCGTGGGCGCGGGCGTCTCCTCCAGGGCGCGGGTGATGACGCCGCGGGCGGTGGCGCCGGAGAACTCGGCGTCGGGGTCCATGACCAGTCGGTGGGCCCAGATGACCTCGGCGAGCTCCTTGACGTCGTCGGGCAGGACGTAGGCGCGCCCGCGGGAGGCGGCCCACACGCGGGCGGCGCGCGTCATGGCGATGGCGCCGCGGGTGGACACGCCCAGGCGCGTGTCGGGAGATCTCCGGGTGGCCTCCACGAGCGCGCCGATGTAGTCCAGGACCGAGTCCTCGACGTGGTTGCCCGCCGCCAGGTCGGCCATCTGGGCGACCGCCGGAGCGGTGATGACGGTCTTGAGCGACTTGGAGCGGTCCGGCTTGGCGGAGCCGGCGAGGATCTGGGTCAGGGCCCTGCGGTCGGGGTAGCCGATGGTGGTCTTGACCAGGAAACGGTCCAGCTGGGCCTCGGGCAGGCGGTAGGTGCCGGCCTGCTCGATGGGGTTCTGAGTGGCGATGACCATGAAGGGGCGGCCGGTCTCGTGGCGCTCGCCGTCGACGGTGACCGTGGACTCCTCCATGACCTCCAGCAGGGCGGACTGGGTCTTGGGCGAGGCGCGGTTGATCTCGTCGGCCAGGAGGACGGAGGCGAAGACGGGGCCCGCGTGGAACTCCCACTCGTGGGTCTTCTGGTCGAAGATGGTCACGCCCGTGATGTCGCTGGGCAGCAGGTCGGGGGTGAACTGGATGCGCGAGTGGGTGCCCTGGACGGTGGCGGCCAGCGCGCGGGCCAGGGCGGTCTTGCCAGTCCCGGGGGCGTCCTCCAGCAGGAGGTGCCCCTCGGCGAGCATAGTCGTCAGCGCCAGGCGCACCACGTCCTCCTTGCCCAGGAGGGCCTGGCCGACATTGTCGACGATGCGCGTGAAGGTGTCGGCGAACCATCTGGCGTTTTCCTGCGAAAGGGCCATGGGCTGACGAGCCTCCTAGAAAGTGGAATGCGTGGAAGTGGTGAGAACGAGCGTGCGAAGTCTACTGCTGGGTGCAGGTGACCTGGAGGTCGGAGGTCGGGCTGCGGTGCGGGAAGACCTTGCGCCCCCCGCCCGAGGAGTCCACGGTGACGCTGCCCGTGTAGGGCCTGATCTGACCGTCAGTGCGGTCCTGGTAGTCGTAGCTGCACGACACGGAGCTGTTCGGCTTGAATCCCGACACGTCCACGACGATCTTCCAGCAGAAGTTGCGGCGGAAGCCGGTCTCGTCCAGGTCCTGCTGGGTGCACTGAGCCTCCGGCGTGTCCGTGGTGATGTAGAAGGACCTCGACGCCCCGCCCGCGGTCGCCGAGTCGCATGACCAGGCGGTGGTGCCGGCGCCGTTGGAGGCGCGCACGCACCAGGTCGCCGTCCTACCGGCGCCGGGGTCGAGCACCTTGACATAGCCCTCCGAGACGGGCCCGGCCCCGGCGCCGTCGGAGGACGTCGCCTGCTCATAGGTGACGGCCTGCCCGCCGGTGTCCCCGGGCGTGAAGGTGCAGCGAACGGAGGCCCCGGACGGCGCGCAGGACACCGTCGGGGCCCCGGGCGGCCCGTAGGGCCTGGCCGTGTTGCCCGTCGTCGATGAGGAGACCGAGCCGTCGGAGGCGACGACGCGGGCGGTGATGGTGTAGCCCCGGCCGTTCCACAGGCCGGTGAAGTGCGTGCCCCCGGTCCAGCTGGCGCCGCCGTCGATGGAGTACTCCACGCGGAGCTCGCCGGCGGACCAGCCGTTGCCCGCGCTCGCGTAGGCGGGGGTGACGACGTCGAGGGCGCCAGAGGCCCCGCTGGCCGCGATGACCGGTGAGGACGGCGGGTTCGGGGAGCCCGTGACCTTGAAGTCCGTGGACGGCGACTCCGCGGAGCTGTCGCCGTGGGAGGCGGTGATGCTGATGGTGTAGTTGCCCGGCGACAGCGGGACGAAGGCGCTGGTGCCGGTGCCCGCGTCGATCGAGGTCGAGGCGTCGCCCCGGACGTTGACGGTGTAGGAGACGCGCGCGCCCGCGCCGGCCGAGCTCCAGGAGACGCTGACCCCGCCGGCCGCCTGCTGCACCGAGGGCTTGCCCGGAGCGCTCCACGGGCCGGCGGCGTTCGACGTCGTCCACTCCGAGGTGCCGCTGCCGGCCACGACGGCGCGGACCTTGGCCACATAGCTGCCGGAGCCCACGTAGAAGGTGACCGAGGTGCCGCTGGTCGCCTGCCGCTGGCCGTCGTCGAGCTGCACCTCGTAGGTGACGCCCCAGCCCTCGGCGTTGACGGGCGACCAGGAGGCGGTGACCTCGCCCTGGCCCCCGGTGAGGGTGACGCCCGAGGGCCGCGGAGGAGTGACCGACAGGACCTTGGGCGTCGAGGCGGCCGAGGGCTCCGAGGAGCCGGCGGCGTTGGTGGCCACCACCCGGAAGGAGTAGGTGCCGCCCGTCTGCAGGCCGGAGGCCTCGCAGGGCGAGCCCGTGCACTGCCAGGTGCCGGCGCCGCCGACCTCGGTGAGCGTGTAGGAGGTGATGGTCGAGCCGTGGTCCGACCCGGGCGTCCAGGTCACCGTCATGGCGGAGGAGCCGCGGGGCTCCGCGCTCACCCCGACCGGAGGGGCCGGGACGCCCGAGACCGTCACGGTCACCGTCCCGCTGACGCCGCGCGACGCGGCGCCGGTGGCGTCCAGCGCCCGGTAGCCCACCACCAGGCGCCCGGTGAAGCCGGAGGCGGGGCTGATGGTCAGCGTCGTGCCCGACGCCGACACGCTGCCCTGCCCGGAGGTGACCGCCGGCGCGTCCGCCAGCGTGATCGGCTTGCCGGGGAAGGGGTTGGTCACCAGGGAGGCCACGTCCACGGTCACCGGCGAGCCGTCCGAGGCCAGCGTCGCCGGCGCCGCCGTCATGAGAGGCTTGGTGGAGTCGACCACCTTCAGCGGCAGCTCGGCGCTCACCCCCGGATTCGCCCCGTCGTTCACGGTGACGGTCACGTCCCCGGTGGTGCCGACGGCGGCGCCCTCGGCCGCGCTGACCGACAGCGTCGAGCCGGACAGGCTCACCTCGAAGCCGCTGGGCGCCGAGCCGGCGGTGAAGGAGAGGCTGTCGCCGTCGGGGTCCTTGGTCATGGCGGCCAGGTCCGCGTTGGTGGCGCCCTCGCCGGGGGCCACCACGATCTGCGTGGGGGTGAGCACGGGGGCCGTGTTCGTCGTGGACTCCACGAGCACCGGCAGCGTCAGGGTCGAGCTCAGGGCGTCCTCCCCGGTGCCGTCGGCCACCGTCATGGTCACCGAGGTCTGCCCGAGGAAGCCCGCCGTCGGCGTGAGGGTCACGGTGCCGCCCCCGCCGGCCGTGGCCGAGTCCAGGCCGTTGCCGGTGCGCAGGGTCGAGGAGTCCGTGATCGTCAGCGAGGTGCCGGCGCGGGACATGATGTAGGTGGACAGGCTGACCTCCGTGGTGCGGCCCGCGGGGATGCGCACCGGCACCGTCGTGGAGTTCAGGCGCGGCCGCAGCTCGGAGCGGGCGGGCACGACCACCACGGCCCTGCCCGTCAGACCGTCGACGTCGGTGATCGTGTAGAGCACGAAGCGCCGCTCCTCGCCGACGGTCACCTGGATGGCCTGGCTGTCGGTCACCTGGGCGGTCGGGTCGTCGGTGGTCAGGGTCAGGTCCCAGGGGGAGCCGTCGGCGTCGGAGTCGTTGTCCAGGACCGGCACGACCACCGTGCCGTCGGCGTCGACCTTGTCCACGGTGACGTAGTCGTCCACGCCCACCGGGTTGGCCGCGGGCGCGTCGGCGTCCACCTGCACCGTCAGGGTGCCCACGTCGGTGCCGCCGCGGGAGTCGGAGACGGTGTAGTGCACCGTGCGCACGCCCTCGGTGGCGGGCAGGTTGAGCACTACCCGGTTGGAGCGCACGGATACGCCCAGGGCGTCGTCGTCGGGGGTGGGCGTGCCCTCCAGGACGAGGTTGTCGCCGTCGGCGTCCAGGTCGTTGGTGAGCACGTCCACAGCCACCGTGCGCCCGGGCTTGGCCACCACCGTGTCGTCGGTGGCCACCGGCGCCGTGTTGGTCGCCGAGGTCGGCGCCACGCCGACGCGTACTGTGGCGCTCGCCTGGGCGCCGAAGCGGTCCTGGACGGTGTAGGTGAAGGTGTCCGTGCCCGTCGTGCCGTCGGTGGGCGTGTAGGTCAGCCGGGAGCTGTCGACCTGGACGGTGCCGCCGGTGGGCGGCTGGTTGAGGCCCACCAGGCTGACCGAGTCGCCGTCGGCGTCGATATTGTCCAGCGGCACGGTGATGTCGACGGGCTCGCCCGCCACCGTGCTCGCCTCCAGGTTCTGCGGGCTGGGGGCGGTGTTGGAGGCGTCGTCGCGGTCGCGCACCTCGATGTCGAGCTGGCCGGTGGCGGTCTGGCCCAGCGTGTCGGTGGCCGTGTAGGTCAGGGTGGTGCGTCCCGGGAGGTCGCCGGCCTTCATGCGCACCGAGTCCTCGGAGACCCAGGCGGTGCCCAGCGAGTCCCCCACAGTGCCGAGCCGGTCGGTCAGCGTCAGTGCCAGCCCCGACGGCGAGGTGTCGTTGTCGAGCACCAGGACGGTGACGACGTCGCCCACCCGCACCACCGCGGTGTCCGAGGCGGTGACCGGGACCTGCGCCTCGCTGGAGGTGATGGGCACGACCGTCACGTGCCCGGTCGCCGTCGAGGCGCCGTTGGACACCGTGTACTCCAGGTCCACCTGCTCGGGCACGGCGCCCGCCGCGGTGATCTGCAGCAGCGAGTGGTTGACCACCGTGACCGTCACCCCCGAGTCCGGGGGCGCCGAGGCCGACTGGAGCACGAGGATCCCCCCGGAGGGGTCGAAGTCGTTGCTCAGTGGGGCGATCGTGACCGCGCCGCCCTCGCGCAGCAGCGCCGTGTCGTTCTCGGGCACGGGCGGCACCGCGGAGTCGGAGGCGGGCGCCACATCGACGCGCACCACGCCCTTGGCCACCGCCGCCCCGGCCGAGACGTCGTAGGTGAGGTAGTAGGTCCCCGCCGCCTCCGCCTTGAAGGTGACGGTGCCCGCCTGGCGGTTGATCTCGGCGGTGGTGCCGGTGGGGGGCTCCTCCAGGCCGGCCAGGCTCAGCGGGTCCCCGGTGGGGGAGGAGTCGTTGTCCAGGGGGGAGAAGACCGCCTGGGAGCCGGCGACGACGTGGACGTGGTCCGCGTTGGCGATCGGCACCGCCGAGTCGGCGGACTGCACGTCCACGTCCACCGTGCCCGAGGTCGTCTCGCGGCCGTCGGAGACGACGACGGTCAGCGGGCGGGTGCCCGGGGTGCCCGTCAGGTCGCGCACGGTGACCGTGCCCTCGTTCGTGGTGCGCACGTCCAGGCCCTCGCCCTGGGCGGAGACCAGGTAGAGGGTGTCGCCGTCGGGGTCCCGCCAGGTGCCCAGCACGCTGGCGGAGGCCGAGGCGGTGCCCGAGACCACGATCTTCGGGGTGGTGGTCTGCTCGGGGGCGCCGTTGACGTCCCAGGGGTGCACCTCGACGGTGGCCACGGCCGAGTCGGACAGGCCCCGCCCGTCGTCGGCCGTGTAGGGGATGGTGATGGTGCCGGAGGCGTCCTCGGCCGTGTTCAGCCGCAGCGCGAGGCCGTCCTGCGCCTGGGAGACCGTGCCGCCCGCGGCCCCCTCGCCGGGGACCGCGGTGAGCACGTCGCCGTCCTGGTCGGTGTCGTTGGCCAGCACCGGCAGGATGGTGGAGCGGCCCGGGCGCACGCCGAAGGAGTCGTCCACGGCCTCGGGCGGGTGGTTCTCCTCGGTGCGCTCGGGCAGGGACTGGGACTCGCTGGTCTGGGCCGAGTCGTCCTTGTTGGTGGCGTCCTCGTCGGTCTGGGAGGTGATGTCGGTCCAGTTCTCGACCAGGACGAGCTCCTCGTCGGGGAGCCACACGGTGCCCTCGACGAGGTCGTTGAGGACGATGGCGTCCCGGTTGACGCGGAAGACGGGCGTGGTGGAGGAGGCGAGCTTCTCGTCGTGGCGGGTCTCGGCCTGCCCCGAGCACTGGCGCACGAACTGGCCCGACCCGGACCAGGCGGCGTACGCGCACTCGCCCAGGCGCACCGGCGCGGCGGCCACGCCCACGGGCGGCTCGCCCTCGTCGGAGGCGGGCAGGGTCGTGGACCCCGAGCCGTCCATGCTCACGCTCAGCAGCGCGGTGCGGGAGGCCACCAGGACGGTGTCGGAGTCGGGCCCCGGCTGCTGGAGGGTCAGGCCCGCCTCGCCCAGGTCGAGGGTCTTGCCGCCGGGCAGGTGGAGCACGCCCGTGCCGCGCTCCAGCACGACGGTCCGCGTGCCGACAGCGGTCACCGCCACGTCCGTGCCGGCCGTGAGCGAGGCCGCCTCGGTCCTGGGCCTGTCCCACCCGGAGGAGAGCACCGGGACGGTCGTGACCGTGCCGGTCTTGGGGGACACCGCGTGGACCGAGCCGTCGGTGCCGGCGACCGCCACGACCTCGGGCTCGCCCTCGATCAGCGCCGGGGCCGCGGACAGGGAGCCGACGGCGGTGACCGTGGTCGCGCGCACGGTGCCCTCGGCGGAGTTGACGGAGATGACCCGGTTCGCGCCCTGGGAGATGGTGACCCCGCTGGTCAGCGGCGCCCCCGTGGACAGCGAGACGGTGGTGGGGTCCACCGTGGAGACGGTGGAGGCGGCCGTGTCGGGGACCAGGACGCTGTCGGCGCTCTGGGTGACGTCGAAGCTGTCCGAGGCGGTGCGGATGGCGCCGTCAACCTGGCGGGAGGGGTAGTTCAGCCGCGCCACGAGGTGCTGGGTGGTGCTGGTGACCCACACCCCGCCGTCGTTGAGCTCGACGTCGGCCTGCGAGGCGCCCTTGTGCAGCCAGGCCGCGGCCGCCAGCGCGGCGAGGGCCAGCGCGGCGAGCACGGCGGACATCTGACGGCGCGTCAGGCGGCGGGTGCGGAGGCGTTGCGGGAGGGCGAGGCGCACGGGCGCTCACCGCCTGTCCGGCACGGGGGTGCGCGCAGCAACCTCCTGAGCGAGCACGCGGCGCAGCATGGTCGAGGACGTGGTGGGGGTGTAGGGCAGGTAGACCACCCGGGCGCCCACCTCCTCGATCTGCGCCTCAAGGGCACGGCCCTTCTCGGTTCCCCTCCAGTCGGTGCCCTTGAACAGGACGTCGAAGGGGCAGCGCCGCCAGGCCAGGCGCTTGTCCTGGTCCAGGTCCGGCACGACGGCGTCGACCATCCGCAGGGCGCCCACCAGCGCCATGCGCTCGGTGTGGGGCACGATGGGCGGGCGGCCCTTCATGCGCTCCAGGGAGTCGTCGGTGGCGACGCCCACAATGAGGCGGTCGCACCGGGCGGCTGCGGAGTTGAGGATGTTGAGATGCCCGATGTGGAGCATATCGAAGCCACCGGGTACGTAGCCGGTGAGCATCAGTAGGCTCCCCGTCCCCCGACGACGGCTTTCAGAGTGCTGGCGAGGATCTCCACGTCCAGCTGCGCACCGCGGTTCTCCACGTAGTGCCGGTCCAGGGCGACAGTGGAGTCCCACGACAGGTCCGAGCGGCCCGAGACCTGCCACAGGCCGGTCAGACCGGGCTTGACCAGGAGGCGACGGCGGGCCTCGGCGTCGTACTCGGCGACCTCCTGGGGCAGCGCCGGCCGGGGGCCGACCAGGCTCATGTCCCCGCGCACCACGTTGAGGAGCTGGGGGAGCTCGTCCAGGGAGGTGCGGCGCAGCACACGGCCGACTCGCGTGATACGCGGGTCCTGACGATCCTTGAAGAGCACCTTGTTGCCGGCGTCCCCGCCCGCGGCGACGACGGCCGCACGGCGCGCGTCCGCGTCGATGTACATCGAGCGGAGCTTGAACATGGTGAAGTGGCGGCCGCGCTCGCCCACGCGGACCTGGGTGTAGAAGGCGGGGCCGGGGGAGTCCAGGCGGACCGCCGCGGCGGCGGCCAGGAGGATCGGGCCGGCGATGACGAGGAGCAGGCACGCGGCCGCGCGGTCGGCGATGTCCTTGGTCACCAGCCGCACCCGGCGCAGGCGCACGTCGATGAGCCCGCTCCAGCCGTGGGTGACCGGCAGGCCGCGCATGCGCCCGGGGACGACGTCCTGGAGGCCGGGGGCGACCACGAGGCGGGCGGAGGTCGCCTCCAGGGCCCGCATGATGGACACCAGCGAGTCCGGGGTCACACCGCCCAGCGTCATGACGACGTCGATGTGCTCGGAGTGGACCGTGTGCCGGATCGAGTCGGCGTCGCCCAGGGGGGCGGCCGACGGCGAGCGGCTGGTGGTGGCCGACAGGTAGCCGACGACCAGGAAGCCGTCGCCCGGGTGGCGGTGCAGCTGACGCAGGATCACCTCGGCGCCCGTGCCCATGACGATGAGCGTGCGCCGCAGGCCGTGGCCGTCCATGCGGCAGCGGCGCAGCCAGGCGCTCTCAATGCTCCGGTTGACAATGGCCAGCATCGCCTGGGCGACGAGCAGGACCAGGACGGTGATGATCGAGGAGGCGGGCATCAGGGCCTGGGCGGCGAGGACGGCGACCGGCGCGACCACCGCGGTCGCGGTCACCAGACGGCCCCAGCCGGAGCGGGCCTGGTCGACGACGTCGACCCGCATCGCCCCGAGGGACCAGGCCAGCACCATCATGACGACGCCGGTGGCGGCCGTCATGAGCGCGCCGACCGGGTTGACCAGGGCGCGCGCCAGGGCGGGCGTGATGATGGCGGCGATGTCTCCCAGCAGGAGCCAGGTGAGCAGGTCGCGACGCATGACCGGCCAGGATGTGAAGCCGGGCGAGTCCAGCGGGGGAAGGTACCCGCGTGTGCCCGCCCGCAGCGAGCGCCTCGAGGCGGAACGCTGTGGGGACTGGAGCGGGATAGTGGGCTGCAAGGCTTCTCCGTGAGGGCGCTAGATCCGGGATGGGGTAGATATCTTTGAATGTTGTATGTCTCGTAGGGGCCGTCAGGGGTGATCGGCTGAAGAGTTGTCTGATGATGTTACCGTGACCGCGACCCCTGGGGGAACGTGCGTGAGGGGAGTCACCCCGCGCACACCCTCCATTATCCACTTTTGACCAGCTTTTGGTGAGGAGATCTTCCCATGACTTCGACCCGTTCGGCACCCTCGGGGAGCGTCTGGGCGCCGATACGCCGCACGGCCCTGGCAAAGGTCGTCGTCATGGGCGTGGCCGGGGTCTTCGGACTGATCAACACCCGGCTCATCATCAGCCACTTCGGCACCGACGCCTACGCCCAGTACGGGCTCCTGGCCACCTTCCCCAACCTCATGCCCTTCACCGACCTGGGCATCGGGGCAGTGATTCTCAACGCAGTGGCCGGATCGAGCGATCTTCCTCACGATGCGGTCGTGCGGCGGACCCTGACGACGGCGCTGCGCGTGCTCCTGTGCTCCGCGCTGGTCATCGCCACCACCGGCGTCGTGCTCGGTCTGTTGGGCCTGTGGCCGACCCTCCTGGGGGCCAAGCTGATGGAGGGGGGCGGGAGCACCGTCACGCTGTGCCTGGTGGTGTACGCCGCGGCCCTGCCGCTGAGCCTGGGGCAGCGGGTCGTCGTGGGGATGGGGCGCTCGACCACCCAGGTCCTGAGCCAGGGCGTCGTCTCCCCGGCCCTGACCTGCATGCTGCTGGTCGCCATCGTCACCCGCTTCGATGCGGGCAATGCGGTCTCGGTCATGTCGTACGTGGCCAACACGCTCGTGTCGGGCATCTGCGTCGTCGTGGCCTGGCGGGCCACCCGGCCCCTGCTGGCCGACGCGCTGCGGGACGTGCCCCGGCTGCGCCGGGTGCGCGGGGTGAGGATCGTGGACACCGCCGGCCCCTCCCTGGTCCAGTCCCTCATCATCCCCATCGCCTTCCAGACCGACCGCCTGCTTCTGTCCCACCTGGGGGGCGACCAGCCGCTGGCCCAGTACAACCTCGCCGCGCAGCTGTTCAACCTGCTCACGCAGACGGTCGCGGTCACGGGCGTGGCCATGTGGCCGCACTTCGCCAAGGCGCGCGCCGACGGGCGGGTGGAGTCCCCCTTCGGCGCGGCGGCCACCTTCGCCGCGTTGGGGGGAGGGCTGGGCCTGGCCATGGCCCTGGTGGCGCCGTGGGCCGCCCACGTCCTGTCCAGCGGGAAGATCGTGCTGCCGCTGCCGCTGCTGGTGGCCAATGTCGCCAACGTCGTCGTCGAGGCCGCCAAGCAGCCGCTGGGCATGTACATGACCGACCCGCGAGGGCTGCGCGCCCAGATGGTTCCGGTCATCATCCTGGTGCCCATGAACCTGGCGCTGTCCTGGGTGCTCATCACGCCCCTGGGGGCGGCCGGCCCGATCGCCGGCTCGGTCATCGCGTTGATCGTGTGCCAGCTCGTGCCCTACGCCCTGTGGGTGTCGGGCGACCTGCGCCGCCGACGCGCCCGGGACGCCCGCGACGACGCCGGGGCAGCGTCCGACGGGTACGATCCCGGGGCGGCGGCCTCCGAGAGTCGCCTGGCGCCCTCCGACGCCTCGCCCGCCGAAGACCCCGACCCGTCCGTCCCGACTCGACCGGAGAGATGATGCCCTCGACCACGCCCACCGCCCGCCCCCGCGTCTCGGAGTCCATCCGCGCCCTGTCGGCGGCGCAGAAGTCCAACGCGGGCGCCCCGCTCTACTCGCGCGTCATCAACCGCCCGGCGGGGCGCGTGCTCGCCGCCGTCGCCCACCGCGTGGGCCTGACGCCCGACCAGGTGACGGCGCTGTCGGCCTGCTGCACCTACCTCGGCATCGTGCTGATTGCCGTCTGGAGGCCCTCGGCGGCGGCCACGGTGCTCACCTCCCTGCTGCTCATGCTGGGCTACGCCCTCGACTCCGCCGACGGCCAGCTCGCGCGCCTGCGGCACGGCGGCTCCAGGGCGGGGGAGTGGCTCGACCATGTGGCCGACGTCATCAAGCTGTCCACGATCCACGCGGCGATCGCGATCAGCCTGTTCCGCTTCAGCCTGGACGGCCTCGCAGGGCCGGCCGTGCTGCTCGTGCCGCTGGCCTTCGGGGCGGTGCAGAACATCCACTTCTTCAGCTACATCCTCACCTACCAGCTGCGCTACCACGGGGGCACGCCGCTGGCGAAGAACGAGGGCAGGCCGGGGTTCGCCAAGGCGGTGCTCTCGGCGCCGACCGACTACGGGCTCATGTGCTTCGTGCTCATGCTGCGCTTCGCGCCCGTGGTCTTCGTGTGGGTGTACGGCCTCATGCTGGTCGGCTACGCGCTCTACGTCGCCCTGGCCCTGCCCAGGTGGTACCTCGAGCTGCGCCGCGGCACCTGACCCGCCCGCCCCTTCGCCCGCTTTCGCCGAGATCGGTCCGGCTCCGCGCCCTCAGGCCGGCGCGTCCGCGCCCTGGGCCAGCAGGTCCTCCACGATCCGGGCCATGGTCGCCCGGTAGCGCTCGACGCCGAAGCGCTCAGCGGCCTCCTGCCTCGCGTTCCGCGCCAGGACGCGGGCGCGCTCGGGGTCGGCCGCCAGGCTGAGCAGGGCGTCGGCGAGCGCGCGCGGCGAGCCGGGCGCGACCAGCAGCCCGGTGACGCCGTCGGCGACGACCTCGGCCAGCCCCTGCACCCGGGACGCCACCAGGGGCCGCGCGGCGTGCATGGCCTCGACCGCCGTGTTGCCGAAGGGCTCGACCCGCGAGGGCACGACGACGGCGTCGGCCCCGTAGAGCACCGGCCACGTCGGATGCACGTAGCCGAGCAGCTCGACATGGCCCGCCAGGTCAGGGCGCGCCGCCCGCTCGCGCAGCTCCTCCTCGTACCACTCGTAGCCGGGGAACACCGACCCGCACACCCGCAGGGAGGCGTTGAGCCCGTCGTCGCGCAGGTGCCCCAGGGCGTCCAGGGCGACATCGACGCCCTTGCGCGGGGAGAGCCTGGCGACCATGGCGATGCGGAAGGTCGCCTGCGGGAGGCGCTCGCGCAACGGGGGCGGGGGCGCCTCCGGCGCGGGGACGCCGTTGTGGACCACCCGGGTGCGCCGCGCCAGCAGCGGCTGGGCGCGCACGAGCGTGTCGCGCGCCGCCTGCGAGTTGACCACCACCCGGGAGGCGGCCAGCAGCGGGGCGTTGAGCCCGGCGCGCACCAGCAGGTTCTGGCTGTCCTCGGCCTCGTGGACGTGCGCCAGGACCGGCACCCCGGCGGCGCGGCCGGCCGGGGCCCACCATGGCAGGGTCACGGTGTTGACCAGGAGCAGGTCGGCACGGTCGGCCCTGATCAGGGCCCGCAGCCGGGCGACCTCGGAGGCGGAGTGCGCCGCCAGCCCGGCCAGCCCCCGCGGGCTCAGCAGGGACTTGCGCAGCACGGTGAAGGGCACGACCGCCACCCGCGCGCCGAGGGCCGTGAGCTCGGGCAGGAGCGGCCCGTCGTCGGGCAGGGCGACGTTGACCCGGTGGCCCGCGTCGGTCAGGGCCCGGATCGTCTCCAGCAGCTGGCGGTCGGAGCCGTAGAGGTCGGGCGAGGGGTGGGCGACCAGGATGGTGCTCATCCGCTCACCCCCGCGCGCCTGCCGCTGGGACGGTGGTGGGAGGGGCCCTGGACGGCCAGGCGCCGGGCCAGCGCCTCGTAGCGGTCCGCCACCTCGTCCCAGTCGTAGAGCCGGGCGCGCTCCAGGGACCGGGCGCCGCGCTCAAGCTGGGCGGCGGGGTCGGCCTCGGCGGAGTCGACCAGCCCGGCGACGTCGTCGGCGTCGGACCAGTAGCGGCCCGCCTCGCCCAGGACCTCCCGGTTGAAGGAGACGTCGAAGGCGTCGACGGCGGTCCCGGCGCCGATGGCCCGCAGCAGGGACGGGTTGGTGCCGCCCACGGAGTGGCCGTGGTGGTAGATGAGCGCGCCGGTGTAGAGCTGGTCGAGCAGCGCCTGGTCCCACACGCCGCCCAGGAGCCGCACGCGCGCATCGGCCAGCGACTCGATCCGGCGGGTGTACTCGTCGGAGTAGGGGGCGGAGCCGACGACGACGAGCGGACGGCGGGCCGAGGAGCGGGTGTAGCCGTCGACGACGACGTCGACGTGGTTCTCGATCTCGAAACGCGCCACCACCAGGTGGTACCCGCCCGCCTCCAGGCTCAGCTCGGCCAGCCGGTCGGTGCGGGTGGGCACCTGCGGGGCCCCGTAGGAGATGAGCTCGGTGGGCGCGGAGAACTCCTGGGCGTAGTAGTCGGCGATGCCCTGGGCGTCGGCGATCAGGGCGTCGGAGAGGCGCACGGCGGCGGCCTCCGCGGCGCGGTAGTAGCGCTGTCCGGCCGGGCCCCACTTGCCGCGCTTCCACTCCAGGCCGTCCACGTGGGTGGCCACGGGGATCCGGGCGGCGCGCAGCGCCGGCAGGAAGAGCGAGTTGGCGGCGTTGAAGACGAAGGCGACATCGGGGTGGACCCGCCGCAGCAGGTGCGCGATCGAGACCCCGGTGTGGGAGAGGGTCTCCAGGCTACGGCGCCGCATGGCGGGCAGCTCGACCACGCGCATGCCCCTGTAGAGGGGCGGCAGGGGCGCGTCGGCGTCGGGGTTGCGGGAGTAGACCAGCACGCGATGGCCCCGGCCGGCCAGGCGCCGGCCGACCTCCTCGATCGCGGTCTCGAAGCCGCCGTAGCGCGCGGGCACGCCGCGCGTCCCGATCATGGCGATTCTCAGGCTCTGGGGAGTGAAAACGGTCACGGTGACCTTTCATGGGGTGGGGGCGGGGTGGTACGGGATGATGCGGAAAGGCTATCGCGCACCGGCGCTACGGTGCGCGCAATGCGGAAAGTGCTTATTCTACGCGGATGATCAGACCCTTACGCATCGCCGCCCTTCTCCTCGTCCCCATCGTCGTCCCGGCCGCCGCGCTCGCCGGCTGCTCCCACTCCGACCCCTCCTCGACCGGGGCCAGCGCCTCCGCCGAGACCGCCACGGACGACCCCGTCGTGGGCACTCCCGAGCCGACCACCGTGCCGACCGTCGACACGACGCCCGTGCCGACGACGGCGGAGTCCGCGGCCGCGGTGGACTCCGGCGACCTGAGCTCCGACGAGCTCCCGCCCCAGGACCTGAGCCAGGCCGCGGCGCTCGATGACGGCCTGAACGTGCAGATCGCCGGGATCAGGGCGGCCGACATCGCGGCCGCTCCCGGTGAGGTCGGTGGCGCGGGCATTGTCGTCTCGGTCACCGTGGGGAACTCCACGGACTCGGAGATATCCCTGAGCGGACTTGTGGTCAATGTCACATATGGTTCTGAGAGCGTGCCCGCCCTCGCGTCCGAGAGCGCGTCCGACGCGGTCCCGGCCTCCCTGGCGCCCGGGCAGGCCGCGACCATCGAGTACGGATTCGTCGTTCCCGTTGAGGAGCGCGGCTCCATCAGCATCGTTGTCGACTCGGGCTCCCAGTCGCGCGCGGCCGTCTTCCAGGGGGAGGCTCCGACGTCCTGACGCCCGTGGGCGCGGCGCGCCGCTTCCCGCGGGTTCCCCACTCGCGTCCCAATGGGGTAACGTTTCCTCATTCCCGTGTCGCTCCTTTCTGCCTGGCGGGGGCGGCACTTCCCACATCACCGAGACGCCTTCCTGACCCCGGGGGGCGTCGATAGTACGGACGGAGCCCGCCTCGTGCGTCGTCACTTGCGTATCTCGTTACCAGCGTTCATCTTGAGTTCCCTTCTCCTGGCCGCCGGCGTGCTGCCGGCGGCAGGTGCCCGTGCCGACGACTCGATGAGTCCGCCGGCCGATCAGCAGGGCGCCGTCGACCCGGCCCAGCCCGTCGACAAGCAGGACCCCGCGGATCCGGCCCAGCCCGTCGACGGGGACAAGCAGGACCCGGCCCAGCCGGGCGACGGGCAGGACCCGGCGGATCCGGCCCAGCCCGTCGACAAGAACGACCAGGACCCCGCGGACCCGGCCGCACCCGGCGATGAGCAGGCGGCGGCCGATTCGCAGACCGTCTCCGCCGACGCCCTGCCCACCGCCCAGATCGGCAACGGCGTGGTGTGGGACCAGGCGGTGGTCGGCAACACCGTCTACGTCGCCGGGAGCTTCTCCACCGCGCGTCCCGCGGGCTCGGCCGCCGGTGAGAACGAGCAGTCCCGGACCAACCTCATGGCCTACGACATCACCACCGGCGAGCTGCTGGGCTGGGCCCCGACGACCAACGCTCCTGTGTACTCCATCACGCCTTCCGCGGACGGCTCCACCCTGTACCTCGGGGGCGCCTTCACCCAGCTCGACGGCGTCAACACCTACCGCGTGGGCGCGGTCTCGGCCGCTGACGGCTCCCGCCAGCAGCTGGGCGTGGCGACCAATGCCGCGGTCAGGGCCGTGGAGGTCTCCTCCGACGGCAAGACCCTTTACTTCGGCGGCGGCTTCAGCCAGGTCAACTCCTCCAGCCGCTACCGCGCCGCCGCCTTCGACCTGGGGTCGCGCACGCTCAAGGACTTCGCTCCCGGGGTCGCGGACCGCAGCGTCCTGGCGATCGCGGCCGCGCCTGACGGCAACGGCGTGGCGATCGGGGGCAGCTTCACCTCCGTGAACGGCTCCACCAGCCCCGGCTACGGCATGGCGATCCTGGAGAACGACGGCACCGTGCGCGCCAACTCGCTCACCTCGGTCGTGCGGAACGCCGGCACGTACGGGGCCATTATGAGTCTGCGCGCCGACAGTCAGGGCCTGTACGGCTCGGGCTACTCCCAGTCGCGCAGGGAGGGCAATATCGAGGGCTTGTTCCGCGCCGACTGGAACAGCGGCGAGCTGGCCTACCTGGCGGACTGCCACGGCGACACCTATGACGTCCAGCCCATGGGCGACGTCGTCTACGCCTCCAGCCACACCCATGACTGCTCCAACATCAGCGGGTTCCCCGACGCCAGGAGCTACCACCACGCCGTCGCCTTCACCAACAAGGCCACCGGCACGGTTCTGCCGAACACGGCCTGGGGGTACGCCGACCACGCGGGGCAGCCGGCCCCCACGAACCTCAACTTCTACCCGGAATTCACCGTGGGCACCTTCACCGGCCTGAACCAGGCGACCTGGACCGTTGAGGGCAACAAGGACTACATCGTCTACGGCGGGGAGTTCACGGCCGTCAACGGCACCGCGCAGCAGGGCCTGGTGCGCTTCGCCCGCCGCGGGATCGCCCCCAACAAGATGGGGCCGGAGAACAAGGGCGGCGCCTACCCGGTGACTGCGAGCTCGACCGAGTCCGGAGTCGTGTCGCTGTCCTTCCAGGCCAACTGGGACCGCGACGACACCACCCTGACCTACAAGGTCTACCGCGATAACGCCAACTCCAAGCCGGTGTCCACCCAGAAGGTCACCGCGAGCTTCTGGGACCTGCCCCAGCTCACCGCCACCGACACCGTCAAGCCCGGCACCGAGCACCGCTACCGCGTCGCCGTGGAGGACCCGTGGGGCGCCTCAACCGTTTCGGACTGGGTGAGTGTCACGGCCGCCGGGCAGCCCGGCGATGAGCCCGCGCCCGACCCGGGCGGCGGCGACGTCGGCGTGGGCGAGGCCTTCCTCGAGGACTCCTTCGACCGGACCACCGACAGCGGCTGGGGCACAGCCGACAAGGGCGGCGACTGGACGGCCGACTGGGGCCGGGGCAACTTCTCCACCGCGGACTCCAAGGGCCTGGTCGCCATGAAGGGCGCGCGCTCCTCCTCCGCGATCCACTCCGCGGTGGTCAACTCGACCTCCACGGAGGCGCAGGTCGACATGTCCCTGGACGGCCTGGCGGCCGGTAACGGCGCCTACATCACCTACGTCGGCCGCCAGACGGACGCGGGCCGCTACCAGGCGGAGTTCCGCGTGGCCGCCGACGGCACCGTGACGATGACCGTGGGCAAGAAGGTGGGCGACACCAGCACGGTGATCGGCACGGCCGCGGTCGGCAAGTACACGGCCGGGCAGCCCCTCCACCTGCGTCTGGACCTCGACGGCGCCGAGTCCACCGCTGTGCGCGCCCGCGCCTGGATCGGCGACTCCGAGCCCGCCGAGTGGCAGGTGGACAAGACCGACGACGACGCCGCCCTGGCCGCGCCCGGTTCGGTCGGAGTGTCGACCTACGTGTCGGCATCGGCCGGCTCGGGGCAGATCAACCTCGGCGTTGACTCCCTGAAGGTCACCCGCCTGCACTGAGGCGACGCATCACGATGACGCGAGTCGGAGCGCGCCGGAACCCCTCGGGCTCCCGGCGCGCTCCGGCGTCGTACGGGTCCTCAGCGGGTCAGCGGCACGCCCTCGGCAGGCGGCTCGCCCTTGCGGACCTGACGCAGGAGCCGCAGTCCGTCGCGCGTCCCGGCCCACGCGGCACGCACCGAGGAGCGCGAGCTGAGCAGCTGGCGCCGCCCTCCGCGCAGCACGATCTCCCGGGCCGCCGCCGCCGATGTGGCCGCCCAGCGGCGCTGCTCGGCGCGGCCGAGCCGAAGAGCGGCGTAGAGCAGGCGGTTGCGGGTGTTGTAGTAGTAGTAGAGGTCGGACTTGGCGCGGCCCCGGTCGGAGGCCGTCGGGTCGGTCTGCGTGCCGCCCTCGTCGTGGACCGCCGTCGTGTCCCGGACGAGCATGAGGGCGCCGCCGACGTCGAGCACGCGGGCGCAGAAGTCCACGTCCTCCCAGTACAGGAAGTAGCGCTCGTCGAAGCCGCCGGCGGCCTCGAACAGGCGCGCGGACAGCGCCAGGCAGGCGCCGCTGAGCCACGGCCGGGTCCCGCCGGGCGGGATGGGCCTGGTCGAGCGCGGCGAGCGCATGGAGCCGTCGGCCAGGCACACCACCGTGCGGTCCGCCACGACGCTCCCCTCGGAGTTGGTCAGCACGGGGGCCACCAGCGTCAGCGGCTCGGCCTGCGCCCGGCTGACGAGCCGGATGAGATTCTCCCTGGAGATGACGGCGTCGGGGTTGAGCAGGAGGAGGATCTCGGCGCCGTCGGCGCGGGCGCGCGCGGCCCCGAGGTTGATGCCGCCGCCGAACCCGGTGTTGGTCTCGGGCGTCTCGACGCTCCAGCCGTGCTCGCGCGCCAGGGCGAGCGTCGACTCGCGCGCCTCAGCGGTCGAGAAGTTGTCCACCACCACGTACCGGGCCTCGGGAACGTCCTGGCAGACTCGGGCCAGGTTGGTCCTCAGGAGCTCGGACGAGTTGTAGCCGACGACGATGACGGCGGTGCGGGCGAGCAGACGGGAGGTCTCCTCTCCCGCTGTCGGTGTGGTGCTCGTGTGATCGGTGCCCATGGCGGCCTTCCTGCAGGTGCGGCCCCTGAGGTGGCCGGGGCCGCGGCGCCCTGGAATAGTACCGTCGAGGCCGCTCACGCAGCGGAGAGGAGAGCATGGTGAACGCTCGAGAAGAGTCAACAGGCGACGACGCCGCGCGCAATCGAGCGCCTGGCACGCATCCGGTGCGTCAGGCGCCGGAGCGCCCGAGCCTGACTGTGGCAGTTCTCACGTATCGGCGCAACGCCTACCTCGCCGAGCTCCTGCCGCTGCTGCTGGCTCAGGCCGAGCAGATCGGCCAGGAGGTCGGCGCGCGCGTCCTCGTCGTCGACAACGACCCGCGGGCCGGTGCGACCGCCGTCGTCGCAGAGGCCGCGAGGGCCGCAGCCGGGGCGGGGCCGGGCCTCGTGTGCGTTCACGAGCCGGTGCCCGGCATTGTCGCCGGCCGCAACCGGGCGCTGCGCGAGTGCGGCGACCAGGACCTGCTGGTCTTCATCGACGACGACGAGCTGCCGCGCGAGGGCTGGCTGCGGGCCCTGGTGGCCTCCTGGCGCGAGCACGGCTGCGCGGCGGTGACCGGCCCCACCCCGCCGGTCTACGAGGAGGCGCCGGACGCGTGGGTCGCGGCCAGCGGCGCCTTCGACTCCTGGCGGGCCGACGACGGCGCCCGCGTGCCCAGCGCGGACACCGGCAACCTGCTGCTGGACCTGGTCGTCGTGCGCGGGCTGGGTCTGCGCTTCGACCCCCGCTACGGGCTGAGCGGGGGCGAGGACTCCCTGTTCACCCGCAGCCTGACCCTGGCCGGGGAGACCATCCGCTTCGCGACCGGCGCCGTCGTCGACAAGCGGGTGCCGCCCGAGCGCGCCACCCGCGCCTGGGTGCTGCGGCGCTCCTTCCGCTCGGGCTCCTCGTGGGCGCGCGTGCGGATCGACACCGCCCCGGGCCCCCGCCTGCCCATGCGCCTCGGATACGCCGCCAGGGGCCTGGCCCGGGCGGGACTCGACGGCGCGCGCGCCGCGGTCGCCCGCGGACGCGGGGACACGGCCGCCCGCGCCGTCCGCGAGGTGTCGTGCCGGGGGGGCCTGGGCATGGTCGTGGGCGCCTTCGGAGGGCGGGTGCTGGAGTACGGCCGCAAGCGGGAGGCGTCATGAGCGCCGCTGCGGGCGGCCTCCCGGCCGGGGGCCTGACGATCGCCATCCCGACCTACCGCAGGCCCGGCGCCGTGGTGCGCGCCGTGCGCGGCGCGCTGGCCCAGGCCGCTGCCGTGGGCGCGCCGCCCGGGGCCGTCGAGGTGCTCGTCATCGACAACGACTCCGCGTCCTCGGCGCGCGCGGCCGTGACCGCGCTGCCGGCGCCCGGCGGCGCGGGCCTGCGCTACGTCGTCGAGGAGCGCCCCGGGGTCGCCGCGGTGCGCAACCGTGCCCTGGACGAGGCCGCGGGCCGCAGGCTGCTGGTCTTCATCGACGACGACGAGGAGCCTGAGCCCGGCTGGCTCGCGGCGCTGCTGGCCACCTTCGCGGATACCGGGCCCGCCGCCGTCGCCGGACTCGTCGTGCCCGCCTACGAGAGCGCCCCCGACGCCTGGGTGCGCGCGGGCGCCTTCTTCGAGCGGCGCACCTGGCCGACGGGCACTGTGCGGCCCGTCGCCGCGACCAACAACCTGCTGCTCGACCTCGACTTCGTGCGGAACCGCGGCCTGCGCTTCGACGAGGCCTTCGGCGCCACCGGCGGGGAGGACACGCTGTTCACCCGTCGGCTCGTGGCGGCCGGGGGGCTGATCCGGTGGTGCGACGACGCCCGCGTGCGCGATCACGTACCGGCCGCCCGCCTGGACCGGGGGTGGATCCTGCGGCGTCAGCGCACCCACGCGGCGACCGCGGTGCGCGTCGAGCTCGCCCTGGCGGGTCCCGGGCCGCACATTGCGGGGCGTGCCAGGGCCTTGGGCGCCGGCCTGGTGAGGATGCTGGTCGGGTCGGCGCGCATCGGCGTCGGTCTGGTCGGCGGGTCCGTGGCGCACCGGGCTCGCGGGGCGCGTCTGGTGGCCCGCGGGCGGGGGATGGCGGCCGCGTCCGTGGGGCGCGGGGTGCACCGGGAGTACGGCAGGCCGGAGTAGGCCCGGGGCACGTACTGCGCGGGGCCTGCCGGCCGAACCGGTCTCGGGCCGGAACTCGACCGGTCCCGGCGCGGGCTAGGACCGATCTCGACGCGGCGGGGGCGCACTCGGCTCAAGGCACAGGGCCGTCCCCGCGGCGAGCACCAGGTAGGGCGGCAGGACGGGCAGGGGGCCGATCGCCGCGTTCATGAGCACCAGGAGCACGGTGAACAGCAGCCACGCCTGGAGCCGCGCGGTCCCCAGGTTGTCCCACAGGGCGAGCAGCCCCAGCCAGGCGACGAGCGCGATGAGGGCGGCGCCGGGCACCGACAGGGCGATCCAGGCGTCCACCAGGCCGGAGTGCAGCTCGAAGCCGTGGCCGAACATGTACTTGTGGACGTAGCCGTTGTCGGGGTTGTAGTGCAGGGAGGCCATTCCCTGCATGGCGGTGCGGACGTCCTCGTAGCGGGGCAGGACCCCGGCCCCGTAGCCCCACGGCCTGTGGGTCAGCAGCGCCCACGAGGCGCCCAGCTCGGGGCGCGCGGCGAAGAGCAGGTTGGTGGAGCCGCGCGACTGGGCGGCGGTGCGCTCCTGGACGTCTTCCCCCAGGTATCCCGCCAGAGAGGCCGCCACGACGGCGAGCACAGCCGCCGCGGTCAGCCCCGTCAGCAGCAGGATCTGGCGCAGGCGCAGGCTGGCGGGCGTCAATGTCTTGGTGCGCAGCCTGTCCGAGATGATCTGCCAGGTCAGGAGGGCGACGATGAGCATGAGCATGCCGGTTGAGCCGCGGGAGTCGCGGAACAGGAAGATGCCGCCCAGCACCGCGGCGGCCAGGAGCTGCCCGCCGCGTCCGAACCGGTGCGCGAGCGCCAGCACGACCACGCTCACCGCGGCCCCCAGGCCGGTCTTCCACGGGTTGGGCGAGGAGCGCAGGAGGTGGAGGCTGCTCAGGATCACGCCGGTGCCGAAGGCGATGACGGCGCCCTCGATCCCGAGCCGCTCGCGGCCCCACACGAAAGCCGCCGCGGCGGCGGGCAGGCCGATGGCGAAGAGCAGCTGGTCGCGCTGGATGGAGGAGGAGACATTGAAGCGGTCGCCCACCGAGAGGGACAGCACGCATCCGGCTGCCGCTGCGAGCAGGGCGATCGTGAGCAGGAGGGAGAAGCGCCGCGAGCGGTGCACGGCGGACCAGGTCACGGGCAGGGCCGCCAGGGCCGCGCAGTCGCTGATGCGCAGCCCGCCGGCGATCTGGGTGCGCCAGCCCACCAGCACGAGGAGCACCGCGGCCAGCGGCGGCTCCCAGGCCCAGCGGTCCGCGGCCCGCCCTCCTTCGGCGCCCGCGGCCGGTGCCGGCCGCAGGCGGCCCCTGCGCTCCCCGGCTGCCTCGGCGGCCCCCGCGGCGGGCGCCGCGCTGATCGCCGAGGCGGCTGCTGCCGCGCCCCTGAGGGGCGCGGCAGGGAAGGGGACGCCGTCCGTCACGTCAGTGGTGCCGACGACGAGGTCCCCGAACCGGTTGGGCCGTAGCTCAACGGGACCGACGGCGGCATGGCGCGTGTGCGGCGGCCGACTCTGGCGGCGGCCGGCCCGCCTCCCATGTAGCCGTCCGCATAGCTGTCGGCCCCGCTCGCGTAGACGCCGGTCTCGTCATCCGGGTAGCCGCTGGCTCCGCCACCCGGGTAGGCGCCCGGCCCGGCGACGTCCGCGCCGTCGCCGCCGGCCGCGGCCCTCGACCTGCCGGTCGCCGGCGCCGGGTTCAGCTTGCTCATGAGCAGGGCCGTCCCGGCTCCGAGAACCGCCCCGATGACCGCGCCGATCAGGGAGTAGCGGAGGCGGGAGGGGCCCGACGGCGATGTCGGGAGCGAGGCGGGGTCGATGTCGGTCAGTGTCAGGGTGGTGGAGTTCTCCTTCTGGATGGACATATTGCCGATCTCGCCGCGCAGGACGGTGATCTCGCCCTGCGCGATGGCCTGGGCCTCCTCCGGCGAGGCGGCCCGCGCGGTGACATCGATAATGAGGCTGTTCGTCGGGTTCGACAGCGTCACCGCGCCGGCGACCTTGCTCCGGTCGATGCCGGTGGAGGCGGCGACCTGGTCCACGACGGACTGGGACGTGCCGATCTCCACGAGCGTGGGCATGATGGAGGTGATCACCGACGAGGCGGAGGAGACCGCCTGGGTGCCGTCGCCGCCGTCGGCCGCCACGAGCGCCTTCGTGTGGGAGGAGTAGACCGGCGGGCTGAGGAACGCGATGCCCAGCCCGATCACGGCGCCCAGCACGACGTGCGCCAGTGCCAGCGGCGCGTGGCGGCGCAGCGCGCTCACGATCTGATCCGGCTCCATATGTGTTCTCCTTAGCCCTTGGCGGCCTGCGCCCCGAGAACCATCACGGGAGCGCAGGCCGGGCTGCCCGATGGCGATCAGTCGCAGGGGGATGATAAAAGGCTACTCGACGACATCGTCGTCCACCCAGTCAAGGGTGCGCGTCACAGCCTTGACCCAGTTGCGGAAGAGGCGCTCGCGCTCGGCCTCCTCCATCGTGGGCTCCCAGCGGCGGCCCTCCGCCCAGTTGGCGACGACGTCGTGCGTGCCCGCCCAGAAGCCCACCGCGATGCCGGCGGCGTAGGCGGCGCCGAGCGCCGTGGTCTCGGTCACCTGCGGCCGCACCACCGGCACGCCGATCTGGTCCGCCTGGAACTGCATGAGCAGCTCGTCGCGGGTCATGCCGCCGTCGACCTTGAGCTCCTGAAGAGTCGTGCCGGAGGCCTCGGCGTCCCGGTTCATGGCCTCCAGCACCTCCCGGGTCTGGAAGGCGGTGGCCTCCTCCACGGCCCGGGCGATGTGCCCCTTGTTGACGTAGCGGGTCAGCCCTACCAGGGCGCCGCGCGCGTCGGGCCGCCAGTGCGGGGCGAAGAGCCCGGAGAAGGCGGGCACGAAGTAGGCGCCGCCGTTGTCGTCCACCGAGCGGGCCAGCGCCTCGATGTCCCGGGACTCGGCGATAATGCCGAGGTTGTCGCGCAGCCACTGCACGAGCGACCCGGCCACCGCGATCGAGCCCTCCAGGGCGTAGACGGGGGCCTGGCCCTCGACCTGGTAGCACACGGTGGTCAGCAGGCCGTTGCGGCTGCGCACCGGGGTGGTGCCGGTGTTCATGAGCATGAAGCAGCCGGTGCCGTAGGTGTTCTTGGCCTGGCCCACCTCGAAGCAGGCCTGGCCGAAGGTCGCCGCCTGCTGGTCGCCCAGGATCCCGGCGATGGGGGTGTCGATGAGCAGGCCGTTCTTGCGGCCGAGCCCGAACACGCTCGAGGAGGGGCGGATCTCGGGGAGCATGGAGGCGGGGATCCCCATGTCCGCGCAGATCTCGGGGTTCCAGTCCAGGGTGTCGATGTTCATGAGCATGGTGCGAGAGGCGTTGGTGACGTCGGTGGCGTGCACGCCGCCGTCCGTCCCGCCGGTGAGGTTCCACAGCACCCAGGTGTCCATGGTGCCGGCCAGCAGCTCCCCGGCCTCGGCGCGCTCGCGGGCGCCCTCGACGTTCTCCAGGATCCAGGCGATCTTGGGGCCGGCGAAGTAGGTGGCCAGCCCCAGGCCCACCCGGTCCTTGTAGCGGTCGTAGTCGGGGGAGCCGTCCGGCGCCGGGGCCGCGGCCGCCAGGCGGTCGCAGATCCTCTGGGTGCGGGTGTCCTGCCAGACGATGACGTTGTGGACGGGCTCGCCGGTGGCCCGGTCCCACACGACGGCGCTCTCGCGCTGGTTGGTGATGCCGACGGCGGCGATCTCGTGGCGGTTGACCTCGGCGGCCGACAGGACCCCGGCCACGACCGAGCGCACATTGCGCCAGATCTCCGTCGCATCGTGCTCGACCCACCCGGCGCGCGGGAGGATCTGGGCGTGCTCCTTCTGGTCGACGGCGACGATCCTGCCGGCGTGGTCGAACAGGATGGCGCGTGACGAGGTCGTGCCCTGGTCGATGGCCAGGACGTATGTCTCGTCGGTCTTCTTACCGGTCATGGGGTGTCCTTTCGCGTCGTTGCGGTGAGTGCGCGGGCGGCCCCTCGGGGCGCCCGCCGTCGGGAGCCGGGGTCAGTAGAGGCCCGCCATGCGGGGGATGAGCAGGCCCGCGGCGAGGGCGCCGAGCACGGGGCCGAGTACCGGGACCCACGAGTAGGCCCAGTCGGAGCCGCCCTTGCCCTTGATCGGCAGGAGGGCGTGGGCGATCCGCGGCCCCAGGTCGCGCGCCGGGTTGATGGCGTACCCGGTGGGGCCTCCCAGCGACATGCCGATGGACACGATCACGAAGGCGACGGCGAGCGGGCCCAGCTGGGAGGGGGACTTGCCGTTGTAGAGGACCCAGGCGACCAGGGCGAAGGTGCCCAGGAGCTCGGTGACGACGTTCCAGCCGTAGGAGCGGATCCCCGGGGCGGTGGCGAAGCAGCCCAGCTTGGCGGCCGCCGGGGCGTCCTCGTCGAAGTGCTTCTTGTAGGCCAGCCAGGCCCCCACGGCGCCGAGGACGGCGCCCAGCGTCTGGGCGAGGACGTAGACGACGACGGTGGCCGCGGTGGCGGGGACGCCGGGGGCCAGGTCCCTGCCCGCCGCCGCCAGGCCGATGGTGACGGCCGGGTTGAGGTGGCCGCCGGTGGCGTAGGCGGCGTAGACGCCCATGAACACCGCCAGCCCCCATCCGAAGGTGATCACGACCCAGCCCGAGGCCTGAGCCTTGGACTTCGGCAGGGTCACGGCGGCGCACACGCCGGCGCCGAGGAGGATGAGGATGAATGTGCCGAAGAACTCGGACAGGAAGACCTGCCCCATGGTGAGGGTCATCGTTGCGCCCTTTCTGCACGTCGTTGTGCGGTGGAGAGGATGATTCGGAGGGGGCGGGTCAGACGGCGCGGGTCAGGTGGGCGACGGCCGCGGCGTCGGTGGTCTCGGCCTCGGCCGCCGCGATCTGGGCGACCCGCTCGGCGTAGGCCTCCCGCTCGGCCGTGACGTCGTCGTCGGACCATTCCAGCAGCGGCGCCATCACCTCCAGGACCTCGTCGGCGGCCCCCAGCCCCCGGTCGCGGCGCTCGATGTCCAGGCGCACGCGCCGCAGCAGGACGTCGTCGAGGTGGGCTGCGCCCTCGTGGGTGACGGCCCAGGCGACCTCCGCGCGCAGGAAGGCGGGCGCCTCGCCCAGCGGCCGGGCCAGGGAGGGGTCGTCGTCGATGGAGGCCAGCAGCGCGGGGAGCTCGTCCCCGTAGCGGTCCAGCAGGTGGGTGACCCGGTCCAGGGTCCAGCCGCGCTCGCGGGCGATGGCGCCGGCCTGCGCGGCCAGGGCGCGGTAGCCGGCGGCGCCCACCAGGGGCAGGTCGGCCGTGACGCAGGGGTGGGCGTGGGCGAGGGCCTCGCCCAGGGCGTGGTCGACGGCGTCGGCGGCCATGACGCGGTAGGTGGTCAGCTTGCCGCCTGCGATCGCCGTCAGCCCCGGCGCCACGCGCGTGACCGTGTGCTCGCGGGAGACCTTCGTGCTGGCCGCCTCCGCCCCGGGCTTGAGCTGGGGCTGGAGCAGGGGGCGCAGCCCCGCGTAGACGCCGATAATGTCGCTGCGGCGCAGGGGCCAGGAGAGCACCTCGTTGGCGTGCTCCAGGAGGTAGTCGACGTCCGCGGCCGTGGCCACCGGCTTGGAGACGTCCTCGGTCCACGGGGTGTCGGTGGTGCCGATGACCCAGTAGCGCGGCCACGGGATGATGAACAGGACGGACTTCTCGGTGCGCAGGAAGATGCCGGTCTCGGCGTCGATGGCCTCCTTGGGGACCACGATGTGGATGCCCTTGGAGGTGAGCACCTTCAGGCCCCCTGTGCTGGTGGCCAGGTTCTGGGTGGCCTCGGTCCACACGCCGGTGGCGTTGATGGTGCGCCTGGCGCGGATCTCGTGGGTGGCGCCGGTGGCCAGGTCGGTGACGGCCGCGCCGGTGACGGCGCCGTGGGCGCTCTTGAGGAATCCGGTCACCTTCGTGCGGCTGGCGGCCAGCGCCCCCAGGCCGACGGCGGTGCGGATGAGGTCGATGACGAGGCGGGCGTCGTCCACGCGGGCGTCGTAGAAGCGGATGGCGCCGACGAGCCCGGAGGGGTCCAGCGCCGGGGCCAGCGCCCGCGTGCCCTTGCGCCCCAGGTGCTTCTGGATGGGGACGGTGCGGTGTCCGCGGGCGCCGGCCAGCGCCAGGGCGTCGTACATGCCGACGCCCACCGCGGAGTAGGAGCGCTCGTAGTGGTGCTTGAGCGGCCACAGGAAGGGCTGGGCCTTGACCAGGTGCGGGGCGGTGGTCTGGAGCAGGCGGCCGCGCTCCGAAAGGGCCTCGCGGACCAGGGCGAAGTCGAGCTGGTAGAGGTAGCGCAGACCGCCGTGGACGAGCTTGGAGGACCAGGTGGAGGTGCCCGAGGCCCAGTCGCCCATCTCCACCACGCCGGTGCGCAGGCCGCGGGAGGCCGCGTCCAGGGCGATGCCGGCGCCGGTGATGCCGCCGCCGACGACGAGGACGTCGAGTCCCTCGGGGCCGCTCATCTCCTCCAGGGCGGCGGTGCGCTGCTCACGCGTCAGGCGCGTCAGGTCATTGGCCTCCGGGGCGGTCCGGGCGTTCATGAGGGGCTCCTTCGTCTCTTTCGTCTCTGTAGCGTCCTGCATCCAGGATCGCCGCCCTATGAGACGATGGGCAAGCCATGTGCACGAATGTGCACATCCGGGCAGAGGGGGATGAGGACGATGGGCGCAGCGCGGCCGGACCAGGCCCCGACGTCGGGCGGCGCCGGGGCCGACGGGGCTTCCGGAGCTTCCGGGGCTTCCGGGACTGCCGAGCCCCGCGAGTCTCAGCGAGCGCGCGCCGGCACCGAGGAGCAGCGGGTCTTCGAGGCCGCCTCCATGTACTACGTCCAGGCCGAGACCATGGAGGTCATCGCCCGCCACCTGCACTGCTCTCGCTCGACGGTCTCGCGCCTGCTCGCCCGGGCGCGCCGGGAGGGCGTCGTGCGCATCGAGCTGGTCCGGCCCGGCGGGGCCGGCGGCCTGGAGGCGCGCTTCGAGGCCGAGCTCGGCGTGCGCGCGCGCATCGTCCCCGTGCGCGAGGGCACCACCGAGATCCACCGCCTTCAGCAGGTCGCCGCCGTCGCCGCCTCCCGCTTCGTCGATATCGTCGGCGAGCTCGCGCAGGCCCCCGGCGCCCATGGCGGCGACGCAGGGCCCGCGCGGGCCGCCGGCGGGCAGGACGACGGCGGCCCGGGCGGGAGCGGGGACGGCGCCGGGCTCGTCGTCGGCTCCGCCTGGGGCAGAACCATGAGCGAGGTGGCGGCGGCGCTGCCGGCCAGGCGGATCCCCGGGCTGACCATCGTCCAGCTCAACGGGGCCTCGGACCCCATGCAGGAGGGGCCGTCGGCCGGCCAGATGCTGTCGCGGATGGGCGCCGCCCTGGGGGCGCGCACGATCGGGTTCCCGGTGCCCGCCTTCTTCGACCAGGCCGCGACCCGTCGCGCCATGTGGTCGGAGCGCTCGATCAAGCGCATCCTGGCCGTGGTCGCCGCCGCGCGCCTGGCCGTCTTCGGCGTGGGCACCCTGGAGTCCGGCTCCGGCGCCCTGCCCAGCCAGGTCTACGCGGGCGGCCACCTCACCCGCGCCGACCTGGCCGTCGCCCGGCGCGAGGGCGTCGTCGGGGACGTGTGCACCGTCCTGCTGCGGGGCGACGGCACCTGGGGTGACATCGAACTCAATGCCCGTGCCACCGGTCCCACCCCTGTCCGACTGGCGCGCATCCCGCGCAGACTGTGCGTCGTGGCCGGCACCGGCAAGGCCCGCGCCTGCGTCGCGGCCCTGCGCGCACGCGTGGCCACCGACCTCGTCGTCGACGATGCCACTGCCCGTGCGGTGCTGGCACTGCATCAGCGGAAGGAGACCTCATGAGCGCGAGCCCGAGCCCCCTCAACGGCGCCGTGCGCGGTCGTGCGGCGGAGCACCCCGCCCCCGGGAGCGTGTATCCCATGCGCTCCGAGCCCCTCGGCCCGCTCGGGCGCTCCGGGGCGGCCGGGCGCACCGCGCCGGCCGGGCCCGCGGCGTCCGCGCTGCCCTGGCGCATGGTCCTGCGCCCCGCCCGCCCCGCGGACGCCCGCGCCATCGCCGAGCTCGTCCGGCCCTACTCCGATCGCCGCATCCTCATCCCCAAGGACCTCATCACCTACTTCGAGGACATCCAGGAGTTCACCGTCGCCGAGGGCACGGGGTCGCTCGACGGCTCCCCGGAGAGGAGCGGCGGCATTATCGGCTGCGGGGCCCTGCACGTCATGTGGGACGACATCGCCGAGGTGCGCACGCTCGCCGTGCGCAAGGACCGCATGCACCGAGGGGTCGGCGGCGCCATCCTGAACGAGCTGCTCGATCGCGCCCGCGGTCTGGGGCTGCGGCGCGTCTTCTGCCTGACCTTCGAGGTCGATTTCTTCACGGCGCACGGCTTCCACCCCATCTGGGGCACCCCGGTGGGCATGGACACCTTCGCCGAGATGGTGCGCAGCCACGACGACGGGGTCGCCGAGTTCCTCGACCTGGCGCGGGTCAAGCCCAACACGCTGGGCAACACGCGCATGATCATCGAGTTGTGAGGGCTGGGAGGGCTGGGAGGGCTGTGAGTGCTGCAGGCGCTGCCGGCGGCCCGGCCGGGGCGACGGCGGCACTGCCCGCACGGGCGGTCGTCGACTGGTACCGCGAGCACGCCCGGCGCCTGCCGTGGCGCGAGCCGGGGACCACCCCCTACGGCGTGCTGGTCTCGGAGGTCATGAGCCAGCAGACGCCGGTGGCCCGGGTCGTGCCCGCGTGGCGGCAGTGGATGAGCCGCTGGCCGGACCCGGCCGCCCTGGCGACGGCCGAGACCGGGGACGTCCTGCGGGTGTGGGGCCGCCTGGGCTACCCCCGGCGGGCGCTGCGACTCATGGAGTGCGCCCGCGCCGTCGTCGATCGCCACGGCGGCCGCCTGCCCTGCGACCTTGAGGCGCTGCGGGCGCTGCCGGGGATCGGCGACTACACGGCCGGGGCAGTCATGGCCTTCGCCTACGGGCGCCGGGCGCTGACGCTGGACACCAATGTGCGGCGCGTACTCGCCCGCGCGGCCGGCGGCCGGGCCCTGCCGCCTCCCGCGCCGGTGCGCTCCGAGCGTGAGCGGGCCGAGGCGCTTCTGCCCGAGGACGACGCCGAGGCGGCCGCCTGGTCGGTGGCGGTCATGGAGCTGGGGGCGCTGGTGTGCACCGCCCGCGAGCCGAGCTGCGGGCGCTGCCCGTGGCGCGAGAGGTGCGCGTGGCTGGCGGCGGGCAGGCCGGCGGACGAGCACGCCGGCCGGCGCCGCAGGCAGGCCTGGCACGGGACGGACCGCCAGGCGCGGGGCCTGATCATGGCCCGGCTGCGCGAGGCCGACGCGGGCACGGCCCTGGGGGCCGGGGCGCTGCTGCGGGCCGCGAGTGGGGCCGGGGCCGGGGCCCGCGCGGGCCGGGCGGCGGATGGCGGGCAGCCGGCCCGAGCGCTGGCCTCCCTGCTGGCCGACGGTCTCATCGCCACCGACGACGACGGGGCGACCTTCCGCCTGCCCTGAGGCCGGTCGCGCGGAAGGGACTGAGGACCCATCGGGGCTGCGGGCGGGCTGGGCGCCCAATGCCAGCGGAAAGTACGCTCACGCTGGAAGGGTGCGTTCACGTTCGCCGGAGCGCCCTGGGCGGAGGCCCGAACGACCAGATACCCGGATGCCCGGCCCCGCACTGCCCCCGCGGTCCCTCTTCGTCAAGGGTCGTATTCCGGCTCGAAACCGGTTCGGTTCCGCGTCGAGATCAGTCCGAGGAGTCCGGCGGGCGTCGGCCGAGTGGCGCTGCCCTGTGGGGCCGACTGCCGGACTGTCCGGGAAGAGAACCCCTCGCGAGGTAACCTGCCTGTGCGGCTGGTACTGGTGGACGTATCCCTCCGCGGTGGTGACGGCTTCGTGGGTAGCTTGCCGACGCCGGCGCGCGAGAAGTACTTCTGATAGCTGGCACGGCTGACGCGGATCCGCGCCTGCTCGGCCACGCGTCTGTTTCCAAGCCTTCGCCGTGGACAGGTGGCTGCTGCCCGCATAGCCTGTGGCCATGTCCCCTTCCGCTGACATCGGGCGTTCGCGTGCCGGGGGCGGTGCGGGCGGCAGCTGGCGCCAGGCGCCGACAGAGAAAGTGTATTCCTGCGACCGCGCCGACCGCGATCGGGGAATCGAGGCGTGGGCGGGTTCGACGCTCGGGACTCTGGATGTCCTTTTTACTCTCAACGCCGTGTTCCGCTCGGTCAGGCCGTACACCGTCATACTTCTTTTTTGCGGATGCGCCCTTATTCTGTACGGTGCGGGAAGGTTCGTGCTGCGCGGCCAGGTCCGTGAGTCGCCCGGCCGCTGGCGTCTGGGCACCGATTCCGTTGAGTTCGGGCCGTGCTGGGGATTTCTTCTGTGGGAGCAGATGCCTCCCGCGATGGTAGTTGCTGGTGCCGTGGTCGTGCTACGGATGCCAGTACCTTCAGGTGTTACTCATTCTGGCACATCCAGGGTGCTGCCACTTGTTTTAGCCGTGCTCTGCGGCGCTGCTATCACCTGGGCGACCATGCCTGTGAATCCGCCTCAGAAGCCCGAGGTCATTCTTGAACCTCTGGGAATGTGGCTGTGGCCCGATGGCCGCTATCGTGCGTTCATTCCCTGGGAGCTGGAGCCTGTTGTTGCGGGACGTGCACGTCATGGTACGCAGGTCTGTGCGGTCATCACCCTGGACGCAGGACCTCCAGCGTATTTCCCCATATTTCCCATTCCGCTGGGCTACGTCCAGCTCCAGCGCGTGGTCGAGTTCTACTCCACCCACCCCGAGCTGCGTGACGAGCTGGCCGCTGAGGCGGGCCTTGAGCGCGTCCGCACCCTCATGTACACGCCCGTCTGGCGGGTCGAGGAGGACCTTCCTCCCGCACCGGCCGTGCCGAGCCAGGAGCCCGCCGCGCTGTACGAGGCGTTCACGCCGATCGACGACACCAACGATGTCGATGACGCTGCGGCCGCAGTGAGCGATGCGGTTGCCGACACCGGCGGCGCCGCTCCGACTTCCTCACCCGTGCCGAGGAGCCGGCCCGCTCGCAAGAACCGCGTGCTCGCCCCAACCAGGCCTCAGCCGCCGTCCGGTGCCATCGACTGCGAGAAGGCGGATGGCAGACGGAACGGCGCCCCGCTGCGCTCCCTGTTCTACGCCGTCATCGTCTTCGTGGTCCTTGTGCACTACGCGGCCGGGGACAACATCTCTGTACTCGCATTCCTGGGGTCCGGAGTTATTCTCATTCTCCTGCTCCATGCGCTACTTCTTCTGGGGATGCGGATTTCCATAGCGCTAGCATCCCGGCGATGGGGCAGGTGCTCTGAGGGGATTGCGCTGCCGCGATTCTGGATCTTCCCGGCAGCCAAGCACCTGGGTGCCCTGCTCCTTGCCGCCCTCGGGCTCTTCTCTGCCTGGTCGGTTCTTTTCGACAGAGACGTTCCCGAGGATCTCCCCATTCCTTCTCTCTGCGCCGCGACGGCCTGCATCGTTGTCGCCGTCGTGACATGGCGGAGAACCCCGCGACCGCGACTCGGGGCCGAGATCATCCTCGACCCTACAGGTCTCCGCGTCGCTCCGGGTACCCGCCACGAGGCCTCCTTCCTGTGGACGGACGGCCCCCGCGTCGTCGGCGCCGTTAGATTCGGCTCCGCGCTCGTCATCACCCCCGATTCCAGCACTGCGCCGGTCTCCGTGCGCATGGGCACCGTCCCCCTGACCTACGTCCAGCTCCAGCGTGTGGTCGAGTTCTACTCCACCCACCCCGAGCTGCGCGACGAGCTCGCCGCCGAGGCGGGCCTTGAGCGCGTCCGCACCCTCATGAGCGTTCCCGTCTGGCAGATCGAGGAAGAGGAGTCGCTACCACTTCCGAGCGCGTGCGCCCACAGACCCGCCGCGTCGAACAAGGCATGTGCGCCGGGCGATGATGGCGGGAGCGCGGAAGTCTCGCCCGCCGTTGTCATGGAGCCTCCGATCCCGCCCGGCGCTCTTGATTGCGCGAGGGCGGATCGCCGAAGGATGGCCGCGCCGCGTCGCACCCTTGTCGGGGCGCTCGGGATTCTGGCGGCTCTCATTGCCGTTCTCGCCGCCGAGTTGAGGACGACAATGATCTTCCTGCTCGCCGTCACCTTCATCCTCATGCTGCTGCGGGCCGCCGCGCTGTATGTCTTCCGGTCCCCTTTGGAGCACGCGGATGAGCAGTGGGTCCTCAGCGACAGCGGCGTCGCACTGCCATCGCTGTGGGCCTCTCCGCTCGCCACGCGCATGGGTGCGGCGGCGCTTCTCTTGACCGGGCTTTTCAGCTTCTCGGTCGCTGCGGCCGCCATCCCTCACGAGGAGCGGTTGCGCGTTCCGTCCATGGCCGCAGCGGTCGTGTGCGTCGTCGTCGCCTGTATGGTCTGGTCGGGCACCCGGCGACCCCACGGGGGGCCGGAGATCCTCCTGGACCCGCGGGGCGCTCGCTTCGCGCCGGGCACTGGCCGCGAGGTGGTGCTCCCGTGGGATGGTCACCCCCGTGTGGTTGGCGCTTCCAGGGGCCAGATGCTCGTCGGTCTTCTCTGCGACCCCGGTGCGGGCCTGGTGCGCCTGCCCATGGACTCCCTCACCGCTGGCTGCACCCAGCTCCGGCAGGTGATGGAGCTGTACTCCACCCGCCCCGAGCTGCGCCGCGAGCTCGCCGCCGAGGCGGGCCTTGAGCGCGTCCGCACCCTCATGCGCGCCCCCGTCTGAGCCGGGGAAGGGGTCCCCTGCCTCCTGCTGGCGGGCCTTGAGCGCGTCCCCATGGTTGTGGCCGCCAGTGCCGACAGTGCTGCCCCGGGCCTGCGTGGTTCCGCCGCCGTCCCACCCGCGCCCAGACCACCTCGACGGCGCCTTGGACGCGCTCGCAGGCGCACGTGCCAGATGGCGGTGAGATCAGGCGCGCCATGGTCGGCGCGGGCCAGGAGACCGTGGCCCGGGTGCCGCGCGGGGCGGGTGGGGGGTCATGCCACCGGAGGGCTGCGCCCCGCGGGGCGGCCCGTCCCACCGGCTCACGGGCTACCGGCCGTCATGTTCGTGCCGGTTCGTTGTGGGTGGGGTGGGGTCTGGCGGGTGGGTGTGTTCGGTTCTGTGGTGTTTCGGGGCGGTGTGGGCTGGGCTACATTGTGTTCTTTCTGTTGTCTCTGCGATAGGCCCCGTGGCCGACTGGGTGCGGCCGACTGGGTGCGGGGGTGTGTGCCTGTGGATCTGGATGTGGTCTTCGATGAGCTGGCTCGTGCCGCGCGCCTGGCCGATGGGTGCGGGCAGGAGGTCGCCGGGGTGGTTGTGGAGGCCGGCGACGGCGGCGCCCTGGGTGAGGCGGCCCTGGTCGGCGCCGCGGCCTCGTTCGCCTCGGTGCGCACCGGCGCGGCCCG